>DACG01000018.1 GCA_002494725.1 Geoglobus sp. UBA235
GGGGTTTGTTTATGATTAAGTTTTCTTGAAACACACATAACGGACTTAACGTACAGTTAACTTTTATGATATCGTAAGGGGAGGCGTCATTTATAGCTGCCTGAATTGTGCCATACCATTTGTCCTTGTTTTTGTTATAGACTAACATCAACAGAGGCTCAAAATCTCCTCCCAATGTTATTCCCGTATTGTAGGGAACCGGTAAATCACCCAATCTATCACCGTTTAAGTCTATACCAACATAATCATTCCAGTAATTGCCCCCCAAATATGGTCCCCCGACAATGTTTATCCCTTTTGTGGGAGTTATATTCCAGATGTTTAGACCATCATCCTGTGCATTGTTTGTGTTGTTGAAGTAATTATTGTAAATAAGGTTGTTATTTGAATTAGTAAGCTGTATACCAACCAAAACATTATCTGAGATATTATTTGTATGGATTGTGTTGTTGTTAGAATTAGAAAGAAGATACAGACCATAATTGTTCTGAACTACAATGCTATTTTGAACTGTAACATTCGTTGAAGTATCAAGACTCACACCATAATTATTTGATCTAACAGTAACATTGAAAATACTGCCATTTTTCACCCATTCGTAGTAAATTCCATAACCCCATTCAGTTAGAGTTAAGTTTTGAACTGTGATATTTGTCAACGGACTGCTGAGTGAATCATGAACATAAACACCATAAGTATTGATGTCACCAGTCCCATCAATTAAGTTACCATTCCCAATTATCCAGACATCACTTGATTCTATATCAATACATGCATTGTCTGTTTCCGTAGTTACTGTCGCATTCAGAATGTCTGCATCAACAGTATAAATCCCTGGTGAATTTATTTTTCTGCAGTAGGTTATTGAGTACGAAAGCGGTGCGAGTGGGAGTTCATCTACATTATTCAGGGCAATCGTGAAATTGCTGTCACATATCCCATCTGCATCCACATCTTTACATGTCTCCGAGAACCCGGTTCCACTTGGATTTGCCCAGAAGTTACCTGCAATAACATTTCTCCCAATTATATTGGTTCCAGCCTGTTTTGAAACATTCCAAGTGTTCTGGAGAACTGTGCCTGAAAAGGTAACGTTGTTGGTATTGTTGAAGTAATTATTGTAAAACGTGTTGGATTGAGAGGTTACAATGATCACACCATTACCATTGTTCTCTATTCTATTATTTTTTACAACACTACTATTGGAGTAATTTAACCTGATTCCATTCTGGGAATTGGCAGCTATTGTATTGTCTCTGATTTCATTATTGTCAGAGTTGTCCAAGGAAATACCATTTCCATCATTGTTTTTAATAGTGTTGTTTGACACAATCAAATCTCTTGAATTCTGAGCATGAATTCCATTTTGTGTACTCCCATTAACTGTACTGTCCCCCACAGTTATGTTATCGGAATTCTGGATATCAATACCTACAGCATTTGAATTCAGAGTAGTGTTGGAGACCGTTGACCTATTTACGTTATTGAAGAATATGCCGTAATTCCAATCCGAGATTGTCACATTCACAATAGTTATATTTGTGAGAGTTTGAGTCGAATTGTAAATGTAAAATCCGTAAGTATTGGCATTATCAACCCCATCAATTACAGAGCCATTCCCATCGAATATCACATCACTTACAGTTATGTTAAAACAATAAAGAGAGCCATTATTCAGTATGTCTGCTGTAAGTACCCATTTACCGGACTTGTTTATCTCAGTACAGCTGTTCACATTATAGGTTGCACCACTTGCAGTTCCAAGAATGCCCAGAAATAATATCACTGCGACAAATCCAGAAACTTTTTTTAACTCATCCATACGACCTACCTCCCGAAAACATACCATCAATATGTAATCTGATCTCAAAATAAAACCTAAACCGAAATTTTCGGAAATGTTGAACCCTACACCTGAGACCAGACACCTCTCACAACTCCTTCAGACATCATGTACGTCTTATTTATACTACTACTGTTTCTTGCCAGACCCTGTTGAAGAGTGACAATATCCCCCAACAGGATCTGGGTTTACCTCTCATTATCATAACTCTGAATATTTAAATGTTATGCTCTTGTAACTAATACGTATCCAGAGTTAAATTTTAAAAAAGTGGAAAAAATCACAATCAAACAGAAATCCGTTTTTTGATATATAGTAATTTAATATTCTAAAAAATAAAATAAAAAATAAACAATATAGAGTTATTCTGCGAAAACACAACGGGAGCTCAAAATGCGACAATATAGCCAAATCTACAAAAAATATAAATTTACAAAAAATATGTACAAAAAATATGAATAAAAAAGGAGGATGCGA
The DNA here is from genome assembly GCA_002494725.1 of Geoglobus sp. UBA235. Classification (GTDB taxonomy): domain Archaea; phylum Halobacteriota; class Archaeoglobi; order Archaeoglobales; family Archaeoglobaceae; genus Geoglobus. The sequence continues at coordinate 2,321 of DACG01000018.1, forward strand.
ACCTGCGACGTCGAACCTCAGTTCCAGACGCCGCCGGCAGGATTCGAACCTGCGACCACCGGATTAACAGTCCGGCGCTCTACCAGCTAAGCTACGGCGGCTCTAATTTGCAGCCAATGGTATGGAATTTAAAGTTTATCCTCGCAATCTTTAATTATCTGAATCCAAATTTACAGAGAATGAGAGGAGAGTTCAGAGATGGAGCGGTGATAACAGAAAAATCTCAAAGACTGATAAAGAGGAATTTTGGAAGAGTAGAGGGTGATCGCTTAATTCTCAGTCCAGAAGAGGCTGCATACCTGATTTCAAAAGGAATTCTGGAAGTGTACGACGGGAAGAGAGTTATGGACTTTGAGGACATCCTATCCCACGCCGATCCTGTCAGATACTTCGTCTTTGAGGATTTGAGGGAAAGGGGAAAAAAGGTGAGCACAAGAAGCTTTGATGACTACATCCCGATTCACGAGTCTGTCACGATAAGCATATCAGAGCTCAGAGACCTTGAAAACAAGAAAATAGCCGTGGTTGATAGTGAGGGAGAGGTAAGTTACTTTTTTGTTGACTCCTTTAACGGGAGGGGGGAGCATGAAGAGGAGATAAAGCCATTTGATGCGAAATTTTCAGGGGGATTCTTTGTAACCGGGAATCTGGAGCTGCACAGAAGATACTTTTACGGTACGGAAAGAGGTGGGAGGGTTCTGCTTTCAATATACGAGGGCCTTTACCTGATCGAAAAGGAAATTATGAATGTAAAAGAAGATTTCAGCAGAATTTACAGAGTCGGACAGGAAATTTTCCCCTCATTTGACAGAATATACCAGATTTACAGAGATTTAAGAGAGAAGAGGTTTATGGCAAAAACAGGCCTAAAATTCGGAAGTGAGTTCAGAGTGTATGTTAAGATAAGAAGCCTGAAGGAATTGGAACACTCAAAATACCTTGTAAGGCTGAAATCAGATGTTTCAGCAAGGGAGCTTGCGGGTGATGTCAGACTGTGCAACGCTGTCAGGAAAACTCTGCTTTATCCGGTTTTTGAGAAAAATGGGAATGTCTCGTACATCTCTGTCAGAAGGGTAAAATTCTGACCGGCAAAAGTTTTTTTATCATGCCCATACCATATGCCGGTATGAGGAAATTCAAGGTCAATCTTTCAGGTAAGACGTATTTTGCTGAGGTTGAGAAGGTTGCCGATTACCTCTACAGGGTTAAGGTTAATGACAGTGTTATCGAGGTTGAGGTTGAGGAGGCAAAGATAAGATCCCTGAAAAAGGATGAAAGGGTTTCAAAAGCTCTTGACCTCGGAGAGAAGGTTGTAAAGGCGGTGATTCCAGGCAACATAACTAAGATTCTGGTTTCTGAAGAAGATGCGGTTAGGGCAGGAGATACCCTCCTGATACTGGAAGCTATGAAGATGGAGAACGAAATTGTTGCACCATCTTCAGGAAAGGTGAAGGAGATAAGGGTTGAAGAAGGGCAGAGAGTTGAGACCGGGGATGTTCTGGTAGTTCTGGAATGAAGGTTGCGATTACAGGAGTTCCGGGTGTCGGAAAGACAACAGCCTGTCTTAAAATATATTCTGCATTAAAGGACAGGATAATGGTAAAGGGATTCGTAACATCTGAAATCAGGGAAAAAGGACTGAGAGCTGGTTTTGTGATGATGGAGCTTCACACTGACTTCTCAGAAATTCTTGCAAAAAAAGGTGATGGGTTCCCGAGAGTGGGAAAGTATGCTGTTTTCTTAGAATCCTTGAAAAAAATATCCCGAAGAATTGAAGGATATGCCGATGCAGATCTGGTTATAATAGACGAGATCGGTCCCATGGAGCTGAAAAGCAGATCCTTTGTCAGTGCTATCAGCAAACTGATGGACAGTCACGATAATCTGATTTTCACCGTACATTACGGATCATCCCACCCTCTCGCTGAAAGGGTGAGAAGGGAGTTTGAGCTTTTTAAGCTGACAAGAGAGAACAGGAACAGGGTTGTTAAGGAGCTGGTGATGAGGTTTGATCACTGAGGGAAAAGCCAGAATTGAAATTCCCGAAAAAGTGTTCTACAACCCCAGAATGAAATTCTGCAGAGATGCAGATATGGAAGTCTTCAGAAGACTCGAGAGCAGAAGTTATCTTGATGCACTGGCTGCATCAGGTGTCAGAGGGATAAGAGCCCATCTTGAGGCAGGATTTGAAAATGTGGAATTCAATGATATAAGCAAAAGGGCATGTGAGACAATAGAGAGGAATCTCAGGCTGAATGGAATTGATGCTTTGGTCTATAACAGGGATGCATCTGCTCTGATGAGGGAAAAGAGCTACCACCACATTGATATCGACCCATTTGGGTCCCCATCAGAGTTCATTGATTCTGCATCAAAATCAGCCCTGAGATTTCTGAGCATCACAGCAACAGATACATCAGCTCTGTGCGGAAGCTCTCCCATGTCGGGTTTGAGAAAGTATGGAGCTTACGCTGAAAAAACAGAATACTACCATGAAACAGGTCTGAGAATGCTTATCGGAAAGATAGTGAGAGAAATGACAAAATACGACAAGTATCCTGAAGTTCTGATATCCTGGACAAAGGAGCACTACTACAGAGTTCACATGAGGCTGAGAAAAAGCAGCAGAGGGGCTGGAAAGGTGTATGAGAAAGTAGGATACATTCTTCACTGCCAGAAATGTATGAGAAGGGAATGGAAGAATGTTTTCCATACACCGGAAATTTTCTGTGAGTGCGGGACTGAATACAGGATGTATGGTCCGTTATGGCTTGGAGAGCTTCATGACAGGGAGTTTGTGTCCTCTCTGAGCAAAGATGGTGAGACAGGCAGACTTTTCCAGAGAATAGAAGAGGAGATTCCAGCAATAACCCATTACGAGATTCATGAGGTGTGCAGAAGCCTTAAAATATCCCCTCCACCCATTGCTGATGTTATAAATGCCCTGAGGGATGCCGGATATGCAGCATCCAGAACCAGGTTTTCGGGGACATCCTTCAAGACAGATGCAGATATCCATGAGATAAGAAGGATCATTTCAGATATTTCTCCACAGCATCGAGTATCTCATCGGCCCTGAATCTCCTGAGAACGTACCTTTTTAACCCTTTCTCGTACTTAACTGCAGTGTCTATGAACCTGAGATTTTCAAGTTTCCTGAGGATTTCAAAAAACTTTGTGTATCCCATCTTTCTGCCCATCTCCCTGTACAGATCTCCGGTGAATCTTGATCTGGAGGTGTAGATGTGAATGAGAACGTCCACCTCATCTCTGCTCAGAGAGGACAGCATTTTTCTGAAAAACACATCCCTGCTGCTCTCAGCAACCTCCTCCACATCATCAGCTCCAACGGTATCCTTTCCTTTCTTCTCCGCATTCAAAACCGCCATCTTGAGAAGGTGTATCCCGAACCTCAGGTCAAGGTACTCAAATGCTTTTTCAGCTATCATTTCAAGAGCCTCTCTGTTCACCCTTCCGCCAACAAGTCCCTCTCTTGCCCTCCGATCAAGAATTTCAAGCATCTCCTCAAAATCGTAAACAGGGAAAAGAATTTCATCTGGATGGAAAACAGAGAGAGTTTTTGAGTTTAAAAGACCTGAGAGGTTTGTGTCTGTGGATACCCCTGCAATTCCCGCCTTAAAACCCCCAATCTCCTCATGACCTTTCAGAAGAAGATATATCACCTCATTTACAAGCTTCTCAGACAGGAGATTCAGGTCATCAAGAACAACAAAGAATATCTCCTTTCCCTCAACCCCTTTTTTAAGGATTGAGCTGTAAAGCTTCTGGAAAGATATGCCCGGGGGCGGAATGTAGCCGTAAAGGCTTTCAAATATCTTGAAGAATATCTGCTGCTTTGTCTGGTGCACCTGGCAGTTTATGTAAATTCCTTTAAGATTCTCGCCTGCCTTTCCCAGAATGTACCTCATCACAGTCGTTTTTCCGGTTGCAGGGGGACCAAGACAGAGCATGCTCACCGGTCTGCTTCCGTATTCAGCGGGTTTCAGATTGAAGGCTATCCTTCTGATCTGCTCATCCCTGAAAAGTATCTCCTCAGGGATGTAATCCTCATCAAAAACCTCATACCTTACAATCATCTCTCTCCCTTCGCATGAGAAAGTATGTGCCGGACTGTCTTTTCGATTATGTCCATCCCGAGTCTGACAGCCTTCACAGATCCCGGAAGACAGAAGATCACCCTTCCATTAACAATCCCTGCGGTTGCTCTTGACAGAATGGCATTGAAGCCTATCTCCCTGTAACTCTCAGCCCTGAATATCTCCCCAAAGCCCTCAATTTTCTTGTCAAAAATGCATTCAAGTGCTTCAACTGTCACATCTGAAGGGGTCAGCCCCGTTCCCCCTGTGATGACGAGAACATCGCCATCAAAATCCAGAACCGCCTTCCTTATCTCATGCACATCATCCGGAATGAGTTTGTAATATGCTGCTCTCTCACCCATCCTGCTGGCTATGAGCTTCCCGGACCTATCATCATCAGGAATGTTCTGGATACCCTCAACATAACCATATTTCCGGAATCTCGAGGTTGAAACTGTTATGATTCCTGCTCTGAATTCCTCAACACTCTCATGCTCGTGCATCAGAACCACCTGTCAAGGGTTGACTGTGAGGCTGAGATGTTTACCCTGATTCTCTCCACGGCCTTCTCAACCCTGTCCCTGCTGAAATCATGCTCCTCACATAAAAACTCAATAACTCCTTTCTCATCTGGTTCTCTGAAGTGAATCTCATACTCCTCTGCAACCGGTGGATTCAGAAAAAAGTTCCTTATCTCCTCAAGGTTCTCAATCTCTGCCTTAAGAGCTTTCAGTGTTTTGAAGATATCCCCGTAGGTCTTGATGTGCTTCAGAGCTTTCTTTGCACCTATACCCTTTATTCCATCATTGTAGTCGGTTCCAACCAGAATTGCAATGTCAACGAGCTGCTCTCTTGTTATGCCAAGAGCTCTAAGATTCTCCTCAAGAGAGATGACCTCGGGCTTCACATCCACGTAAACATTCCTCCCCGGCAGCTTCCTCTTTCCGGTTATCGTGAGATTTCTGGCAAGAACGGGAGAACCAAAAAGCAGCGAGTCATAATCCTGACTTCCGGTAAAGTCCGCATCCCCTCTTGATGTCATGAAAGATGCCTGAGCCTCACCCTCACTGGGAGCATCAATGTAAGGGATCCCGAGAAGGGTTAGGAGCTTCTTTGAGGATTCAATTATGTATTCATCAATTCTGGCCGCCATCATGGCATACTTCTTTGCATCCTCTCCTCTCTCAACAGCAACAGCCCACTTCTCCTCTGCCTCAATCTTCCTTTCAGTTCTCTCCCTTATCTCCTTTGACTTGAATGATGGTGGCTTTCCATCAAAGACGTAAATTGGCTTTATTCCATTCTCAATCAGATTCGCATTTCTGTAAAGCAATCCTGAAAGATGTGATGTGATTCTCCCCTCGGAATCCTTTAAAGGAGTTCCATCAGGCTGCCTTATAGTTGTTATAAACTGGTAAATGGTGTTGAAAGCATCTATGGCTATTTTCCTTCCTGAAAAGTAATCAAGATCGACCTGTTCCTTGCTGAGTATCTCTCCAATGTCACTCCCCATGGTAAAATGTTATTCAGAGTTTTAATTATAATTATCTGTAGAGCCTCCTCTCAATCCTGTCGAGCCTGAATTCAATTGATTCCATGTATGCTCTTATCTTTCCTTCCATTTTCTCCTCCAAGTCCGCCGAATTTATTGCAACAGCCCTCTTAACGCTCTCAAACTCCTCCTTCATTTTCTGCATTCTGTACTCCATGCTTATGAGCAGCAGTCCAAGAGAGAGAGTCAGGAGGAAAGCTGAAAAAATTACAACAGCGTCAACCCTGTCATAAAGCGAGAGCCACTTCCATGTCAGAGTCACCGAAGAGATTACCATGATCCCAGCAAGTACCGCATCTCTTTCCATTTTCATCCCCCGAATTCATATCGAATTTGAAATATTTATATTTTTATACGAGCGACACCAAATTCCTGAAAAAGAGGGGTTGGACTCAATGCCCTGCCACAAATCCCACCAGCAACTCAGATTACGTTCAGAATGACTGCCTCGACCTCTCCAAGGCTTTCCCCTATGGACAGAATTTCATCGTGAGTGAGCTCACCCATTTTACCGATTCTGGCAGAGACGAACATTCCCTCGCTCACGGCATTTCCAAACTGTCTCGGAGGGAGAAAGCTGACAACAGCCTCAGTTCCAGCCCTGAATTCCTTAGAGTTCGTTACAATCTCCATTTTGAACCCGCAGTCAAATGAACACAGCCACAAATTCTCACCCATCTCAGTTGTGGAGACGATTTTCCCTGAAAAGTACCTGACTGCTTCGTAAGCTCTTTCTATATCCCCTCTACCAAGCAGTGATGGCAGTGATGAAAGATAGTCAAGCCAGAATCTTGAATTTATCTGATGGAAATCTCTTTCAGCTTCCATAACTCTTTCAAGAGCTGATTCCGCTACCTTGGATATTCTGATCGTGGATTCATACTCTGCAAGATCCCGAAAGGGCATGTAAGAGTACTTCAGAATCTGTATCTCGCTTTTTAGCCCTGATATCTCCTTAACAAGCTCCTTTCTCCTTTGCAGTCTGATGTTGCTTAGAGAATTCTCAAGCTCCTCCACTCCCTTTTCTGCAAGCCTTATCCTGAAATCATTCGATGTATCCAAAAAACCACCTCACGATTTGATTCCTGATGCTATAACAACAAGTTTGCTCCAGAACGAATAGGGACCTGTTTCAACATACTTTATGTCTTCAAGTCCCGCCTTCTCCATCCACAGAACCATCTGCTGGGTGGAAGGAAAGAGCATTATGCTTTCTGCAAATTTTCTGACAAGTGCATTGTCGGGCTTTCTCGGTGCAAGGATGACAACTCTCCCACCTTTTTTCGTTACCCTTGCCATTTCCCGCACGCCCCTAACAGGGTCCGGCCAGTACTCAATGCTTCCCGCGGAAATTGATGCATCAAAAGTGTTGTCCTTGAAGGGCAGATTTTCGGCATCACCTCTCAGAAAATGGGATCCTCTGAACCTTATGATTGCTCTTTCCATCTGCTCGGGGGTTAGGTCCACTGCAACAACATTTTCCTCCCCAACCCTCTCAGCTATCTCCCGGGTTGTGAAACCTGTTCCGCACCCAACCTCAAGAACCGTATCTCCCTTTACGATTTTTGCCATGTCAACAACAGTTTTCCGCATCTCAGCAGAGTAGAAAAAGGGATTTACAAAATCATATATCTTAGAGAAATATCTGTAAAAATTTCTTGCCCTCACCTTGTCCTCGAGAAATCCCATGCTTCACTCCTGGGACTGCTTGAAGTACTCCTCAAGAGGTATTTTTCCATGCTTCACTACCTTCATGTTGATCTGAACAATGTCTCTTGTTATCGTTCTCCCCCGGACCATCTTCTTCTTCCTTATGCCCTTTTCCCTCGGTCTGTAGCCTATTCCGCCTGAGAGAAGTATTCTCTTTCTGACAGGTCCGGGAATGTCAGGTCTGATTGGAAATCCATCCTTGTCGCTCCCACCTGTTATCTGGAGCTCATAGTCAGGAGGGAGCTCAACAACTGTTCCGTTTACAGCATCCCCGACCTCCTTTCCAATGAGCTTGTTTGCATTTGCTCCACTTATCACCTTCTGATAAGCTTTTCCTGTTCCCGGATCTGAGATCACAACCTTAAACTCCACTTTCACCACCTCTTTTCATACCATCAGCATGAATGGAAAGCTTAGAACGGAGAGGATTAATATACATTGCGGCCTCACCTTCCCCAGAAAGTGTTTTCCTTCCTCTTCAGCTCAAGAAACTCTGAAAATGCCCTCTTTGTTTCCTCGCTGAGAGTGTCAATCAGCTCCCTTTCAACAACCCTCGCATGTCTCTCAGGAACATCAACATACAGCACCTCATCCCCCTCAAGCTGCCTCCCGATTGTCACGCCATCAATGGCAACCGCCAGCTCATCACCCTCTCTCGCAATTGAAACATGCTCTCCAGACTTCTGCATGCTCCTTACAATGCCGGCCGGAGTTCCATCCTCCTTTATCAGCCTTACATCTTTTCTGAGTTCTCCGGCAAGAATTTTAACCCCGATGACCGCGGGCTTGCTCCTTCTGAATATGTAGTTTTTGAGAAGCTGGATTTTTCCCGGCATGATTATCGACTCTATTTTCTGCCTCTCCCTGAGCCTCTTCTCCTCATCTCTCCACTGGGTGAAGCTGTCAATCAGGCTGTAGATTATCTGATCTGTGAAAACCCTCACACCGTACTTTACACATTCATCCTCAACTCCGGGTAGGAGTTTGACGTTGAATCCAACTATAACCCTGTTGAGCTCGTCCCTGTTTGCAGAAGCTTCAACAACATCCTTCTTGGTTATGTCTCCAACGTCAGCCCTCTTTATCGGAACATTGAGGGATCTGAACTCGTTTATCAATGCCTCGAGAGATCCAAGAGTGTCGGTCTTTATCACAATTCCCTCCTCATCTGTCTCAATTGTTATCTCCTGATACTCCCTTTTCATCCTCTCCTCAAAATTCTTCAGATCTTCATCACTCTCAACAACCTCAAATTCACTGCCGGCAAGAACACCCTCAACATCAGGAGCCACGATTTTCACACCTGCTGCAGCTGTGACGCTCTCAACACTCCTGAACCTTGACTCGAGCCGCATCTCCTTTGATGGTCTCGGCCTCAGAATTCCCCTGACGTGGGTTACAATAATCCCCTCTCTTCCCCCTATTGCTATTCTGTCTCCAACATGCAGCGTACCATCGTACAGAATGGCATCAAAAGTCAGTCCAAGTCCCTTTTCCTCCTTCACCTCAAGTACAGTTCCCCTTGCCCTTCCCTCAACATGAAGCCTCAGATTGCTCTCAAGAAACCTCTGGGCAAGTCCGACGAGGAGCATGAGAAGCTCGGGGACCCCCTCCCCTGTAAGAGCAGATATGGGGACTATGGCCACATTTTTAGTGAAATCAGATATCCTGTCAAATCTGTCTGCAGAAAAACCGCGCTGATACAGCTCTCCAATCAGCTCGTAAATCCTGTTATCAAGCCTCTGCTTAACAATATCATCCTGCTCAGCATAGCTCTTCATGAAGGGCTTTCCCTCAGTGCTCTGCCACCCCGGAATCTTGTCTATCTTGTTTGCGGCGACAACAAATGGCGTCTTAAATGTCCTGAGAATCATAAGTGCCTCTTCAGTCTGGGGCTTGAAACCCTCGTTTATGTCAACTATGAGAACCGCAAGATCCGCAAGTGCACCTCCCCTTCTCCTGAGATTCGTAAACGCCTTGTGACCTGGAGTATCAATGAAAAGAAGTCCGGGGATTATGATGTTAACATTCCATATCTCTCTGCAGATGTCCTCAATTGCAGTCAGTGGAACCTCCGTTGCTCCAATGTGCTGGGTTATGCCTCCTGCCTCCCTCGCAGTTACATTGCTTCTTCTGATTCTGTCAAGTAAGGTTGTTTTTCCATGATCCACGTGTCCAAGAACCGCAACAATCGGAGTTCTCAGATTTTTCATTGCTCGTAAACCCAGCCCTCATCAAACTTCCTGTAATCCATTATCTCATCATCTGAGAAGAAAATCCCTATCTCCCTTTCTGCAGATTGCCGGGAATCTGAGGCGTGAACAATATTTCTGCCTATGTCAAGGGCAAGGTCACCTCTTATTGTGCCAGGATCGGCCTCAGCAGGATTCGTCTTTCCAACAAGCTTCCTGACAACAGAGATTGCCTCCCTGCCCTCAACAACCATCGCAACAACGGGGCCTGAGGTTATGTATTCAACAAGAGAGCTGAAGAACGGCTTTTCCCTGTGCTCCGCATAATGCTCTCTCGCTGTATCCTGACTTACGTGCATCATCTTCATTGCAACAATCTTGAGACCCTTCCTTTCAAGCCTTGAAATGATCTCTCCAATCAGCCCCCTCTGGACCCCGTCAGGCTTCACCATCACAAATGTTCTCTCCATATCACTTCCTCCCTGCATAGTACCTTGTCCACTTCAGCTTTCTCGGATTTCTCTTCAGCACAACCATGTTTTTCTCACACTTTCTGGAGCAGAAGTGAAGAATCCTCCCATCCTTCCTGACGTAAATTTTGCCTGTCCCTGGTTCTATTTCCTCACCGCAGAACGAGCATATCCTTTTTTCAAGAACCATTCAAATCACCTCACTGCAAGCTTCTTGGCCTCTCTTGCAGTCTCCTTGATCATCAGGACATCTCCAACCTTCACAGGACCGAAAACATTCCTGGTTATGATCCTGCCCTTATTTTCCCCGCCAAGAATCCTTACTTTAACCTGAGTTGCCTCGCCATGCATTCCTGTCCTTCCTACAATCTCAACAACCTCAGCTGGTTGAATATCTTCATCCTCGGCCATGATCATTCACCTCAAAAAATGATTATTTCCTGAGACCATTCACCTTTGAGACAACAGTCTCAAGTTCCTTCTTGGCTTCACCCTCATTCAGAATCGCTGCCGCAGCACACGCAACCTGAATTCCCACTGTTTTTCCAAGATCTTCCTTGCTCTTTATATAGACGTAGGGAATGTTCTTCTCCTCACAGAGCAGAGGGAGGTGAGCCACAACCTCTGGAGGATCGACATCCATGGCTATATACACAAGCTTTGCCAGACCTCTCTCCACTGATTTTGTTGTCTCGTTTGTACCCTTTTTCACCTTACCGGTCTCCTTTGCCTTCTGAAGCAGGACAAGAGCTTCACTCTGCAGATCCTCAGGAACATCAAACCTGACATACACCATACCATCCACCTCCTTCACATACGTTCATCATTCATCGGCTCTCAGCCCTTTTTGCTGTTCGATTTTAAATCTTTCTGCAGTTCGGTCTGTGGGTTTATAAAGACTTTGGAGAATTATTGAAAGATCCGGAACTGAGTGGAGGGAAATTACCATGAAAAAAGATTACAGAAGGATCGGAGATGAAAAGGAACTGATCAGGAAAAGAATATGGGACAAAATGGCTGAGAAAGGGATAGCCAGATTTCCTCTGCCTCCCCATGGAAGAATTCCAAACTTCAGAGGAGCAGAGAGATGTGCGGAGTATCTGAAGAGTCTGAAGGAGTGGAAAGAGGCTGAGATTGTGAAAATCAATCCGGACAGTCCTCAGAGAGGTGTCAGGCTGAGGGCGCTGAAAGAGGGAAAGACCCTTTTGATGCCAACTCCAGGGATAAGAGAGGGGTTTCTCATCCTGAATCCTGAAAGTATTCCCGGATCAAAGTTATGGGAAAGTGTGACAATAAAAGGAGCATTCAGGTTCGGTAAAAAGCTGAAAACGGCAGATGAGATCTCAGGAATCGGCAGGGTGGATTTCATAGTTGAGGGAAGTGTGGCTGTGAACAGACATGGTCAGAGGCTCGGAAAGGGTGAGGGATATGGAGATCTTGAGTTTGGAATTCTCCTTGAGATTGGGGTCATTGACATAGACATCCCGATTGCAACAACTGTCCATCCCGTTCAGATTGTAAATGAAAACCTCCCTCAGAACATGTACGATGTTTCTCTCGACTACATAATCATCCCCAAAGGTGTTTTAAAGGCTGAAAACAGAGCCAGAAGACCTGAAGGTTTGCTGGTGGAGTTTCTGGAGAGGAAAAAGGTTGAGGAGATTTCGATTTTGAGGGAAATTATTATTGAAAGCTCGAAGGAGAAATAAAATAAAGTTTAGCTGTAACTATAATACAATATTTTTAAATATTTTCTTAAAATAAAAATTATTAATAATTGTTGGTTATTCAACCTAATCTTTCAGCTGAACCTTTGTGGCAAAGATAGTTTGTCCAGTTGGAATGTGTATTGCTTTAACTTCAATGTAATCTCCACTACCACCTAAGTTAACACTGGTAACATTAACTCTCTCTCCAGGCTCAAAGAAGTCATTACCAGTTGCTTCTATTTTAGTAAATCCACCTGAAGTTTTTTCGATTAAGGTTCCAGTTGCATTTATTAAGGTTATCTTGAGGTCATCCCAGGCGATACCTTCCCCGCCCTGATGTTCGATCAATACATAATCATTATCTCCAGTTCCACCATTTTTAGCCTCAACAACAGCCAGACTCGCCTGAGGTGCACTCTTTGGACCCTTGCTTCCAAGTCCAAAAACGAAGCTTGCGATCACTGCCGCCAGTATGACGGTTATTGCCACCATTAAAATCACGCCTATAACAGGCGATACACCTTTCTCATCTCTAAGCCATTTCATCTGCTACCACCTCTTGTTCAACAGTTTATTATTAAACAACCAATATATAAGCTTTATCCATCATGATTATCACCTGATGAGTCATAATGACGTGAATTGTAATGGCTGTGGATACGGATTCTCTTTGAACAGTCAACGCAGCTGAGTTTAAATAATTAATCATCCAGTATATATTAACACCAGAGTATTAAGGGAGGTTGCTGAAACTGAGAGCCATCCACAATCAAAACAATTTTAATTTACCCCGCGCACAGAATCACAAAGGTTTTTATCATACCTGCCAAACTCCCACTGTGATGCTTCCGGACGTGCAGCTTTCGAAGCCCGATGTGGAGATAGGTCTGAGCAGGGTTGGAGCCAGGGGAATAAGGAAGCTCGTTCAGGTCAGGAGAGAGGGGAAGAGGCCTGTCATTCTTATAGCCAGTTTTGACGTTTACGTTGATCTTCCATCAACCAGAAAGGGTGTTAACCTGAGCAGAAACTTTGAAGCGGTTGATGAGGTGATTGAGAATCTGGTCAGGGATCCCATTGAGAACATGGAGGATCTGAACATAAGGATAGTTGACGAGCTCCTCGAGAGGCATGAGTATGCAACCAAGGCGGAGGTTTTCATGAAGGCCGAGTACATTCTGAGAAAGAGAACACCTTCCTCAAACCAGCAGACACAGGAAGTTATAAGGATATTCAGCGAGGCAGAGAAGTGGAGAGGTGGAGAGAGCAAGATTTACATTGGAGTTGAAGTTCATGGCATAACGGCCTGTCCCTGTGCTCAGGAACTTGTAAAGGCATATTCAGCTAAAAGGCTTGAGGAAATTGGACTTGATGCAGACCAGATATCCGAGATAATGAAATCAATTCCACTTGCAACCCACAACCAGAGAGGGAGAAGTTTTGTCAAGGTGGAGGTGAGGGAAAACTTCCGTCCGAGAGTTGAGGAGCTCATAGAGGTTGCAAAGTCGGGGATGAGCTACGAGATATACGAGATTCTGAAAAGGGAGGATGAGCTTGAGGTTGTCATGAAAGCTCACTTTAATCCGAGATTTGTGGAGGATGCTGTGAGACTGATGGCAAAGAGGGCTGTTGAAATGTTTTCCTCAGCTCCGGATGACACGAGAATCTACTTCAGGCAGATAAATGAGGAGAGCATTCACCAGCATGACGTGATTGCTGAAAGGGTTGCAACAATGGGAGAGCTCAGAGATGAGCTTTCGTGAAAGGTTTTCAGCAGTGATCCTGATACTGATCCTGTCAATTCCAGCATCAAAAGCCTGCGAGATTCTTGAGATTCTGCCCAACCCTTACGGAGATGACTCGAGGGAGTATGTGAAGGTTAACTGCTCTGAGCCATGCGTTCTGACAGATTTTGAGAGCAGCTTTAACCTCACCCCCGGAACAGGATACATTGCAAACAACGCCACTGCATTTTACAGACATTACGGTTTCATGCCCGATCATGAGGGGATAAGGCTCAGCAACAGAGGTGAGGAGGTAGTTCTGATATGCAGAAACAGGAATGTCAGTTTCAGCTGGAAGGAGATGTTCAGGGACAGCGGAGTGATTTACTTCCAGACAGATCGTGGCTGGGATTTCAGATACGAGGACTGGAGCACCTTTAAACCTGTGAGAGAGAAGGTGAGGGGCAGAATGATCATCACCCCAGCCAGCTACAGGCTTGCCGGAGATGGCTACGTTGCCTCATATACAGTAACTAAGGATGTGTTTCAGGGGAACCTCACATTTGCAGTTGATGCAGACCCTGTGGGGGGAATTCCTGCCGAAGAAATCCTTCTGAGCAGAAAGTATCAGGTTTACTTCCTTGAGGGCCCTTACAGAAACTTCCATTACAAGTACGCGGTTCTGAGTAATGACAGGGTTGTCATAACCACTGAAAACTGGAAGTGGGACAACAGGGGAATAATAGTGGAGTTCACAGGCAGTAAATCTGCTGATCTTCTCAGAGAGCTCTTTCAGTACGATCTGAAATTCAGGTCCCAGCCATCAGGTGTTTCAGATCTTAAAGGTGACTACAGGGAAGGGAAGGGCAGGTGGGTGGAGTTTGAGGGCAGTGTAACACTTCACATCATGCCCGACTCCAACCCGATTTTTGATTTCATTGAAAACTCCGAGGGTTTTCTGTACATCTCAGCCCCTTACATGAGCTTTGAATGGTTCACACCCGACTCTCCACTCCTGAATGCCATTCTGAATGCATCGAAAAGGGGTGTTGATGTGAGGGTGATGCTCAATGACTATGAGAAAAGCAGAGAGGTTGCGGAGTTTCTGAACACTATCTCCAATGTCACGGCAAAAACTGTCAGGTCTCCTGAGTTTGATGAGCTCCACGGGAAGTACATGGTGACGGAGGGCAGAGTTCTCGTAACCTCTGCAAACCTCAACAAGTACGGACTGAAGCTCAACAGAGAGATTGCACTGATTATAGAAAGCAAAAAGGCAGAAAGATTCATGAAAGATGTCTTTGAAAGAGACTGGGAGAGGAGAGTGGAGATTTATCCGGCAATATCACTCTCACTCCTGGGAGTTGCCCTCTTGCTTGGATTTTACTTTCTGAAACGCTTTAAATGAGACTCAATTTTATCTTCAAGCCACTCAACAGCCTCAAATCCAACCTCAGCACTTCCCAGAATTTTTATCTCAAGTCCAAACCTTTCTGCAAATGGTTCAAGCAGATAGATTCCATCAACCATCCCGAGCCTTAACATGCTGACAAGATGCTGATGGCTTTTGGCATAAACATCAGCCTCAATGCCATATCCTGAAACTGCTCCTTTTCTCCCCTCCCTCCCATAAAACCCGTAGGTGATTGAGCAATCTCCTCCAAGAAAGAATGCTGCATCCAGATTTCCTCTCATGAACTCCAGTCTTGCAAGTTCTGGATCGGTGGTCAGTCTCTTCACCTCCCCCTCCCACTCAACAAGCTCGTGAATGTCGAGACCTCCAACAGCCAAGTCATAAACCTTCCCGAAAAGCTTTACCTCTCTCACCGCACCTCTATCAATTATTTCCTCTCCTTCCTCAATTTCAATGTACCCTGAGGACTCGCTCAGAGAGGTTATTGCTCCCGACCCCTTCTCAACCGGAAATATTCTGTTTCTGACAAGAATAACAGGCATGAGCTCTTTCCTGCCCTCTGAAAAGATTCTCTTTGCCACCTTTCCAGGAACAGTTTTTCTGTTAAGTCTGTATCCAAGGTTACCTGCTATAACATCGGCAACAAACTCCATGAAGATTGTGAGACATGATGTGGGAAATCCGGGCAGGCCGAAGACAGGCTTTTCATCAACAACTCCGAAGAAAAAGGGCTTTCCGGGCTTAACCCTCACCCCATGGAAGATCATCTCACCCTCTCTCTCAACAATTCTGTAAAGAAGATCTCCCTTTCCTGCAGACGTTGAGCCCGAGGTTACGATCGCATGACATTCATTCAAAGCCCTATCGAGCACTTCTACCATCTCACTCTCATCATCCCTCGCCACTCCAATCATAACCGGAGTTGCTCCGAGCTTTCTGATTTCTGAAAACAGTGTGAAGCTGTTAACATCGTATATCTTCCCGGGCTCAATTTTCTGTCCCGGCATGAGAATTTCATTTCCTGTCGATACTATTCCAATTCTCATGTCCCTTACCCTGACCTCCCCAATCCCCGCCCCTGCAAGAAGTCCAATTTTGAGTGTGTCAATCACCTCACCCTCCCTTGCAAGGACCTCGCCGGCCATGACGTCTGAGCCTTCATTCATCACGTTCTCTCCGGGGGATGGAGATTTCCTCACATAAACAACACCATCCCTGATTTCGGTGTTCTCAACCATTACCACGGCATCTGCATTTTCAGGCATCACAGCTCCAGTTGCAATCTCAACAGCCTTACCGCTGTCAACCCTTAAAGATCTGAATTCTCCAGCTTCAATTTTTCCTGAAATCTCAAGGATCACAGGATTTCTCTCATCTGCACCGACAACATCATCGCTCAGCACGGCAAAACCATCTCTTGTTGCTCTTCTGAATGGCGGGATGTTTATTGGAGAATAAACACTCTCAGCGATCACCCTTCCAGCCGAGAGGTGAAGAGGGAGGGTCAGAACGTCAAACCCAATCTTAACCCGGGAGAGTATTTTCTTTGCCTGTTCAGCCTCTATCAGCCTTCGCATGGATAAACTGAATGCCCGCTCCTTTAAAATATCTCCGGCTTTTGAACTACCAGTCAAACATGCCGAGAACCTTCCCGACAATGTTCCTTCTGTAATCCCTTCTCAGACCTTCAGGATCATCGCCCCTGATCTCTATCCCTTCCAGATTTACTTCAAATTCTTCAGCAGCCTTCCTTATGTACCCTATGCTCTCGGGTTCAAAGCCCATCAGGTAGGATGAGACTGCATCAACCTCAATCACACTGTTTCCTGCAATCATGACTCCATGATCAACTGGCACGGTGTTGCTCTCGCTGTTTGCACCTCCTATAATTCCATCCACAATAACAAATTCGGGGTTGAGAACGTGGAGGAGATCAACAAGCTTCTGATGAATTTTCAGATGCATGAACATGGCAGGCTTCCTGAGAAACCCCATGTTGTTCTTTATTCCTAGCGTTGTCTTTGCAAGCGTGTGAACCTTCATCTTGGGAAGAGAGACGAATGGCATTTTCATCGCCTTCAGTGCAATCTCGCCCATCTCAGCACTTTTTAAAGCCTTCCCGTTTATATCCACGCTGACCATTTTCTGCCTGTTTATGTTAATGCACTCGGCAATCTCATAAAGCCCAAATTCCTGAAAGCACTCATCTGCACTGTCCTCATAGAACCCGCCCTCCGCTATGATCACATCATGTCCGTTTTCCTTGAGAATTTCAGCTGTGGCCTTCACGACCTCGGGGTGTGTTATGCATCCATTTGCAGGACTGTCAAACTTGAGAAAGTTGGGCTTCACAATGACCTCATTCTGAAACTCGAGTTTGAAGATTTCAAATGCCTCTCTGATAAAATCATCCACCTTTCTGTAATCCTCAACCCTTCTGACAAGAATCATCAAAAACTGAAAGCAGAGAAAATAATTAAAGCTTTTCCAGATACTTCAGAATGCTCCTGAATACCCTGATCCCATCTCCTTCCTCTCTTTCCATCCTCATCCAGTCTGTGTGCTGCCATGGATTCACCACTCTCTCCGGGTGTGGCATGAGTCCAAAAACATTTCCCGTGACATTGCATATTCCCGCTATGTTTGAGTAGCTTCCATTGGGGTTCCATGGATAGTCAGAATAGTTTCCCTCTGAATCCACATACCTGAAAACTATCTGGTCGTTTTCTTCAAGCAGGTTCAGGAAATCCTTCTCCCTTCCAACAGGAAACGTCACCTTTCCCTCTGCATGAGCGACAGGAAAGACAACAATTTCATCTTTCATGTATTCGGATGTGAACCTGCACTTACCACGATTTTCATGCTTCAGATAGCTCTGTCTGCACTCAAATCTGCTTGATGAGTTTATTGCAAGAGCCATCTCGGGTTTATCTGAAACAGGTCTGTCTTCATCAAATCCGGGGAGGGCTCCGAGCTCAGCGAGAACCTGAAAGCCGTTGCATATTCCAAGAACAGGGTACCCCTCCCTTATGAACATCTCAAGATCGTGCCTGAGGAGGCTTTTTGCCCTCGCAGAGAATATGGCTCCTGCCCTTACATAATCTCCAGCAGAAAATCCTCCGGGAAAGACCAAGCATGAGTAGTCCCAGATGCTTCTCGATTCACCGTCCTTTATCATGTCACTGTAGAACTGCTTGAGGTGAACAGCCTCAGCAAAGACTCCAAGCATTCTGAAAGCCCTGACAGTCTCATCCTCGCAGTTTGTTCCCTCTATCCTGACCACACCAACCCTTATCTCATCAGGTTCCATTGACATCACCCCAAAAATCTCGAAAATCCCTTTCTCCATTTTTCCTCAGCAGCATCAAGCTCAAGTGAGGTGATACCGTAATCCAGAACATCCCCCCCAGTCACACCGATCTTCTCTGCCCTGCATCCCCTCTCACTCATGAAATCAATGAAATCGAGAGCATCCCTCTCATCAATCTCAACAATCCACCTCGTGTTGCTCTCGCTGAAGAGCTCCACAAAATCCTTGAGGCTTGCTTCAAATCCAAATCTCGCTCCAAAAGCCATCTCAGCAAGAGCAACAGCGATACCACCCATTGAGACATCATGGCAAGCAAAAATCCTGAAACTCCGAAAGGCTGAAAGCATGGCATCTGCATAATTCTTCAGCCTTTCAGGATCAGTCTTCGGAACACTCAGACTCTCAATTCCGGTGACCTTTGAATACAGACTCCCTCCGAATTCGGCCCTCGTTTCTCCAACCAGAATTACTGCTGAACCCTCTCTCTTGAATTCTGAACTGATAGCATCTCTTATGTCGTCAAGGATTCCAATGCCAATGAGCGATGGAGTTGGAGCTATTGCTCCGTAGGGTGTTTCGTTGTAAAAGCTGACATTTCCACTCACAACAGGAATTCCAAATTCCTTTGACATCCAGCCCAAGGCCTTCACGCTCTCAACAAACTCTCCCATCCTCTCAGGCTTTTCCGGGTTTCCGAAGTTCAGGCAGTCAACAAAGCTGTGGGGATGGCTGTTTACAGCCACAAGATTCCTCACCATCTCATCAAATGAGCTTGCAGATCCCCAGAATGGGTCAACTGATGTCATCCATGGATTTACGTCCGCAGTTATGGCAATTCCCTTCATTGATTCTGTTGGCCTTATAACAGCCGCATCTCCATGGGTTTCAAAACCTATAACTCCCTGAAGTGGCTTCAAAATTGTACTGGCTCTAACCTCGTGGTCATACTGCCTTACAATCCATTCCTTGCTTGCCACATTTGGATGGGAAAGCATTCTCATGATGATCTCCTCATAATTTCCGAAGTCCCTTACCTCATCCTCTCCCTCACTTCCCCTTTTCTCCACCCTGTAATCCCTGCAGTACTCAACTCCAGCTGAGACAAATTCTATATCCATGTCGTAAATCAGCCTGCCCTCCCAGTAAACCCTCAGCCTCCTGTCCTCAGTTGTGACCCCGATTATTCTGGCCGGAACATCCCATTTTGAGAAGATGTAGAGGACCTCATCAACATGCTGGGGCCTCACAGAGAGGAGCATCCTCTCCTGACTCTCGCTGATCCAGATCTCCCAAGGCTTCATTCCCTCCTCTTTCAGATGTACCTTTTCAAGCCACACCTCCGCCCCGCAGTTTCCTGCAAGGCTCATCTCTCCAACCGCTCCACTCAGCCCACCACCACCAAGATCCTTCATCCCGGAAACAAGTCCATTTTCAACAGCCTCAAGGCATGCATGAATGAGCGGTTCCTTCATTATCGGATCTCCAAGCTGAACTGCCCCTCTTGACTCCTCCTCGCTCTTTTCATCAAGCTCGGCAGATGCAAATGTCACACCATGAATTCCATCCCTCCCCGTTGCCCCACCTGCCAGGATTATTATTTCTCCAGTCCCTCCAACCCTGCTCGGTATTATGTTCTCCTTTCTGACAATTCCGACACATCCGACATTCACCAAGCAGTTTGTGAGATAGCTTTCGTCAAAAAAAACCATTCCAGCAACGGTCGGAATTCCAACCCTGTTCCCGTAGTCCCTTATTCCCGCAACTACACCTGAAAGCAGATACAGAGGGTGCTTTGTTCCTCTCGGGAGTCTTTCCCTTTCCGTATCCGGATTTCCGAAAAAAAGAGGATCTGCCAGTGCAACAGGCTGAGCACCCATGCACACAACATCCCTGAGAATTCCCCCGATACCTGTTGCAGCACCACCGTAGGGCTCTATTGCAGAGGGGTGATTGTGGCTTTCAAATGCAACAACATAGGCATGCTCCTCATCAAACTCAACAACCCCGGCATCATCCGATGTGGAAATAACATATCCGGGCCTGAAGCCAAGCAGATACTTTTTCAGATAATACTTGGAGCTCTTGTAGCAGCAGTGCTCGCTCCACGCCTGCCCGAGGCTCTGAAGCTCGATGTCTGTTGGGTTTCTTCCGATCTTTCTGAAGTACTCCCTTATCCTCTTCATCTCATCAAGATTCAGATTCAAACCGAGATCCTGACTTATCTTTACAAGCTGGGCCTCATCCGATCCAAGAAGATCGATCTCATAAACCTCAGGATCCTGCAAAATCAGCCTGAACATCTCAACCAACCCACCTTATCTCGTAATCCTGAATAACCGGATTGGCAAGCATCCTGTCACACATCTCCCTTAACATCTTTTCAGCATCTTCCCTCGATTTTGCATTCAGCTCAATTCTGAAAACCTTCATTGATGATACTCTCTCAACATTCTTGTACCCCAGAAGTCTGAGAGCCTTCTTTGTTGCCTCTCCCTCAGCGTCAAGGACACCCTTTTTCAGGCTGATGAGAACATCAACGGTGTATTTCATGAATCATGCTCTGAATGTTACATTAAAAATTTAGTGGTTTTGCCTGATCTCACTTTAAATCATTCAGCTCAATTATTAAAAATCCTTCAAACAAAAATAATCCAATGGCAGTAATCTCAGAGGTGAGGTCAGGAAATGGAAGGAAAATTGTCCTGAGATTTCCTGAGAAAGGTGATCTGAAAGAGCTTAAAAGGCTTTACACAACCCTTTCAGACAGAACAATGAGGTATTTACGACCCTACAGATTCACGGAAAGAGAGGTTGAGGTGATGCTGAACAGGGTTGACTTCAGAAATGTTTTCTCCATTGTTGCGGAGGATGACGGGAGAATTGCAGGAGAGGTGAGGCTGATAACCCATGAGACAGGCTCAGGAGAGATAGGGATTGTCGTTCACGACGATTACCAGAATCAGGGAATAGGACAGGCATTGCTCAGAGAAATGATAAATCTTGCCAGGAAAAAGAAAATAAGAAAGCTGATTAGCTTCATAAATGAGAAAAACTCCACGGCAATGCATGTGTTCACCAAGGAAGGGTTTGAGATGGAAAAGCGGTTCCCACCAAGCATGAATCTGATGGGCAGGGAGGAGAGTGTTGTTAAGCTCTCACTGCACCTCAGCTCGGGATAGATTTTTAAATCAGGCAGTCAGAGCTTCTAACCGTGAGACGGGAAGAGGTTTTCACTCTCATAGTCGGATTGCTTGGTATATTCTCAGGCCTCGGTCTTGCCAGATTTGCCTACACGGTAATTCTCGAACCCATGAGAGAGGGGCTCATGGTGAACTACACAGAAATGGGTGTGATTGCCTCTGCAAACTTTTTCGGATACGTCCTCTTCTCACCCTTTGCAGGATACCTTGCCTCAAAACATGGTTCAAAAAAGATAGTAGTCTCTTCTCTCCTTCTGATAACAATAACTCTTTTTCTGACCTCATTTTCAACCAGTTTCATTGATGCTGGCATTTTCAGGTTTCTGACAGGAATAGGATCTGCTGGAGTCAATGTCGGAATAGTTGGCTTGGCCGCAAAGTGGTTTGAAATAGAGAAGAGGGGTCTTGCCCTTGGAATAATAAACACAGGGTCCAGTGTGGGCATAATATTCGCGGGATTTGCCCTGCCTGCCGTAATTCTTGCCTATGACTGGAGAGCTGGATGGCAGTTTCTTGCAGTCATATCATTCATTGTTTTCCTGCTTTCTCTGTGGCTCAGGGAAACTCCCGAAAGGTTCACTCCAGAATCAAAAATACCGATAGCAGGTGTTTACAGAGAGAGAAGGCTTGTTTTCCTTGGAGCATCCTACGTATTTTTCGGCTCATCCTACATAATTTTCGTAACATTCTTCACATCCCATCTGATAAACCGGGGAATTGACTACACAACATCCAGCTTTCTGTGGTCAATGCTTGGTTTCCTCTCCATAGCCGGGTCTGTTCTCTGGGGAAGGACTTCAGACAGGATAGGCAGAAAAACTGCCCTCCAGATTGTTTACACGCTCATGGGATTTGCCTTCATCACCTTCGCATTCACACAGAGCATCTTCACCGCATCACTTGCAACATTCATGACAGGGCTTTCAATGCTCTCAATCCCTCCACTCGTTCAGGCTTACTGCGGGGATATAGCAGGAAAAGAGTCAGCATCTGCTGCAATTGGGTTTGTAACCCTCTTTTTCGGTATCGGACAGATGTTCGGACCCGCATTTGGCGGATATCTCGCTGACGTAACTGGTGGATTTCTCCTGCCACTGATATCAGCCGGGATAATGAGCCTGAGTGGGGCTCTGCTTATGAGAAAAACCTGATCACTCTTCAAGCAGATCTGTGAGGTCAAATTCCTCTTCCTCCAGCTCAAACCCTGTGAAGTCTATCTCCTCCTCTTCCTCCTCAAACCTCTCCATTACCTCAACGTCTTCCTTCACAGTTGTAACGGCCTTTCTTACCATCTCCCTGTACTCTTCCAGATCGGGGTTGTATACTCTCCAGGCAAGCTCCGCATCCTCATTCCCTCTTTCCTCCATAATCTTTATCCTCTCAAGTGTTCTTTTTGCTGTCTCAAGAACCCAGTAGTCCCTGACAGAGAGGTCAACAGCCGAGATCATTTCTGGTCTTATGGAAACGAGCTTTCTTGACGTTCCCTCAAAGACCCTGATTTTTCCAACAAGGGCTATCAGCTCAGGAACGTTTATCTCACCTATCACCTCAAGTGCCTCAGGCTGAAACCTGCCAACAGTTGCAAAGAATGTTCCTGTCGGATCAGCAAGTCTCAATCTCCAGAAGTTCGTATCTGCTCCAATTTCCTCCTTATCAAGAAGGACCGCAACGCTGAAAATTCTGTTCGCCCTCTCTCCTGTTGGAGTCAGAACGTATTTTGGCTGCGACTCATCCTCAATCTGATAGGTTGATCTCACGAGCTCGTAGGCAAAAACCCTTTTTGCAACCTCCCTCCTTCTTATCATGCCAACGCCTCCAGAATATGATCAAATTCTGAAACAGATGGTTTATGATGTTCAATTTCCTCAACAAGGAGATATCTTCCTCCTCTCAATCCCTTAACCCTGAAGTATCTGCCGAGCAGTCTGTTTCTCAGCTCATTCAGAACAGCATTTCTGTCAAGGTTCTCCTTTGCAATCTCAAGAGCCTTCTGGAGATCAATTCCCGTAAGACCTGCTATGTTCCCCTCGTTGAGAATTATCTCGTAAACACTTTCACCATCATCGAGAACAGCCTTTATCCTGAGATCATCGTAACCCTCCACTTTCCCGTGAACCTGACACACTCCCTTGATGAGCACCCTCCCGCACTCACCACACCTCTTTATCAGCCCGCTGTTCTGCTGAAATGAGATTATCGCCCCCACAACCTGAATCTCTCTTGGAGGGAGTTCTATGTCCTCATCAATCTCAACAATTTTGCTTGTTCTGTTCACATTCACCTGCATTCTACCCTGAAAACTGTCTGTCACAACATTTTTGAAGAGATAGCTCCTCCCTTCCTGAACCTCGGGCATCTCAGCCCTTGTCCATATCACAAACTTGATTATACCTGTTTCGTCTCCAATAAGCCCTACCTGGGAAACATTTGGAGAGTTTGAGTCCCAGAGCTGAACAACCTTCGCCTTGAGACTCACCCACTGATTTGGTTTTGTTATCTCGGATATTCTTACCAATGGGGATTCTCTTTCCATCAGCTCCTCCCTTGAAACCCCATATTCCCTCACAAGATAGCTCGTGATTGTCCTGACAGCCTCACTCTCGGGAACCTTGAATTCTTCGATGAGAAGCTTCATTCTTTTGAGAATCTCCTCCCTCTTAACCCTGACATCCTGCCCCTTTATCCTCTCAAGAATCTGATCTGTCAAAACCTCAGCCCTGCTCATTGGATGCATTGTCATCAGCATTAAAGATAAGGTTTTCTGATGCTCCGAATGTAAGGTGAAACAGAAAAATAGATGCTGAAGCCGGATGGTTCAACCGAGATCTATTCCCCTAAGCCATGGCATCATCTTTCTCAGTTCTTTTCCAACCTTTTCAATAGGATGATTTTTCTCCATTTCAAGGAGCTTTGAGTAGCTTGGCCTGCCTGCCTTGTTTTCCAGAATCCATTCCCTTGCAAACTCTCCGGTCTGGATCTCCTTCAGTATCTTCCTCATTTCCTCCCTGACAGAATCGTTGATTATTCTTTTCCCCCTCGTCATTCCACCATACTTTGCGGTATCGCTCACAGAATACCACATCGCATAGATTCCTCCCTCATATATCAGATCGACAATCAGCTTCAGCTCGTGAAGTGCTTCAAAATAAGCAACTTCAGGCTGGTATCCGGCCTCAACAAGCACGTCAAAGGTTGTCTTGATTAGCTCAGCAACTCCACCACACAGATCCACCTGCTCCCCAAAGAGATCTGTTTCAGTCTCCTCCCTGAATGTTGTCTCTATCACTCCAGCTCTCGTGCATCCTATCGCTTTGGCATACGAGAGGGCGTAATCTTTCGCCCTTCCGGTGAAATCCTGATGGACCGCCATCAAAGCGGGGACACCCTTATCCTCGGCATACATCCTCCTGACAATGTGCCCCGGACTTTTCGGTGCAACCATCGTCACATCAACATAGCTTGGAGGAATTATCTGGCCGTAATGAATGTTGAAGCCATGGGCAAACATTAGCATGTTCCCCTCACCCAGCCTCTCATGAATGTACTTCCTGTAAACTGCAGGCTGGACTGTGTCGGGAATGAGCATCACAACCACTTCTGCTTCCTCAGCTGCCCTATCAACAGTCCTTACTTTCAGTCCGTCCTCTTCAGCTCTCTTCCAGCTCTTGCTACCTTCATAAAGCCCAACAATCACATCAATTCCACTGTCCTTCAGATTCAGTGCGTGAGCATGTCCCTGGCTGCCGTAACCTATAACAGCAACAGTCCTGTCCCTCAAAAAATCAATACTGGCATCCTCATCGTAGAATATTCTGGCCATGCTTGACCTTATCTCTGTGAAAATTTAAATTATTTTTCTTTCTTGAGCTTCTCAACCACCCTCACTCCAAAGATTTCCGTTGATGGATACTGCCCATTCTCATCCTTTTCCAGAGATTTTACCATATCCCATACTGTAAGAAGGGCAACACTCACTCCAATTAAGGCCTCCATTTCCACACCGGTTTTACCAACATACCTTACCTCGCAGACGGCCTTTATCCTGTCATCGAGAATCTCAAAATCCATCCAGACGCCCGTTATCTGGAGGGGGTGGCAGAGTGGTATGAGTTCAGAGGTTCTTTTGGCAGCCATAACACCGGCAACAATTGCTGTGTTGAGCACGTTTCCCTTCTTAATGCGATCCTCCCTTATGGCATCAACCGTCTCCTTTCTGAGACGTATGAACCCCTCAGCCCTCGCAACCCTCACAACATCATCTTTTGCACTCACATCCACCATCTTTGCCCTCCCCTTATCATCAATGTGAGAAAACATAAGTGAAGGTCTGCACCTTCATTAATACATTTTCCGATAGATTTTTTATTTTGAGTGATGAAGCATGGCACAATGAAGGCAGTGATAATGGCCGGAGGCTATGCAACAAGACTCTGGCCGATAACCAAGACAAAGGCAAAGCCGCTCTTACCTCTCGGAAGCAAAACCATAATAGACTACATTTACGAGAAAATCAGACCTTTTGGATTTGACATAATTGTTTCCACGAACCTGAGGTTCAGGAGAGATTTCGAGGAGTGGGCTGAGGACAAGGAGGTTGAGCTTGCAATAGAGAATACAACAAAGGAGGAGGAGAAGCTTGGAGCTGTTAGGGCTCTCTATGAGGTTACAGAGAGCTTTGATGATGATGTTCTTGTTGTGGCTGGAGATAACATCTTCTCCTTCACCTTAGATGATTTTGTTGAGAAATACAGAGAGATGAGATCATCCCTCATAGCTCTTTACGATGTCGGGGATTTTGATCTGGCAAGGAGGTATGGTATAGCCATTCTTGATGGAGACAGGATAGTTTCATTCGAGGAAAAGCCTGAAAAGCCAAAAACAACCCTCGCAGGAATTGGGATCTACGCTTTCGATAAAGAGACCAAGGATATGCTTTCCGATTATGTGAGGGGTGAAAAAAAGGACAACCTTGGGGATTTCATATCATGGCTTATTGAGAGAAAGGAAATCTACGGGCATGTGTTCAGCAACGGAAACTGGTATGATGTTGGGAACCCAGACTCATACCTCGAAGCTCTGAAGATATACATGAGCCACCACGTAAGCGATGATGTTGAAATCGACAGAACCTCCAAGATCATAGAACCTGTTGTCATAAAGGAGAATGTAAAAATAAGAAAGAGAAGTATTGTGGGTCCCTACGCATACATCGGTGAGGGATGTGAGATTGAGGCGAGTGATGTGAGCGATTCTGTTGTCTTCAGAAATGTCATTCTGAGAAAGGCAAAGATCTGGAGAAGCATAGTAGATGAAAAGTGCGAGATCAGGAATCTCGAACTGAGCGGTTCAATCATTGGAGGGCATGCAAAGATACAGAGGGGAGAATGATAGGAATACTTGATGGATACGTGGATGAGCCCTCATGTCTCGGAGTTCCACCATACATCTCCCCATACCCCAGATACATTGCAGGAATGCTTGAAAGGCTCGGAATCAGATGGAAATATGCAACAGTTGACGAGTACAGAAGAAATCCGGAGGTTCTTCAAAAGGCCAAGAAGGTAATAGTTATTGCCGGAATAGCCGTGCCAGGAAAATACATGGGCGGAAGGCCATTATCTCTCAAAGAGCTTCCCTCTATATACCCTGAAAAGGGGAAGATTCTTGTTGGACCGATAACTCTCGAAATGAAAGGAGAGATTGAGGGATACACCTCAATAAGATTCCCCTTTGAGCATGAGCTTTACCGGATTCTTGGCGGAGAGGTGAGGGATTTTTCCAGAAACTTCGTGAACGAATTTGCAGTTCTTGGAGCCAAGATTGTGAAGGAGCATCCAGACTTTCCCAACATCATATGCGAGATAGAAACATACAAAGGATGCTACTGGAAGAGGTGCAGCTTCTGCATCGAGAGAATACACAGGGTTTCAATGAGAGACCCAAAGGCTGTGGTTAGAGAGATAAAGGCCCTCTATACCCATGGAGTCAGGCATTTCAGGCTGGGAAACCAGACAGATTTCTTCACATACATGGCGGATTTCAGCAGAGAGTATCCAAAACCGGATCCGGAGTTCATGAGGTCGTTCCACAGGGCGATATGGAGAGAGTGCCCGAAAATAAAAACGCTCCATCTTGACAATGTCAATCCAAAAACAATAGCCGAATATCCTGAGGAGAGCAGAGAAATAATAAAAACAGTTGTTTGCTATCAGACCCCCGGAAACATAGCTGCCTTTGGAATGGAGAGTGCTGATGAAAGGGTTATTGAGAAAAACAATCTTCTTGCTCACCCCGAGGATGTGATGTTTGCCATTGAGATGATAAACAGATATGGGAGATACACGGGCTTTAACGGTCTCCCCTACTTCCTTCCAGGAATAAACTTTGTTTTTGGACTGAAAGGTGAGACAAAGGAGACATTTCAGAGAAACTATGATTTCCTGATGGATATACTTGAGAGAGGGTTGCTTGTCAGGAGAGTTAATCTCAGGCAGGTGAAGGTTTTTGATTTCACCCCAATGGCAGAAATTGGGGAGAAAAAAGTGAGGAGGCACAAAAGGTATTTCAGACTCTTCAAGGAGAAGATAAGAGAGAATTTTGACAGAAAAATGCTTGAAAAAATACTACCGAAAGGAAGGCTGATAAGAGACGTCAGAATCGAGGAAAGGCATGGAAGGATAAGCTTCGGAAGACAGCTTGCCACATATCCAATTCTTGTGGGAGTTGTGGGGAGTTTCGAGCGAAACACATTCGTAGATGCAAGGGTTGTTGATTACGGCAGGAGAAGCATAACCGCATTCCCGAAAATTGATATAAACTCCGCATCTCTTTACCAGCTGATGCACATTCCCGGAATTGGAGAGAGAACCGCCTCAAACATAGCCGCTATGAGACCATTCAGGAGTTCAGATGAAATTGAAAGGACAGTTGGCAGGGAGAGGGCAAAGATACTGAGAAAATACCTGATCATTCCGGACTGAAACACAGGCAAGAGTCATTCGAAATACGAACCGGACCAAAAATATTTATTTTCGGAATGTCATTTAAATATAACACTTTCGAAAAATTTATATAGTGGATCATACAAGGTTAGTGCTGTGTTAAAAAAAATAGGAAATGTTGTGCATCTCTCTAAGACCGGCAATATTATTGTTTCTGCGGTTCCTGAAAATCTGCCCTCAATTGGTCAGGAGGTATTTAACAGGAAAATGGAGAAAATAGGGTTTGTTTACGACATAATAGGGAGAGTGAGCAGACCCTATGTTATTGTCAGACCATTTAAAAGATCTGTCGTGGATGAGGATAATCTGTTTGTGGTGGTGAAGGATGGTCGAGGTAGAAAGGATAAGGGAAATAGAAAGAAGGGAGAGAGAAAAAGAAATAGAAAGAAAGGAAATAGAAAGAGAAGAGGCAATTGAGGTCTGTCCTGAGTGTGGAAGCCCGAGACTCATTAGAGATTACAGAAGAGGAGAATTCATGTGTCAGGATTGCGGGCTTGTTATTGAAGAAACCTATATAGACAGTGGTCCTGAATGGAGGGCATTTGACAGCGAGCAGAAGGAGAAAAGAGCAAGAGTTGGAGCTCCAATAACCTACACGATCCATGATAAAGGCCTGTCAACGATCATTGACTGGGGAAACAAGGACTACTACGGAAAAACAATTTCCGTCAGAAACAGGGCTCAGCTTTTCAGGCTGAGAAAGTGGCAGAGAAGAATCAGAATAAGCAACGCAACTGAAAGAAATCTTGCCTTTGCCCTTTCCGAGCTTGACAGGCTTGCCTCAGCCCTCGGTTTGCCAAAGAGTGTAAGGGAGATAGCATCTGTGATTTACAGAAAATCTGTTGAGAAGAACCTTGTTAGGGGGAGGAGCATCGAGGGTGTTGTTGCCGCTGCACTGTATGCAGCATGCAGGCAGGCAGGAGTGCCGAGAACCCTTGATGAGATTGCCACCTATTCAAGAGTGGACAGAAAGGAGGTTGGAAGAACCTACAGGTTCATTGCAAGGGAGCTTGGATTGAAGCTGATGCCCACAAGTCCGGCAGACTACATTCCAAGATTCTGCACAGCCCTTGGTCTGAGCGGTGAGGTGCAGAAAAAGGCAATTGAGATCATAAAGAAAGCTGAGGAGAAGGAGCTCACAAGTGGAAGAGGGCCAACAGGTGTCGCTGCTGCTGCAATATACATCGCCTCAATACTGAGCGGAGAAAGGAGAACTCAGAGGGAGGTTGCTGAGGTGGCAGGAGTTACAGAGGTTACCATAAGAAACAGATACAAGGAGCTTGCTGAGAGGCTGGGAATTGAGATAATTCTGTAAATGACATAATTTAACAATTAATTATTATAATTTTTCTGGGAAAAAATATAAGTTCTCGGCATCACCATATAGTGTGGTTCCGGAAAAGTTCATAGACAGACTTGAGGATGTTGTCGGGAGCGATGATCTGATTTACAACTCGAGAGTTACTGAGGTTTACTCAACTGATGCAAGTCCCTATTCCGGCAGAGCAGTGGCTGTTGTGAGGCCGGAAAACCCTGAGGAGGTTTCAGAGATTTTAAAACTTGCAAATCACCATTCAGTTCCTGTTGTGCCGAGAGGGGCCGGAAGCGGGACTTCAGGTGGTGCCGTTCCAAGGAATGCTGTTGTAATTGACATGAAGAAGATGGACGGGATAGAGGTCTATCAGGATGACATGATTGTTTTCTCTGAGGCTGGAGCGATACTCCATGACATAAAGAGATCCCTATGCAAATTCGATCTCTTCATACCACCAGAACCCGGAAGTCTCAGAATTGCCACAGCTGGAGGCTTTGTTGCCAACAACGGAAGTGGAAAGAGGGGTCTGAAATACGGATCAGTAAGAAACTTTGTTGCCGGGATAAATGCTGTCCTGCCAGACGGCAAGATCGTAAGAATTACCTACAGAACCCACAGATCTCCAGGAATAAATCATCAGGTGTTTGTGGGAAGCGAGGGGGCGCTTGGTGTGATAACTGGTATTTACCTGCGAGCAATTCCGATACCTGAGGAAAAGAAAACCTACCTGATCCCTCTGAAAAACACCACTGAAATTGAAAAATCACTCAAAAGAATTCTGAAAGTTCTTCCAGATGCTGTTGAGTACATTGACTCAAAATCGTCCTCAGCTCTGGGATATGGCGAGGAGGAATTTATTGCTGTGGAGGTCTTTGGAGATGACAGGTATGCTGAGAGGGTCATTGATTCCCTGGGAGGAATCTCCATAGAAAGTCAGGAAGAGAAGAGGTTCTGGGAGAGGAGAGAGACGCTCGGAGCTGAAATTGCAAAGAAAGGATCAAGGGTTTATGCTGGAGAGGATTTTGCAGTTCCCTTCTCAAGGCTTTCCGACTTCATAGAGAAGATCAAAGATGTTGAAAGGGAAACAGGATCGGAGATATTCGTTTACGGTCACCTTGATACCTGCAATCTCCATCCTGCAATAGTTTCCGAGAGTTTTGAGGATTCAATGAGAGCTGCAGGCAGGCTTGCTGATACTGCCCTGAAAATGGGTGCAACTGTAGGGGAACATGGTGTTGCGCTGAGATGGGAGTTTTTGAAGGGTCTTGATGTTTACAGGAGGTTGAAATATTGCTTGGATCAGAAGAATATACTAAATCCCGGGAAATTTGGTCTCTGAACTGTGCAAAATGTGGAAAATGCATCCAGATATGTCCAACATACAAGGTTACAAGATGGGAGCATCTAAGCCCAAGAGGAAGGCTTATACTCTCACCTTACGTTGAAGACGACAGGGAGCTTGTAAAATCAATTTTCTCATGCCTCACATGCGGTATATGCGAGCAGGTATGTCCGTCAAATGTTGAAATAACCGAGATAATTGAGAAAAAAAGAGGAGAGTATGCCAAACAGACCATACTGCCCGAAAGACATGTGAGATTGCTGAACAACATGGTTGAAAAGGGGAATCCTTACGGTGATGATATCGAGACCATGGAGATTGATGGTGAGGTTGATGTGATATACTATCCGGGATGCACATCCCTCGCAAGGGAGAGGGAGATCTTTGAAAGCACCGTCAAAATTCTGAAGAGCATGGGTGTAAGCTTCGGGATTGAGTTCATGTACTGCTGCGGTTCAACCTCTCTGAGAATTGGAGGAGATCTGAGCTATGCAGAGAGAAACTACAGAAGGTTGAGGGAGGTTGTTGAGAGAACAAAAGCCAAAACCCTGCTTGTTAACTGTCCGGGATGTTACAGAACAGTAAAAAAGGATTACGAGAAGTTTGGAGGGCTTGGTGTCAGGATAATGCACATAACCGAATTTTTGAGTGAAAATGCAGAAATGCTCAGACTCAGAAAAGACGGTATCAGAGTTTCATTCCATGACTCGTGTCACCTTGCAAGACACATGGGCATTGTGAAGGAACCGAGAAGGGTTCTTTCAATGGTTTCTGAAATTGTTGAACCAGAGCAGCATGGAATGGAGTCTTTCTGCTGTGGGGGTGGAGGTGGTGTGAGGGTTTCATACAGGGAACTGACAAGGGAAGTTAGAAAGGTCAGGATAGAGCAGTTCAGAAGAACAAATGCGGACGTTGTTGTGACATCATGTCCATACTGCTACAGGAATTTAAAGAACGGAGCCGATGGGTTAATTATAAAGGATCTCACATCATTCATTGCAGAGAGGCTGGAAGAATGATCGGTCTGAGCAAGATGGTTGGTGGGGAGATGACGGTCTCTGAAAGATTGACGTATAAAAGCAGAGAGAGGATTCCTCCCAGACTTGTTGAGGCAAGCAAAAAACCGATTCCCGTTACTGTCTGGAATACAACATCAAGGTGCAACCTCAAATGCGTTCACTGCTACGCTGATGCTGGAGCGAAAAAAAAGGGTGAACTTACAACCCAAGAGGCGAGAGGGTTCATAGATGATCTTGCGAATATGGGGGTGCCTGTCCTGCTTCTGAGCGGTGGAGAGCCAATGATGAGAGAGGACATAATTGAGCTCATAGCCTACGCAAAATCAAGGAGACTGCATGTCTCTCTTTCTACAAACGGAACTCTGATTGATGGAGAGACTGCTGAAAAACTTGCAGAGGCTGGAGTTGATTACGTTGGTGTGAGTCTTGATGGAATGGAGGCCACAAACGACAGATTCAGGGGGTTGAAGGGGGCATTTCAGAGGGCGATGGAGGGTCTGGAAAATGCAGCATCTGCGGGAATCCTCACGGGGATAAGGTTTACAGTAACGAGATTCAATCTGAATGACGTGCCAGAGGTCATAGATCTGCTTGTGGAGAGAGAAGTACCAAGATTCTGCCTTTACCATCTCGTTCCATCCGGGAGAGCGGATTTTCAGATAGACATATCCATGAAGGAGAGAAGAGATCTGATGGAGTACCTTTTCAGAAAATCACTTGAATTGAGAGACGATGGTGAGAAAATCGAGATTCTGACCGTCGACAATCCTGCAGACGGGATCTTCTTTTACCTGAAGCTCAGAGAGCTCGATGAGGATCTTGCCGAGTATGCTCTGGAATTCCTGAAATACAGGGGTGGAGATAGCTCGGGCTTCAGAATAGCCGATGTGGACATGTTCGGGAACGTTCATCCAAACCAGTTCTGGTTCGATTACACGTGCGGTAACATTAGAGAGAGGAAATTCAGTCAGATATGGCTCAATCCGGAGGATGAATTGCTGAAAAAGCTCAGAGAAAAGGAAAAGCATATAAGGGGAAAAAGATGCGGAGGATGTGCTTACAAGAGCATTTGTGGTGGCTTCAGGCTTAGAGCTTTCAGAGCTGGCGATCTCTGGGGTGATGATCCGAGCTGCTATCTCCTCGATGAGGAGATAGGAATAGCTTAAATATTCTCACCGCACCCTCACTTTATGGAAGTTGAGGATGCCATTAAGAATTTTTTGAACGATATCAGAGATGCCTTTGCCTCCAAGAAGGCGGTAAACATTTACGTTTATGACGCAAGCCTTGACACGATAAGGGAGCTCGCTGCCAAGGGGTACAGACTGGGCAGTGTGCAGGGGAGCGGAAGTGGTGTGAGGGCTTTTGCATCAAAGAATGTGGAGGTTGACGAATTTGAGATTTCCTGCACCGTTTACTCGGAAAACATAACCATGGAAAGGTATATTGAGCTTAGAAAATCCATCAAAGAGTAAACGTTATATCCTCCAGTTCATCCTTTTTTCTGATGAGCCTTGATAAGGAGTATCTTGACATCAGCTTTCTACCCGAGAATGGATTTGTGAGGAAAAAATGCCCCAAGTGTGGAAAGTATTTCTGGACAGCCGATGAAAGCAGAGAGATATGTGGAGATCCGCCTTGCGGGAGTTACACATTCATAGGAGATCCGGTGTTCAGCAGAGAATTTTCGTTACGCGAGATGAGAGAATACTACCTCTCATTTTTCGAGAAAAGAGATCATGCAAGAATTGAAAGATATCCTGTTGTTGCAAGATGGAGAGACGATATTTACCTTACAATCGCAAGCATCGCTGACTTTCAGCCCTTTGTAACCTCAGGAGTTGCACCACCTCCTGCAAATCCCCTCACAATCTCGCAGCCATGCATAAGGATGGACGACCTCGATTCTGTTGGAAGAACGGGAAGACATCTAACATTGTTTGAGATGATGGCTCACCACGCATTCAACAATCCGAAAGAGGAAATATACTGGAAGAACGAGACAGTAGAGTACTGCACAGAGCTTTTGAATGAGCTTGGAGTGAAAACGGAAGACATAGTTTACAAGGAGGAACCGTGGGCTGGAGGTGGCAATGCCGGGCCATGCTTGGAGGCTATTGTTGGTGGCCTGGAGGTTGCGACGCTCGTTTTCATGAATCTCGAAGAACACCCTGATGGTGACATAGACATAAAGGGTGTGAAGTACAGAAAAATGGATAACTATATTGTTGACACCGGTTATGGGCTTGAAAGATTTGTATGGGCCTCTCAGGGCACTCCAACCGTGTATGATGCAATTTTTGGAGAAGTGGTTAGGAAAATCCTTGACAGCAGTTCCATTGACTTCTCAACAGACGATGATGAGGTTAGAGAAATAATAGCAGAGAGCTCAAAGCTTGCAGGTGTTATGGGTGAGCTGAGAGGAGAAAGGCTGAATGATCTGAGATCCCAGATAGCCAGAAAATTTGGAATAACAGCTGAAAAGCTTGAAAGCATAGTCGTTCCCCTTGAGAAGGTTTATGCTCTTGCCGATCACACAAGAGCGGTTCTCTTCATGCTTGGAGATGCACTGATTCCATCAAATGCCGGCTCAGGTTATTTAGCCAGATTGATGATAAGAAGAAGCCTCAGAATGGCTGATGAACTCAATCTGAGTATTGATCTTTTCGATCTGGTGAGTCTCCACAGAAAGATTCTCAGCGAATTTGAGTTTGAGGTACCTCTTGAAACAATACAGGAGATTCTCGAACTGGAGGAAAGAAGATACAGGGATACGATTTCCAAGGGGGTTTCATTGGTTGAAAGGACAATCGAAAAGAAGAGAAAGATTGAAAAGAGCGATCTAATCGAGTTCTACGATTCCCACGGCATACCTCCTGAAATGGTTGAGGAGATTGCAAAGGCCAAGAGCATCGAGATTGAAATCCCTCAGGATTTCTATGCGGAGCTCGCCTCAAGGCATTCGAAAGCTGAAAGAAAGGAGAAAGAGAGGCTTGTTCAGGGTGATTACCCTCCAACCGAGAAACTTTACTACAACTCAAAGATGCTGGAGTTTTCTGGAAAAGTAATTGGATACGAGAACGGGTATCTGATACTCGACAGAACCGCATTCTATCCTGAAAGCGGTGGTCAGGATAACGACACGGGATACCTCGAATTCAATGGGGAAAAGATAGAGGTTCTGGATGTTGTCGAGGAGAACGGGGTTGTTCTGCACAAGGTTGGTAAAGAGATCCCAGCAGGTGCCCGTGTCAAGGGTTACATCGACAGGGAGAGAAGGTTCAGGCACATGCGGCATCATTCAGCAACCCATCTGCTGATCAGAGCACTTCAGAAGAAGCTCGGCAACCATGTCTGGCAGGCTGGAGCGAGAAAGGAATGGGACAAGGCAAGGCTTGATGTCACACACTACACCAAACTGAGTGAGCAGGAGATAAGAGAGATAGAGCTCGAGGTGAACAGGGAGATAATGGCGGACAAGCCTGTCACCTGGGAGATCATGGACAGGATCAAGGCAGAGCAGAAGTACGGATTCAGACTATATCAAGGAGGGGTTCCCCCAGGGAGGGATATCAGGATCGTGAAGGTTGGAGACGACATTCAGGCATGCGGCGGAACTCACGTTGATAAAACCGGGGAAATTGGAGTGTTCAAGATACTCAAGGTTGAGTCAATACAGGATGGTGTGCTCAGATTTGAGTACTCTGCCGGTGAAGCAGCTCTTGATCACATAGCAAAAGAAGAAAGCCTGCTCAGGGAGTCAAGCTCGATCCTCAGGGTTCAGCCTGAGATTCTTCCCAAAACAGTTCAGAGATTTTTTGACGAATGGAAGGAGCAGAGAAAAACCATCGAAAGGCTGCAGGACGAGATAGCAAAAATAAAGGCTGAGATGCTTTCAAAGGACTTTGATGAATTTGAAGATGTCAGAATAGTGGTTGAGATCATGAATGAGCATCCGGATATGCTGGCAAAAATTGGAATACACATGGCAAAGAAGGGATACATAGGGATTCTGCTTTCAGATTACAATGGCGTCAAGATCGTCACGTTCAGCGGGGATGAAAGGGTGGATGCAAGAGACCTGATGAGGATAGCAGGGAGGCTTTCAAAGGGCGGCGGTGGTGGGAGAGAGGACCTTGCTCAGGGAGCAGGTCAGATAATGCCTGAAAAGGATGAGATGACAGCGGAAATATTCACATTTCTCAGAGAGAGGATCTGAAGAATGATACATGTATTCCCCCTGAAAAACATACCGGAAATAAGGGAAGGAGACAGTCTGGCTGAGATCTTCTGCTCTGAGTTCAGCTTTGAGGATGGAGATGTTATTGCACTGTGCTCCACGATTGTCTCAAAAGCAGAGGGCAGGGTTGCAAGACTCGAAGATTTCACCCCCTCTGAGAGAGCTGAGAGCATGGCAAAAAAGCTTGATAAGGATCCGAGATTTGTTCAGGCTGTTCTGAATGAGTCTGAAGAAATTCTCCTCGAAAATCCGTTTCTCCTTGTTAAAGCCAAGTTCGGCAATATCTGCATAAATGCAGCCATAGACACTTCAAACGTGAGAGAAGGTTATATTCTACTGCCCCCGAAAGACCCGGATAATTCGGCAGCCATAATAAAAGAAGAAATAAAAAGAATTTCAGGAAAAAAAGTGGGAGTGGTAATCACAGATACAAATGGCAGGTGTTTCAGAAGGGGAGTTGTCGGGTTTGCCATAGGTGTTTCTGGAATCAAGGCGATGAAGGACTGGAGAAAGGAAAGAGATCTCTACGGCAGGGAGCTTGAGGTTACAGTGGAGTGTGTGGCGGATGAGATTGCGGCCTTTGCAAATCTGATAATGGGTGAGGGAGATTACGGGATTCCTGCAGTTGTTTTCCGCGGGCTTGAGGTTGATGGAGATGGTTCGATCAGGGAGATTTACAGGGATAGGTCTGAAGATGTTATCAGGAGGATAATAAGAGAATGGAGGACAGGAGATTCCTCATAGTGGGGGGTAACGTGAGAAATGTGGCCGAGTCTGCCAGAAAGGCCGGTTATCGGGTTTACTGTCTGACAAAGCATGTTGATGCAGATCTCCATCTCTACGCAGAAAAAATATTCAGAATTGACGACGAAAGTCATGAGGCTGTGAGAAGGAGAGCAAGAGAAATCTCCGAAACCTGTAACGCGGAGATAGTCTGTCACTCCGGATACGAGGATTTGCTTGACAGAAAAATCGAGAGGATTGTCAATAAGAGGAAATTCTACAGGGAGCTTGAGAAGACAGGAATTGACTTTCCCGAGATTCTGAGTGATGGTGAGCTTGGAATTCTGAAGCCCGAAAGAGGTGGAGGTGGAGAGGAGATAGAGTTTTCAGACAGAACAAAAAAGGGATTTATCCTCCAGAAATACATAGATGGTACTCCGTGCTCCGTCTCCGTTCTGAGTTCTGGAAGGGAGGCCAAGGCGATATCAACCAATGCAATGCTTGTTGGCATGGAGGAGTTCAACGCATCTGGTTTCAGATACTGCGGTAACATCACACCATTCATCACGGAGAATGAAAGAGAGATGAAAGCAATTGCCGAGGAGCTTGCAGTTTACTTCGAACTCAGGGGAAATGTCGGGGTTGACTTTATTCTTGCCGACAAGCCCTACGTTCTGGAAATAAATCCAAGATTTCAGGGGAGTCTCGACTCAATAGAGTGGGCGTACGGTATAAATCTTTTCAGGGCACATCTGGATGCAATATCTGGCAGATTTCAATCCTGGAAAGTCAGAAGATTTGCGGGGAGGGCTGTTGTTTTTGCGGAAACGGATGTGATGGTAAAAGCCTCACCTGTGGGAAATCCCTTTTTTGCAGACATACCCAGAAAAGGTGAGAGATACAGGAAAAACGACCCGCTTGTGAGCGTTCTTGCCAGCGGTAACAGTCATGAGGATGTGCTCAGAAAGCTGGCTGAAAGAAAAAAGATTTATGAGGTGATTGCTTGCTGATTATATTTTCATCCATGTTTTTTTACGAGTATCCAGTGGAAAAACTGAACGAGGCCTGTGAAGCAGCAGAATACGATGGGATCGAGTTCTGGATAGAGACCCCGCACTACTGGATTGATAGAGATAAGGAGAAGCTTGAGGAGATAAAACATCTGATAAAATCTGTTCACTGCGGAGTTCTGGATCTGAATCCATGCAGCGTCAACGAGATGATTCAGGAGGCCACATTGAAGACAAACCTCCATGGAATGGACATTGCAAAGGCTGTTAAAAGTCCCTATACCATCCATGCCGGAAAGAGAAGTGCACTGAGAGAGCCGGTGGAGGAGGATTACAAAGCAAATGAGAAATATTTCAGAATAATCTCAAAAACCGGAAGACTTAAGGGCGTTGAAATTCTGCTTGAGAACAGTGAGGCAAAGATCAACAATCTGTGCAGGAGCTTTGAGGAGATTCAGTGGTTTGCGAGGAAGTTTGGTTTTAGAATAACCTTCGACATTAATCACGCACTCAAGAACGGCGATGCTGAAAAATACGTTGGTCTGGATCTTATAAGGAACGTGCATGTAAGCAGCTCAGATGTGGATGGAAAGCATGTTGCCAGCAGGTTCAGCCAGGATGCAAGGAGGATACTTGAAATGCTGAGAGATGCCGGATATGATGGAATCATAACGGTTGAACTTGATGACCTCGGATACGGGAATATGGGCTTCAGAGACAAGATAGAGGAACTGAAAAAAGAGAGAAAGTTTTTAGAGAGTGTTTTCAGGGATTAACTCTTTTGAATGCGGTGCATGCACTGCTGCTTCCAAAAACCCTTCTGAATGGAAGTCCCGTGCATCCACCTGGGGCGCAGATCTTGTCTGATACCGGAGACACGCAGAGTCCCGCATCACCGCTCTGCCTTATGAAGTAAAAGCACTCCCTGCAGATCATCTGAAGTACCTCAGATCCTCATCTCCCCTGAACTGAACCATCTGTGCCTCCTGCATTTCCTTTATCTGGGATATCAGCTTCTCCATTTCTCTTGCTCTCTCCTCAAGATCCTCCTTGCTTATCTCCAAGTTGAGCAGCTTAAGCAGGACATCGAGTACGGCTTTGGCACTTTTTGGATCAACCATGTATCCAGAGGTTGTTCCCATGAGACAGGCAGAAGGGATGTTCTCGAGGCTTGCGAGACCTATTATGAGTCCTGCAGCCCCTATGATTCCACCTGCAGGCTCACCGTTCTCAAACCTCACCCCATATCTCCTGAGTTCATCAACCAGGTTCTCATCATTAACGGCTCCAATCACATAAGGCTCCTCGATAAGCTTTCCAACGCCATAACCGCCCAGGGTAAATATCCTGCTCACTCCAAAGTCCTTGGCAATCTTTATGTAGGCATTTGCAAGCTCAAAGTGTCCTTCATTGCTTATGCTCTGATAGTCCCCAACCAGAATCAGGAGATCCGGGGAGCTCCCATCTGATCTGTAGGCATATATCTCATTCTTGGGTAGCTTTACAACACCACCCTCATCAACCATCACCTGAGGAGGAAAGTGATGGGAGTAGAGCTCGACAACCTTCTCAACATCCAGAACCTTCACGAGATGATCGGCAACAAGTTTTCCAACATGGCCTATTCCAGGAAGTCCCTCGATCATAACGGGATTTTTCAGTCCTGCCTGTTCGGGAGTCTTGAGATACCTTATGTCAACCCTCTCAATCATTTCCACACCTCCTTATCCAGAATCCCTCCTGCTTTCTAAGCATCCTCCTGTACTTTCCGTAGGGATCCTCAGGTGAAAACCTTGGTGGAACTGGCATAAATGTCTTCCCCCCGCACTTAGGACAGAGGGTTTTCATGGTATATCTTCCGCAATCACAGCACTTTCTGAGCTTTGTTTTCATATCAGACTGCCTCTCTCACAAAATTTGCCTCTCCTCCAAGCTTCTTCATGGCCTTTGTAACATCACTGACAACCTTTTTCAGCACATTCTCTGCGGTCTTGTAATCCTCGCTTTCAACAACAACCCTGTACTTTGGAGCACCAACATACTCAACCTCAACCCTCACATCATCCCCAGAATATTTCCTGACAACCTCAAGAGCCTTCTTTATTCTCTCAACCCCATCTCCTGCAAATGATTTGAGTTCAAAGAAGCCTCTCACTTTCACCCTTGATGGCTTTATGTGCTCTCTTGCAAGCTCTGCCATAGCTTTTGCAAGCTTTTCTCCGGTGATCTTTGCAATAACCTCATAACCCTCATAAGCTATCTCCTCAAAAACACCGTATATGGAGTCATACTTCTTTATAAGCTTCTTACCAATTTTTTCCAGTTCCTCAAAGCTCACACCTGCATTCTCTCCTGCAATCTCCAGCCATTTGAATGCTCTCTGCTCGCTCTTCCACTCCTGGAGCTTCTCTCGCCTCTGTCTCTCATTGACATCCTTTATACTCAGATCTATGTGCCCCCTTTTGGGATTGATGTCAAGAACCTTGCACACAACCTTCTGACCCTTTTTAACGTGATCCCTTATGTCCTTTATCCACCCGGGTGCAACCTCGCTTATGTGCACCAGTCCCTCTTTGCTTTCATACTCATCAAGACTGACAAAAGCCCCAAAATCCATGACTCTCGTTACCGTGCCTATTACAATCTCACCTCTTGAGGGGAATCCTGATCTTCGGATAACGAGTCTTTTCCCAGCCATCAGTTCTGATAGCCAGATGCGGTATTTAAGATTTGGTGATTCTGTAACGGAAATAGGTCACAAAAGCATATCCTCATGATATTCCGCAAAGTTTGATGTGTTCAGAAACTTAGACCTGTGATGAGAGTGTTAAATACAGCATTTAAATCTGGATTTGAACTCAAAAAGTCTCGTGAGATGCTATCTGAGCAGCAGTGCACCTGAAAAACAAAATAATAAAAAAGGAGAAAAATTTGGGTTTACTGTCTTCTCCTCAGCAGATATGCAACTGCAACAAGCCCTGCTATTGCGAAGATTGCTTCAAATCCTGGCCCCTCTTTCTTCTCAGGTGTTGGTGATGGTTTTGGAGTCTCCTTCTTCTCAGGTGTTGGTGATGGTTTTGGAGTCTCCTTCTTCTCAGGTGTCTTGGTTGGTGTTGGTGTCGGGGTTGGAGTTGGGGTTGGTGTTGGTGTCGGGGTTGGAGTTGGGGTTGGTGTTGGAGCTGGTGTAAGCTCTTTCACAACAGCTACATCAAATGGTCCATACAGTATGTCATCTGCCATCTTATATTCCTTAGCCGTTGAATCTGCCGGATCAAGGCGGTAGAACATCAGGAGATCTTCATTAGTTGTTTCAGTTGTCATGGTGTCTCTGACATACACCTTGTAAGTACCATGATCAAGACCATAGGTCTGGAATATTACCTCAGCCTTTCCATCCGCATCAACCAGTGGGTTCTGCATGTAAACTCTGTTGGGTGTTTCAAGGAACACATACAATCCATCGTAATCCTCAGCTCTGTTGGTGGTGATTGTAACAACAATCTCGTCTCCCTTCAGGACTTCACCCGGCAGAGAGATATCAATCTGTGGATTGACCACCTCAACCATTATTGACTTTGTGTCCACTACAGTATTACCTCTGAGCAGCGAAACTTTTACTGTGTATGTCCCCGTTGCAAGCATTTTTTCTCCATTCTCGCTCATTTCAAGGGTCTGCGAATCAACCTTGCCATAGAGTGTTATCTCAAATACACCAGTATCTCCCGTTTCAGTATCATCACTGACCAGTCCGGCATCATTCAGGTCTGTATAAACACCATTTCCACTAAATGACGCGCTAATTGTAGCAAAACCTGACTTTGGAGTATCCACTTCAACAGTTATTGTCGCACTTCCACCCCTGACAAGCGTTACATCAGTTGGAACACTGGTGAAGGAGATATCAATTATTGTCACATAAAGGACGTCCTGAGGATCTTTTACGGGATCAATCATGTCTGGATTCTCTGGAGCGAAGAAGTACAAAGTGTATGTTCCAAGCTGAGCATTGTCATCTACATCAACGGTTATCTCGCTATCACCAGTGCTGAATGTTGGATCTGCATTTGTATCAATGTTTCCAATCAAACTTGGAAGCTTTGCAATTCCAACTCCACCAACTGAAAACACTCCACCCTTGGATGCATATACGAAGACTGTTGTCGCAGTTGTGTCAATAGTAACATCAAATGATCCACCAATTAGAACTGAGGCTGTATCACTTGAGACCTGTATACCCTGTCTTGCTACCTTGATTTTTACAGTAGCTTCAACACTTGCATCAGTGTTCTTAACTGTAATGGTGAAGGTCTTTAATGGAGCATCTGTGGCTACATCAACGTCAAAGCTGAATTTTCCATCTGCATCTGCATAAACTCTCTCTGCCGAGACTGTAACACCCTCACCTGCTGGACTTACCGAAACATCAAACTGTGTTCCAGCTGGAAGTGTTGTTGATCCTTCGATAGTTATTGAGTCTCCCCTGACCACAACCTCGTAATCTGGGGTGAGAGTCAGTTCAGGATCGACAATGTCAAGATCAACAGAGTCTGTAGCTTCATATCCAGCTGCTGTTTTTACCACAACTTCAAGTGTATATGTCCCTGAATCCCACTCCAATTTTGGAGATATGGTAAACTCAGCCACACCATCCTTTATGTTTGCGTCACCGGTTGCAACAGTAGTGTCCCCATCTTTCAGTGCCCAAGTAACAGTATTGGCTGAATCAACATCCATGTCACTTCCTGTATCAGCCGCATTTGTCTGAACTTCAACATCAACACTTCCACCTCTTGCAACACTTGATGATGCCGGTGTTATCGTCATGGATATTGACTCAACATAGAAGACAAATGAAGCCGAATTTGAGGCCCCACCCTCACCAGTAACAGTCACTTTGAGCTTATAAGCTCCTGTTGAACCTTCATAAGGTGCAGCAAATAGATCAAGTGTGCTTACAGTACTAACGGTTGGAGTCCAGTAGTAACTATCAATACCGTTTGCGGATTCAACAGTATACACGCCGGCCATTGGACCAGTCACTGTGATCTCAACACTCTGGATCTTATTATGCCAGAAGATCTTTAAACTGTATGCCAGTGCATCACCCTTTGCAACAGTATTGTCATCGATATTAAGAACAATGTATGGGTTGTCTGAGGTTACCTTGAACTGAACCCAAGCGACGACTCCATTTGCATTTTCAAGAGACAGCGTATATACTCCAGGATACCAGCCTTTTGCATCTGTATCATAAACATACCTGTATATCCCCGATGTTGTTATAACCTCAAGTACTTCCGTTTCCCCCGTACCCTCATTTGTAACTTTAAGT
Organism: Geoglobus sp. UBA235; assembly: GCA_002494725.1. Classification (GTDB taxonomy): domain Archaea; phylum Halobacteriota; class Archaeoglobi; order Archaeoglobales; family Archaeoglobaceae; genus Geoglobus. The sequence continues at coordinate 45,681 of DACG01000018.1, forward strand.
GTGAGCGTACCATAAGACCCATCATTAACCACCTTAACTTCCACCGGATCTCCGTAGACCACCGTATCATCTGCGACAGAGATCATTTCAGTTCCAGCTGCTGGTGGAGGCGTAGGTGTAGGTGTTGGTGTAGGCTGTGGTTGTCCACCTCCAGCTGCTGAAACCTGTACAGTAGTTTCTCCACCGATATCGGCAGCATTCTGCCCCATTGGCTCATAAGTTCCTGCAAAGTTATACGTTCCCTCAGCTGACGGTGCCTGTAATGTATAGGTTACTGTAAACCCATCACCTTGAGTAGTCAGGTCTGTGACAATGAAAGTCAACGTATCTCCTGCCTGGGTGAACTGAACATTATCAGCACTGTCATAACTGTAAGACACATAAGTAAACCCCGAAGGTATCGTTTCAACTATTCGAACACCAACTGCAGTGGTTGTGGACGATAATGTAACAGTTACTGTCCCTCCCGGTTGTACTGTATCTGGATCTATCGCTCTTGTAACATCCTGTGCAGTGGCTGTTGTCAGTGACACCAATAGAACCACCAATAAAGCTACCCCTATTTTCTTTACCTTACTCATACTCTCTCTACCTCCTTTTTACACTCACTTTTTCCGTTCTTACATATATATATACTCTACCTTCGACTGGCGGCGAAGCTAAGCTCGACACTCCAAACTCCGCCGCCACCTTTTTTTATTAATTCATTTCCATATTTAAACTTTTTGTTCTGTTACGGCTAAAAAAACAAAAACATGTTGTTCTAAGTTCCAGATTTAACAAAACCAAGCTTTAATCAAATCAAAAATAGAAATTATGAGGTTAACCAAGTCCATAAACGTGTTTAATAAACTGAGCAGATGATAAGACGAGGCCATTCTCGACACTCATATTATAAATTCATTAAATTATAAATTTTACTTAATAAAATTAAATATAAACAAACCTAACTGCAAATGTAATCGATAAATATAAACATACATAAAATAAGCAATATTAAGCTAAAGTTTTGTACCACTCCACGTTCCTGTTGCATAGCTTCCATCAGGATCACGAACGCTCCACGTTCCTTGAACGTAATCTTCTGAAACCCTGTTGCCGGTTATAGTAACAGGATTTTCCATAAGATAGTGGGAAACAGAGAGAGTTATGCTGCTCCCTATATCCACACCCCAGCTACCACTTCCATAACCCGCCAAGGTTCCATCTGTTTCGTAAAGTTTGATGCTCGCATATCCTCCACTAACATTAGCCACCCATGTCCCAGATTCATCCCAGCAGGTTTCATCCGAATCAAACTTAAAGCAGAATTTTCCGCTCCATGTCCCTCTCCATATTTCTTTAGGAGCTAAATTACTAACATTCATTTCAAGCTTTATTTCAGTGTGGTCAGTATACGGATATACTGCCCTCGTATTCGTCATCAGTACAAGCAGGTTCCAGCCATTGTCCTGAAGTTCCCTTAAATTGGAAATTGTAATTTGGTGGTAATCACTGTCAATGTATACAATTGAGTGGCTCTTTACCTTAAAAACAGCCATGTGCCCCCAGACGTTGTCATCTTTTATTGTAATCTGGGCTGAAGAACTCATGTTTGGGTAGTTCAGTCTAATTAAAAATAGCTTTCCGGAAAGATCAGGATAGCTTTCTGTAAAAGATGTGTAGGTGTCCTTGTCAGATGCAATTTCGAATTTCCCTGATAAATCGCTTAGAGGGTTAAAGTCATCATATATACTCCCAAGACAGTATTCTTTCAGGAAATCAGCATACCAGTCTGATGGATCTCCAACTGAATCCCATATTGCCTCAACAGGATGATCACCTGTCTTTATTTGCTTATATATATCCACCAAAACGGATTCCCCGTATTTTCCAACAAGATACTTTACAAGAGCTGACATACCATAACCATGATTTTTCGCATCATTAATCGATCCGGCATGCATCCCACTGAGTGGTGCCGCCTCAACCCCGGACCTGATTGGAGAAATATAATTTTGATAGTGGGAAAATTTTTCTTCAGCCCATACGGCTGTGGCCTCATCAAGCCAATAATGGGTGTAAAACCAGCCTTTTGCCTGAGAAATTGAGCTTCTTGGATCATAAAGGCTTTGCACAAAATGGAAGAATTCATGCCCTGCAGTAATTCTTAACTGATCTGTATCACCAATTTTATCCTCATTTATCTCAATGGTTCCATAATTTATCCCAAATATCGACGAGGAGTAAAAACCATAAACATCGCTTTTCAGCTTTTTAACAATCACAGTCATAGGCCATTTTGTTCTTCCAGAGTAGTCGAATCCCATGCTTTTATATGTATCATAAGCGTTTTCCAGAGCATTTCCAAGACTCGCTATTGCAGAAGAATAAGCCAGGGAGGCCGGGAAGTATATCTTAAAATGCTGGGTTTCATATTTAGCATAACCTGACAGAACCCATACGTCAAAAGAGTAGCCAGACGATCTCGCCGATACTCTGTCAATAATCATGCTCGATGAAACTGTCACAGGAGGAAACTCAGCTATCGCATATCCGTTCGATAGTGTTGCTGGGAGGAATAGACTGGTTTCTGTCTCTCCTCCTATGCTTTTAATAAACGTTGTCTCTCCAACTGCTACGACAGTTTCCCCACTTGGTGTTTTATAGTATCTCACCATTATCTCAACCGGCTTGGATGGGAGCTGGGAAAACTCTATCCTGTATCCACTGGATATAGCATGTTCTCCAAACGGGTGACTTGTATACAACCTGTATATGCTAACTTCCGTATTGCTCGAGAATGTTCCTGCAGGAATGGTCACTGTAAGATCCTCGTTCGTTATCACCTTTCCTGAATAAGAAACGATGTCAGATGACAGAAGCTCTTCCGATGGGAGTGTAAAATATGCGATGACAAGCTGAACAACTTGATCAAGGATTGTCTGTCTCTGATCAGGTGGGGTTGTAAAATATTCCATAACTTTCTGTATTACTGCATTCAGAACCTGATCCTTAGTCGGTCGGTCTACTTGTACAGGATTTGTGCCACAAAGCTGTTCCATCCAATCCGGATATCCGTCCCCATCAGTATCTACTGATGCATTCACTGGAATGAGCATCACCAACATGAAAAGCCCTATGAAGAAGGCTTTTCTGTTGGGCATTCTCACCACCCTTTACGACATCAGATCACTTCTTCTTTAGTCTTAAAAAATATTTAAAATAATTTTCGAAATAATCCTTATAATCCTTTTTCGACTTGACAGAAAGTGTAATAGTTGACTTAAAAAATACAAGAACGGCAAATCTTGAAAATTTCTCCTGCTTTTTTAAAAAAACAAAAATCTCATAGAACTTGATCGAAAGCAAAAAAATAGGAATTTCAACAATTCAGTTAACTGTGAGATAGATCTGACATAAATGAAAAAATGGTCAGTTTGGTAGTTCGAAGTAGAGCTGGACGAGCAGTACTACATCATTCAGGATGCTGTCTTTCAGATGCTGGTCGGTGGTGGAGAAGT
>DACG01000032.1 GCA_002494725.1 Geoglobus sp. UBA235
TTAATTCTTCTGGTGAGAGCCATCTCACAACTTCCTTTTCAGGTTTTCTGGCCATGTAGCGATTTGCAATCTAATAGTTAATAAAGTTTTGTCTTAGACTATAATTCCAACATCTATTCTTCCAATTTTCAGATTTAGAGATACCTTACTTGGTTTCTCTTTAAGAATTTCCTGAACAATAACGAAGGCTGTTCCGAGAACCGGATGTCCTGCAAATGGTATCTCCGTTCTGGGAGTGAATATTCTCACATCAAAGCCTTTCTCACTGCTTTCCCTGCCAACAAATGTTGTCTCAGAGTAGTTCATCTCACAGGCAATTTTCTGCATCTCCTCATCTTCCAGAACATCAGCATTCAGCACAACTGCAAGCTGATTTCCTGAATACTTCCTCTCTGCAAACACATCAACAATGTAAAACGGAATTTCGTTCATGAAGTCTGTTAAAAATGAAGAATTAAAAGGTTACTTCCTTGCAATTCCCATCATTTGGAGTATTTCGTTATGAGATTGCAATCAAGCCTGTCGAAGCAATGCATCTCTTATCGAGAGAATCAGGGTGGATATTCCCATCATTCTCCCTACGATCCATATAGAGAACATGATTGCATTTCCAAATGCTCCAAGCATAACTTTTCCAGAGGCAGAAGAGAATGCCAAAGTATGGTTGGAGAGAATACACCATCATGCTCTGTTTCATCATTCTGGACTTGTTTTTTTTGACTTTTAAAGGTTCAGAGCCAGCAGTGAAAACAGGCTGAGGTAGATCATCCATATGATAACCTGAGGGAGAAGGCCCGGAAGAGCCTCAGGTCTGAGTGTAGTGCCAAGAAAAACATACATGCCTGCCAACACTGCGAGCAAAACAAAAAACTCCTCTCTGCTTGGGAGGGGGAAAAGATATCGTGCCCTTTCCCATTCCACCTCTCCCATACCCTGACAGGCAGGATCAGTATGAGAACATGTGAAAAAATTGAAACCACTGAATGAACGGGAGAGGGGGGAGGTTACACTCTGAACGATCCCGAGCAGCATAAACAATGCAGCAAAGGACATGTATCTCCTTCTCCTGCTTTTGATAAGTCTTCTGATTCTTTCCGGCAGCATCTTCCAGGAAATTCCTGATCCAATCATCATGCTTTCTCCGACAAGTATAGGTATTGTAAACGACATAAACGGATGCCAGAAGAACACCAGAACAATCACCTCCATAACACCAACACCGGCCACGGAAATCAGAGACCCCCACCAAGGATTCCACAGAACCTTGGTTATGTATGCTTCATACATACCAAATACAGTTCCGGCTATGAAGAGGGTGTAGAATCCCGGTACACCACGGCTGAAAGCTACATGAGAGAGAACAAGTATGTGGGGAGTGTATAGTGGAAATACAACAACAAACCCCAGATGTGGAATAAAGGAAACATGTTCAGATCCGGAAACCACTTCTGCAAAGAAAACAGGGAGTGTTCCAAGAACTACCCAGAAGAGGAATTTCACTCTTCTCAGCGCACTGGAATTTTTGCAACCCTTCATGTTTCTATCTCCAGGAAAAATTTATCTAATCTCGGAACTGATTCAACTCCAGATAATTTTAAAGATTACTTTTCCCAAGTCCAACATAATGAAATTTGTCATTCAGGAACATCACGCAAGAAGGCTTCACTATGATCTCAGGCTTGAAATGGATGGGGTTGCAAAAAGCTGGGCACTGCCCAAGGGAATTCCGAGAAAAAAGGGAGAGAAAAGACTTGCAATTCAGGTTGAGGATCACAGCGTTGACTACATGGACTTTGAAGGTGAAATTGAAGAGGGATATGGAGCCGGAACTGTGAAAATCTGGGATAATGGAGAGTATCAGCTGCTCAATAGAGACGAGAAAGAAATAAAAATAAAACTTCATGGAGTGAAAGCCAGCGGTACTTATGTCCTGATAAAATTTCCAAAAGCAGGAGAGAACAGGTGGCTCATGATAAAACTGGAATGAAAGGCTATCCAGACAGCCCGGATGTGATAAATAACTGCCTCCATGGAGGCCCATCAACAGAACATGGAAAATCGGGAATAGAGTCAATCAGATGGATATAATATCAGAGATAAATTTTCTCTTGTTCTCAGAATCTTCTGCGGCCTCTCTTCTTTTGTCTGCTTTCTGAGGATTTTCAGTAAAATTTAAATATCATAAAGTACTTTGAATTATAAAGTAATTGGTGATTGAAATGTTAGAGGAGTTGAGAGAATTAATAGAAAAGAGCATGAGAGAACATGATCTGCCGTACCAGAGGAGGCAGTCACTTATATGGGGCACCTCAACATCTGTGGGATTTATTATAACACAGATGCTCTTTCTGATGGCTTTGAATGACAGGCTCAGTGGCTTTGAGATTCTTCCATTCTGGTTTGTTCTGGTTGCTGTAACAGTGTACATATCGAGAAGGCTTGCCGGTCTGCCCGAGGTGGAGTCATACTTCTCAAAACTCTATTCAAACTTTTGGATTGCCGGATTTTTCGCAATTGCCATGGTTGCTTTCATTGCCCTTCTCGTACAGCCAAGATATACAGGAGCTTTTGTCGCTCCCGTTGCCGGTCTGATGATATCCATTGCAGGGATGATGTTCAGGGTCAGATATACAACTCTCATGGGATTTCTGTATTCTGCATCTGGCATTCCAATGTTTTACCTCTGGCAGTACCAGTTTCTTATATTTGCGGTGATGCAGTTCATGACCTTGGCATTGCCCAATCTGTCTGCCTTCAAAACACATGGGAAAAGCTGATGGATATGTCAGTCTTAGATTCGAGAATCAGGGTGCTTGCTCTTGCGATACTCTCGGGGGTTGAGAAGGCAAGCTTCAGGTATCTGAAAGAAAAACTGAAAACCACTGACGGGAATCTGAGCGTTCACATGCAGAAGCTGTGCGATGCTGGATATGTGAGAATGGAAAAGGTGTTTGAGGGAAGGAAGCCAAAAACATATTTTTACATAACTGAGAAAGGGAAAAGGGCTCTCCTCGAGTACATTGAGGAGCTGAACAGGAGCATGAAGGCAGGAGATTATAAAGGATAAATTCTCAACACTGATCACAACACCGGATCTCAAACTGGAAAAATGGACTGATTAAATATTATCCAGCCCGTTTTTTCCAGCCCACATCTGTCTTTGAAAAACTGAAAAATCACATCATTGCTTTTTCCACTCTGTCAGTGCGAGATACCAGGGAAGTATGAGAATACCGAGAGGTATGAACACCAGAAGAGCCAAGAGCTTGCTTTTACCTGCCTTTTCCAGAATTATTGCCCACGGATAGAGAACGATCAGGGCAAACAGCAATATTATGAGCAATTCTGAAATGCCCATCGCAAACAGCGGAGATATCCTCACAGCTTCCATGAGTGATAATGGAGAAATTTTTATTTAAACTTTCCTTATCATAACCAAAATCCGGAATCTTTCGGGTTCGATGGATTTGATGAAAAATTATATAAATTCACACTTTCATGTAGGCTTAATGCAGAAAAACCCCATAAGCTCTGCAAGCTTGGAGCTTTTCTTGATTGTAGTAGTATGCTGAATTTTCTGCTCAGCGGTGGTGGTTTATGAGAGGTGCTGATGCCATTGTCAGGGCTTTGGAATTGGAGGGCGTGAAACACATTTTCGGAATACCGGGTGGAGCGATAATTGAGGTGTACGATGCACTCTTCGATTCGGGAATAAGGCACATACTGACAAGACATGAGCAGGCAGCGGTTCATGCTGCAGATGGGTATGCGAGAGCAACAGGAAGGGTTGGAGTTGCCTTCGCCACTTCTGGACCAGGAGCAACAAACACCGTCACTGGCATTGCAACAGCATATATGGACTCATCTCCCGTTGTTGTTATGACGGGACAGGTTGCAAGAAGCCTGATAGGTAACGATGCGTTTCAGGAAGCAGACATAACGGGGATAACGATGCCTGTTACAAAGCACAACTATCTTGTCACGGATGAGAATGAGATTCCGAAGATAGTCAGGGAGGCATTTCACATAGCAGGAACTGGTAGGCCGGGACCCGTGCTCATAGATCTCCCAAAGGATGTTACAACGGCTGAGATTGAGTTCGACTATCCTGACAGGCTGAATCTCCCGGGCTACAAGCCCAAGTATTCCGGACATCCGAGGCAGATAAAGAGGGCAGCGGAGCTCATAATGAAGGCTGAACGCCCCGTAATACTGGCAGGAGGAGGGGTTATACTTTCAGATGCAACCGAGGAGCTTACAAAGCTTGCTGAAACAATCCCCGCTTATGTTGCCACAAGCCTGATGGGTAAGGGAGCCATTCCCGAAACCCATCCTCTAAGCCTGGGATTCGTTGGAATGCATGGTGCCAGGTATGCGAACTATGCGGTTCAGGAAAGTGACCTGATCATAGCGGTTGGAATAAGATTTTCGGACAGAACAACTGGAAGGGTTTCTGATTTTGCTCCGGATGCCAAGATTATACACATAGACATAGATCCGGCTGAGATAGGAAAGAACGTTGGTGTTGACATCCCGATCGTGGGAGATGCAAAGCTCATTCTCAGAGAGCTGATAAAACACATAAATCACAGAAAAAGAAAGGAATGGGAGAGCAGGGTTGAAGGATGGAGGAAAAAGTATCCCCTCCGGTTCAGAGATGACGGGAGGCTCAAACCCCAGTACATAATTCAGAAGATATGGGAACTGCAACCTGATGCAATTGTCACAACGGAGGTTGGTCAGAATCAGATGTGGGCAGCCCAGTACTTCAGGGTTAACAGGCCGAGACAGTTCATAACTTCAGGCGGTCTGGGAACAATGGGCTTTGGATTTCCTGCTGCAGTGGGTGCAAAGACAGCATTTCCGGAAAGGGAGGTTGTTGACATTGCCGGAGATGGAAGCTTTCTCATGAACATTCAGGAGCTTGCAACATGCGTTGATTTCGGCATCAATGTTAAGGTGATGGTCCTCAACAACATGTTCCTCGGAATGGTCAGGCAGTGGCAGGAGCTGTTCTATGATGAGAGATACTCTGCAACATGCCTCAAATGCAAGGAGATGAGCTTTGAAAAAATAGCCGAGGGCTTTGGAGCTGTGGGAATGACTGTTGAAAAGCCATCAGAGGTTGAGGACGCTCTGAAAGAGGCTTTTGAAATTGATGCACCGGTTGTGATTGATTTCAGGGTTGACAGACTTGAGAACGTTTATCCAATGGTCCCTGCTGGAGCTGCTCTGCATGAGATCATTGATGAGGAGGTGTAGGCAATGAGACACACAATTGCAGCACTTGTTGAGGATAAGCCGGGAGTTCTTGCGAGGGTTGCCGGGCTTTTCAGGAGGAGAGGTTTTAACATTGAAAGCCTTGCAGTTGGTGTTACTGAGAAAGAGGGAATTTCAAGGATGACCATTGTTGTTTCAGGTGATGACAGGACAATAGAGCAGGTTACAAAGCAGCTCAACAAGCTCATAGATGTTGTGAAGGTGAGCGATGTAAGCGAAAACTCTGTTGAGAGGGAACTTGCTCTGATAAAAGTGTCAGCCTCCCCGCAGAACAGAGCCGAGATAATCGAGATAGCAAACATATTCAGGGCGAGAATTGTTGATGTTGCTCGTGACTCAATGATCATTGAGGTAACGGGAGATGAGGACAAGATCGGAGCCTTCATCGATCTTATGAGGCAGTACGGCATAAAAGAGGTGGCAAGAACGGGGAAGATAGCAATGCAGAGGGGGAGCAAGTCATTGGAATGAAAGAGTTCAATCCCTTTTTTAAAAAATTTTCAAAAAAGCAGGAAAGAGTTGCTTTAGTTTATCCAAACAGGTATGTTGGTGGAATAACAAATCTGGGGTTGCAGAGAATATACTTCGAGATAAACTCAACCCAGAAATACATGGCTGAGAGATTTTACACGGATGTTTTTGATGGACTGAAAAGTGCTGAGTCAGCCTCGCACATAAGCTCCTTCTCCACTGCTCTCATCTCCCTGCAGTATGAGGAGGATGTTTTCAATGCAGTGAGAATTCTGAAAGAGGGAAAATTCAGGGGAAAGACCATTGCAGGTGGCCCCTGTGTGATTCAGAACCCATTTCCATTTGCTGAGATTTTTGACAGACTCTTCATTGGAGAGGCGGAGAATGTCGTTGAGGAGATCATTGAGGACAGGAGAATCGAGGGGTTGATGCCCTTTTCCTCAAAAAGAAGAATTGCCGAACTTGATCTGAAGATGAAAAGCCAGATTATCTCTGAGAATGCCTACGGGAAATCAATTCTGATTGAAATAGGAAGAGGATGTCCGAGAGGATGCAGGTTCTGCATTGTCCGGCAAATTTACAGCCCTGCAAGATGGAGAAGTGCTGATGAGGTTGCTGAAATTGCCGAGGAAAACAGAGGCCTTGCTGAAAAGATTGCAATAATATCCCCATCTCCAACAGATCACCCTGAGTTCAGGGACATAGTTCAGCAGTTGAAAGATATGGGCTTCAGCGTTTCACCCTCCTCCTTAAGAGCCGACAGGTTTGATGAGGAGATGGCAGAACTGCTTGGAGACATCAGAACTCTAACCTTGGCTCCTGAAACCGGGAGTGAGAGACTGAGAGAGGTTGTGAACAAGGGAATTTCTCAGGAAGACATTCTTAACGCTGTGGAGCTCGCTGAGAATGCTGAGAGGGTGAAGCTGTACTTCATGTTCGGTCTTCCCGGGGAAAGATACGAGGATCTGGATGCCATTATCAGGCTTGTTGAGAAAGTCAGAGGTCTTGGAAAGAGGGTGAGCGTTTCCATAAATCCCCTTGTTCCAAAACCACACACACCCTTTCAGTGGCTCCCCTACGGAGGAGATCCGGGCAGGAATGTTGAAGAAAATATAAACGAGCTGAAAAGGAAAAGAAAGTATCTTATTTCAAGGCTTAGAAAAATAGCCGGCACTGATGTTGAGAGCATTGAAAGATTCGCAGTTCAAACCATCATATCCAGAGGTGATGGAAGGGTTGGCATGCATCTTGACAGAAAGCTAACATTCTCAAGGATTGTCAGATCGGAGCTTGCAGACTTCCTTGATTTTCAGCCCCTTGATCAGGAATTTCCATGGGACAGGCTGAACATGGGCTACAGAAAGAGCAGGCTTGTGAGAGAGTTCGAAATGGCAATGGAGATTGCGGAGGTTGAGCTTCCATGAGATGGCTAATCACCAACCAGGTATATTATGGTTCCACCACTCTCAAAGACAGGCTCCATGCATGAGAAATTCTGCTCTCCGTAAAGCTCTCTTTCGTAATCTCCGTAGATTATGTACTCTGCCCCGTATTTCTCTGCCAATTCCTTTGCAACCGTACATTGTGATGTGTATATTGCTCTGACATCGGACATTCTTCTGGCAATCTCGTCTCCGTTATCTCTCCAGTGCACCTCATGATTTGGCCATGCTATCACCGCCTGATTTCCTGTAAATGATGCCATTCTCCCGCCGTAGGTGTAGCTTCCCTCAACACCTTCAACTATAATGGTATTTCTCCCGTAAAGCCACTTCACCGCATCGTAATCTCCGGGGTGTGAGTCTTTCATGAACTTGAGACCATCTAAGCTCAGTTCTGCCTTGTAGTGCCTTGCAGGAGTTGCGAAGACAGGGTAGACAAGCATTAGCGCTATAATGATTATTGCAGCCTCTCTTCTCCTGTCATAGAGCTTTTTAAGCGATTCTGCGATAGCAGGAATGAGAAGAACCCAGGCGAGAAGGTAAAACTTGAAGTAGGTGTTCATTCTGAAGTCTATGGCGATGAACTCACAGACCAGAATGATTGCCGATGCTGCTGTGAGGAGAATGTCATCAAAACCTCTTCTCCTGAGGGCATAGAAAGCCGGAGGGATGAACAGGAAAGCCGGAATGAGCGGGAATGGAACGGCAAGGAGGAGAGCGTAAGGACTTTCTCTGATGTCCTTGGCGTATCTGAAATAAATTAGAGCGAGAAATATTCCCCAGAAAAGAATGAAATCAGGCAGAGGTGAGAACTCAAAGGTGAGAAAGACGGGGGCTGAGGTTTTCATCTCAAGCTTGAAGATTGAAATAAGAAGTGCTGAGGCGATGATTAAAGGCCAGTAGCTCCGATCCTTCCAGAGCAGGAGAGCTGAGGAAATTAAAAAGAATGCTGGAGCATCCCAGGAATTTGTTGCAAACAGGGCAAAATTGAGAACTGGAATCGCAAAGGAGTACTCACCCTCTTTGTAGAATTTGTAAAGAACTGCAATGAAGAGGAGCTTGATGGGTATTGCAATTGTGTGGGCATGCAAATCTGCGTGTATGAAGCTGAAGTAGGGAAATTCGGTGATAACATTCCCGAAGGTACTGTCAGGAATGATTCTTGTTGAGTTCCAGTAAAACAGATAGCCCGGCAGATCTCCATGGGATATGATTTTTGCAAGCTCCACAGATGAATAGAGTGGACCTGCCAGCAATGGCAATATGCCAGTCCATCCCACTCTCCTCTCCCTCAGAAAACCATAGAGCATTGAGAAACTCACGGCAGAGAAAAATGCCATTGCCACATTGTAGGAATACTCGACAGGCATCAGGGTGAATTTTGATATTACAGCGGCAATTACATGCCCGAAATAGTAGTAGACATCAAGCCTCTCTCCGGAGAAATACGGATCGGGAGGCGGGAGACGGTCGCTGTTCAGGATGGAGCTTAGAACGGCAGAATCCATGAACTTCTCAGCTCCATAAAGATCAGGAACCAGACTTCTCAGAAAGAGGAAGTACAGGAAGAACCCCAGAAAAACAGCCTCACCCTTGAAATCAAGAGATGCAGGCTCTTTTTTCAGCCTGTATGCTGTGTAAATTCCAATGATGGAGGCTGAAACCATGTAGGATAATGTGAAGCTCATGAAATGTCCCAGCAGGTATATCAGAAAGGCAATTACTGTGAGGGAGAGAAGCTTTGATATGTGCTGATCTCTGAATGTGAGGGAGAAGAAGAGCTGGATTATAAGAAAAACCATCACTCCCTCAATCATCCTCTCATCTCCCTCAGCTTAATTCCCAGCCTGAGCGAAGATGTGAGTCCCAAGATCAGTGTCATTATGTTCTTGACTGCATGATCCGCTATTGAAACTGCGAGAGCATCACTTCTTGAAACAATTGAGGAGAGAATGACTGTAAGTGTTGCCTCATACGTCCCTATCCCCCCCGGAGTCAGTGGAAGTATTTTGATTATGTTGCCCATTGCAACTGCAAAGCCCGGAATATAGAGAGGGGAATTCACAAATGAGAGAAGAACGATCCAGCAGACAAGAACATCTATCATCCAGATTGAAACGGATAGAGGGATGAAAACAGCAGCCTTTCTGGAAAATATCAGGTTTCTGGCATCTGACATCACCCTTGCCACATAACCCTTTGTTTTCGAGAGAAAGATAACTCCCGCAATTATGGCAGAGACAAGAGCAAGAGCATAGAACAGAGTGCTGAGGTGCTCCATACCGACAAACAGAATTCCCGAGAATGCGATTATCAGAATCGCTATTATGTCGTATATCCTCTCTCCGGCAAGTCCGCTGAAGCTCTTCTGATAGGCAACACCTCTCCTTGCATATACGTAAGCCCTGCCCAGATCCCCAATCCTCACGGGAGTGAGGACATTAAGGCTCTGACTTATGGATGTTGCCATGAAAGCATATCCAACCCCGAGATTCCCTCCGATCTCCCTCATCAGCATCTCATACCTCACACCTCTCAGAATGAATGACAGTGGATAGAGCAGAAATGCAGCAATCAGATAATAGGGATTCAGGCTCCCAAAGGAGCCTATGAGCTTTCCAGGAGAGACAAATATCAGCAGTCCCAGGAATATCAGTGCAGCTATGATGAGTGAGAGAAAAAAGAAGGATCTTTCAGAGTGTCTGATAAGGTTTGACAGCAGGTAAATGGATGTTTTGAAAACGCTCACCGTCCCATCCTGAATGTGTGTCCATCTCACAGGTATCTCCTTTATTCTCATGCCCTCTTTCTGGGCAAGAATGAGAATCTCCGTATCCCAGAACCAGTGGTTGTCCCTCGCCTTTTCTGCAATTTTAAGTATCCTGTCTCTTTTAAATGCCTTGAACCCGCACTGATGGTCACGAATCCTCGATCTCAGCAGAATTCTCACAAGCAGGTTGTAGATCCTGGATGGAATGTCTCTTGTGATGGGTCTTTCGGTCTCGCTGTTCCTCATCAGTCTTGAGCCAACAGCAATGTCGTATCCGTTTTCAATGGCATCCACGAGTTCCCTGAGATGATGCAGATCCGTTGAAAGATCTGCATCCATGTAAACAACAACATCGCTTTTTGCGGCCATTATGCCATTCAGAACGGCCTTGCCCTTCCCAAGCCTCTCATCGCTGTGTAAATGCCTGACAAACCCATATTTTTCTGCAAGCTTTTCTGCCACTTTATCTGTTCCATCTGTTGAGCCATCCTCGGCAATTATTATCTCAAAATCCTGAAAATTTGATCTGAGAAAGCTTATGAGGGTTTCAATGTTTCTCTTAAGCCTCCCTGCCTCGTTGTATGCCGGTATCACAACTGAAATCATTGAAATCAGATATGATCGATTGTTTTTAAAACTATGGAGTGTCCCCTGTACGATACGTATCCCTCTCCATCTGATTTGATGAGCATCACCCTTCTCTTAGGCTCAATTTTCAGCTTCCTTCCCTCTAAAATTCTGGCAAACATGTCGGCATAGCTCATCCCGTAAGCCAGTTTGAATGCAACAAACGGTGTTGTGAGTCTTGCATTTATCTCGATAACGTAGGGCATTTCAGCCTCAACAACATCAACACCCACATATCCTTTAAGCCCTTTGATGCATGAAACCGCATTTATTGCCTCCTCAACCGTCTCCCTCCCGGCGCTTTCAGGAACGACTGCTCCCCTGTACTCGAAGTTATCGAGAATCTGACCGTTAACGCTCAGAACCTGAATGTCATCACCAACAAAAAGACTGATACTGAGATTTCTTCCCCTTATGTATTCCTGGGCGATGAAGCCGTCCTCAACTGTCCCGCCAAGCCTTATTCCCTCTCCACCACATGCGGTTCTCGGTTTGATCACGTATTCAGTGTCAAGCTCTCTCAGAGATGTTTCAGGCATGTTGACTTTGCTCTTGAGCTTTCTGTAAAGCCTCCACTTGTCTGATGTTATCTCAACTGCCCTGCTTGAGGAGCCGAGATTCTCAACCCTGCTTTTCTCAATTTTTTTTGTAAGGGAATACAGAATCATGTCATTTTCAGGGGCTATGATAATGGCCTTGTCAGCCTTGTCGAGACACTCATCAAAACCAGAGCCTGAAAATGGAAAGACATCAGAGAACTCATCCCTTACAAATGAAACAAGACTGAAGTATTTCCCAAAGTCCATCAGACTCCTGAACATTGCCATTCCTTCAACTGCTATGCTGTCAGGAATTTTCTCCATGCAAACTCCATGTTCGTAGATGAAAAGAGTGCTATTCCTCTCCATGCTCCTCTTCTTCAGAGTACTCATCTTCATTAAGAACTATTGCAACATCTGCTGAGTTTTTAAGGGCTGTTGAGAAGCCCGGTTCTGCTCCAATTATTATGGTCTCCTTTCCGAGCTCCATTGCCTTCTTGAGAACGGCCTTGAAGTCCGCATCTCTCGTAACGAGTGCGAGAGCATCTATGTTCTCGTTGTAAATTATCTCCATCGCCTCGACCGCCATTCTCACATCCACATCTCCAGACGTGATGACGGGCTCGAAACCCTGATTCTCGACTGCCTCAACAAGCTTGTCTCCTGCATACTGGTTGAGGAAAACCTTGGCAATTTTTATATCGCCATAATCGCATAGAATTTCTCTTATCTCCTTCAGATTGAGGTTAAACTCTTTTCTTAGCATGTTGGGACCGTCAACAAGGACGCCAATTCTCCTCTTGTCCTCTTTCTTTCTGGATGAGAGAACCTTTTTGAACTTCTGTATCTTGGGCACGTTTATGGATGGTTTTAAGGGCATCATCATCACCAAACCTGCTAAAGATGTATATCAAAAACTTCACCTGCATTTTTTATAAGTTTGTTGGAAACCTCATCATTATTAATGTCCATAATTTGTGAGATTTTCTGGTATGCATACTTGACATTGGAAGGTTCATTTCTTCCCTTCACGGGAGAGAGGAAGGGACTGTCGGTCTCAAGGAGGAGATTATCAATGCTGACATGTCTTGCAAGTTTTTCCACGTTATCTGCAAAGCACACGAGGGTTGAAAGAGATATGTAAAATCCAGCATCCTGAATTTGCCTTAAAAGACTTTCACTCCCCGTATAGCAGTGAAAAACAGCTGTAACATCTCTGTTTTTTATCAGGTTGAACACCCTTTCTTCAGCCTTTCTGGCGTGAATGACAAGGGGTTTGTCAATCTCCTCTGCCAGCTTTACAAACTCAAGAAAAACCTCCTTCTGCTTTTCATAGCCTGCTTTTGACTTTTTGAGATCTATTCCAACCTCTCCAACTCCCACAATTCTGTCTGAAAATTCAAGTATCTGATCAATAGCATATCTGTAGTCTGATTTTCCAATTCTGTTGGGTGAGAAGCCAAGAGTTGAATACACATAGCCGTCATATTTCTCGGATATCCTCAGGGATCTCTCGTTTGATGGGTAATCAAAGCCAGAGTCAATCACGAACACAACTCCAGATACCTTTGCTCTCTGAATGACCTCATCTCTGTCTCCGTTGAAGTTATAGAAGTTCAGATGACAGTGTATGTCGGCAAGCTCCATGCTCATTTTGCCCTCATCTTCATGAGATAGTTGACCGCATTTATCACGGCATCAACACTTGCCATAACAATATCTGGCCCAGCCCCTCTTGCTGTGAAACTTCTACCTTCCTCGTCCTCAACGGTCACATAAACCTCTGCAAGAGCGTCACTTCCCCCCGTGATTGCATCCATTCTGAACTCCGTTATCTTGATTGTTTTTCCAACAAGCTGTGCAACTGCCTTCAGTGCTGCATCTACAGGTCCAACTCCTATGGCTGAGGTAACTCTCTTCTCTCCACTAACCTCGGCATTTATTATGGCTGTTGGAGTTATCCTGTTCCCTGTCAGAATCGTGGCCTCATCGATTATTATGGCTCTCTCCTCCCTCCTTATCTCCCCCATCATGACCTCTGCCAGAGTTATTACATCAAGATCGGTGACTTTTTTACCCTTATCCCCAAGATCCTTGACCTTTTCAACTATCTTTGTGAGTATATCATCGCTGACAAAATAGCCTGCATCTTCAAGCAGCTTTTTTATCTGGTGCCTTCCGGCGTGTTTTCCAACGACTATCCTCCTTTTATGGCCAACCATTTCCGGAGTTATAACACCCGGCTCAAATGTTGAGGCTTCACTTAAAACTCCATGGGCATGGATACCGCTTTCATGGCTGAATGCATTGTCTCCAACTATCGGGGTGTTGGGTGGAAGCTTTATGCCTGAAAGTCTTTCAACAAGCCTTGCAGTCTCAACAAGGTACTCTGTTTTTATGTTTGTTTTCAGTCCCTCGACTGCAGAGATGAGCATGACCACCTCTGCAAGACTTGCATTGCCTGCCCTCTCACCTATTCCATTAACTGTAACCTGCACCTGATCTGCCCCTGCCCTGACTGCAGCATAGGTGTTGGCAACCGCCAGTCCAAAATCGTTGTGACAGTGAACATCCACCGGCACTTGGAGATGATCCTTGAGCTCCGATATGAGCTCGTACATCTGGAAGGGTGTTGCAACTCCCACAGTATCTGGGACGTTTATTATATCCACTCCAGCCTCCTCCACTGCCTTGTAAATTGTCTTGAGATACTCTACCTCAGTTCTTGTTGCATCCATTGCAGAAAACATGCACTCAATACCATGAGATTTGATATACTCCACTTCTTTTACAGAATCCTCCACAATCTTTTCTCTGCTCTTCTTAACTGTATGCTCAATCTGAATTTTTGAGGTGGAAATGAAGATGTGAACCATATCAACATCAGCCTTAATTGCTCTATCAACATCCTCTCTCACAACTCTTGCCAAACCACAAACTGTTGCATTTAGCCCGAGGTTTGCAATCTCCTTAACAGCCTCAAACTCTCCCTGAGTTGCGGCAGGAAAGCCAGCCTCTATAACATCAACTCCCAGCTTGTCAAGCTGTCTTGCAATCTGAATCTTGTAGCTTAGGGGGAATGATATTCCGGGAGTCTGCTCCCCATCTCTCAGTGTTGTGTCAAAGATTCTCACATTTCGCATGCTTTCACCTTCACAACACTCTAAATAAAAAGTTAATTATTGCTGTATATGAGTTGGAAAGGCTCCACAATGGTGAATAAAATCACAGATAAATTATCTCCTCTGAGAAATCTTCGTTATTTTCAAGATGTCTGGTCAGGATCAGAACTCCAAGAAACTCTCCCTTGGACGATCTGATAGCACAGTAGTGTTTCTCGTATTTTCTTCCTTCATAAGACACCGTCCTTCTGAAAACGTCTCTTTTTCCATTTCTCAGCTCACTGAATATCTGGTCCACAAATTTTGCAGTCACACTCGAATGTATATCCCTGACGTTTTTCCCAACGACATCTCCATTGTTGATAACCTCGCCGTTTCCATACAGAAACGTTATCACACCGGATCTATCTATAAAGGCGACAGAATCATTGGAATAGAGGATTTTCCCCGGAACAAATACATTCTTTATCATCTCTGCCAGTGGATTTGATGAATCAACTGAAAGTATTGCCTCGTTGAGGTAATAGAGGTATTTTTTTCCGTATCTTCCTCTTGATCTCACCTCTTTTCTTTCAAGAATACCCTCATGGTATAGCTTTTCAAGAAATGATGATATGGTTGTGTAGGGTACACTAATCCCCTCTCTTTCGAGATATCTTTTGATTTCTCTTGCACTCATCTTTTTTCCGTTTTTAAGAGCTGATATGGCTTTAAGTTCTTTTTCGGTCAGTGACCATGACACATATCTCAGGTATGATGGGGGTTATATAAATTTTTTCCGAATTTTCCGTCAGTACCTTCTCAAATTTACTAAAATATCGGAATTTTTTTAAAGCCACATGTCAACTATTGACCGGAGGTGAAAATCCTGAAAGCGAACCGGTTTGATGGAAGTGTGGAGTTTTTGACGAGAGGGGGTGAAACATGAACGTAACAAGAAGGGATTTTGTTAAGCTATGTGCCTTTGGAGCGATTTCCACAGGGATTGCAAGCAGATACTTCCGGGTTGCATCTTCAAAGAGCTCTGGAAGTGATGAGATAAAGCTGGTCAGATCGACGTGCTCTCCAAACTGTACAGGGGCATGCGCATACCATGCGATGGTCTACAAGGGAAGAATCACGTCACTAATCCAAGCAGCAGATTATCCGGAACCAGAGTACAATCCCAGGGGGTGTCTGAAAGGACAGTCAATGGTAAACCTGATATATGGGCCCGACAGACTGAAGAAGCCCCTTATAAGAGTTGGAGAGAGGGGAGAGGGGAAATTCAAGGCTGTAAGCTGGGATGAAGCTCTGGACTATGCAGCAGATAAATTGGCAGAGATAATGAAAAAGTATGGGCCTGAGAGCATAGCACTTTCCATCCAAGTTCCGGGGACAGGCTATGTGCATAAGGGGGCAGCAATAAGGCTCGCAAGCATGTTCGGGTGGAGCGTTCTTCATGGGTACACGATGAATGGAGATCTTCCGGCTTTCTGGTCTCAGACCTTTGGCGTTCAGACTGAGGAGTTTGAGTCTCTTGAATGGATTAATTCGAAATACATCGCCATTTTTGGTTCGAATCTCCTTGTCACAAGGCTGCCAGATGCAAAATTCCTGAGCATAGCTAAGGAAAAGGGAGCCAAGGTAATAATGGTTGACATGAACTTTACTCCAACTGCTGCCAAGGCTGATGAATGGATTCAAATAAACCCATCAACAGATGCTGCTCTTGCTCTTGGCATTGTCAACGTCATCATAGAGCAGAAGCTGTATGATGAGGATTTTATAAAAACGTACACCGATATGCCACTGCTTGTGAGACTTGACAATAACAAAAGATTGAGAGCTTATGAGGTTAAAGATCTTAAAGATGAGGCTGAAAGACTAAAAAAGGAGATTCCTGAATACAGGGATCTGTTTGTGGTCTATGACATCAACAAAGGTGGATTCAAGATAGTTAACCCTGAATCCCTTGAAAGAGATTTTGAACCTGCACTCGAGGGAGAATTCGAAGTTGAACTGATTGATGGAAAAAGAGTAAAGGTAAAACCAGTTTTCCAGCTTGTAAAGGAGCTTGTGACAGAAGACTACACACCAGAGAAGGTTGCTGAAATAATAACTCCTCCTGAAAGAGATAAAACAGAGTACACTCACATGATAAGGAGAATAGCCTGGGAAATGGCAACAACCAAACCACTTCACATAGTATACGGGGCGAGCAACTACCAGTGGTTCCATGGAGATCTCAAGGGGAGAGCCCTTTCACTGATTGTTGCTTTGACAGGAAACATAGGAAAGCCCGGAGCCGGAATATCCACCTACGCAGGACAGTTCAAGATAAGATGGCCTCTGGGTATGTGGTGGCTGTTCAAGGGGAGAAAGCCCAACTGGGTAACTTACCTGCTGTGGATGAACAGAGAATACAGGCAGAGTGAGGAATTCAAAAAATACAATCGAGAAACACCGTATCCAGAGAATGATGTTAAGGCCTTTGTCTTTGGGTGGAACAATCCATTTGATCAGCATAACATGGCAAACAGGCTGAAGGAGATGGCAAAGTCAGGTGAACTCGAATTCATACTTGCAATTGATTTTCAGGCCACTACATCAACAAAATGGGCTGATGTGGTTCTTCCGGGAGTTGCTTGGTATGAGAAGTGGGAGCTGACTGCAACAATTCTTCATCCATACGTTCAGATGCAACAACCTGCAATTGAACCTCTTTTCGAATGCATGCAGGAGATCTGGATATTCAAGGAACTGGCGAAAAAACTGGTTGAAAGATGGAATGATGAGGAGCTTAAAGCTCAGATTGCAGATTTCTATCCGGATTCAGCACTCTTTATAAGGGAAGAGGAAGCAAGAAAGAACGGTTCTTGGAGCTTGAAGCTTGCAAGAGAGATTGCTGACGAAGCCTCTTTAAAGGCAACCGAACTCATGCTTGGAAAGCATGATCTGACAAAGGAGATAACTCTTGACAGACTCCTCAAAGAGGGTGCTGTGAGGCTGAACATAAACGCACCCAAGAACAGGCAAATACCTTTCTGGGAGCAGATTCACGAGAAAAAGCCATTTCCACCACCTTCGTTCCCCGCTTCACTGGCAAAAACAGCCAGATTTGTTAAATCTGGTAGAATAGAGTTCTACAAGGAAGAAGATGTATTCATAGACTTTGGAGAGACCCTTCCAGTTCATAAGGAGCCGTTTATCGACACAGAATATAGGGTAAATCCGGAGGCCAAGAACAAATACAGGTACGCGTTCATAACCAGAAATGCCCTGTACAGAGTACACTCCACTCACAGCAACAACATAACAATGCTTGAACTTCAGGATTTCAGACCGAGAGTATGGATGAATCCAAAAACAGCTCAGGAAAAGGGGATAAAACCGGGAGATCTCGTAGAAGTCTACAATGATAGAGGAAAAGTCAAGGGATATGCTGTTCTGGATCCAGGAATACATCCCAGCGTCATAATCTTCGAGCAGGGATGGTGGAGCAGGTATCTGAGGGGTGACTCCTACAACACACTCACCTATCCATGGGTCAAGGCTGTACATCTTGCCTACTTTGTTCCGGGCATATGGGAGCCAACCACAGTCTGGAATGAATGTGCATGCGATGTTAGGAAGGTGTGAGGTGATTGCAGATGGTCAGATATGGAATGATTATTGATCTCAACCGATGCATTGGATGCAGAAGCTGTGCGGTTGTCTGCAAGATCGTTAATTCCCAGCCTCCAGGCACTTGGTGGCAGAGGGTTGAGACTGTCGGGTCCAATGAGCATATGGTTCCTGTAGGTGAGTATCCAAACCTCTCAGAGGTATTTCTGCCCATACCATGCATGCACTGTGAAAATGCACCCTGTGTAGACGTGTGTCCTGTTGGAGCAACGTGGCAGAGGGAGGATGGACTTGTGCTTGTGGATTTTGAGAGATGCATAGGATGCAGATACTGCATCACAGCCTGCCCATATGGTGTGAGACAGTTCAACTGGCAGGATCCAGATGAGAACTTCAAACAGGGGTTTGAAAGATCTGGGTTTGAAGAAAACTGGTTTGCGGAGGGTGATTACAAATACGGGTATCCTAAGGATCACAGAACTGATGATGGAAGGCTTGTCTACACAAAAACGAGACCAAGGGGAGTGGTAGAAAAGTGCACATTCTGTGTGCAGTTTGTTGATCAAGGAATTGCGCCGGCATGTGTCAGGGGCTGTCCTGGAAATGCAAGAATTTTCGGAGATCTTGATGATCCCGGCAGTGAGATATCAAAAACTCTCAAAGATAGAGCTGCGTTCAGACTCCTTGAAGAGCTTGGAACTGAACCCAAGGTATTTTACATCCCTCCTGCCAGAAAGGAGGGCAGAGGAGGTGTGAGATATGGGGAGAAAATATGATCTCGCAATGGGGATTCTTGCGGTACTTGCACTCATTGGTGTAGCAGCGTTCATATATCAATTTCAGAAAGGTCTGATACTGACAAACATGAGAAATCCGTTTTCATGGGGGATCTACATAGCAATGTGGGCTTTCTACGTTGGTACAGCTGCTGGTGGGCTTGTTGTCTCTTCGGCAATCAACATCTTCGGGGTAAAGCAGCTAAAACCAATAGCTCCTGTAGCCTCACTTTCAGCCTTCATATTTGCTGTTGCGGCAATGATCATGATTCTCCCGGACATAGGAAGACCTGAAAGGGTATTCTACATGTTCATTTACCCAAATCCAAAGTCACTTCTTCCATGGGACTTCCTGGTACTCTCGGTATATGCAGTGCTTTCAGCAGTGTATACATATGTCCAGCTTCAACCCAAAATAGCTGAAAGGGGTATCTCATTGCCATTCGGGAAGACGATAATGAAAAAGGGAGACCTAACGCCTGCAGAGCTCGAAAATCTCAGAGTAAAGTCAGAACGCAGGGCAAAAGCTCTTGCACCAATTGCACTGCCATTTGCCATACTCATCCACACGGTCACTGCGTGGGTTCTTGCAACCCAGCTATCAAGGCCATGGTGGTATGGTGGTTTGCTCGCTCCAACTTTCATTGCTGCTGCACTGACTGCAGGGCCTGCTGTGGTTATACTTGCATCACTGGTTGTGTATGGGCTCAGAGAAGATTTAAAGCCAACATACAGGCTTCTTGCGAAGGTATCGGCGTTTTCTGCAGTTGCTCTGCTCTTCATGTACTATAATGACTTCTTCATAAGACAGTGGTGGGATGCGGGTAGAGAGTATGATGCCCTGATGCTTGTGCTCAGGGACTATCTGCATATCCATGCAGTTGAGGCTGTGTTCCTCATAGCAGGAATTGTTATACTTGCCAAAAAGTACGACACAGTCTCAGGACTGGTTGCAGGGAGCATTGCTGTAAATGTGGGAATACTGGCTCACAGGTATTTGCTGATTCCCCCAGCCTACAACCTGATACCTCTCAGAGTTCCTGTGGTGATGGCCGGTGAATCATTTGAATGGCAGTACCCCATTGCTGTTGGAGAGGTGAGAGGGACTCTTCTCAATCCGGAACCCGTCTTTGTTAGCTACTGGAACTACATCCCTTCAGCTGTTGAAATGGCAATAACCGTCGGAGTGTTTGCTCTGATATCCTTTGTTTTTCTGGCACTTATGAAGGCACTGCCAGTGAGGGAGTGAGATGGAAAAAAGGTTCAGATTTTTTTCCCTCATTTTTTCATATCCCTCAGAAAAAATCCTTGAAGAGCTTGAATCCCTTTCCCGAGAGATACCGGAGTATTCAAAGATTGTTGAAATGCTGAAAACCCACACTCTCGAAGAGCTGCAAACAGAGTATACAAGGCTGTTTATAACCGACCATCCAACTCTTACTTGCCCGCCCTATGAGTCATACTACAGAGAGGGATCCGTGTATGGTAATGCGAGTGTTGAGGTGAGAGAGATTTATGAAAGCCACGGACTGGAGTACAACTTTGAAGGTGAGCCACCGGATCATATAAGCGTTGAACTTGAATTTATTGCCCTCACAGGAGACAGAGAATTTTTAAACAGAATGAAAGAATGGGTGTTTTATTTCGCAGATAAGGTTAAAGAAAGCTCTGAAATTTATGGGCTTTCTGCAGAGGAACTGAAAAGGTTAATAGAGGATACTTTAAGCTTTTGTGAACATTCTGAATAGTTCTAAGGATTCTCAGGATACTTCTTTAACAAACCTGCTCATGCCTATTCTCAGCACATCTGTCACAAGGGCATCCTGAATGAACTCTTCCCTGTAGTCTGGGCCGTGAATTATGGCAAATCCAAGGGAATCCTCAGCATTAAGTCCACCATGCCCTCCTCTGTAGTCTGAAATCTGGAATTCATATCCTTCTTTTGCTGTAACAATAAAATCTCCACTTCTCATGCTTTTAATGAGACCTGTCACTCTTTCAACGGCTTTTGGATAGTTATCTCCAAATTCGTATTCCTGGATTCTGCAGACTGCGTCCTTATCACACAAAACAACCTCATGATTTTCTTTCCAGAAAATGAACTCGACTGCACTGTTATCTATTAAAAAATCATTAACTCTCTGTCTTATACCAGTATCGAGAACATATATATGTGCCATTCTCGGACCGCTGGGTGCGACAACGACCTGAGCTTTTCTGCCAACCCTTGTTTCATATTCATGAGGGTCTATTCTCGTGAATGCATTTATTTCCTGCTCCTCCATTTCAGCTGAGAGACTGACATGGTACTGCTTTCCATCTCCAAGTCTGCTCTGGCCATGATCTGTTGTGATGTTGATATAAAGTTCATGGTCTTTTAGAGCTTTCAGAATTTTTCCGATCTCTTCATCTGCATCTCTCATAGCATCCTCGAATGAATCATAGATGTATGGTTTACCATGTTCACCTTCGACAGTTTCAGGACCGTAAATATGACTTGCGGCATCTGTCTCCATGAACCAGAAAATTCCAAAGTTGTATCCTGCTCTAACTGCTTTCACAACATTTCCTGCAACAATTTCATGCTGAAGTATGTGAAATGGAAATATTTTAAGAATAAATTTTTTTAAAATGCTTGATTTTTTGATAGACTGATGCGCGGAGAATTTTCTCAGTAAAAAGAGCTTTTTAGGAACTGGAATATTCCTATCAGCTCCCGGAAAAATGAAACTCATTTTAAGGTCAGCTCCTTTCCTTATTAGGTCTGCACTGAAAGTTCTGAATCCCAGTCTTTTTGCTCTGTGAAACCAGGTCTCAGAAGTTAAATGCCTGTCGTTAAGGTTTGTTTTAGCATCAATCCAGTTATCAGGCATTGTTAGCTCGAAATCATACCCTATGTACTCGTTCATTTCTCTGTCAAACCATGCCTGACCGACTATTCCATGCTCTGAAGGGAATGAGGATGTTGCAATTGATGCATGTCCTGTGACGGTTGCTGATGGAAAGGAGGAAATACAGTTTTCAACATTCACAGCTTCCTTTGAAAGCTCCTCAATTACAGGAAGCTTTCCTTTTTTCATCAATCTGTCAAAGGTATCTTTTCTCACTCCATCAATAACTGCAGTAAGCATCACTTTCATTTATATCATCCCTGATATTGCTGATAGAAGCATCATGTAAATTGGTAGAAAAAGAAACGATGGGAGCATATCTCCCGGCTTCAGCTCTGCGATTTTCATCAGGTTCAGCCCTATTGCAGCAATCATCACACCACCAAGTGATGTGATCTCGGCAACTGCATTTACGGTTGCATGAGCCTTGACTGCCGATGCACCGAAGTAAAAAAACGACTGATATAGCAGAACAGGGAGAGCAGAGAACAGAACACCTATGCCAAGAGTAGAGGAGAGCACGATCGATGCGATTCCATCGAGAATTGATTTTGTCAGAAGAACTGATACATCTCCTGTCAGAGCTTCCTGAACAGGACCAATCACTGCCATTGATCCCACACAGAACAAAAGTGTTCCGCTCACAAAACCCTCTGCAAACCTCGATCCCTGAAATCTCCTCTCAATCCTCACACCAAATCTCTCAAGCCTTCTCTCAATTCCGATTGCATGCCCTGTAATGGAACCTGTCAGAAGTGACAGGGTTATCAGAGCAAAGTTTGAGGTTTCGAATGCCATGTCAAGGCCTATGACAAACACAACCAGACCCATAACTTTCATCATGTAATTCTTCAGACTCTCATTCATTCTTCTTCCTGCAAAATATCCCAAGAGGCTCATCATGACTATGGACAGGGCATTCATTACCGTTCCATGCATTGGAAGGCTGTTAGATGGGCGCTATAAAAGCTTTAACAGTTTCGCAAATCTCTGAGCATCATCAAACATGTGGACATTGTTGAACATTACATAGCACCTTTCAAATTTCTCAACCTCCCTGACCAGCCATTCAAGCTCCTCATCACTGTACCTGTGCCTGTAGTTGAATCCGTGGAGCCTGAAATACTTCAGATCTCCATGAAGGCTTCTGCCAGCAAACGGATCAACAACATGTATTAAATCAAGCTTCTGGCAGATTTCCCTAATCCCATCGTCATTCCAGCCTCTTGGCTCCCAGCAGAAAGTGAAATCCCTCTCAATTGAGCTGAAGAACTCTCTCATGTTTCTCTTGTTCTCCTCTGTCTCGGCAAACGATTTTGGTGTCTGAAAAACAACGATCCCGGAGCGGAGAATTTCTGCAATTTCTCTGGTTTTCTCCCAGGCATCAAAAACAGCCTTTACCGGCTTGAAAAATCCTCCATCATCTATATCAAGTCTTGCCTTTCTGTAGGTGGGGGAGGATGGAGGGTGAGTTATCACCTGAAAAGCCTTTACAGTGAATTCAAAATCATCTCCAGCAAGCATTCTCCACCTTTCAGCTGTTTCGGGATCAGGTGGTCTGTAAAATGTTTTCTGGACTTCCACAACTCTGAAGGTTTTCAAGTATTTCTGCATTGCAACGGGAAAACCGCAGCACCCAACCCTGATCATCATTAATTCTTTGGTAATTTTCCGATAAAACGGTTTTGGAGAACAGACCGGCTGATTCCTGAAGCTGGTCATCTGGCTTTCACTGAAGTGCTTTGGGCTCATCAAAATGTTTAAAAATTGAGAGAAAATAGCCAGTTAAAAGCCGGGGTTGCCGAGTGGTAAGGCGGTGGCCTGCTAAGCCACTGGGCTCTGCCCGCGTGGGTTCGAATCCCACCCCCGGCGTTTGTTATTCAATGTTGATTATTAGATCTTCAAACTTTTTAATGATAAGTTGATATTATATAAAAAATAAGGTACATATTTATAAATTATCAATGTTTCTCTGGATCATTTAGGAGTCTCTAAATTTAAAAAAATTAATATACTAATATACTCTTCTAAAATAAGTGTGAATGTCTTTTGATTTTAGATGTTGATAAAAATTCAGGGTGGCTAAAAATGGGTTGTGATCATGAGGTCAGAAAACGGGACTGGTTTCGGATGAGTAATGGGGTTGTTAAGTCACATCCAATATGTAAAAAATGCGGGGCAGTTAAAAACCTATCCTCTGACAAAGGGAGAAAGATAAGTCATTTTATCATTATACTGTCAAAACTAAGAACAAAGTTGATAGATAGAGGATATAAAATTTCAGATGCGCAAATAAGGCTTATTGTTAGAGATTTGCTTGAGATTGATGGGTTTGATGATGTATGGTCGATAACTTACTCTCAGCAAAGAGATTATTTCATAAGAGTAGTTCAAAAACATCTAAGAATCCCCAGATGGGTGATTGAAAGACACTTTCCATAGACATGTAACAAAAAGTAAAACTTAAAAATATTTGAACTCAAAAATCTAAAAATCATTAAGCTAAATAATAACCGGATTCTTTGTTCTGGCCAGCAGAAACTGAGCGTGAAGCGATGAGGAGGGCTGGCCGGAGTCAGCTGGCACTATGGATGTTCTCCTCTGACTGCTGCAGAGGATTTTTGATGACAGCAAAACAGTGACGCTCCAATCCGCCGGTTAAGGTATCCCCAGACAGTTAGGACAATACCGTATTGCAGATGGGAGGAGTGCCATCAACCTGCGGAATTATCGGTCAGTAAAGTATTTTCTCCTGAAAAATGCTAGGAGTATGACCAATCCCACCACCTCAAACACGAACGTGTGGGAAAAGGAAGGCGTATATTCGGATGCTATCATTCCAACGTATTCTTCCAGTCCTCCATAATCCTCCTTCGGAAAGCTGCCCAGAAGGGGCCAGAAGAGTGTTTCAGGCTCAAGCCACATCTCATCCTGAATCAGGTGGATTAAGGATGCAAGTGGAACAATCAGGAAATTTCTGTATCTGAAAGCGATTAGCAGGAGAATCATGCTGAATAAAAGCGTGTGACCGATAATCCTGCCGTTGCTGAGAGGTAAGATTATCATTCCCAGCGGTTTGTCGATTATGTCAGGAAGCAAGGCCGCAATGACAGCAAGCCGGTAATCAAATCTGAATCCAAGCTTTTCCTCTGCAAACCAGAAGATTCCGAGGGTTATGCCGGTGTGGCCGAATACCAGCATACAAATCAGATTTTCATGTTTGATTTATATACCTGTTTTTTGTGGGGTGCCTTTTTATGGATAATGGCGTTGTTGCCGTAATTCCGGCATATAATGAAGAAGTTGCAATCGGTAGTGTTGTGTTAAGGGCTAGAAGATACGTTGACATGGTTATTGTCGTGGATGATGGCTCTACGGATAAAACTGCTGAGATTGCTGAACTGGCTGGAGCGGAAGTTATAAGACTTGAAAAAAACTGTGGGAAAGCTTACGCTCTGATGGAAGGGTTTAGAAGGGCGAAAGAGCTGAATTGCGAGGTTGTCGTTACACTTGACGGAGATGGACAGCACAATCCGGATGAAATACCTCTGGTGGTTGAACCTGTGAAAAAGGGTGAAGCTGAGCTTGTAATAGGTTCGAGATTTCTTGAAAACAATGGAGAGATTCCGAAATACAGAATGCTCGGTCAGAAGGTTCTTAACATTGTCACGAACCTTGGCTCGGAAATTAGAGTTACAGATTCCCAGTCGGGTTTCAGGGCTTTGAGCAGAAGAGCGCTTGAGAGCATGAATCTCAGGTCAGATGGTTACAGCATTGAATCAGAGATGATTGTCTACCTATCATCCAAAGGCTTCGCAATAAAGGAGGTGCCCATTTCCGGAATATATGATGTGCCGAACAGGCATAAGAAGAATCCCTTCGCTCACGGGCTGAGTGTTCTTCATGATCTGATTGGCCTAGTTGGATACAAAAGGCCCCTGCTTCTCTTCGGCTCTGCCGGATTTGTTCTCACCGTATTAGGGCTTGCGTTTGGTTTCTGGGCGTTCTCGATATATTATCAGACGAACAAGCTTCCGTATGGCCCATCAATCGGAAGTGCGGTGTTCCTGATTCTGGGCTTGCTTATGTTCACTTCCGGGCTGATTTTGAATTCGCTTGTGCAGATAATGAAGAAGCGTGAGTAAGATGTGTTTGCATTTATCTGAATATAAATCTCCAAAAATATGTAGGGACCTCGCTTTGTTATTAATTTATATAATGAGTTTGAATCGAGGCTGGAACAATGACTTTGGACTTTATGCCCCAATACATTTATGTAACTGTCAAACTATCTGAACTGCCTAATACACAATTTATTGAAGAAAAAGATTTTGAGACACCTATTGGAGAAGCCCTTAAAAATATACTGTGGTATCATGACAACGGAAGGCATAAGGAAAGAGACTACGAGATAGCAAGATTAAACTTGCTGGTAAAACATCTGGAAGAAATCAAACAGCATGATGAAAATATGTTAAATAGTTTTCGCAGTAAGATAAATAGAGACGACGCCAATTATTATGGATTTAGGTTTGAAGTTGCTACAGCAGCGTCTCTAATCAGGAAAAAGGTTAATTTCGAAAAAACTGAAACACCTGATTTTAAAATAATATATGGTAACCATGAAATATTCATTGAATGCACAAGTAGACATCTTGATAAGCCAAAATCTCGAGACTATAAAATAAAATCTGCTATTTTGGAGAAGTCAGAAAAAAGCTACTGCCTACCTAACACCACTCTATTCATTGACATAACCAACATCTACCATCATAGCTGGCTAAAGGGTCAGCTTATTCAGAGTGGACAATTACGTGAGTACGTTATTAGTCTCTTAGAGTCAATAAAATTTGGAAGTGTCGTTTTGTTCGTTTTCATTTTAAACAAAGATCTAAACAGATTAGAATTGAATTATCTTAGGATAGACGGCTACCAAACAGACTTAGCACTAAAGAAGTTCCTTGACTATTACTATCCCCTTGGAAATCACATAGTTTATGATTTTGTAATCCCAAAGCGTGGTTGACTTGTGAAACTCGATTGTCTAAAACTGTCAAATCAATCTGATGATAACAATTTAGGTGATTTTGATGAATAGACTGAAAGCCTATTCAACTGGTTTTGCTGCACTGGTTTTAGCAGTAGCTGGACTGATAGTCTGGAAATTCGGCTTCTGGATGCTTGCAAGGCTGATTCTGAGTCTGGGATTTCTGGGATTGACATTAATGCTCGTGTTTTTCCTTGCTCTGACGGTTTATGCTGAAAGCTGGAAATACGCTCTGTATCTGCTCATTCCAGCAGTTTTGAGTGGATATGCAACATACCTGAGCATAACCTGGCAGAGGCCTGAGATTATCGGCGGGATTATAGCTCTGTTCGTTTTTGGATTAATTGGTTTTGTGTGGTACATAACCGAGCCAGAGCTGGGATTGATCGACAGATTCAGGAGTGCTGAAAGCCTTGAAAGGGAAGGAAACTACAGAGCAGCAGCAAGGAAATACGAAAAGAAGGGGAATTATAAAAAAGCCAGAGAAATGTATGAAAAGCTCGAATGGCTTGAGAGTTCTGCATGGGCTTATGAAAAGGCTGGAGAATATGAGAGAGCTGCTGAGCTTTACGAGATACTTGCCAAAAAGCAAGAGGATACGTATTACTGGAAGGAAGCTCATGAACTCTGGAAGAAGACTGGAAACATGGGGAAGGCTGCGGAATGTCTGGAGAAATATGCAAGGGAGGAACCCTGGTTCTGGGAGGATGTTGCGAAGATGTATGAGGAACTTGGCAATCGGGATAGGGCAAGAGATGCCTGGTTAAAAGCTCTGGAGTATTACAGGGAAGAGGCTAAGGAGGAAGGAGTGTTCTGGGAAGATGTTTGGAAATATCTACGCAAAGCTGGGAGAGGAAGATAAAGCCAGAGAAGCTTACAGAAAATTCCTGGAATACTGCCTGAAAGAGGCAGAAGAGGATAGAATGTGGTGGAAGCACGTGGCTGAGGCTTACGAGATGCTGGGAGAGAAGAAGAAGGCTGAAGAGGCTTGAAAGAGGTATGGGAATTATAGAATGAAAATCATGTGAGATTCTCAAATTTCTGAGTCCTCCTCTCTTGGACAAGTTCCTACAAAATTTTATAAAGCTGGTAGCAAACAATATTAATGGTGATTATCGATGGTTCTGGAAGTTAAAAAAATTGATAACCAGGGAAGAATCGTTTTACCTAAGGGATGGAGGGAAAGGTGGGGCAGTGAGGTAATCCTGATTGAGTTCGAGGACAGAATAGAAATACTGCCAAAGAGAAAACCCAAACTTTCACAGTTCTTCGATATAATAGAGGCTGAAGTCAAAGAGGACGTCGAAAAAGAGCTTCTCGAGGAGATGCCTGAATGAGATTCATAGACGCCAATATATTCCTCTACGCTGCATTAAAGCCCAAAGGAAGGATCAGTGGCAGGATACTTGAACGAAAAGAGAGATCAAAGCGAATTCTGCTCAGGGTCGAGAATGGAGAAGAGGTCGCAACCACGGCAGCTCACCTGAGCGAGGTGGCGAACATTCTCGAAGCAAAGGTAAATCTCGCAACAGCCCTGAAGTTTGTCGAAAATTTGCTGCTTGCCGAGAACATCAGGATTCTGCCGGTTTCGCAGGAGGATTATCTAAGAGCTTTGCTAATTGCTAAGGAAAAGAACGTTAGCGTGAATGACGCTCTCGCTTATTTAAAGATGAGAGAAATTAATGCTAAAGAGATATACACTTTCGACAACCACTTCAAAAATCTGAATATAAAAATCGTGCAGGAGTGAATTCCCCGGAGAGTTTAAGAAAGTCAACCGCTATGAAGATGGCCTTCATCTATGAAGCTAACATTTACACAAGTACTCTGCAAACAGAGAACAAGCTTTACAGCTCTTCGTTAAAAGTTTGAAGGGTAAATATGAGGATAAGGTGGAGAAAATCATTTTGTTTGGCTCAGTTGCGAGAGGGGAAGACAAAGAGGATTCAGACGTGGACGTTTTGATAATAACCAACTACGATTCGTTTAAAATGCAAAAGCTTGTCTCTGAGATTGCTGTAAATATTCTGCTCAAAACGGGAGTATACGTCTCAGCCAAGGTCTTGACCCTGGATGAATTGAATTTCTTAAGGAAGATAAACTCCTCATTTTACATGAGCGTAATGGAAGAGGGATCACAGCTGGATGAAGTTGTTTTTTAACAGAGAAGGCAGATTCCAGGCTCAATTCGGCAAAGATACTTTTTGAAAATGGAGTTTACGATATTGGCGGTAAAGGAACAATACACCTGCTTTTAAAAGCATGTAAAGAGAATATATTATGTAAAGGTGAAAATTCAAAGAATTAAAAATAATTATTGAAATTAATTCTTGTGGTCAAAATATCTCAACCAGTCAAGACAAAAATCATAAATATGTCCCATTCTATTAAGACATTTTGATGAAAGATGTTATTGAAGAAATCATAGTCGAGTTTCACAAGCTTGGCCTGCCAGAAATAAAGCCGAGAGAGCTTGAAGTTCCTGTTAACATTAACAAGGCCGTAACGATAACTGGGCTCAGGAGGGTGGGAAAAACTTACTTCCTTTACCAGACGATACAGGAACTCTTGAAGGCAGGCTTAAAGCTGGAAAATATCTTCTATATGAACTTTGAGGATAATCGTCTGGAAGGGATAACATCCGAGAATCTATCAAAGATAGTCGAACTTTACAGGAAACACAATCCGGACTCAAAAACAATGTATCTGTTCTTTGATGAAATACAGAACGTTTCTGGCTGGGAGAAATTTGTTAGAAGGCTGCTTGAACGCAGAGAAGTCAGGATCTTTATAACCGGCTCATCATCAAAGCTTCTGAGCAGAGAAATAGCCACATCTCTGAGGGGAAGGAGTCTGAGCTTCAAGCTCTTTCCACTCTCATTCAGAGAGTTTTTGAGATTTAAGGGCTTTGAGACTGAAGAGCCATTTATTGAAGACGAGAGAGGGCTGATAACAAGGTATCTCGAAGAATACATGCAGTTCGGAGGTTTTCCAGAGATAGTGAATTACGACGTGCACTTAAAGATCAGGACTCTTCAGGAATATCTGGAAATGGTGATTTACAAAGACCTGGTGGAGAGATATGGAATAGAGAGAATTTCGGTTATGAAGGGGCTTATCAGGCTCATAGTGAAGAACTTCTCAAGAAGGGTTTCTATAAGGAAACTGTACAACTCTCTGTCATCTGGAATGACATTAAGCAGGAATACTGTTTATGAATACTTCTCCTATCTGGAGGATGTGGGCTTTGTCATACCCATAAGAAAGTTCAGTTTCAGCGAGAGAGAATCGATGAATAGTGTTGCCAAGCTTTATCTGGTTGATAACGGCTTTCCGACCATTTACGGGGTGAAGGATGAGGGATACAGGATGGAAAACCTCGTTGCCGTTGAGCTTATGAGGAGGAAGCATTACTTCAACCCGCTTCTGGGAGTTTACTACTGGCAGGACAGGCAGCAGAGGGAGGTTGACTTCGTTATTAAAGAGGGTTTCGAAGTTAAAGGGCTGATTCAGGTTTGTCATGACGTCGACGATCTGAACACGAAAGAAAGAGAAGTGAAAGCTTTACTGAAGGCATCGGAGGAGCTGGGATGTAACAGTTTGCAGATTATAACGAGGGATTACGAAGGTATCGAGGAAGTAAGGAGGAAAAAGATAAGGTTTGTGCCTCTATGGAAGTGGCTACTTGGAGTCTCTTAAGAAATTGGATGAAGCATCTTAAGGTGAAGAGAACGATATCCATCACCCTGCTTCCCACCCAGCCCAGAGCTTCATTACGCTCACCTATCACCGTTTTAGGATTGAGATTGAGAAAAAGGTAGAGAAATGATAGCAATAATCCTCGGCACCCGTCCAGAAATAATCAAAATGAGTCCCGTAATAAGAGAATGTGTAAAGAGGGGATTAGATTACTTCATCTTACATACGGGTCAGCATTACTCCTACGAGATGGACAGGGTGTTCTTCGAAGAGCTGGAATTGCCTCAGCCCAAGTACAATCTGGATGTCGGTTCCGGAATGCATGCGGAGCAGACTGGCAGAATCATGGCAGGAGCTGAGAAGGTTTTGATGGAAGAGAGACCTGATGCTGTTCTGGTGCAGGGCGATACTAATACGGTTTTGGCTGGGGCCTTGGCTGCTGAAATATTGAAAGTAGACTGACTGTGATAAACATGCTATCCAGTAAAGCGAGTGTGATCATCGTCACCTACAATCACAGGAAGTATATGGAAGAATGTTTAAGCTCAGTTCTTGCGAATGATCCGTTAGAAGTGATCGTCGTGGATAATATGTCAATCGATGGGACTGTTGAATTAATAGAAAAAGAGTTTCCGCAGGTTAAGTTGATTAAAAATCCGAGAAATTTAGGCTACGGAGGAGGGAACAACTTAGGAGTCAGGCATGCCAGGGGAGAATACGTAGTCATTCTGAATCCGGACACGAAGGTTGAGAAAAACTGGCTTGAAGAACTCTTGAAACCGCTGAAAAAAGAAGAAAAGCTGATCACAACACCGAAGATTCTGACCTACGACGGCTCCAGAATAAACACCTGCGGAAACATAGAGCACTTCACAGGGCTGACCTTCACCAGAGGTTTAAACGAGCATCCCGATAAATTCGGGGAATTCAGGTACATCAGCGGCTTTTCCGGAGCCTGCTTCGCCATGCGGAGGAGCGAGTATCTCGAGCTCGAAGGCTTCGACGAAAACTTTCTGACGTACATGGAGGATGCCGAATTTTCCTGGAGGGCACACGCCAGAGGGTTCAGGATACTGTACGTTCCGACATCCATAGTTTACCACGATTACGAGCTTAAAGTTCCACCCAAGAAAATATACCACTTAGAAAAGGGGAGGTACATAATTCTGAGGAAATACTTAACCTGGAAGGAGCTTTTAATGATGTCTCCCTCGTTGACGATGACCGAGATGCTAACATGGGGATATTCAGTTTTAAGAGGTGTTGAAGGAATTAAGTTCAAAATTAAAGGCTTAAGGGATGGAATTTCGCTGAAAGTTGAAAAAGTGGAATGCGATAGAAAAAAACTACTAAAAAGCTTGGATTGGGAGACTCCGGAGGATCAGTTGAGCTATAGTGTTGTTGATAGAGTTATAAAAAAGATTGCAAATTTTATTTACTGGATGAATTATAAGACGGTGGTGGAATGAAAATTGCCTTAGTCTGTTCTCACGGAGGACATTTGACTGAGATGCTCTACCTGATGGATGCTTTTGAAAAGCACGAGGTGTTTTTCATAACCTACGACAACTTTAGAACTCGCCAGTTGAAATACAGGAAATATCTTCTGGACAATATTGGAACAAATCCTGTAAAAATGTTGAAGGCATTTCTTAAAATCGGAAAAATCTTGGCTAAAGAAAAACCAAAGGTTGTAATAAGCACTGGTTCTGAGATTGCCATTCCTGCGTTCATCATTGCTAAATTTTTGGGTATTAAGACGATTTTCATTGAAAGCTGGTGCAGAATAAAAACGAAGTCTGGAACTGGCAGAATTGTTTACCATCTCTCAGATTTGTTCTTAGTTCAGTGGCCTCAACTTTTGAAGCTTTACGGAAAAAAGGCAAAGTATGTTGGAGCTGTGATATGATATTTGTAACTGTTGGGACACATTATCAGGGATTTGAAAGATTGATAAAGAAGATGGATGAAATAGCGGGCAAAATAGACGATGAAGTAATAATGCAGATTGGATACACAGATTATGAGCCAAAAAATGCCAAATGGCTTAGGTTTTTAGAAAGAGAGGAAGACATCTTGGAACTCTATAAAAAAGCTGATGTTATTGTAGCTCATGCAGGAGCTGGCACATTATTAACGGCTCTGTCCTTTGGTAAGCCAGTAGTTGTAGTTCCAAGATTGAAAAAGTTCGGAGAGCATATTGACGACCAGCAACTAGAGTTAGCTGAAGCTTTGGAAAGTATGGGTAAGGCAATAGCTGTCTATGATATCGAAAAATTAGAAGATGCAATCAAAAAAGCGAAATCGTTAAAATACAAGCCAGTAAAGCGAGAAAGAAGATTGACTAATTTTTTAAAGGAATATTTGCGAGGGATTGAAAGATGAGAATAGCAATGTTGATTTCTACACCATTTCCGCCAGAAGAGGGAATTGGGAATCACGTTTATAATGTATCTAAAAAACTCATTGAAAGGGGTTATGAAGTTACGGTTATGACTCGTGGCTCATTGAAAACTACTCAGATCCACACCTTAGATGGTATTAGAGTAATCAAAGTTCCATATATTCCGATATACCCATTCCACGTTAACATTCATGGGTTCTTTGTTAACAGATTGTTTAAGTCCTTAGAGAACGAATTTGATATAGTTCATATCCATACTCCACTTACACCTGTGATTAAGACAGATCTTCCAATCTTAGTAACATTCCATAGCCCGATGATAATTGGTACAAAATATATGGAATTGATCGATTTAAAATCATGGGCGGCAAAAATCATGGCTCATTTGGTTAGTTATACTTTAGAGCTAAAGTTGATTAAAAGAGCTAATATAATGACAGCTGTCTCAAATCATGTTGCATATGAACTGGAAAGGTATTATAATGTTAGCCACGATATGATTAGAGTTATTGGAAATGGTGTCGATGAAAAAAAGTTTGTTCCTAGTAAACATAGAAATGAAAATTACATTTTGTACGTTGGGAGACTTAGCCATGGTAAGGGTTTACTTGACCTTATAGAGTGTGCGAGAAATGTATGTAAACATTACAAGGATGTTTCTTTTTATTTGGTTGGGAAAGGTGACTTGGAAAACATGTTAAAAGAAAAAGTAAAAAGTTATGGACTGCAAGGCAGAATCTTTTTTCTAGGCCACATTAAGCATGAGAAATTAATTCAGCTTTATCAGAATGCCATTTTATTGGTTATTCCTTCTTACTACGAAAGTGGTCCACTTGTATTATTAGAAGCGATGTCGTGCGGAATACCAGTAGTTTCAACACCCGTTGGCATTGCACCAGAAATTATAAAGAATAATGAAAACGGCATTTTAATCCCTCATAAAAAAATGGCTGAAGCAATATCTGTACTTATCGAGGATGGTAAACTAAGAAGAAAATTAGGAAATAATGCAAGAAAAACAATTGAAAGGAAGTATACTTGGAACTCTGTTACCGATAGAGTGGAAGAATGTTATAAGTCATGTACGTGATAAAATGAAAGTCTGTTTTATTTGTTTTGATTTCAAAAAGTCAAACATCAGAAGACAACCGTGGAAGTACGTATACGAGTTGAGTGAAGGTATTGTAGAGAAGGGCTTCGAGCTAACTCTGATTTCAAATGGACAGGGACAAAATGCCAATGTACTTGATGGCATTAAAATTCGCTATGTGAGACAGCTAAGGTCAATTTTTGGAGAATCTAAAGAAGTCTTGCAAGTGCTTACGGAGGAAAATCCCGATGTTGTAGTAATGCTTCTCGGTATGACAAGTTTTCTAAGATTTGGCTTTAAGATTGATAAACCAGTTATAGGTATTCTCACAAGTCCAATATACTCAATGGGAGAGATATTGAGATGTCTTGGATTGCGAGAGATTATTAGACATTTTCATCACGTATCAGTCCATCTTTTAGGTGCAGCAATTCCCAAGTTTATAATAAGAAAATGGGCTAATCGTTTTGAATACATTGTAGTTTTAAGTGAAGAGAATAAGAGGAGACTTGAGAAGATTAACATCAGCTCAAAAATTTTGCTTCTTCCTCCAGGGGTTGATGAACTCTACTTAAAGCCACCTGATAAAGAAGATATTGAAAGAATTAGGAAAGAGATAAATCCTGAAGGCACACCCATAATAATGTATTTTACATCTCCATTAACACTAAGAGGAACAGACACACTTGTTAAAGCCTTTGCAAAGGTTAGAAAAAAGATACCATCCAAATTAGTCTTTTTATCTAGGCTTGAACATAAAGAACTTACTAGGGAAGAGCAAGTGCTGAAGAAAGTTGCGAGAAAAGAGGGAATGTCTGATTCTATAGTTTTTATTTCCAAACTTTTAAAACCAGAAGAAGTCAAATTGTACGTTTGTGTGGCAGATATTGTATGCCTTCCATTTAAGATTGTAATTTCTGATGTCCCTATTAGTTTACTTGAAGCAATGGCTCTTGGAAAGCCTGTAGTTTCAACAAATGTTAATGGCATTCCTGATCTGTTAAAGGGGATTATTGTTGAGCCTAATAATCCTGATGAATTGGCAAAAGCTATTATTAAGTTACTCAAAGACAAAGAACTGGCAAATAAAGTTGGAGAAGAAGCTAGATTGTATATAGAGTCCTACCCAAGATGGAGAGATGTCCAAGAAAAATTCGTGAGTATCATTGAGGAGGTATTAAATAAGTGAAGCCAATGCTGATATGTATTATAGGTCCTGATGGAACTGGAAAAACAACACAAGCGAAAATGCTTGTTAAAAAATTAAATGAAGCTGGAATTAAGTGTAAATACAGGTGGCTGAGGTTTTATCACTTATTCTGCTTACCATTGCTTGCCATTGCTCGTTTGATGGGTTTAAGTGAAGTAGAAACTTTAGATACTGGAAGAAAAATAGGCTATCATTATTTCTACAAATCAAAGACAATTTCATCGTTATATTCAATATTGTTATTCATAGACACTTTATTTTTTACTATAATTAAGGCCTATGTTCCTCTAAAAATATTTAAAAAAACTATAGTTTGTGACCGTTTTGTGTATGATACACTAGTTGATCTAATGGTCTCTACGAGGAATTACAATATTTACAGCTCAATTATTGGGAGACTTTTTTTAAGTTTAATACCAAAGAATAGTAAGATAATTATGCTAATTGCTGATGAAAAAATCCTGAGAAAAAGGAGGGATGACGTTATGCATGATAAAACTCTAAATTTAAGAATAAAACTTTATAAAAAGTTGTCTGAAGAGTTTGGTATTTTGATGATTAATACAAATAATTTATCAATTAATAAAGTTCAAGAACGTTTGATACAAGCCATAAAGATATAGGGTCAAATATGAGCCTTAGTGAGTTTCACAAAAAGATAGCAAAGGAGGACAAATATCGACTATATGTCAAAATGCCGATATTAACGTTTTCTTCATGGCTATTTCAGGGCATTCTGTATATGGATACTACTGAGAAAGTTTTTAAGATTTTGTTAGACATCTTATTTTTCATACCTATTTACTTTATCTTTAGAGGTTATGGTTCACTTAGTCTATTTATAGCGATAATATTCACTCATACCATTAACTGGATTTTCAATGGTCAGATTTTTGTTTTGTTGAAGAATCTTAGACTAACAAAAACTGAGCCGGAGCGTTTTATCCAATACTTGAATGATCTACAGAAAAGAATAAAAAAAGAAAATAGCATACTTGCAGCAGCAGCTTTTGGAAGTTTATCTAGAGGACAGTTAAAAGAAACTTCTGATTTAGACATTAGAATTATTAGGAAAAAAGGGGTGATTAATGGGTTTAGAGCTTGTTTATTTGTCCTTTCAGAGCGAACTAGGGCTCTTTTTAATAAATTCCCCCTTGATATTTATGTTTTAGATGATGTAACTACCATAAAAAGACATATAGATAAAGTAGAAATTAAAAAACTAATAATGCTCTATGATCCATATAAAATTTTAGAAGGGGTGTTTAAATGAACATTGTAATAGCATATAATTATGACCCATCTAATTTAAGGTGCGGCGGTGGAATTACTTATGTCCATAATTTATTAAAGAGTTTGCTTAGTAGGGGGCTCAATATTACCCTATTTGGTGTAAAATTATCAAAAAATCAGACATTTACCCATCCTAATTTGGAGTTTATTTCCATACTAGAGGGGACGGATAACTGGTGGAAATTTTTAATAAAACTTTACAGTACATTAAGATCAGATAGATTTCCAGATTATTATGTAATACACACACATCATCCTTTGGTTATGTATCCTTTTGTTCGCTTTTTACCGGATAACCCAAAAGTATGCACTTTTCACGGTGTAACTTTAGATTGGGTCAGAGTTAATTATCCCCATTTTTACTCGCTAGTTAAACACTTTTATAGCCGTATTGAAGAGAGGATGATAAATAACGTAGATATAATCACAACCGCAGGGAATTATCCAAAACAGGGATTGGAAAAACGATATCCGAATTTAAATTTAGATAAAAAACTTATCACACTTCCTAGTGGAGTTGATTTAAGTAAATTTAAGCCTATAGACAAATCCAAGCTAAGGAAAAAATACGGAATAGATAAATTCGACAATATAATTTTGTTTGCTGGGAGACTATCTGAACAAAAAAATCTACCACTATTGCTAAAAAGTTTTTCATTAGTCGAGAGCAAGTTAGAAAACTCCCTTTTAGTGATTGTTGGAAGAGGAGAGAAAGAGACAGAAATAAAAAGACTCTCTTCGGAATTGAATACCAGAAACATCCTCTTTATTGGAGAAGTTCGGGACTATCAAGTACCAGAATTATTAAATTGTGCTGATGTAGTTGCTCTCACATCATGGTACGAGGCTAGCCCAACAATTGTAAAAGAAGCTCTTGCATGTGGCGTTCCTGTTGTCACTACTAATGTCGGAGATGTACATGAGATTATTACTAACCCCCTTTTAGGAACAATTGTAGACCGCTATGATGAAAAACTATTCGCAGAAGCACTAATTAAAACTATTGAGACGGTTAAAGCTAAACCAGAGGAAGTAAGAGAAAGATGTAGAGAAGTAGCTTTAGAACGGTTTAGTTTTGAGGTTATAGCAGAAAAGTTTATTGAAATTTATAAACAAGCAATGAAAAAGAGGTGTCAAAAATGAAACAATTCACTCCAACCATCATTTCATTTCTATTAATCGCTTTGTTAGGCTTTTACATTGCAAATTTTAGGGAAGGA
This sequence comes from Geoglobus sp. UBA235, assembly GCA_002494725.1. Lineage (GTDB taxonomy): Archaea > Halobacteriota > Archaeoglobi > Archaeoglobales > Archaeoglobaceae > Geoglobus. The sequence continues at coordinate 37,488 of DACG01000032.1, forward strand.
AATTATCTTCCAGTTTGGATTTTCTGGTTTTGCACGATAACAATCTTCTCTTTAATTGTTTATCAAATTTCAAAAATAAAAATTAAAAATCAATATTCAGACTATCATATCCATATACTTTTGCAGATTTTGATGACTGCTTTTTTAATGCGGATGTTATTCATATCAACTGGCAATGCTTTAGCAGGATATGACGCATACAATGAATTTGTGACACTATCGAAAGTTAATAACATGGGATATTGGAATCCTAACGAAATTGGTGGCTATGGCGCGGCATATCCAATACTCTACATGTTTGGCATTATTTGGTCACAAATCATCGATGTCAATATGTTCACGACAGCAAAGTGGATGCCAATATCCTTTTTCTTTGTTGCTCCTCTTTTTATTTATTTGATTGGCAACTTAAAGTATTCGAAGAGAGCAGCATTACTAGCTTCTTTTGGTTTCGCTTTTCTATACATTTCTCTATTTTTCCATACTACTCTCCAAAGAGAGACTGTTGCTTTCCCAATATTTTTACTTACAATATATTTGTATTACAGAGGTACGATTCAAAAAGAAAATGGGATTAGTTACATCTCCTTGGCAATCTTAACAGCAATTGTATGTGTACTTTCACACCACTTAACGTCTTTTCTCTTACTAATATTCTTCATAACGTATACAATAATTGACAAATTTGCACCATCAGAAGAATTGACTCTAAAAAAAGAGCATACATCTATAGTATTTACAGTTCTTTTATTCGCGTTAACGTTTGGCTATTGGGTTTATTTAAAGTATACACCCATAGAATTTCTTACTTTAGTAATCAAAGAATCTACTATTACAATGCCAGAAGGTGGAGCAATAATTCCTACTACGTTGAGATACAAGATTTTATATTATGGAGAGATCATATTTGCAATTTTGTTTGCATTACTTTCGACATGGGCTTTAGTGTTAAGAAATAAAGAAAGAGTCAGTTCTGATATAGCATTATTCATATATAGTGGTATAACTGGTTTGATTATGGTACTAACTCTCCAAGGAAGAATACTACCCCATGAGGGGATGGGGCTGGGAAGCAGATTCCAATCTTTTGTGTACATTGGCATCTTTATTTTGTCAGGATATACAGTATCTGAATTTTTAAGAAAATACAACAGGCAATTAAAAAGGTTAATACTTATAATTTTTGTAGCGTACGCTCTTTTAAGCATCTACCGGATACCGCCTTACCTATATTCAGAAAAAAATGAGTTTGTTCATGGGGAAGCACGCCCGTTAATTACTGAAGAAGAAGTTAGCGCAGTTACATGGGTGAGAGCAGGAAATGCTGTTGCAGATATTTCTTTAAGAGGAGCTTTTCAGCTCAATGAATTACCAGAAAGTAAGTATACAACAGAATATAGCGACATCGTTTATCTCATTCACTCTCATATAGTACCTTTTTCCACAAATAAATATATAACAAATAGTTCTTTAAGAATCTATGACAATGGGTTGGTTGAGATCTACTACTGCAACCTCCTGTAATTTCCTAACAAAAATCTAACAAAGAATTTTAAAGAGTCAACAATTCCATGCTTTTTAAGTATCTGAAAAACCCTCAACGGGAGCATGATTATACCATAATATGCTATTTGGAAAAAGAGTTGGTAGAATTTAGAATATTTTATATAAAATTTAAATCTTTTCTTAGCACCCAACATCCCAATATTTTTTATTAATTCAGAGTATACATCAGGATTCTTTATCACTTTCTCTCTTGACCTACTCACCTTATGCCAAATTTTTGAGTAAGGTACGTACACAACCTTAAAACCCCCAATTTTGCGTACTCTTGTACAGAATTCTAGGTCTTCAGCCCCCAAAAAAAAATCCGAGTCCAACAAACCAACTTTTTGTAATACAGATGTTTTTATCAGCATTGCACATCCGGAGACTGCATCAAATTCCATTATTTTATCATATTGTCCAAAGTCTATTTCATTGTACCCAATTTCAGTAGTATACCCAGTCCACCAATTAATTTTCGTGCCAATGACCCAAAAAACATTATTTTTTTGTTTATAGCTATAATAATATATCTTCGGACCGAGAACCCCAATCTTCTCATCATCTCCTCCAATTTTAATCAGCTCACTCAAAAATTCAGGATCAACAACAGTATCATTGTTCAAAAGTAAAACATAGTCTGGATTTAATACCTTTAGAGCATACCTCATTCCTATATTATTCCCCTCTGAGAACCCGTAATTCTTCTCATTCAAAATAAGCCTTAATTTTCTATTTGATGGCAACTTCGAAAAATACTTCTCTTTTCTGAAATATCCTCCTTTCTCAGCCTGCTCTCGTGTGTATTCAAGAACATAAATTGGCTTATTATTTGGATCGTATTCAAAAAACTTGGATTCTACTTTGATTTTACCTTCGCAGTATTCTTTTATTTTCTCTATTGAATTATCTTCAGAGTTATTATCAACTACAATAACTTCGTAATTTGGGTAGGTTATTTGATAAAGTGATTCTAAACATTCTATTGTATCTTCCCAGCCGTTCCAATTCAAGATTATTATAGAAACTCTAGGAAACACTAAATCACACCTCCAAGGATTATTTAAAAGCTAAAAATTTAAAAGCATTGCTCCCTGTTAGTTCATTGAGGGGGCGGTTTCATGAGTAATTTTCAAAAACTCTTAATCATTGGTTTCGATGGAGCAACTTGGGACGTTTTATTGCCCTTAATAGAGGAGAAAAAACTTCCAACGTTGGAGAAATTAGTTAAAAATGGAAGTTATGGAGTTTTAGAATCAACTATCCCACCAGTAACCGGCGGCGCTTGGCTCTCTTTAGCAACAGGGAAATCCCCGGGAAAAACTGGAGTAATAGATTTCTTGAGCAAAAAGGATGAGATACACAAACTAAATCCTACAACTTCCGCTGATTTTGAAGGGCGTTCTTTTTGGGACTACTTAAGCAAAGTAAACAAAAAAGTTGGAATTTTCAACTATCCTATGCTGTTCCCCCCATACAAAATAAACGGTTTCATGATTTCTGGATTAGGGTCTTCTCCAGATGATGATGTTTCATATCCATTATATTTAAAAAAAGAGCTAGAACAAATTGCAGGAAAATATGAAATCAGTATTGGTTATCATAATAAAAGATATGAGAACATAGATTTGTTTATCCAAGACCTAAATAGATTCTTAGATAAGTTTGAAAAGTGGATTTACTATCTAATCAAAAGCAAAGAGTGGGTCATTCTATTTTTAGTATTTTCAATAACTGACTGGCTTCAACATATAATGTGGAGGCATATTGATGAGATCCACCCAATGTACGATCCAAAAATTTCACCTAAATATACGGAGGAATTTATCAAATTCTGGCAAAGAATAGATGATATTCTTGGAAACATCTTGAATATGCTCCCAAAAGACACCATCGTCTTTCTCGTTTCAGACCATGGGTTTGGACCCAACGACCAGACGTTTAACCTTGCGAAGTGGTTGGTTTCGAAGGGATACATGGTCAGAAGAAGAGACATAAAGAAGACCATCAAAAAATACGCATACAAAATCGCCACAATCGTAGCAAAAACGCCAATGAGGAAATTATTTTCTACCGAAACAAGAAAAAGCGTTGGAGATGTATTGAAAACAAGCATAGTGGACGAAATTGACATTGAGAAGAGTAAAGCCTACTGTTTAGGACATACAATTCCCTTTGGGGCTATTTACATAAATGCAAACAGTGAAAAAGAGAGAGACGAAATTAAAGCCAGATTGATACATGACCTGAAAAATTTAAGCAGAGATGTTGGAAAAGAAGTCAGAGTCCAGAGATATGAACCCAAAAAACTCTACTTTGGAGAGAAAGTTGATCTCTTACCTGACATAATTTTCACAATAAATAACTGGAGATGCGTTATAATTGAAGATACCTTTGATAGGCCGCTATTTGAAGAAAAGCCATTTTCAACAAGACACACAGGTGCCCATAGGCTAAATGGAATCTTCCTCGCTTATGGTCCAGGACTCAAGAAGGGACAGAGGATTGATGTAAAAATTTATGACATTGCTCCTACAATTCTGCATATTTTTGGTTTGCCAATTCCAAATGATATAGATGGAAGAGTCTTAATAGAAATCTTCGAAGAGGACTCAGAGTTTGCAAAAAGAGAACCAAGATATGTTGATCCAAGTCATTACGAGAAAAAACAGGAAGATAAAAAACTCAAAAAAGCTATTCAAAACCTAAAAATAAAAGGCAAAATCTAAACAAACTTCCTTAAAATCTTCTTCATCTTTCCCAGATCTACTCCTAACCTCTTCTCTATTGCCAAAAGTAACTCAACATCCTCTCTATCAACACTCCTGCTCAAAAGAACTAAAAACCCGTAAACGATGAGGAAAACGAGCAAAACCGGAATCGCATACCATATATTTGGCACTTTTAAGTGCAAACTCTGAATCAATCCAAGTAAAAAGAAGCTAATAATCAAAGGCTTCACGTAATTCCAGCTAAAGGGATGAATTCCTACTCTCTGATAGAGCCATATCGACCTGAACACATTGGCAACAAAATAGGAGACGGCCGTAGCGACTCCAGCACCAACCATTCCGTACTTCGGTATTAAAAGAATGTTCAGCACGACATTTGAGATTACTGCAAACGTATCTCCAATCATGTTGAGCTTTGGCTGACCGATGACTACTAAGCTCAACCCGTTCAGCCCCAAGAAAGTGTGAAACATAAAGCCCAGTGCTAAGATTTGAAGCACCGGAGCTGACGAAACATATTTTTCTCCAAAAAAGAACTTCACAGTAGCTTCTGGAAAGAGAAACATCACGCTGAAGATCGGAAGCGTTAGCAGAAAAATCCACTTTGTGAGAATTTGATAAACCCTCCCCATTTCTCTGACCTTCCCCTGTGCATATAGTGAGGTAGCTATCGGAGAATATACGACTGCCGCCGAACCCAAGAAAACTGGTATAAGTCTCGCTAATGGGCTGGCAGCGTTGTAAATTCCAACAACTTCGGAAGACTTAAAATAACCGAGCATCAAGGTATCGGCCCACGTCATGACGAAATCCAAAATACCTACAAACAGCAAAGGAAGGGAAAAAAGTATAAGCTCTCTCCCGAGCCTTAAATTCAGCAAAATCTTAAACTCAAAAAGCTTAATCTTCCAGATATCAAAAGTTAATGCTAAAAGAGTAAGAATCTGGGCAGTAACGTAAGCAAAAAACACGTACGTAAACGAGAAGCTCAAAACTGCCCCAAGCACAACAAGAACCAGAAACACAGTTGGGTAAACTATGTTCTGAAAGTACACCTGCTCCCTAACCCTACCAAAACCCCTCGAGATCGACGTAATTACGGCGATTAAAGCCCAGAAAGGTAGTGCGAAGACGATAATCCTGAGGGCGTAAACCAGTCTTTCATCTTTGAAAATCTGCGAGATGCTTTCTGCTTCCAAAAAAAGAATTATGGCCCAGATCAGGCTGTTCAGTAAAGCAATAGTCAAAGCGGTTGAAATCAAATTCCTGACTCTCGAAGGTTCCCTCTCCCTGTAGTAAGCCACCTCCCTTGGCAGAGAGTTTTGAAATCCCAGCGTTGCCACAACCAGGGCAATGCTCAGCACAGTCAACGCTAAATTGAAAACTCCGTACTCGCCAACTGAGAAATATCTGGCTATCAATGCTCTGCTCAGAAATCCGAAGAACATTGAAATGATTGTTCCTGCAAATACAATTCCTGTTCCTCTTGCTATCCTCTGGAGAGCATGATTGACCTCGCTCATGTCATTCACCGGCGTTAACTTTTGTTGGATAGCAGTTTTTTATTTTTTAGCATCTTACTCTGCACAATTGAACTAAAACTCCGAAGATCCCCATAAATGCCAGGGCAAATGACAAAGATCTCTTGTCTGACTGAGAATTCTTTTAAACATCCTTTTTAAAAAGATTGCTCAATCTTTTCAGTTTTACCCCCGGCAACTTCCCAAACCGTCAGGGGGTCAAATCCAAAGTTCGTAATGACCCAAAAAATACCCGTTAATAGCAGCACAGCCTGAGTTGAAAAAGGGGTGCAGATGATTGTCTTTTAGAGCATGCACACAAGTCCGGATCTCTCGCTGGAAGGAGTGGTAATCCCGAAGATTAAAGGTAATTTGGTATAGCGAACGGGAAGATAAAAGAGACCAGACCTCAGTTCTCACCACCAGATGCAATTGTAGGCAGTTAGGAGACAGTACGAAGCTAGGTTATAACCGATCGTAAGCTCTTTCTCTTTTGTCGATTTTGAAAACGGCTATAATTCTGTTCTCCCAGTCGATGTAAATAACGATTCTGTACAATCTTCCAACCCGGACTCTATGAAATTCCGTCCCCTCAAGTTTCTTCATATCAAGAGAAAGGGGATTTTCTCTTAAAGTTCTTAAGACTGATAAAATCCTATCTCTGTCATTCTTGGGAAGTTTATCCAGAAATTTCTTAGCTTTTGGACTCAACTTGACTTTGAAGCTCTCTTTCGATCTCTTCAAGGTCGATCATCTCCAGTTTCCCTTCCCTGTATGCTTTCAGGTCTTCTTCAAGTTCCCTCAACTCATCTTCGCTCAATTCGTCAAAAAACTCCTCTTCGATCCTCCTGAGCCTTTTATCCATCTCATCGAGCTTGTTCTCTATTCTCTTCAAAATTTCAATTACCTCACTCATCACTTTACAAATTATTTTAGCAGAATAAAAACCTAACTCAACCATTGTAGAATTGCTCGGTTAGTGCAACCACGATCCGTGATAGAGGTGCTCCGCTGTGAACTTCGAAGACTGTTTAGGAAAGGATTGATAAGTTGAAGCTGGTAATCAGAGTTAGAGAAATCAGAGGAAACTATCCCATATACAGGGGAGATGAGAAGATCGTAATAGAAGGACGCGAAATAAACCTTAAAGAAACAGATAGAATATGCATACATGCTTTGGCATTCCTGCTGCACTACGCTGTTGTTCTAAGGGAAGGAGTCGATCCCGTTAAGCTTGGACTGGCTAAGGAAGGAGATAAGGCATACATTCAATGCTTAGATCTTGGAAAGCCATATACCAATGGTGAACGGTTATCTTTGAAGTGTCAAGAGAAGGGAAACAAACCATTCCTTTCCTTCATACACCTTCCTTACAGCTGCACGGACTCCAATAGGAATCAGCCATACCACCAGTACTTCTTTATCAGCTACCCCATACAGATCAGCTTTGTATTTAAACACGCCAATCCCAAACTTTTGGAATGAGAGCGGCCACAGCATCCTGTAGCCCTGACTGAATACAAGAGCATCTTCCAGCAAATGCGCTGCAAAGCCCCAGCATGGACAAATCCAGAAAATTTAAAACAGATCAATTAAATTCCAAGGATTTTGTGCAGTTTCCTGTTAACCTCCTCCCTAATAGTCTTTCCGGCCTCCCCAACTTCGCCGATGATTAAACTTTTTGAAATTGTGGCAATTTTATCAAGTTTTATTACGGAATCGACTTTTAATCCCGTCAACGGAAATTCTGGATGGTTTTTAGCCACTACCACGTCCGATTCTGCTGGTTTATCTGCAATTTTTGACGAAATAAAAGCTACAAGTACATCCTTATCTCCTTCGTATAAAACCAGTGCGGGTCTGAGTTTTGATGCAGAGAGATCGGTAAACGGAAATGGAACGAGAACTATTTTACCCTTCATCTGTATCTAACCTTTACGTCTTCTATCGAATAAATATCCGGTTCATCTTTGAGAAAGTCCTTCAAACTAACTTCTGACAGCATCATCATGGCAGTAATTTCTTTTTCCTCAATTAATTCATCGAGTTTTCGGGATATTTCAGTTAAAAGCCTCTTTATATCGGCTATTTCAGCTTCTATGCCCATAATATTGGTACATCCATTTACTTTAAATATTTTTACTTAGCAATACTCCCGTGAACACTTTAGTTTTCAGTAGAACAAGAGATCCTTGAAGGTTCATTCTTTCTATAAAACGAGATCTCTCTTGGCAAAGAACTTGGAAATCCCATCATCGCTATCATAAGTGCTACACTCAGAATCGCCAAAGCCAAGCTGAAAACACCATATCCTGTTCTGGAGAGAAACCTTACTACAACTGCCACGCTCAAGAACGCTAAAAGAGCATCGAGATAATTGTTCCAGCAAAACTATTCAGTTCCACTTGCTACTCTCCTAGAGGTTTTGACAGCATGCAACATTTAATGAGCATTGCAGCCTGAACCATAACCTATTTATGCAACCAAACAAATAGCCAATTGGTGGTAAAATTGGCAAAAGTCAGAATAGATAAATTTGGCAGAATCTTAATTCCAAAGGAGATCAGGAGTAGTTTAGGGATCAAGGAAGATACAGAACTTGAGATGGAGGTAAAAGATGAAAAAATTTTGATAAGGCTTGTGGATCGCAATCTTGAAGAGAGGGTTGAAGAATTGATAAGCTATCTCAAAAACAGCGCTCCAAAACCTTTTGTTAGTGGTGTGGAGGCTGGAGAAAAGTGGTATTCAACAGAGTTCAGCATGAGAAAGATAGGATCGAAGGAGTAGTTGATGTCGGCTTAATAGTGATCTCACACTTTGAAAATCCAGCAAAAAATCACGCTCTCGAATTTTTAAAGGATGTATTACTCTGGAGAAGAAGATGTCTGATTCCCGTAACGGCTTTCCTCGGGGCATACCACATACTCACTAACTATCTCAGGGTCGAGAGGGTTTCCGCTTACGAAGCCTTAAAAAAGACCCTTGAAACGAAATCTCCAGCGTTCCATACTGACATGAATGTTGATCTAGCTGTAGAAGCTCTGACAAATGCAATGGGCTACAGAATAGAATCCTGGGATGGCCATATTGTTGCCATTGCCAAAGCCCATTCTGCTCCTATAATTTATACGGTGGATAAGAAGATGAGGAAAAGAGTAAAGGACCTGCATGTGATTAACCCGATTCCTGAAGACGTTTTCAGGGAGTATAACGAATGGCTGGAGAAAAATATTGGCTAAAAAGTTTCTTGTTTCAGTTTTGGTTTCATTTCTTTCTGCTCACAGGACTTTTGTAAACGAGGTCTCTCCTGGCATCTTTGCCGTTACAACCGCAACACTCAAAATCGTCAAAGCCAGATTGAAAACGCCGTATTCTGCTCTGGAGAAAAACCTCGCTATGATTGCGACACTTAAAAATCCAAATAACATTGAGATGATCGTGCCTGCAAATACTATTCCTGCTCCTCCTGCTATTCTCTGGAGGGCATGATTGACTTCGTTCATGGTATCAACCTTCTACTTCTTCCAGATATTTCCTGAAGCGGTTGAGTCCTTTCACAGTTCCGGTTTGCTGCATTAATAGCTCAACACGCTCAATCATTTCAGAAATCAGGCTTTTAAGCGAATCATCCATTGAGAGCTGGTTCTCAAATTCCTGTATGATTAGATCATATTCCAGCCCTGTTTCAACGAGCGTTATTAAATCTTCAACGTCTCTCACCCTTTCCACTGAAGTCACACTCTTGAACAGAAAAATATCTTCCTCTGAAACCAGATGTATTCTGAAAAACTCATGAGACGCAAACTCTTCTGGAACCTCGGCCCTTGAAATCATGCTTTCAGACAAATACAATTTTCTAAAAACTCTTCTTACGAAAACATCGAGATTGAACTGTTCAGCTGGATGTGCATACTTTGCCATCATCCCTAGATCGTATTCCCATTCCGACTTGTACTGTCTCAAATAGATGGAATATCCCCGAACAGGCTTCTCTAAAAGGTTCTGCAGGAGGGAGAATTGTTCCCTGTCCACCACTACGATATCAACATCCTTTGTTGAGCTTTTGAGTCCTCTCAACGCTAAATTACCCCCGCCAATAAGGAAAACATCAATGGGTTCGATGTTAAGCAGCTCTGCCTTTTTTTCCAGCAGATGGAACTCAGATATCAGCTTTTCTCGAGTCACCCTGCTCATATCTTTTCACCAAAATACATTTCAAAAGTTTCCTCCACTTCCGTCAGGGATGGATAGGGATACTTTCCAGCTTCTCTACCCTCCAGATACTCCAGTAAATCCTCTACACCAACATCATATTTTATACCAAGATTAAAAAGCTTATTTCGATTCAGCCTGTCCCTGTGTGCCAGTAAAAGGACAATCGAATACAGAATCGTTCTTGGGCTGAAATCAATGAGCAGAGCATGCACAACTACATCTTCCAGAGAAAGTTCCGCTTTCTCGGAATAGTAATAGTGGTACTGTCCAGCTCCGATAAGTCCAATTCCAAAATCGCTGAACCTCTCAAGTCCAGTTAAATGAAAGTTTCCTGTCTCCTTTCCCCTATACTCCCCAGTGGACAGGATAAATTCTCCTACTCCACTCCACACTATTGTGGAATCTCTAAAGAACTCTCTCGCTTTGATAGAATTCTGAAGCACATAAAACTCTTTGGCGAACTCATGAAACAACACATATCGCTCTACTAGAAAATATTTTCCGCTTTTTTCCCCGATAATCCCGTAATTGGATAACTTGCCAATTATGTGGTACAGCGTGCTCCTCGAGAGGTTACCCTTTATGCAGAGTTCGTGAGCACTTAAAGGAGTGCTCTTGAGAACAGCAAGAAGAGCGAGATTTTTTCCGCTTAAAATTTTGTCGAGAGGCATGTGACCAAACCTGAATACAAGTTTTCTAAAAAGCTCTGCTGGCTTTGTATCACTTAGCGATACTATTTTGTACTTTTCTTTTTTTGTTCTCACTAGGCCTTTTCTCTCAAGAGATGAAACGAGTGTTGATGTCCGGTAAATGGATAAGCCCAATTCTTTAGCCAGTCCAGTTACATTTTTCTCCTCCCTGAGGTTCAAAAGTACTGTGACTTCCATTCTTGACAGCCTATCCATGTCCAAAAATTAGAAAGCAATTTATATAGCACTTTCGGTTTTTTGGACACTACAGGCGTTTTGAGCTGTTAGCCCCACTTCACTTATGCGGTGGATAAAACCAGTCCCACGGCTTACCACACCTTGGATCATCCGTCTTGCCATTGATTTTCCTTGGAACCACTGTGGGATCGTTCCACGGCCTCCTAACTTCATCCGGATTTTCGTAATCGTAAAGCCTGCTGACAAAGTAAACCAGCATGGCTGGCTCATTACCAACAACCTTAAAGCCATGCCAGTAGTGTCCTGGAATTCTTACAACCTGTATGTTCTCTCCTGTCGAAACGATCTCAGCCAATTCTTGCGTGTTCTCATCATAGGCGCATATCTTTATAGCCCCTTTTATGCAGACGAAGTAATCAACCTGTCCCCTCTCGTGTTTGTGCCAGGCCCTCACAATTCCAGGATATGTGATTGACAAATTCGCCTGAACTATCTCGTCCTGAAAAATATCGCCCCAGTCCTTTCGCATTATTTCGGTAAAAAATCCTCTCTCATCCGCAAACCTTTTTAAGGGCTTAACAACAATACCCGGCAGCACAATCACACCTCCTCGGCACCGACAATCTCTTTAATGACATTCAAAACCATGTCCAAATCTTCCAAAGGATCTCCAGACAGGTGAGATGTCTTGATCTTCCCATCAACATCATGAAAGTGGTCTGGATAGGATTCTACGGATACGTGGTGAGGTGCATTGTCCCATCCAGCTATCCGCCTGTTCTCTTTTATCAGCGTATAGCTGTATTTCCCCAGCGTTTGGTTGTGATATATGTCAAAAATATATCTATTGGGCAAATAAGCCCTAATTTTCGTCCCCAAAAATTCCACTTTCAATACAATATCATAATCCAGCAACTTTCTTGCAACTTCCTTGAGAACCTCAGTCATTTCAGCTCCTCTATCAGCCTTTTCAGTTTTTCTACCTCTTCAACTGCGTTTCTCCACTCTATGCTGTCCTCCCAGATTTCATGATTATCCAAAGGCACACCTTCTTTCTCGATTTTTCTCTCCAGCTCATCCAAGGAGCATTTGTACTTTTTTTCGAATTTGGTGGCAATTGCCCTGTAATATTCAAGCTCGTTGAGGAGTCTCCTCACGATCTCATCGTGAACCTCACGCTTTATTGAAATCATGATACATCCTCTTTTTTAAATCTTAAAAATCTTATTAGGTTTCCCAGCCGTAAAACTTTTTCAGTACCGGTATATTAAATTACTGAAAAGGTTTAGAAAGAAATTCACCAAAACATTCATATCGATTACGGCTTTCTCCATGTTTTTACCTCGTGTCTCATCTTCTCAACATCCTCGAGCGTGATCTTTGATTCCAGCAGTCCACAAAATTCCTTCAGTAAGTCTTCAATATCATCTATCTTAATTTTCAATTTCGTTTTTTCGGGTAAATCGACCTTCTCAAGGGGTCTGAATACTCCGTGTTCGTATACTACTTCTATTGTTTTTGGCACATTAACCACCAAATAATTCTTTCTTCAGCACCTTTAAAGCTTTTCTCAGATCAAAAGGTTTCTCTTTCAAATACTCCATAGCCTTCGAAACGTCAAGCGAGGAATCCCTCGGTCTTTTTGCAATCCAGTTTATCTCATCCATTTTCGAGGGAATTATCAAGTTCTCGTCCAGACCGAAGACTTCCGCAATCTCCTTAGCGAATTCAAACCTTGAAACCCTAGTTGCCCCGGCCAGATGAAAGATCCCTTTAAGCCTTCTCTCTGCACATTCCAGAATCATCTTCGCAAGGTTTGTATTGAGTGTGGGCGTGATGAACTGATCTGTGACAATTCTGACACTCTCTCCTTTCTCAAGCCTGTCAATCAGCCACAGCACGAAATTAACCTTGCCACTCGCAGGTTTCGCTCCGTATATAACACACGTCCTTGCGATGCAGAAGTCCTGACAGTGTTGCTCTCCAGCAAGCTTCGTGTAGCCGTAGTGGTTCACGGGGTTTGTTTCATCCTCTTCCCTGTACATTCCTCTCACTCCATCGAAAACGTAGTCTGTCGAAACGTACACGAGAAAAGCATTCAGTTTTCTTGCAGCCTCCGCCACAGCTCTTGTCCCTTCCGCATTTATCCTGTAAGCAAGATCTTTCTCAACCTCACATCTGTCAACATCTGTTAAGGCCGCAGAATGTATAATTACATCCGGCCTTACCTCACTGATGACTTTCGCAATACCATCAGCATCGGCCAGATCAAATTTAACTGCTTTGCCAAATTCCGGCTTGTGGTTGTGATATCCAGAATAAACATCATATCCTCTCTCAACCGCAAACTCCGCAACCTTACTTCCAAGCAGACCGCTGCCACCTGTAACAAATATCCTCATAGCTACCACCCGGCTCTACCAGCTGAGTTTCCATGGTGTGGCATGCAAAACCTTCTCATCAGCCAGAGGCTTCCACCACCACTCATTTTCAAGATACCATCTCACAGTTTTCTCAATTCCCTCTTTGAAGCTGTGTTCAGGTTTCCAGCCCAGCTCTTCCCTGATTTTTGATGAATCCAGGCTGTATCTTATGTCATGTCCCGGTCTGTCCTCAACGAACTCTATCAGCTCATCACTCTTGCCCATGATCTTGAAAATCTCAGTAACCACCTCCAGGTTTGTCTTCTCTTCCCCGCTTGAAATGTTGTATATCTCCCCCTTCTCTCCTTCCCTCATCACAAGGTCGACAGCCCTGCAGTGATCCAGAACGTATATCCAGTCTCTGACATTCTGGCCTGTTCCATAAATGGGCACCTTCAGATTCATTGACGCCCTGATGATTGTTTTGGGAATGAGTTTTTCAGGAAACTGATAAGGACCGTAGTTGTTCGTGCATCTCGTGATTACTGCATCAATACCATACGTTCTGGCATAGGCCAGAACAAACATGTCCGCTGCGGCTTTGCTTGCCGAGTATGGAGAGGAGGGTTTCAGTCTATCCTCTTCCCTGAAAGAGCCTTTCAGAATGTCCCCGTAAACCTCATCCGTCCCTATCTGAACAAGCCTTGCATCTGGATTGTGCTTCCTCAAAGCCTCGAGTATTGTAAACACCCCAACAACATTGCTCTGCAGGAAAGGGTATGGGCTTGAGATGCTCCTGTCCACATGGCTTTCTGCTGCAAAATTCACAACAGCATCTACATCTTTCACAAGCTCCGAAATCAGCCTATAATCAGATATATCACCCTTAACAAAAGAATACCTGCCGTCATCTTCAATATCCTTCAGATTGCTAAAATTTGAACCGTATTTCAGGGCATCAACATTGATAATCTCAACATCAGAATACTCCTGCAGGATATACCGGACGAAATTGCTCCCTATGAATCCAAGACCACCAGTGACCAGCACCCTCATGGCAATCACAGCACTATGTTTGAGTTATCCCCAACCACAAATCTGTATCCCTTTGGTTTCGAGTTACTCTCCCTGATCCTGACGTTCCTCCCGATGAGGCTCTCAACTATTCTTCCTGCTTGCACAATTTCACTCCCATCCAGTATGACACTATCGTCTATTTCAGTCCCCTCAATCACGCAGTTATCTCCAACAGACGTGTATGGGCCGATATAAGAGTTTACAATTCTGCAGTTCTTACCTATGATGCAGGGTCCCTTAATCACAGAATCCCTAACAACTGTTCCAGCTTCGACGACCACTCTGCCCATAATCTTCGAGTTCTCAACCCTGCCATCCATTCTGGGATGTATTTCCTCCAGAACCAGCCTGTTCGCTTCGAGAATATCCTCTGGCTTACCGGTATCCTTCCACCATCCCTCAACAATCGATGCCTCCACCCTGTATCCGTTGTCGATCAGCCACTGGATCGCATCTGTAATTTCAAGCTCATTACGCCAGGATGGTTTAATATTCTTGCATGCCTCGATTATTACTGGCTTGAAGAAGTAGATCCCGGCCAGAGCGTAATTGGATGGGGGAACTTTTGGCTTCTCCACCAGTCTCTTAACCTTCCCCCATTCATCCAGCTCAGCAACACCGAAACGCTGGGGTTCATCAACCTCTGTGAGAAGTATTAAAGAATCGGGATTTAAGCTCCTGAATTTATCGGCATGCTGGACTATACCATCTCTGAGGATATTATCGCCGAGATACATCACAAAGCTATCGTCCCCAAGAAATTCCTCAGCAACTAGAATTGCATGGGCCAGACCGAGAGGGTCACCCTGATAGATGAATTCGATATCAGCGTCCCACTCAACAGAATTAACGGTCTCAATAACCTGATCCTTGTTGGGGCCAAGAATGATTCCAATCTCTTTTATCCCCGCCTCAATTACATCTTCAATGGCGTAAAACAAAACGGGTTTGTTCGCAACCGGAATAAGCTGTTTCTGCTGGGAATATGTTAAGGGACGCAATCTTGTGCCATGACCACCAGATAATATCAGAGCTTTCATCGTCTCACCTCGATCCATAATTTATATTAGGGTTTATTGGTTCTAAATTTTAAAATAGATTTCTATAAAACTTTCGGTTATTAAGATTAGCTTTGCAGCAACCATCCAACTCCAACCCCAACCAGTCCCATTTTCTGCATTAACAGGTAACTCACCGCTATCGTAACAACAGCGATCCCGCCGTAAATCCCTACAACAGGCTTAATCCTCTTCTTCACCCTCATAACAGATGCATACAGTGCGTTGATTGCAAAGGGGGCACTCCCTAAAACCAGAATGGACAGCACTTCAAAGGAGTTTATCGCATACTCCTCGCCAAATATCCTGAGCAGGTGATTTCCAAATAATAGTATTCCAGCTATTGCAATTCCGAGCAGGATGAATATGAACTTAAAAGCCCTCTTAACATTCCTTCCAAACTCCTCATTATTGTAAGAGCCTTCAGCAAGCAAGGATATTGAGGTAAATCTCGGAACTGCCAGCAGAAGCACCGAAATCTGCCAGGCTATGTAGAAGTAGGCGCTGGCTTTTGCACCCAGCACATTTATAACCATGATCGGAAGAACGAATGTTGGAAGCATTTCGAAGATCCTCGCTAAATAGTTTCCAAAGGAGAAGTGGAGTATGTCGTTCAGAACCTCTCTCCTCACAGCAGGAACTGGTTTGTAGTTTATAATTCTTGATGTGAGAAATATTCCGACGATAAAGGCTAAGAGAGGAGTCAAACCGAAGGAAGCGTAGATTCCAGCAGCTCCGAAAGCAGTTAGGAACGGCACAACTCCGATTCTTGCAACTGTTACGAGAGTCTGAACGAATGAGTATTCCGTCTTTCTGAATCCGGCAAAAATTCCTTCCCTCTGCAATCCCGTCAGAGGCATTAAAGCCGTGTAGATTATAAAAAGCATGAGCAGTATTTTATTCTCTTTTAAAATTGCAAGTGAAGGACTGAAAATCCCGACGCCAGCAACAAAAATAATTGCAAGTGATATCGAGATTATAAACGAAATTGTCATGCAGGTATTTATCAGTTCCGCTTTATTTCTTCTCTCCGGCAGGAATCTAACCAGAGAGACGTCGAAGCCTAAAAGGGAGAGCATACCAATCAAGCCCATCGCCGAGATGATGGCCGACGCTAACCCAACCTCCTCGGCAGGATAAAACCTTGCAGTAATAAGCCAGAAGAAGAAGCCTGAACCGGCTGATGTTACCGAGGATAGCATCAGAAATATCGAATTCTTGTAAAGTGGATCTTTAAGCTTCTGAGCCAACCCCAGCATCACCGCAGAATTTGATGGATGTTTAATAAAAGTGTCGTATCTTATCCAAACATGGCTGAAATGGAACTCTCATCTTTTCAGTATTCCAATTTTTTAGCATTTTCCAAACCTGCTTCAACTCTCTCCTCGACGCTCGTCTTATCCATATCCAAAATCAATTCAGGATTTTCTGGCTCTTTATATCATCTAAAAACGGAAAAACCAAAGTCTTTAATTATGAGTGTTGGAAAGAAGATATTGGAAGAGTCTGAAATGGAAGAGGTTGTAATCAGGGTGAAGATTCCAGACGAATTTGAGCGCCTCAGAGTTAAAATTGAAGAAATAATCTACAGGGAAGTTGAAGGAATTATCAAACGGCTTGAAGACCTTAGAAAAACCAAAGGTTGCCTCAAGACAGATAAAACTTGGGAGGAGCTTGAGGCTGAGATGTATGACGGACTTTACGAAGATTTTTGTCGATAGCAGTGTTTTCATAGAATATCTTAAGGGAAAACCTGAAGCTGTTGAACTGGCTGAGTAATCTTTTCAGCAGACCAGACTTCAAGCTTTTTGTAAACGATGTAGTTTACTCTCCGAAATTGCTTACATCTTCATCAGAACAAAGGCAAGAAAGAGTCATCTCAGTCTTAAAAAGGATAAATCTCTCGTGATTGAATCTTGGCAAGATCTTCCTAAAGTCAATTTTCCGTCTTTTCGAAATGACGAGTTTCTTGAAGTTACTAAAGACTTCATAACTTGCAAACATACTTATTTGTTCTCTCTCTGTTTTTCTTAGCTTTAACTGGTTTGACATCGTAAGACGACTTTGAAAATGGTGTTTTCTTCGAGAGCTTTAAGGAACTCTGCAAGCTTTTTTCTTCAGCAGGATTTTATAATCTTCTTCGATTTTTGGTAACATCTTTGCTGATTATAACCAATCTGCTCCACAATCAAAAATCTGAAAACCTTTAATTTCTCCATGAGCCTACAAAAACCTCACTAACGATAATCAAATTAGCAACAACCTACCAATCCCGACACCTGCCATCCGTATTAACAGATAACTCACAGCCATATCACCATACTTCCGCAAATACAAACGATGGGAATCTACTTTCCGGTCAGAGCTCTCCAGCTTCTTTCAAAATCTGCTCCATAACATCATTACTCAATCTGAACCCCTTCTTCGTAAGATTGTCAACTACCGGCTTGATTTCCTTGTAATAACCTTTTTTCTTCCCCAAAAGAATTAACCCAGCAGTTCCAATCACATTCAACCCAAGATATGAAGCGGTGTTTCTTGCGGTTTTGTCATCAATAATCACCAGTTCGGCATTTAACTCAACTGCCAGAGCTATTGCTTCGGATTCCCCTTTGTGAAGCTTCTCTCGCAGTAAGCTTACTACAACCTGATTCTGCACGTCTTTGACCTCTATCCATTCAGGAAGTTGCTCTCCAAATTCTTCAGCAACACCCCTTGGTATTGCAATCCTTCCAAACAGAAATCTTAGAAGATCTAGCTCTCCTGTATTGGACAGGACAATCAGAGGACTTGTATTTGAGACAACCACCACTACAATCCCTCAATCATCTCTGTATCCTTTTTAAACTCCTCTAAGTCATAATTTATCTGTATGTCTCTTTTTCTTAGCTCATACAGAAATTCTCTGATGCTCAGCCCAGCAATCTCTGCAGCCTTTCCCAGACTTACCTTACCCTCACGATAAAGCTCCATAGCTGTGAGAAGTCTCACCTCCCTATTGAAATTCTTTCTTCCGATGACTTTCACTGCATCGGATGGAAACTCAACCCTCACAAAACCTCCTTCACCCATATCGGACACCTAACTTACAGTGGTCATCGGAAGGCTTTAAAGGTTTTGTCTTTCGGTTTGGTATCAGGATCAACCTGAACGTAGCTTTCGGATCCTGTCCTATCTCATCCAAACATGGCTGAGCTGGAATATAACTCTAGTCTTCCAAGTATCCCAACTCTTTAGCTTTTCTCATAACAGCTTCTGCTTCTTTCTCAACGCTCATTTTATCAGTATCCAAAGTTAGTTCAGGATTTCCTAGCTCTTCATAAACTCATCTAAACCAGCTAATCTCTTAGCATTTAAAAGAAGATTGACAGACTTGGACGAGTTCTTAGATACACTCAGCGAAATAATAAGATAGGGCTTCAGATTGAGGGAAGAAGTTGTTGCTTAAGCCACCTTGAGGAGAGAACGGCAAAGGGAGTTTAAAATCGAAGCAAACCTTTTAATCTCTCGGGTATTATACTGAAATTATGAGATTAAACGTTATAGTATGGAAGGAGGAGGATATGTTTATCGCAAGAGAGGCCTTTACGGGAGTGACTACACAAGGGCAAACCATAGAAGAGGTGCTAAAAAACATAAAGGAAGCAGTCGAACTGTACTTGGGAGAACTTCCTGAAATAAAAGAAGAACTGGAGAAGAGAGAAGTAATCGGTGTTATGAATGTCTAAACTTCCAAGGCTTTCTGGAGATGAGGTAATTAAGATTCTCGTAAAGAAGTTCGGTTTCGAGAATCCGGAAGAAAGGTCGTAACGGTAGTTCCTCTCCATCCAGAGCTAAAGCCGGGAACTCTTCTCGGAATACTGAAACTTGCCGAAATAAGCAAGGATGAATTCTTAAAAGCTCTAAAATAGCCTGTTAGAATTTAATGAAATTTTTCCTAATCTTTAACTGAAAATGAAAAACTTATAAAAAGATTTCTTTTCATCTTTTTATTAATCATTCAAGTATCCCAACACCTATCGGCTTCAGGTCCAGTATTAAATAATATGAAGTCTAAAAATTTTACGATATCTTAGTTAGTGTTAGGTTGCAATAATTAACAGTATTTAACGTTATGAGAACGTTACGTAGCAGTAAGTAACGGGAAAAGGATGATTCCAGTTGAAAGCAGTAACACAGCCCCGGAAAAGACCTTCTGAAGTCACTTGCGCTGAGCTAACAGCCACTTCCACATGGGCACGATTTCAACTTTTCTGCCATCTTTCTCCACTGCATCTTCCTCGTCCCATGTAATCACGGTCCCTTTCCTGATTTTCAGCTCGTCCATCGCCCTCATCACCTTTTTGACATGCCCCCGATCCAGATCGTATGTGACCTCCACAAGCTGCTGGTTATCAATCAGAAAGTCGATTTCTTTGTTATCCTTTGTGACGTAGTAAAATAGATCTTCGTTTTCCCTGTGGTTCCTTCTCAGTTCGAGGAAAACGGTGTTTTCCATCAATCTTCCGACGTTTTCCGAGATGTTGTGGGCAAAAACTTTAGTTATCCCGTTGTCAACTGTGTAAATCTTGGGTTTGCTTTGCTCGATATCCTTTAGGGAGTACGAGAACCTCCTGACGGGAAACAGCATATACACGTCATTGCAGTACTCCAGGTAGTTGTAGAGCGTGTTTCTACTGATATCCACGCCAATGGTTTTCATGTAATTTGAAATCTTGTTAACTGATATCCTCGTTGAAAATGCCGTCACGGCCAGTTTTAAAAACAGCTTCAGAGCTTTGTAATTCCTCACAGCGAACCTCTCGATTATGTCTCTGTACAGCATGATGTTTACGTACTCTCTCAGTATTTCCTCCGCAAACTCATCTTTTACCCATATCTCCGGAAATCCTCCCCACTCCAGATATCTCTTCAGCAGTTTTTTTATCCTAGCTTCCTGAGATTCCGTGTAGTACTTCGAAATCTCAATCTTATGCAGTCTCAGAATCTCTCTGAATGAGAAGGGAAAGATTTCTCTAACAACAGTTCTGCCCCTCAGCTGAGTCGCCAGCTCCTTGCTGAACAGTCTTGAAGAGGAACCAGTTAGGAAGACGCTATGTCCCTCTCTTTCAACCAGCCTTTTGACAGCAAGCTCCCAGTTGTCAATTTCTTGCATTTCATCAAAGAAGAAATGTATTTTACCATCAGGGTAGAACTCCTTCGCAACCTTTATGACCGTTCTGACGGTATCCAGTGTTGGAGGATAAATTCGATCATCGTCAAATGGAAAGAACAGAACGTTTTCCCCTTCATCTCTGAGTTTTTGAAAGTGGTAAAGGAGCAGAGATGTCTTTCCAGCCCTTCTTACACCAACTATCGACAAAGCCTTGCCGGGGACTTCTTTTAACTTCGTTTCCCTATCCATCAACTCAGTCTCCAATTCCATGTACTCTTTCACTATTACCCCAACAGCATCCTTCATACTGTTAAACATACTGTGCAATAATTTATAAAAGTTTCACTTCATGGTTAACACTCTAACGGTAACCCTCGTGAGCACCGGATTTTTCGTTCAGCTACCGATTCCAGTCCAACCAATCCTATTTCCTGCATCAACAAGAATAAAACCTCGCAGTAATAAGCTAGAAGAAGCCCGAACCGGCTGATGTTACAGACGATAACATCAGGAATATCGAATTCTTATAAAGTGGATCTTTAAGCTTCTCAGTAAATCCAAACATGTTTGCAGAATTTGATGGATGTTTAATAAAAGTGTCGAATCTCTTCATTCTTCATTTCCATGTGCATGCCTGCAAATACTATTCCCAACCCTCCCACCATTCTTCCGCAACGCTCTGATAGTTTCGTTCATTTGAGTTATCACGAATAAAGTTAGTTGCGCTGTAAATGATTACAGCTGCACGGAATGGGGGGTCTATACTACTCCGTCTCTTCTGCTTTATCAAACCTGACCCAGAACCTCTTACCTTTACGTTTTTCTTTTGACTCAAGATACACTTCACCAGACAGCATGAAGTTTTTGGCATTTTCCATCATGCTGTTGATCAGCATCGCCTGCTGCTTGCTCCACACTTCATTTGGCATGGACTTAACCCATCCTGCATAGAAACGAACGAACTCCAGCCGCTGAAGGAGATTCTTTTTTTTATCCAATACCATACTCGCTGCCCTCCACATTCAACCTCTCCATAAAGTAATCTAGTCTGTTTTTATTTATGTGATTTTTGAATATCTCCCACAAATAAACAGCATCCTCTATATCTTTATCACTGCCAAGGTAGAGTTTATACGCTATTTGTAGCTCTATTGGTGATATGAACACCTGGCTATCACCCAAAACCACCCTCAGCCGATTGTCAAGAGAATACCTATCCATCTCGTTTTTTACAAATTTTAATTCAATGTTTGGGATTACTGTACCTTTCTTTGCAACTCGCACAGCCAGCCCTTCGATTAGCATTTCGTAAATAGTATTTGGATTTGTTGAGTTCATAAAGTAGAAATCCTTTTTCTCAGCCTTGTCATATAATTCAAAAAATCTGCGGTAGCTGATCGGCTCAATCAAAATGTCTACATCTTCAGTTCCCCTTGACCTGCCGAACAGTATTGCTACATAACCACTCACTATTACATAATGAGCATCAATCAGACCAACAAAATCGAAAACAAACTTATCAAGCTCGGTCATGACTTTGTTGTCCAAATGTATCTCCTTCCCATCGAACTTTAGTTCCATGTGAATTCAATATGCCAGGTAAATTAAATAAAAATTTAGGAGTTTAGTCATATGCAGGACTCAGCCATACACTAGCCACTTCTGAAAGTGACAATCTAGTCCGATGGTACAATTCACACTTGACGTCCAGATCTTTCCATGGAAATTGCTTTTTTTATGAATTTAATTATCTCCAAGTATCCAGTTTTACGCATCCAGACTTTTAGATCCTCTAGCGTCTCTTCAGATATTTTCAGGTATCTCATGACATCCTTTTTTGTAACCTTGCCGTTTTCCTGCATCATTCTCGGTAAAAGCTTCAGAAATCTGAGAAACATTTTCTCCATGTTTGTCATGTTTCCAGAGTATTTCAGGGGGCAATGTTTCATGTGAGCTCTCACCGCCTGTTTGTTCCTGAAATGCCTTTCACAGTATGGACAGGGCTGCATCATCTCACCTCCTTTAAAATTCCAAAAACATCCCTCCGAAAGAATGCAGGAATCTGCCAAGAATCACCCTCCAGATGTCCCTCGGAAAGTGAAACATTTTCAGAAAGAAAGTCCCATATGTCGAAAGTGCCTGTTTTTCTTTTCAAAATTGCGGTTGAGTTTGCCGCTGAAAATGTTTCAGAAGGGTCCGCTGAATGTTCCAGAGAAACATCCATTTCTATGGGCCTTCCACAATATACAGTTTCTGTTTGTACCGACAGCATCCTAAACCTGGACATTACAAAAATTGTTTTCCTCACTCTATTTAATATTTTCTCCGTTTTCGTGTCGTATTTCGTAAAATCCGACACTTTTAACCTGATTAGTACTACTTACTACTCAAATATCGGCAATTTATCCATTTTCGATTAACTCTTTTTTTATTGTATAATACGATAAAATAAAATTAAAACAGGAGTTACTTTCAGATAGCGAGAGTTGGTGTGAGGTCGGGAGAAGGACAACCAAACTGTGGGAAGACTGGAGCTAGCTTTTTCGCCTTCTGTATGTGAGTGCTGAAAGTGTCAGAGCAGATACTGTAACTGCAAAGCCATAACCCGGAATCCGGAATGACAGTTCCGTTTTCTGATTCTGGGCTGTGTTGTTGGTCTCGTTCACACTGGTTGTTACATTTTCAGCCACTTCTGCAGTCTTAACGGGCGTGGCTGTGTGTTCTGGCACTTGAGTCTTTCCGGGAGTTAGCATGGTTTCAGGTGTGACTGGTGGAGTTTCACTGTGTGTGGGGGTTGGAACAGGAGCAGGGGTTTGAGTAGGAGTTGGAGTGGGTGTCTGTATAGGCTTAGGTGTGGGCAACTGAGCCGACGATCCCGATGACGTGCTGCCTGAAGAAGCTGATGAGCTGCTGGTAGAACCTGAGAGCGTGATGACCTTCGTCACACTCCCTGCAGACACGACAAATTTTCTGGTTGGCAGGGAAATGTGTCATACGAGTAGCTGAACCTGCCGCTTTCGTCCGCGGTTATGTACCCGGTAGCGGTGATTTCAAGTCTCACCGAACTCCCGTCAGACCTTCCATGGATGATGACGTCATACGTCCCGGCCGGAACGCTCTGAGAAATCGTTGCTACCCCATTTGATGCATCCCTGCTCAGGGTTATCCAAGCTGGTAGATCCAGAGAGCCTATTATGAGCCTCCTTGCACTCACGTCGAGGTCAATACAGCCGTAAGCAGTCACTGTGAATCTGTTCTTCCCATCGGGAATCTTTATCTTGCTGACGGAGAACACATACTCGCCGTCCTTGACTTCAACAACCTTCTCGAATGTTATGTCCACCCTGACCTCTTCACCGGGCTCTGCGGTTCCGGATACCGTGATAACGTCGCCCCTTACCGGATTTTCTGGTGTGACGCTGAAATCCACTACCGCGGCATCAGCAGTGTTTAGATTTAGAAATAAAATCAGGATGAGGGCAAAAAATATTGGAATGTTTTTTATCATTCCTTCCTCATGCTCCAGTAGGTTACTATCACCACTATTGCCGCCAGAACTATGGCAAGCCATATCCATGGACTCTTCCACAATGATGGCTTTTCTGGTGGAGCTGGCGTTTCTTCAGGTGTGGGAGTTGGGGTCTTTGCTGGAGTGACAGCCGGTGTGTATGTCGGTGTGGGTGTAACTATGGCTGATGTTTTCGCTGGTGTGGGAGTAACAGCAGGAGTGACGGCTTTAACCGCAATCGCAAACACGCTGAATGATCCTGTTTCGGCTCTGTAGTAGTAGCTGTTTTCATCCTCTCCGGTCTTCTCGGTCTTGAGTTCTATCCAGCCGTCGCGATACTTCATGAGGACAACGTTCTCAGGATCGTGGCCACTCTCCTCAACCCAGCTCTTCGGGACCTTGAATTCTATGTAGCCTGAAGGTTCGACTTCCTCGCCAGTATCGTTGTTCCTGAAGGTTATCTCGACGTATCTGTAAACCTTCCCTGCTGGAGGTTCAGGAACTTCAGGTGGTAGAGATTCGAGCTTTGAGATCATTACCTCTAGATTCATGCTGTCCTGCACTGTTATGGTCAGTGAGAGCACACCGATTTCCTCAGCCTTTTCCTGCGGAATTTCGAGGCTGACTTCAACATTTTCCTCGATCGTCACAACTTCCGAGTAAACTACCTCTTCTTCAGGTGTGGGAGTCGGTGTGGGTGTTGGCGTTGGCGGTGGTGGAATTGAGGGTGGTGCAGCACCTCCTCCCCCGCCGGAGGGTGGTGGGGCTGGAGCGACTGTTGTTATTTTCACGGAGGTCCAGTTGAATGCAACAACCCTCTGCGAGGAGTTGCTTGAGTTCCAAGCTGCCACATACAGGTAATAGTTGCCATCTGAGAGGCCTTTCAGCAGGATGCTGAAGCTGTAAGTTGTTCCAGTAGTATTTCTCTTAACGTTGAAGCTCACAGCATTTGAGGGAAAGGCATTGAGCCAGTCCTCAACCGTGGTTGCGTTGACCTTACTCAATCCAGTTCCTGCAACCTTGAACCCCTCTACAATCACAGCCTCTTGGGAAGATGCTCCGGCCTTCACGGTTAGGTTGGTTGTGGATTTGGTTCCATCGCTGGTGAGCTTAAACGTGATTGGCGTGTCTTTCTTTATCAGCACCGCCACATACGTGTACTTAGCGTTGTTGCTACCACCAGCAATTTCGAACGTGCCGCTCAGATACTACGTCTCATCAACAGACGATCTGGTAACTGATGTGCTGACGCTCAGGGTGGATGTGTGCTCGAGAACCTCGAAGGCTGTGACCGAAATCAGGGTTATGTTCTGCTCGCTGGAGGCGTTCAGCAGCGCCACAACAACATAGTCTCCCGGGCTGAGCTGCCCGAGCGAGACTGGGCCATTATCGCCGGTAGCATTGAGGGTGACAGTAATGTTCTGCTCGGCGTTGCTGAGCAGATCCCTCAGGGGTTGCGTATCTCCATCCACGGCCGAAGCCAGGGCATCCTTTAGCTGGGTGGGGTACATCTTTACCAGATAAACGTATGCTCTTTTCCCCGCAAGACCACTCTCCCCAAATATTTCAGCTGTTACCGTATCGCTCGAATAGTACACGGAGTGTGTTGCAAAAGGATAATTCACGGTGTAATCCTGGTTATCCGAAATTCCGTAAGTTGTTATGTTTATGATCCTGCTGCCCCTCGTATACTGGGTGCTGTTGATTCCGTTGTAAACGAAATCTGTGCTTGGAATTTGCACATCATTTCCGCCAGTCATTCTTATCCAGTTTCCGTTTTTGGGGTCCAGCACTGCAAAACTCTCGTAGCTTGGGGCGCTGGTGTTGATTATCTCAACCTTCACAAGCGTTACTGCGGATGCTGATGCTGGCAGTATCACCAGCAATGGTACCAGCATCAAGAGGAGGTATTTCGTTCTCATACCAATCATCGATTAAACATTAATAATATATATTCTCCTATAAAAATATTCATGTTTCGTTATTTTCCTGAGAACCATTTTAAAAAATGTGTGGTGAAAGGGACTCATTTGTTCTGCAAACTCAAAAAAACCTGAAAACTCAGAGACTTTCTCAAATTTCCCTCACAACAAGATTCAGATTCAGACTTTGAATCTTCCCCTCAACTGCATCCAGAATTCTCTTTTCAGCCTCAGTCCCAGCAAAATCCTTCATCCTCTCAGGTTTTGAGGGCAATGAAGGGGCATAATCCTTGAAAAGGAGCAACCACATCTTGTATCTTCCGGGTTTATCTATAGAGAATGTGTATCTCATCTCCCATTGTGGAGTCCAGTTTCCTTCAATGTTTACGGGCGTGTGGTTGAGCGTTACGTTAAACCTGTCAAAGAAGAACATGTGGTGGATGGCTGTGCTGTTGTTCACAAAGCTGGCATTGACAAGCCATATCTCAACCGTGTAGTTGACTCTTCTGTATTCATGATTCACTATGCCTATTATAATCGTGCTGTTCTGCCCGACTCTAAGCTTGCTGGGGTAGTCTGAAGCTTTGCCTTCCGGACCAAGAATGTAGAATTCGGTGAACTTCTCTCCTGGCTTTGGAGTTACAATGACATAGACGAGGGTGGTAATGGAGGCAAAAATCGCTATCAGCAGAACAGCTGTGAGAATTTTATCAAGTCTGCTCATCTCATCCCATTCCAGCAATTCCTTCACATCCACCCTGGGTATGAACGGATCTCTGGCCATGAACCTGCGATGTATCGCGAGCAGTGAAAAAACGGTGTTAAACATCGCCAGACTCAGCAAAACTGGAGTAAGTCTTATACCAAAAGGCGTGTAATTTAAAGCCAGACCTATGAGAGGAGTTATTGCAATGCTCAGGCCAAATGACAGGGCAATTCTCTCAACACTATCCAGATCTTTCTTTTCCGGAAACAGAAATGCTATAAACGAGTATCCCGGAAAGAACAGAATGAACGCAAGCCCTAAAGCCTTTCTGAGCAGGCTTTCAGGAAAAAGATAGATTATCAGGATTAGCAGCAGGGAAAGGATGGAAATAGCGATCAGATCCCACGCATTTTTCCAGTTTCTCATCTTTCAACCACCTGACGGAGTCAGTTACCTGAGTGCAGAACGCCTGAGTGAGGATGAGTCAGAGAATTTCAGGGTAAACCTTAAACTTAACTGCGAAAAATATTGGAAAGTTAAAAAATTTTTGCTGTTCTCGGACAGTTCAATTCAGGAACAGTAAAAACTCAGCCTATAGCAAACACAGAACCATATCAGCATGGATTGTCCGACCGGATTTATGCGCCTTTCCACTGTCCACATTAGAGATATTAGGAGAAAGGTATTGCAGACAGAATGAGAGCAAACACGGGCTGTTTCCGGTTAGAAGGCTATCCCAGCACCTCCATAACCTTCCTGACAACTATTACGAGAAACACGAAGAGCAGAAAATATATCGCGGAATTCAAGCCCCTCTTTGTTTCCGGATTCATGAAGTAACCGCCAACCTCGGAAACAACAAGCAAACCTATCAGCAGCAGGGTCACATAAACATCCACCGTTTTTACAAGGATGGTGCAGATGAAAACCCATACAGCCAGAGTTAGAATAATGACATCATCTACATCCATCTTTCAATACCTCCGATTTTTCTGGCAGAGATCTCAACAAACCTGTCATCAAAGCTGAATTTCTCCACCATTATAAGCTCCTGAAACGCTTTGGCAAGAGAGAGCATTGCCGAGCTGCAAATCGGGCATGCGATTTGCTCGCATTCCTCTGAACACACCTCCCTCATTTTAACGCCATCGATGTAGATCCTTATCCTTCCATCGCTTTCTTCAGCATCCACGGATCTTGCCAGCCCGAGAGACTTCAAAACTGCAGAAATACTCTCAACAACCTGAAGCCCGGCATTTGCAAAATCCATACCCGAAAATTCTTCATACATGGATACAAGTTCCTTTCCGGCAGGCGTGAGAATCAGACCCATCTCCTTCTCCCTGCCAGTGTCTGTAAGAAAAACTGTCCTGCTGTCGGTTCTGGCTAGATCGATGGAGAAATCCTCATGAAGCGGTATGAACACTCCTCCCTCAGGCATGTTGCTGTAGGGGGGAATGTATACTGCCCTGCCTTTCAGCCCGAGTGAGGTGACTAGGTTTCTTGCAGACTCCACATACGGGTGAACGACTGCCCTGAAAGCATCATATTTCATGTAATCGGAAGTTGAAAAGGTCAGCACAACAATTCCCAGAAAAACTCCACCTATTCCCGCATTCACCAGACTCTGGCTGGCATTCATGGCTCCGTTGAATGCAAGCAATGCGCCAATAACGATCAGAGTTATTCCAGCAACGTGCTTGACCCTCATCTAAAACCCGATTAAAGTCAAAACTTTATATACTATTTGCCCGAATGAAGTTAACTATGCGAAAGCTCCTGATGATGCTGATCCTGCTCACGCTCCTCATGCATCCGGCCAGCGCGCAGAAATGGGAGAGGCATGAACTTTATTCAGATGCTGTCCCCAGTGATGAGGGTATACACGAATTCTTTTCAGGATTGCTTGGAGATGCTGAAAAATGTCTTGAGAGCTTCCTGTATGAGGATGGCGAGGCTGTGACCCTCTCGAAGTCGTTCAGCAACACAGTCATGCTCACATCAGAAGAGATCAGGTTCTACAGCATGAAAGGCGTGGAGAGCAATGCATCTTTGGTCATATCTCCGTTTCTTTCAATGTCTTTCGGAGTGGAAAAGCTGACCCAGTCGCAGGCAACATTTCTCAGCAGCATGGAGACTTTTGCAGAGGGTAAGGGCAGTTACAGCACATACCTCAGCGCAAGGAGTGCCTTAACAAACATGAGGATTGCCTTAGAGGAAATAAACAGATCAGTTAGCGAAATTGAGAGCATATCACTCTGGAACGGGTCGTCAGAAATTTACTTTGACGTTTCAGGCATGAAAAACAGGATAAAGGAGGTGAGGGGCCTCATATCCTACTACGAGGAGCTCCTGGCAGAATACGAAGGAGAATTTGTTGCCGAGGGGATTGTGGTTGTCGTTTCAGATAACCATCCGTTTCTCTATCAGGAAATAGAAATACATGTGATTGCAGTGAATGTTACTCCCACTGCCCTCTTCATTGACGGCATTGAACACAGTCCTGAAGGAAACGTGGTTAGATACAGCTTTGAGGAGCTTGGAACGCACACGGTGTATGCTGAGGGAGTTAAAAATGGAAAAGTCTACAGATCAAACACGGTAAAAATACACGTCATAAAAATTCCCACACACATAATTCTTTCAGCCGAGCGCGTGTCCCTTTTGAATGAGGATGTGAAGGTTGAAGGGTTTATCTCGGACTTCTACGGCAAACCCCTGAATGTGAATGTTTCTGTCAGCATTGATGGTAATGAAAGGATTTTGCATGCAGAAAATGGTTTTTTCAGCGTCAGCGTTACAAGAGACTCTGAGGGTTTTGTAAATGTGAATGCACACTATCCCGGAAACGAGACATATGGAGAGAGTGAATCCAGCATTTCAGTATTCTTTTCCAGATTTCCGGTAACCATTTACATTGAAGCGAACAGGACGGAGATCGGGCCAAACGGGTCTGTTGAGTTTGGGGGTGAGATACACGGTGTTGACTACCCCGTTAACATCGAAATTTTCCGGAATTCCAGCAAGGTTATGACTCTCAGCACATCAGGCAACTTCACCTTCACACTCAGCTTTCCGGACAGGGGAAAATACTCGGTCTTTGCATTCTTTGCTGGTGATTCCCTGTATAAGCCCGCAAAATCAAACGAGATAACAGTCACTGTAATAGCCGCTGAATACCCAGCTTATGGAAAAGTTCTTTCTGTACGCTTCTCCGACTTAACCACATCCCATATTGTTCTGATGGCTGCCATAATCACCCTCATCCTCTTGGTATGGTTCGCTTTAAGACAAAGGAAGGGTGAGGAACACAGGGTGGCTGAAACTGAGGTGGATGACGAAGAAGATAACGAAGCTCCCGCACCGGCAGAGATGAGAGTTCTGCCTGACGACATCAGCGAGTCATACAGACTGCTCTTCAACGAGCTCATCCAGAAATATGGCCTTAAAAAGAGCCTTACTCCAAGGGAGTTACTCTCATCCCTGAAAAAAGAGCAGTTTTACGAAAAACTGAAGATTGTGACGGAGCTGCATGAGAAAGCCGTATACGGAGAAGTTGAACTTGATGTCGAGGAGAAGGGAGTGTATATCCGGCTCATTTCAGAAATCTTGGAGGGGTTTGCATGAGGATTCTCTATCCCTTCCTGATATTTTTGGGACTGACTTTCCTCATTCTTCCCACCGCAGTTCCGGTCATAAAAACATCTGCAGAGTTCAGCATGTTCAATCCAAGGTGGGATGGCTGTTCAGAGTTTGCAAAGCTTCTTGCTGAAAACGGGAAAATCATACCGGTGATGTATCCCTACAACTCAGCCAAACTGAGCGAGCTGGATGGTGTGCTTGTTGTCATTGGTCCGAACGTTGAGTTTTCCAGATTTGAAGCAGATGAGGTTAGGATTTTCTTGGAAAATGGTGGAACGCTCTTCATAGCAGATGACTTTGGCACGGCAAACACTCTGCTTGACATGCTCGGAGTGAAGGTCAGATTTTCAAATCAACCTCTCAGAGATCTGTTTTACAGCAAAAGATCAGAATTCCCCGTTGTTGTGAGGATTGAAGATCTCGAACTTGCTGCAGGTGTTGAGAGGATAACGCTGAATGTGCCTTCGGTCATTGTCGGAAGTGAAGGTGAGGCTTTCTCCAGCAAGGTCAGTGTTGTGGGTAAAAGCATGCGAAGTTACCCAGTTCTGGCCGAGCTGAAATACGGAAAGGGCAGAATCATCATGCTCTCTGATCCCAGCCTGCTGATGAATGACATGTTTGATGAAAACAGGCAGTTTATAGAGAATCTGATCAGATACATCGGTGCGAACACATACTATTTTGATGACGCCCATCACTCCGATTTCAACCCGTATTCACTTACTACCGTGTTCATCCACAGAGAGCTAAACAGGGAGAAAGCTTTCCAGGTTTTTCTGATTGTTGCAGGTCTGGCGATCATGATTGAGAGCGGTTTCACCAGTAAGGTTATAAGGGTCTTGAGAGGTTTGTTTTCAAAAAGAGATGAGAGCCTTCTGGAAAACCTACCTGAATGGGTTGATTTGAAGTTGCTTGAAAGGATAATTGATGAGATAAAGACTGGATCCAAACTTGGTGATGTGTATGGACGGAAAAGAGTTTTTGGAGGCCCTGAAAAAAGAGGTTAACAAGGCTGTAGTGGGAAAAGAGGATGTAATAGAGCTTCTTGCAGTAGCCCTGCTATCCAAGGGGCATGTGATCCTTGAGGGCGTTCCAGGAGTTGCGAAGACAACAATAGCCAAAGCCTTCGCCGGTGCAATCGGACTATCCTTTTCTAGGATACAGCTCACACCAGACTTGATGCCAGCGGATATAACAGGAAGTATGATTTTTGACCAGAAAATTGGAGAGTTTAGAGTTAGAAAAGGTCCAGTTTTTGCCAACATAGTTCTGGCTGATGAAATAAACAGAGCACCTCCCAAAACCCAGTCTGCCTTGCTTGAGGCAATGCAGGAGAGGCAGGTGACGATTGAAGGAAAAACGTACCCGCTACCTGAGCCGTTCATGGTAATTGCAACAATGAATCCTATAGAGCATGAGGGTATCTACAATCTGCCTGAGGCTCAGCTCGATCGATTTCTGATGAAAGTGGAAATAGAATATCCAAACAAGGGTGAGGAGATTTTTCTGCTTAAAAGAAAGGAGTATGATGAGTTCAACAGTGTACAGCCCATAACAAATCCAGAGGGTGTGTTAAAATTGATTGTTCAAACATCGAAGGTTGAAGCTAATGAACTCATACTGGAATATATTTACGAGATATCACTGAGAACAAGGATGGATGAGAGGATACTTCTTGGAGCAAGTCCTCGAGCCTCAGAACACCTGCTATTTGCATCAAAATCACTTGCTTTTTTGAGAGGAAGAAGCTACATTATCCCCGACCACGTCAAAGAGGTTGCGGAAAGTGTTCTGACTCACAGAATAATGCTGAAGGCCGAGTATGAAATGGACGGACTTAGCCCCAAAGATGTCATCAGAGAGATACTTGATGAAGTAGAGGTTCCAAAATGAAGAAGGAAGAAGTTCTGATAATTCTCGGATTTCTCCTCTTTATCCAAGGATATATTTTTGAAAATGTATTTCCTGCAGTTCTGGGCTTTTCTGTTGTACTTTATCTGATCTACCTCAGAAACAGTTTCTTCCCCCATATTGACGTAAAATGGGATGTAGGCAGAGTTCTTGTGGAAGGGGAAAAAAGCGTATCCAGAATAAAACTGAAGAACAGATCCAAGATTGGATTGAGAATCTCGCTATCCAGTGATTCTCTCCCTCTAAACTTCAAAAGCGATCCTAAAATCGTTGTTCTTAAAGGTGAAGAGGAAAAAACAGTAGATTTCGTATTTGTGCCATCCAAAGGGAAATACAGAATAAAAGGACCAAAATTGACCATTTATGACCTTAGAGGACTCTATCAGGAAACATTTACAGATAGTTCAGAGATTGAAATCGAAGTAGTTCCCTCATTCAGCAAAATCAGAGAAGAGATTATAGCCGATGAGAATGTGAGACTTGCAGGCGAGTATAAAAAATTCTTGGTGGGTGTACAGACCATGGAACTTCACTCCCTGAGAAGATTTCAGCCCGGAGACGACACAAAGTACATTGAATGGAAGGCCACTGCAAGACTGGGAGAGATCATTGTGAAAGACTTTCTGAAAGAGGTCGAGGAGGACGTTTATCTGATACTTGATGCGGGAAGGGAGATGCGAAAAGGAATGAAGAGATCAAGAATAGATTATGCTATAACTCTCTCACTCTACCTCTCAAAGATAATGATGAAGAATTATAGAGTTGGACTTATTGTATATGACGATTATAGGGTTTTGCACAAAATTTGGGCCTCTAAATCTTCGGAGCATATTCAAAAAATCTTGAGGGCACTTACGATATCACCCATAGAAGCCAAAACCTTTGGATTGAAAATTCCAGAATTTGCTACAAAGATTTCAAGTGAAGGGAGAGAGTTTATAAAAAGGATTGTTCCAGTACTGAAAGGAAGGAAAGGAGCTTTAAATGGCATTTTGGAGGTAATAAGTCATATACCAAATCTGGCAACCCTGATATTCATAGCTGACATAACTTCTCAGACCTCTGATCTGGCAAAAATTCTGGTAAAATTGAAGCAGAAGCACAGAGTCTTTCTACTTACTCCAAATCCGATCCTTTTTTATGATGTGTCTGATCTAGATAAAGACGTGATCTTATATTTATATGGAAAGTACATTGAGCGAGAAAACTTAGTGAAAAAATTCAACAGAATTGTTCCAACCTTCGATCTTGGACCCTCGGATCTATCCGAGGTAATAAGGGGTGTGTTGGAATGATCTCTGTTGTATCTGCCATAGTTGGTGGTTTGATAGTTGGTGTTACTGTGCCTTTCATGGCACCGATACTTTATGTGACATCAAAGTACAGCAAGAGAATATTTCTAGTATCCTTCGCATTGTATTCCATTTTCATAGGATACGAATACGAACTCAGCAACATCTACCACTCTGATCCGATGTCACTCATTGGTATTGTCATACCAACGTTGTTGCTTCTCGATTCTGGACTTAGAGAGGATATGAGCTTTAAACACTATCACATCTTTCTTTTGTCACTGCTCTTCTCAGGACTCATTTTTCGTGAAGTATTTCTTTTTGGATTGACACTACTTCTGGTTGAGCATTTTAAAGATGAAGCCTCGAACCGCAGTACTCTGACAGTAATTATTAGTATTTCTATACTCCTCTTAGGATTGTATGTTTCACAGACTTTTCTTGATACTCTCGGTGGCTCATCTACTCAAGTATCATTTATATCATCTATTGCGATATTTTCTTCGCTTTTATTCTGGAGGAGAGTTCGTACATCCGGCTTTTAATGAATCACTCCTCAACTCTGACGATTATAAACCTCACCGTGTTTTCAGGATCAGGACACTGCAGAAATTCGATCTGGTTTATCCAGTCCTCAGGCGGGGTATTTCTGTATGCTGGGGTTATGTAGGGAATCAAAGCTGAAAATGCGTAAATGCATATCTTTCCCTTTGCAAGCGGTTCTTCAATCTCGATAACATCTCCCCTTTCATAACCTGCATGACATACTCCTTTAACCTCCTCAACCACCAGCTTTAATCTGCCCATATCGTTTAATAGGAGAGTGCAACAATATAAAATCACCTGAAGATTTGACGATAATTTTTATATCTATTTTCACATGTATCACATACCATGAAAAAAATCAATGGTGAAGATGCAGTATCTCCAGCAATGGGAATTATTTTGATGCTTGCAATAACGATTTCAGCTGCAACAATTTTTTACTCGGGTACCGATTTTGGCCAGATTAAAGCACCGGTTTTTGCTCTCCTTCAGTCAGCAGAGAAAATAATTCCTCATGAAGTGGGTATGGGCAAGAGCTCTCAGATTATCAGGATACACAGCATTTCAGGGGAAAGTATTGATGTCAGAAGGATAGAACTTGTGGTGGAAATTTACAGAAACGGCTCACTCCTGCTTCAGGAGTCATGTCATGGCTTTCCTGTCAAGAAATTCGGTGATGCATACTGCACCGGAGATGATATAATTGATAAAGGTTATCTGGGTCACGATATTCTGGGAGAGATACATGATGCAGGAGATGGAGTGCTTTCGGCAGGAGAGTTCATGGGCTTCAGAATCAAGGCAACATCAGATGAAGGTGTGAGGCTTGAGAGGGGAGATGTTATTGCAATCCAGGTCATTGACATGGATTCAGGTTTGATAATAGCCAGAATTGAGAGAACCGTTCAGTAAATGGACAGAAGCTTAGAAGAGGTTCTGGTTATAGAAAAAAATTTAAATTTAGGCATTTAAATGCTGGAAGGTGGTAGGGTTGAGCCATGAAATTGAAATTCTCAGACTCCTCGAGAACAATGGCAGGTTGAGCATATCTGAAATTTCAGAAATGCTGAACATAGAAAGGGAGGAAGTCGAGAGGATAATAAAAAAATTTGAGGAGGATGGCACAATTCTGAAGTACAAGGCCATTGTTGACTGGGAAAAGGCAGGGGTTGAGGAGGTATATGCAATAATAGATGTGAGGGTGAATCTGACAAGAGAAAAGGGATACGATGATATTGCAAAACGAATAGCAAAGTTTCCCGAGGTTCATGCTGTGAGGCTTGTCAGTGGAGATTACGATTTTCAGGTAGTTGTCAGGGGAAAGTCGCTGAAGGACATATCATTTTTCATAGCGGAGAAAATATCCACGATTCCTGAGGTTAGGGACACCGTCACTCACTTTCTGCTGAGAACCTACAAGGAGGAGGGCGTGCTTTTATTTGAGGATGATGAGGACAGGAGGCTTGCAATTGTCCCGTGATGTTATAAACAGAAGGGTCAGGGAGTTAAAGCCATCAGGCATAAGAAGGTTCTTTGAGCTTATAATCGGGAGAGAGGATGTCATCAGCCTTGGAGTAGGAGAACCTGATTTCAGTGTTCCGTGGAGAATAAGGGAGGAGATGATATACAGCCTTGAAAAGGGGATAACATCATATACCTCCAACTACGGACTTCTTGAGCTGAGAGAGGCGATAGCCGAATATTACAGAAAATTTGGAGTGGAGTCCACCCATGATAATGTCTTTATCACAACAGGTGTGAGCGAGGGGATAGATCTTGCATTAAGAGCTGTGATAAATCCCGGTGACAGGGTTCTTGTTCCTGAGCCCACCTATGTCTCCTACCGGCCTCTCGCCCACATTGCAGGGGCTGAGGTGATACCGATACCCACAGATCCGGAATTCAAGATAACATACGATGATCTGGTGAGGTTCAGGAATGAGAAAATAAAGGCAGTAATGCTCAACTATCCCAACAACCCGACTGGTGTCAGTCTGAGAAAAAGGGAAATTGAAGAGATTGCCGATGCTGTTAATGAACTGGACTGCCTCGTGATCTCCGATGAGATTTATGCCGAGCTTAGCTACAACTTCAGGCATTTCAGCATTGCAGCTCTTGACGGAATGTTTGAAAGAACAATAGTGCTCAATGGATTTTCCAAGGGCTTTGCAATGACAGGGATGAGGGTTGGATATGTCATCGCTCCAGAGGAAATCCTGGATGCCATGGTAAAGATACATCAGTATTCAATGCTCTGTGCACCGGTAACGGCTCAGATTGGAGCCCTTGAAGCCCTCAAAAATGGAGAGGAAGAGCTTGAGAGAATGAGATCTGAGTACATGAGGCGGAGAAACTTTTTTGTCAGAAGACTGAGGGAACTTTTCGATGTTGTCATGCCGGATGGTGCATTCTACGCATTTCCGAATGTCAGCTCAACAGGGCTCAATGGAGAGGAGTTTGCTGAAAAACTGTTAATTGAAAAGAACGTTGCTGTTGTGCCGGGAGACGCCTTCGGAGAGTGTGGAGGCAATTACGTGAGATGTGCATATGCAGTGTCGATGGAGAAGCTGAAGATAGCCGTTGAGAGAATGGAAGAACTTGTCAACTCATCTTAATCCTCTTACCTCACTCTGATTTCCTTTGTCATTCTTATCCATTTTCCGAGTTCTCCTGATACGCTGAATCCGTGTTTCAGGTAGAATCTTTTTGCAGGATCATTTTTCTTCCCGACCCAAAGTCCCATGATCCTTCTTCCAGCCTGAATGCCGTATGTTTCCGATTCATGAAGAAGTCTGGATGCAATCCCCTTCCCCTGAAATTCCTTTCTGACAAAGAGCTCGTGAAGCTCGGCAACCCTGTCTCTCTCAAAAGGACTTATCCAGTTGGTATCGCATGCAGAAAAGCCTACCGGTTCATGAATCTCGGCTACAATGAATCCATCTCTGTCTCTCTCATAAAGCCACTTGAAGTAGTTTCTTATCTCTCTCTCAGTGGTGTATGCGTATTCCTCAAACCCCATGTAGGCCTCCCTGTATATCTCAACAAAGCTGCCTATATCGTCTCTCCTGACCCGCCTTATTATCACAGATGGCTTTTTATTACCTCAGGGTAAAAATCTTCTGATGCTTGATATCCTCAGAGAGCTTATGAGCATAGAATCCCCTTCAGGAAAGGAGGACGAGCTGAGAAACTACATCAGGGATTTTCTTAGAAATGAGGGCTTTACACCAGAGACTGATGATGCCGGTAACCTTGTGCTTGAAGGAAGATCTGACCTCTGGTTTGTAACCCACCTCGATACAGTTGAGGTCATTTCTGAGTTCAGAGTTGATGGGAGTTATGCTTACGGCACGGGTGTGGCAGATGCGAAGGGTTCAATAGCTGCCATGCTATCTGCGGTGATGAATTTTGATGATCTGAATGTTGGGTTTGCTTTTCTGGTTGATGAGGAGGAAGGGGGATCAGGATCAAGGTATTTTTCAGAGAACTTTTCAGGGAGGGCTGTTGTCATGGAGCCAACAGAGCTGAAAACCGCTGAAAAGCAGCTTGGAAGCGCTGAGGTAATTCTGGAATTCAGAGGGAGAGCTGTTCATGGTGCGTACTGGGACAGGGGAGAGAATGCGATTGAAAAGGCGATTGAGGAGATTTCAAAGCTCAGAAAGAGATACAGATTCTCAATTCAGGAGTTTTCTGGGGGTAGCAATCTCTATGCTGTTCCGGATAGGTGCAGGGTGAGGCTCAGCTTTATATTCGACAGCGATACCGACATCAGCACGGTAAAGAGAGATCTTGAGTCCATAAACGGAGAGTTTGAGTTTTTTGATTTTTACGAGCCAATTGAATGCGATGTTATTGAAGAGGTGGAGAGGTATTCGAAAGGGAGAATTGTGATGCATTCATGGACAGATGCATATCATTTCAAAAAGAACGGCTGGAAGGTCACGATCTGGGGACCCGGAGATTTGATTGACTGCCACACTGAAAGGGAGAGAGTATCTCTCAGAGAGATTCAGGAAGCTTCTCAGATTATAGAGAGGGTGAACAGGGAGGTGGTTTGTTGAAAATCAGGTTTACCAAAATGCACGGGAACGGGAATGATTTCATTCTCGTGGATGAGTTCAGTGGCATTGTTGTTGAGGAGGATAAAAAGTCTGACTTTGTGAGGGCCGTGGCAAACAGGTACTTCGGGATTGGAGCAGATGGTGTGCTATTTGTTCAGAGATCTGACAGGGCAGATGCGAGATTCAGGTACTTCAACTCAGATGGAAGTGAGGCAGAGATGTGCGGGAATGGAATAAGGTGCTTCTCGCGGTATGTGGTTGAGGAGGGCTATGCAGAACCGCCCCTGAGAATTGAAACCCTTGCCGGAATTCTGACGCTGGATGTGAGCAGGGAGGAAGATGGATGGTGGATCAGGGTGGATATGGGAACACCCGAGTTCAGAAGGGATAGAATTCCCGCAAGAGAGGAGGTATGGGGCAGGGAGATGGAGTTCAGGGGAAAGAAATTCACGGTTTATGCTGTAAACACCGGAGTTCCCCACGCCGTAATCTTTGTTGATGATCTAAGCTTTGACATTCTGCCATTGGCCAAGCACATAAGATATCACAGCCTGTTTCCTGAAGGAATAAACGTAAATTTTGCAGAAATTGTGGACAGACATAGAATCCGTGTCAGAACTTATGAGAGAGGAGTTGAGGCTGAAACTCTGAGCTGCGGAACCGGAAGTACGGCGGTTGCTGCTGTTGCATTCAGGCTGGGGCTCGCTGAAAGCATGGTTGAAGTGATCACAAAAGGCGGTGTCCTGAAAATTGAGATATCTGGCGAGAGGGCGTTCATGACTGGAAAGGCAGCGAGAGTTGCTGATGGTTTCATAAACCTTAAGGAGCTTTTCCATGAGATTCCCTAACAGACTTGTTCTCTCTGCAATGGCAGGAATTAACGACTGGAATTTTGCGAAAAAATATGAAGCAGGATTTATCATACTTGGAGGATTCAACGCTGACAGAGAATCAATGGAGGCAGGAATTAGAGCAGCAAAAAGGGGGAGGAAGGAGTTCATATTTCACGATCCGGTATCGGGCATTGAGAATCAGCTCAGGATGGTTGAGAGTGAAAGAAGAGTTGTGGGGATAAATGTAAGGGCAGCAACCTCTGAGGGATATGTGAATGCATCAAGACTCGCATCTGAATACGGTGCCATTCTGGAGATAAACGCTCACTGCAGACAGCCCGAATTTCTTGAAATTGGATGTGGGCAGGCTTTGCTTTTCAATCACAAAAAGCTGGTGCAGATTGTTGAGCTAACCTCAAAACATGCTGATGTGGCTGTGAAGATCAGGGGTGGTCTCGGGCTGGATTACGGGATGATTGCAGAGGAGCTGTTTTCATCAGGTGCGTTCTTGATTCATGTGGACGCAATGATCCCGGGTGGAGGGGCAGATCTGGAACTGGTTAGGAGAATTTCAGAAATCGGTAATGTGATAGGAAACAACTCTGTTAGAGATGTGAGATCTGCAAGAAAGATGATTGAAGCCGGTGCGAAGCTCGTTTCCATAGCCAGAAAGGCTCTTTCGGATAAGGATATATTTAAAAAGCTCTTGGTTGATGAGGTCTTGGCTTCTGGAATTGAGGTGGTCTGATGGAAATTGCGAGAGACATTAATGAGGAACTCAAGAGTTCCTATATAGACTATGCCATGAGTGTTATTGTTGGAAGAGCCCTTCCTGATGCCAGAGATGGTCTGAAACCTGTGCAGAGGAGAATACTCTATGCCATGTATGAGATGGGGCTCTTCAGCAACAGACCTTACAGAAAGTGTGCGAGAATTGTGGGGGATGTTCTCGGGAAATACCATCCCCATGGCGACTCTGCAGTTTACGATGCTCTCGTAAGGATGGCTCAGGATTTCAATCTTCGCTATCCGCTTGTTGACGGGCAGGGCAACTTTGGAAGCATTGACGGGGATGAGGCTGCTGCGATGAGATACACAGAGGCAAGACTCACAAAGATGGCTGAGGAGATGCTTGCGGATATTGAAAAGGATACTGTCGATTTTGTTCCAAACTTTGATGCAACTCTCAACGAGCCATCAACACTTCCTGCCAAAATTCCGAATTTGCTTGTAAACGGGTCAAGTGGAATTGCTGTTGGAATGGCAACGAACATGCCCCCTCACAACCTTGCAGAGGTGTGCGATGCAATTGTGGCTTTCATTGAGAATGAGGACATAAGCGTGGATGAGCTGATGAAATTCGTAAAAGGTCCGGATTTTCCGACAGGAGGAATTATTGTTGGAATTGAGGGTATAAGAGAAGCTTAC
The DNA here is from genome assembly GCA_002494725.1 of Geoglobus sp. UBA235. GTDB lineage: Archaea > Halobacteriota > Archaeoglobi > Archaeoglobales > Archaeoglobaceae > Geoglobus. The sequence goes on from DACG01000032.1 coordinate 77,889, forward strand.
AGAACAGGAAGGGGCAAGATCGTTGTCAGGGGGAGAGTCGAGATAGAGGACAGGGCAGTAGTGATCAGGGAAATTCCCTATCAGGTAAACAAGGCAAATCTTGTGGAAAAAATTGCTGAACTTGCAAGAGAGGGGAGGATAGAGGAAATAAAGACTGTCAGGGATGAGTCTGACAGAGAGGGGATAAGAATTGTTGTCGAGCTTAAAGGCGGGGCGAATGTGAATGTGGTGCTCAACAAGCTTTACAAGTACACATCCCTTCAGACCACGTTTGGAATAATAAATCTGGCCCTTGTGGACAATCAGCCGAGAGTTTTGACCCTTAAAGATCTCATTTCAGAATTTGTGAATCACAGGAGAAACATTGTCAGGAGAAGAACAGAGTATGAGCTGAAAAAGGCTGAGGAGAGGCTTCACATTGTTGAGGGGTTGAAGGTTGCTGTTGAGAACATTGATACCGCAATCGAGATAATAAAAGGATCAGATAGCATTTCTGATGCAAGAGATAGACTCATGGAGAGATTTAAGCTTACCGAGAAGCAGACTGATGCGATACTCCAGATGAGGTTGCAGAAGCTGACGGCAATGGAAATCGATGCCCTTATGAAGGAATACAAGGAACTGAGAGAGAGAATCCAGGAGTACAGAAGTATTTTGAGCAGCAGAGCAAAAATTGATGAGATAATTGTCAGGGAAACACAGGAGATAAAGGAGAAATTCGGAGATGAGAGGAGAACAAGAATTCTCAGGGAGTTCCAAGACATAAACCATGAGGACCTCATATCTGAGGAGGTGAATCTTCTCGTCATAACAAAGGGAGGATATGCCAAGAGAGTGGATCTCGGAGCCTTCAGATCCCAGTCAAGAGGCGGGGCCGGAGTTCTCGGGATAAATCTGAGAACAGATGATGAGATAACCACCGTAAGTGTTGTGAACACAATCCACAAACTTCTGCTGTTCACAAACACCGGCAGGGCATACTGGATACATCCCTACGAGATTCCGAAGCTTGACAGAACTGCAAGAGGAACAAGTCTGAAACACCTGATCTCTCTCGAAAACGGTGAATATGTTGTATCTGCCATATCTGTTCCGGATTTCTCAGGAAAAGTTCTGATTCTCACAGATGATGGATACATAAAAGCCGTTGAGCTCCAGGACTTCGAGAATGCAAAGAGAGGAGGGATAATTGCTGTGAATGGAAACATTCACACGGCAAAGCCTGCTGACGGAGAGGATGTGATAATTTCAACGGAGAGTGGTATGCTGATAAGATTTGACACCTCCTCTGTCCCGATTTACGGAAGAAATGCGAAGGGTGTCAGAGCAGTAAGGCTGAGGAGAGATGACAGGATTGCCTGGATGGACTGTGGAAGTGGAAGTGAAATACTTCTCCTCACCGAAAACGGATACGGAAAGAGGACAAGGATAGGTGAATTCAGGAAAATTGGCAGAGGAGGGATGGGCGTGATTGCATTCAGGGTTAGAGGAAAAACGGGAAAGGTTGTTTTCTCGGAATTTGTCAGGCATGGAAAGCTCTTTGCATTCAGCAGGGACGGGAATGCGATTCTGGTTAACGTTGATCAGATCTCTGTCCAGGGAAGAAACAGCTCCGGGGTTATTGTTGCAAAGAATGGAGTTGCAAAAGCTGTTCAGGTGGAATGATGAGACTTGAGGCAGAGGAGTGGAATGACAGAGGAAATTACAGGGTTTCAATTCTCCACAGATTTGAGAAAAGCATATTTGTTCAGCTTGTTGAGATAAAGGGAAGGGTTGGCAGGCATTTTCACAGAAGACAGACGGAGGTTTTTGTGATTGCTGATGGAAGCGGAACACTTGAAATTGGAAAGGAAAGATACCATGCAAAATGCGGTGATGTGTTTCTCTGCCCTCCAGGAACCATCCACAGCGTTGAAGGAAACCTTAAAATCATCGTGTTCAAATATGGGTATGAGGAGAATGACAGTTACTGGCTTGAATGACAAGAGGTGTTAGATTATGGAGACTCTTCTTCTTTCAAGAGGTGATGTGGAGAGAATTCTCGACATGAAAACATGCATGGATGCTGTTGAGCATGCATTTGAGCTCCACGGAAAAGGACTGACACAGATGCCTGCCAAAATATATCTGACTTTTGAGAAAGGGGATCTTAGAGCCATGCCGGCATATATTGAGGGACATGCAGGGATAAAATGGGTGAATTCCCACCCGAACAACAGGGAAAGGGGCTTGCCAACGGTAATGGCAGTCCTGATATACAACGATCCTGAAACGGGGTTTCCCCTTGCAGTGATGGATGCAACCCATCTGACAAATTTGAGAACAGGTGCAGCAGGTGGAATTGCAGGAAAATACCTTGCAAGAAGAGATTCAAGGGTTATTGGTTTCATAGGATGTGGAATGCAGGCTGAAACCCAGTTCATGGCTTTAAAGGAGATATTTGACATCGAGAAAGCTCTTTGCCATGACATATCCAGCAAGAGTGCTGAAAAATTCGCCGGAATGCTTCACAAATTCGGGGTTGATGCTGAGATCACCGATGCTGAAAGGGCGTGCAGATGTGATATTCTGGTTACAACAACTCCCTCAAGGAAACCTGTTGTGAAAGCAGAATGGATTCAGGAAGGTCTGCATGTAAATGCCATAGGGGCAGATGCTCCGGGAAAACAGGAGCTCGATCCGGAAATTCTCAGAAAGGGAAGAATAGTTGTGGATGATTATCAGCAGGCACTGCACAGCGGAGAGGTCAATGTTCCCATATCAAAAGGGATTTTATCTCCCGAAAGCATACATGCATCTCTTGGGGAGATAATAGCCGGAATAAAGAGTGGAAGGGAGAGTGATGATGAGATAACGGTCTTTGACTCAACGGGACTTGCGATTCAGGACATTGCGGCTGCGAGGGTTGTTTTTGAAAGAGCGGTTGAGCTCGGAATTGGAAGAAAATTCCAGTTCTTTTCATGAGGGTCGCGTGCCTCGTCTCAGGTGGAAAGGACTCCATGCTTGCACTTCACAGAGCAAGTGAGGAACACCAGATTGTGTGTTTGGTCTCGATTTTTTCCAGAAATCCGGAAAGCTTCATGTTCCATACAGCAAACATATCAATGACAGACGTGATTGCGGGGTGTCTTGAGTTACCGATATTCAAAATATGGGTGAGCGGGGAAAAGGAAAGGGAGGTTGATGAGCTTGCAGATCAGCTTTCAGCCCTGAACATTGATGGGATAGTTATCGGTGGGATCAGAAGCGAGTACCAAAGAAAGAGATTTCAGAAAGTTGCAGATACTCTCGGGGTTGAGATGATTGCACCACTCTGGCATGTGGATGAGGATAAGATAATGACCGAGGTTGCGGAGAGGTTCAGTGCCATAATTGTGAAGGTGTCTGCAATGGGACTCGATGAGAGCTTTCTTGGAAGGAGAATAGACAGTGACCTAATTGAAAGACTGAGGGAGCTGAACAGAAAATACGGTGTCAACATGGCTGGAGAGGGTGGAGAGTTTGAGACCCTCGTTCTTGATGCCCCTCTTTATAAAAGAGCGATTGAGGTATCTGAATGGAGTTTAAAACGAGAGAACATGGTTTCACAGATTGAAATAAGGGATTACAGGTTGATTGAAAAAAATGGTTAAAATTCTAAAATTTGCAATTCGAAATTTTGATTTAGTTTCAAGGATTTTGAAATTTGAAGGTATAATTATAAAACTTATCGAAAAATAAAGCTGAAAATTATGAAAAGTCTTATTAATGTTGGCACAGATACTTCTATAAGGTGATGGAGATGAGTTGTGAGAACGATTTGTTTTGTGGTGTGAACAATGCATCAGGCAAGAGTCCTGATGAGATGACAGATCTGGAGAAAAAACACACCCCGGTTATTGAGGCCCCGGATAAGGTTAAAGCCGGGGAGTACTTTGAGGTGAAAGTTTCCACGGGTGTTTATATGGCACATCCAAATGAATACGGTCATTATTTTGGCTGGATTGAGATCTATCTTGATGACACACCTCTCGGGAGAGTCGAACTCCAGCCGGTTATGAGCTCTCCAAGCGTTACATTTAAAGTATCAGCCACTCACAGTCATGAGGGCAAGAGACGGTTGAGAGCTCTTGCCTTCTGCAATCTCCACGGTGTTTGGGAAGGTGAAAAAGAAATAGAGGTGGAATAATGGCAAGATATCAGTGCAAGGTATGCGGATATGTGTATGATGAGGCTGAGGGAGATCCTGACAACGATATACCCGCAGGAACAAAATGGGAGGATCTGCCAGAGGACTGGGTCTGCCCTGTTTGCGGTGCTGCCAAGGAAGATTTCGAGAAGATCGAGTGAATTTTTTCTTTTTTATTTTTGATATCCTGAGGTGTCCTTGATGTACAGAGAGATAAAACCGGGAGTTTTCTGGGTTGGAGCTGTTGACTGGGATGTAAGAAACTTCCATGGATACACAACAAGGTTCGGCACAACCTACAATGCCTACCTCATCAAATCCGAGAAAACAGTTCTTGTTGATACTGTAAAGCATGGATTTGAGGATGAGCTCTTTTCAAAGCTTGATAGCCTGAATGTTGATAGGTTGGATTATCTCGTTGTCAATCATATAGAGATGGATCATGCTGGATGTGTTAGAGAAGTCCTTGAAAGGTATCCTGAGGCAAAGATTGTGACAAACATAAGGGGCAAAAACGGATTGAAAGAAGCCTATGGAATTGAACACGAAACAATTGTTGTAAAAACCGGAGACAGACTTGAAATTGGAAGAACCCTGTTGTTTATTGAAATGCCACTGGTACACTGGCCGGATAGCATGGCAACTTATGTTGTTGAAGACAAAGTCCTCATACCAAATGATGCGTTTGGGGAGCATTTCGCGAGCGAAAGAAGATTTGATGATGAATTCTCTAATGAGGAAATGGGAGTAATCCTGAGAGAAAACGCAAAATATTATGCAAATATAATTCTTCTTTACAGCAATCAGGTAAAAAGGATACTCGATCAGTTCCGGAGGATGGGCTTGGAATTTGATGTCATAGCACCCTCCCATGGGATAATATGGAGGAGCAGGATTGGGGACATCGTTCAGAAATACAAAGAATGGAGTGAAGGCATTGCTGAAAAAAGGGTTGTTGTTGCGTATGACACCATGTGGAATCACACAAAAGAGGCATTGGAGGATGTTATTGAAGGAATAGAGGATGCTGGAGTTGACTATGTGATATACAGACTTGGAGTTTCTGATTTTACAGAGGTTATGACAGACATCATGCTCTCAAAGGGTGTGATTGTTGGAAGCCCAACCCTCAACAGAGAGCTCTTCCCAACTGTTGCAGCATTTCTGACGTACATGAAGGGGTTGAAGCCATTTAACAAGATTGCAGGAGCCTTTGGAAGCTACGGATGGAGCGGAGAGGCAGTTGGCAAAATACTCGATGTATTCAACTCTTTGAAATTTAATGTGGTTGGAAGTGTCAGATTCAAATTCTCTGCCTCAAAATCAAAGGATGAGCTGAGGAATCTTGGAAAATCTGTGGCTGAGAAGGTTAAGGATTCTGGGTGAGTTTTCTAATCGCTTCAACAATCCTTGCAACCTTCTCTCTGTCCTTCTCTCTTGATGATGAAGAGTATGACCTTAGCTGATCTGGGAGAGGTGAAAGCGGAAAAGTTCTATCGAAGATTTCGACTATTTCTGCTGAGTCAATTCTCCACGAAAGAGAAACCCATTCATCTCCGATTCTCTCTTCAAGATCTGCCAGAATCTCAATATTTGGCTTATTTTAACAGCAGAATCTCTGTCAGTTATAATGTCAGTATCACCAACATCTGTATTGATTCCATGAAGGGCGAGACTGGCACTTCCTGCAAGTACCCATTCTTATTGGGTTTTTTTAAAAACATCATTAATAAATTTCAGAATTTCTAATGATTTTCTCATCAGGTTCAGTGTTTTTCACATTAGCACACCTCCAAGAAGATGCAAGTTCCCTATGCTGACATTTTTCAGATGCTTTTTGGCTTTTTTATAACATTCAAAAACCTGCTCCTTTGGAGTTACCGGCAAATCTGTAAGTCTGTAGTCTGGATGGAATACAAGCAGTGAGTAGGGAATTGAGGTATCATGGCTGGCAATGAACTCCGCAATTCTCTCAACCTCCTCTTCATCCACATAGTAGGGAACAAGAAGGGTTGTTGCAGAGATCACCTCAGGAAATCTGTCAAAGATGGCTGAGAAGTTTCTGAGAACCGGTTTGTTACTCCTTCCTGTCAGAATTCTGTGGAGATTTTCATTCCACGCCTTCAGATCAAACTTGACTGTCCCGTTACTTGTATGACTGAGCTCAGCAGCCCTCAGGGCAAATTCCTTTTTCCCGGCTCCGTTCCACTCCCAGCATATCATGATATCTTCTCTTTTCTCAAGAACTTTCCTGCTGAAGTTCAGTGCAAAGCCTATCTGAGGCTCGGGTGATCCGCCAAAATGGCAGATACATTTCACATCCCTTCTCAGAGCATGGCTCAGAAGCTCATCAATGCCAACTGAACTTGCTACCCCAACATTCTTGTGGCTCCAGTTCTGACAGTAAAGGCAATCAAAATTGCAGCCATAGTAGAATACTGCCAGATTGAAGCCTCTCATCCTGCTCCCCCTGCAGAACCAGGAGTTGCAGCAGTTTGTTGGCAGCGGATCAAAATAGGCATGGAGCAGGGCGCGGTTCCGTGATGATCTTGACCTGATAATACCTCCCTCTCTGTATCTTATCCTGCAAAGTCCCTCCTTCTCAATTCCGCACATGTTGGAGCATACTCCACAGTCTCCTCTACCAATCAGTTCAAGTCCTTCATGCAAAGTCTCAGCTACTTCCCATCTCTCCTTTGCACATTTCGGGCATACGGGAATTGACGAGCTTTGCAGTGATCCTTTACAGATTATGCACTCGCGCACAAATCAAATTTTGGAGTGAAAATAGAAAAATCTTACCTCAGTATAGGTCCGATATCCTCAAACCCCTGCCTTTTTCCCTTTCCAGCCTCTCTCACAAGCCTTTCAGGATTTCTTATCATGTCAACAGCATTTCTGACATGCTTCCTTATCCTGTTTTCTGCAATCTCAAGAAGCTTCCTCTCATCCTCAGCCTCATCTTCATGTACCGTGACGTCAATTATGTGTTTGTTTGTCATGAGCTCTGCCATTATCTTCCCAACCGAGAGTGCTATGTAGCTCAGGGCATCCTTCTCAGCTTTCCCAACCCATCCAAGGGTTAAAACGATATCACATCTCTCCTCTTCTATGAGTTTTTTTGCCTCAACCGGGATGTCCTTTATTCCCGGAACAGTTCTTCTGATATACCTGACCCCAGCATAGTTCTTGAGCTCGTCAATCGCAATCCCCCCCATGTCAATTCTGGAAAAGGTCGTGTCAACTATGCCGATTTTCATCTCAGTGCCTCCAGAGCAGAGTGGATGGATGGAGCGCATGCATTGTGCCTCAGCAGTATCTCCTCAACTGCTGAGAGAGTTGCTACGAGATCTCTTTTCCCGGCATTCCCCATGTGTCCGATTCTGAATATCCTGCCCTTCAGGTGCTCCTGCCCTCCGGATATTGTTATTCCGAACTCCTCTCTGAGAGTTCCTCTGAGCTGTTTGTCCGTTATACCATCAGGCATCTTGATTGCCGTTACTGTGTTTGAGTATGACGAGTGCTCATCAATCTCGGGAAACAGTTCAAGACCCGCATTCAGTGCCCAGGTTCTCGTTGCATTTGCAAGCTTTCTGTGCCTTTCAATTCTCCTCTCCAGCCCCTCCTCCTCAATTATTTTCAGAGCCTCTGCAAGAGCAAGGAAGAGTGGGACTGCGGGAGTATAGGGTGTCTGATTTTCCTGAGCTTTTTTTACATAGGCCTTCAGATCCAAGTAAAACGGAACATCCTCCCTGTAGAAATCCCAGGCCTTCTCATTTATGGCGACTGCTGCAAGTCCCGGTGGTGCTCCCAAGCATTTCTGTGAGCCAACAATTGCAACATCAATCCCCCATCTGTCCATCTCAACCCAATCTCCTCCAACACTCGTTATTCCATCCATTATCACAAGTGCATCGTATTTCCTTGCTATTCCTGCAATTTTCTCTGCCGGATTCAGAATTCCCGTTGAGGTTTCATTGTGAACAAACGCAACCGCATCACTGCCCTCTGCAAGACTCCTCTCAACCCTCTCGAGGTCTATGCTTCTGCCCCACTCAAATTTAATGTGATCAACCTGGACATATCTTTCTGCTATTTTTGCAAACCTCTCTCCAAACTTTCCATTATCTATGCATGCCATTCTCCTTACATTGGAAAATGAAGCAATTGCAGCCTCCATTCCTGCAGTTCCGCTCCCGGAAATTATGACAACATCTCCATCAGTGCCGAAAAGGGGTTTCAGGGTTCTTATGCAGTACTCAAATACCCTTTCAAAATCCGAGCTTCTGTGACTTATCATCTGCCTCGACATTGCCCTTATTATTCTTTCGTGAAGCTTGACCGGGCCGGGTATCATGAGAAGGTCATCTTCCATGGCAAAACCAGAATGTCAGCATTAAAATATTTTATGACTTTCCCTCCCTCTGCCCCACAAGCAGAGACACTGTTCCGCCAATCATCATCAGAGCAGAGCCAGCCCACACTAAGGAAATCAGCGGAATTACATGAAACTCAACAAAAATCCCGTTCTGATTGAAGCCACCCATGGCAATGTAATAGTCAAGAAACGGTTTGCTCAGTATCGCAACACCGCCCACAACCCTGTCCTCTCTCTGGAGATTGTAGAATTTAGTGGAAGGCATTGCCTCTCCCTCGAAATTTCCATTCCTGTAGATGCTTATTTCAGCAATGACCTCAATTTTGTCATGTTCATCTTTCTGGTAAAGATCATCTAATTTCAATGTTATCTTGCCGAAATGTACAGAACCCAGTGTGATCGAGTCTCCGATATCTATCCTGACATTCTGGTAAACCTCATCGTGCATCCAGGAGCCTGCAATCCCAATTGCTATTATAACAACACCCACATGAACGATATAACCTCCAAGCTTCCTTGGATTCTGAATGTCACTTCTGCTGAAAGTCATGAAATGGCTGATGAGTGTGAAGATGCCCATTCCCGCTGCAGCAGAAACATAGACCATCCCGCTCAGAAAGTGGGTGAGAATTGCAGACACTACGCCTGCAGGAATCGAGATGAGAAGTATTCTTCTCAGTCTTTCCCTGCTGTAAACCCATCCAACTGCAATGCAAACTCCCAGCAGTACAATGAGTATCATTGCAAGAGGTGTCTCAACCCTGTCATAGTACTCTCTGCCAACTGAGAGGTTCTCAACAATAGCAGGAGCAAGTGTTCCAAGCATCACCGTGGCTGTTGCAAGAATGAGGATTACGAGGTTCAGGAATATCGTGAATTCCCTGCTTGCAGTCCGGAACCTTTCCTCCTTGAAAAACTCTCTGTTTCTGAAAAACACGTGAGCTGACAGGACAACTGCAGCAAGAATCAGAATGAGGTAGAACCAGCCTTCAGGATTTTCACCAAATGCATGGACACTCTCAATTATTCCGCTTCTTGTGATGAATGTTGCTATGATAACCAGGGCAAATGAGACGACAGAGAGCCAGAAGTTCCATGCTCTAAAGTTTCTGTTTCTCATTATTCCATGAAGAAGTGCTGTAACTGTGAGCCATGGCAGGAGTGAGGCATTCTCAACAGGATCCCATGCCCAGAACCCACCCCATCCAAGAGTTCTGTATGCCCACCAGCCACCAAGGAAAATTCCAACAGTGAGGAAAAGCCAGGAAAGAACTGCCCACTTCCTTAGCCTCAGATGCCAGTTTTCTTCACCGAAGTAGGCTGAAGAAACTGCAATCGCAAAGGGTATGGTTGCCGCAGCATATCCCAGAAAAACTGTTGGTGGGTGCAGCGCCATTTCAGGTGTTCTCAGAAGAGGATTCAGTCCATAACCTTCAGGAATTGGCTGACCAACCCCCCATCTTTCGAATGGATTGGAGATGACAAGCATTATAAACAGGAAAAACGCCACAACAACTCCGGAAATGCCGAGACTCATTGCAGCAATCCTGTCTTTCTTCTCAACATTTATCAGAATGACATTCAGTCCGGAAACAAACATTGCCCACAGAAGCAGTGACCCTTCCCTTCCCGCCCAGACAGCACTTATTGTGTAGAGCAGACTGAGGTGGGTATCTGAATATGAGTAAACATACTTGACATCAAAATCTCTTATGAGGAAATAATATGTGAGGAGGAAATAGGAAAGAAAAATTACTGCGGTGTAGAGGTAAAGGGTTCTTTCACCGTTCTGAAGGTGTTTCAGTGCTTTTTTCCCTTTTGCCATGACACCAATGAAAAATGAGTATGAGGAGAAAACAGCAAGTAAAAAAGAAATGACGATCAGAATGTATCCGGGGTCCATTGATTCACCTCATCCAACTTCTCCTTTCTTGACCTCGTATTTGCTTGGACATTTCAGCAACAAATCTTCAGCGTAGAATACTCCATCCCTGTAATTCCCTTTAACAACTGCAGGAATTCCCTCTTGATAATTTGAAACAGATCCGGTGTATTTCACGGTTATTTCAGTCTTTCCATCGCTGAGTTTGAAAATTCTGGTGTTGTTTTCAAAGAAGTACCGGGTTGAATTTGGGACTATTGTTCCATTGACCTGCACATTTTCTGCATACCCTCTCTCAACAACTTGAGAGACGGTTAGGTAGGGACTGATTCCCTGGTTGAATGAGACTATAACCAGTACTGAAAATACAATTACCGAAATTCCGACGAGGAGTTTGACTCTCTGACTTTTTTCCATGGCTTTTATTGGATATCAAACAAATTAAAGCTTTTCGGACATAATTAAACATTTAGGATGGCTCAGCACTCAAGACCCTCATCATAGCTGTCAGCGGGGCCCTTTCATCATCGCCATACCTTTTTGGTTTGCTTTACATTTAACCGTAACGCTAACCCTTAGAGAAAAATTTATAACATTTAATTATTAATGATTTAACATGAGATGCTCGATTGCACTGATGAAAGATGTTGAGAAAAGAGTTATTGAAAGAGGTGAGATATCTTTCAGAAATGCTGTTTTCAAGAGCGCAAATCAGGCATACTGGAAGGTTCTCGTTTCTGATGAAAGTAAAAAGGTCAGAAAGGACAAACTTGAATTTATAAGAATAAGAAGAATCAGACTCCCTCCAAAAAGCACCGTTGCACCTCTTTCAATAATAAGACATGCACTCGGAACTGCAATAGATATTCTGTCATCTGAACTGAAAAAGGTTGAGGAGACAAGAGAGATCACACATGCAATTTTCTATCCTATTGATGATGGAGAAATTGAAAGGGGAGATGTTGTTGGAGTTATAAAGGTATATCCTGTCAATGTTGGGAATTTTGATGAAAGAGAGTACATAAGGGCACCTGAAATAAAACCAAATCTCGAGGAAATCGAAGCTAACATGGTTTATCGAGATGGAAGGGACATAGTCAGGAACAAAATAAACGTTAGAGAGGCATGGTATTCCAGATGGAACCTTGGCGAGTGGAGGATGCTCATATCTGAAGAGAATATGAAGTTGATTCCAGGAAATTCAAGACTGATAAAGGTGAGGAACATTGAGATACCTCCAAACAGCATCCCTGTTCCTCTTTACGGATACAGACCACCATTTGGCACGGTTCTTGACATATACTCTCCCGGGAGACCAAGACGAATTGAAGAGAGAAAGATAATAACCCACGCTCTTTTTGTTCCATTCGAAGAGGCAGAGATAAGGAAAGGTGATGTTCTTGGAGTGATAAATGTTTACAGCGTTGCTGTTGGAGGAATTGTTGAGAGTGTCACACCGTTTCTGGCAGGCTCAGAGATGGGAAATGTTATTGTCAGGGAGAACGGAAAACTCAAAAGGATTGAATTTGAGCACAGACCATTTTTCTTCAGAAGGAGTGCTGTTGGATACTTCAAGCCAATAATCAGCACTGAAACTGTAAAAATCAGGGCAAACATTCCGGAAAGAGTTATGGTTGAGAAAATAGATGTTCCGGCAGGAACAGTAATTCAGCCGATGAGCGGGAAAGCTCATGCTTCAGGAGTTGTAATAGATGTTGAGTTTGAGGAACAGAAATTTGTCGAGGAGGACAGGGTTATTGATTATGCAATAGTCATATCTCCGGTTGATGGGGAGATCCTGAGAGGAGATATGATCGGTGTGATCATGCAGTATCAGATTTCCCCGCTCACGTATCCGGAGCTGTTCGTCAAGAGATATGGCTGAAGGCACAAACTATTTAAATTGAAATCTTTTTCGATTCACCAGGAGGTGTCACTGTGATCTGGCAGGGAAGGAGTAAGAGAAAGTACACTGGAAAACTCTACAAGAGATTCAGGAAAAAGAGAAAGTATGAACTCGGTAGAGAGTACATAGAAACGCTCATTGGGGACAGAAAAATCAAGAAAATCAGAGTCAGGGGTGGAAACTACAAAATCAGGCTCTTCAGAGATAAATATGCCAATGTATATGTTCCATCTCAGAAAAAGGTTGTCAGAGCTGAGATAAAATCAGTTATTGAGAACAGAGCTCACATTCACTTCGCAAGAAGGAACGTGCTGACTAAGGGGGCTGTAATAGAAACCACTGCAGGAAAGGCAGTTGTTACAAACAGACCGGGACAGGAAGGGATAGTAAACGCTGTTCTCATCGAATAATTCTGATCCCCGCTACACAATTTTTTAGCTCTGCCTTTTCTGATGCACTCCCTTGCAAATCCTTAAGGAAAAATCATTTCAGAAGCTGCAGAATTTAATAAATTTTCTGTTTTGAAGGCTTTTCTGGCAGTTTAAGAGAAAATTATTAATAATACGAGCTCATAAGGGCATACGTACTTGTTCTTTATCACTGGAGGTGGTTAGCTTGTCTGAACCTACGAGAGAACTGCTCTGGGGCGTGAGTGAGAGCATTGTACTCAGGCTGCATTATGTGCTTTTTGCAATAGCCACGGTGATTTTCATTCTCGGGGTTTTCAGATGGTACAGAATACTTAAAACAGGAAGGAATGATGAGAATCGATTTGACAGCCTTGGAAAAAGATTCTACTATGTTGTGAGAGATGGTCTGGCTTTTGCCAGACTTTACATGCGTGAGGAGAAGATGGGGATAATGCACATCTTAGTTCTCTGGGGGTTTGTGCTGCTCACAATCGGCACCCTCACACTCACCGTTGCGGAATACATAACCTCCTCTTTCTTCAGAGGAGTTTTTTATCTTGTATTTGAGGCAACTATGGATCTCGCAGGACTTGCATTATTTTCCGGCCTTGTTATTGCAATACACAACAGATACTTTGCAAAACCCTCGAGATTTGCCAGAAAATGGGAGCTTGCTAAGGATGATGGCTTTGTTCTCGCCCTCCTTCTTGTCATAACCCTTCTCGGATTTGTTGTGGAGGCCATAAGGATCTCAAGTGGAATGCCTTCCTACACTGCCATCATTGGCGGGTTCATTTCAAATCTGATTCCATTTGACCTCACAGCTTACAGAGTGACATGGAGTCTCCACTCCCTCCTTGCAATGCTTTTCATAGCCCTCATACCATACACAAAGCTCGCTCACATAGTCGCAGCTCCTCTGAACATTCTGACAAGGACAGAGAGGATTTCAGCAAGAACGATTGAGGATGAGGAGTACATGGGAGCAATAGAGCCAAAGGATCTCCAGTGGAGGGACATGCTATCAAGCCTTGCATGCATGAGATGCGGGAGGTGTCAGGATGCATGCCCGGCAACAAACTCAGGAACAACACTATCCCCGATGTTCATTATGCAGAACCTAAGGAAGACCCTTGATGAGAGCTTTGATTTTATTGGCAGGCAGAGGAATGATGATGTTCTTCTTCTTGACACCGTTCTCGACATGGAGGCTGTGTGGGCATGCACGACATGTAGAGCATGCATGGAGATGTGCCCTGTCTACATCGAGCAGATGGAGATTATTGGCGAAATGAGACGAGGAATAGTTGAAAGTGGTGAGGCTCCTCCGGACATAAGGGACTTTCTGACAAACGTTCAGAAGCAGAAGAATCCATGGGGAGAGGCAAAATACAAGAGAGATGCGTGGGCAAAGGGGCTTGATATTCCCCATGCAAAGAACACTGAATTTGAATGGCTCTGGTGGGTTGGATGCGGGCATGCTTTTGACAGCAGAAATCAGGAGGTTGCAAAGAAACTTGTCAGGATTCTGAATGAAATTGGAATAAGCTACGCCACTGTTGGAAGAGAGGAGGGATGCTGCGGAAATGATGTGAGGAGAGTTGGAGAGGAGGGACTCTTTCAGCTTCTTCAGGAAGAGAACATGGCTCTGTTTGAGAAATACGGAGTTGAAAAGGTATTTGCCACATCACCCCACTGCTACAACACATTCAAAAACGAATATGAAGGATTCGAGACAAAATTTGTTCTTGAAATAATTCTCGATGCGATAAGGGATGGCAGGCTAAAACTGAGACATCCTGTGAACAGAAAAGTAACATTTCACGATCCGTGCTACCTTGGAAGGTACAATGGAATGTACGAGCTTCCGAGAGAGATCCTGAGAGCCATTCCGGGGATTGAACTTGTCGAAATGCCAAGGAACAGGGAGAATGCCTTCTGCTGCGGTGGTGGGGGAGGAAATCTGGTCAGAGAGTATCCTGGAGAGGACAGACCAAACAACATTAGGGCGAGGGAAGCTGGAATGACAGATGCTGATATTCTGGCTGTTGCATGTCCGTTCTGCATGATAATGTTAGAAGATGGGGTAAAAATGGAAAAACTGGATGAGAAGCTTAGAGTGATGGATGTTATAGAACTCGTTTACCAGTCAGTACTTGGGGAAGAATGAAGAGGGGTTTTAGCCTCTTATTTTTCAGAAGGTTTAAAACTGATTTACGCAATTGATTTACTATGAAAATAGTTCATATTTCAGACGTTCATTTCGGATTTGAGCATTTGAAAGACAAAGCTGAAAAGGCTATAAAGCAGATAAATGATATTGAACCTGACATTGTTTTGCTTACAGGTGATGTGGGCCTGTGGGGTATACATCATGAATTTAAAGAGGCCTATGAGACCCTGTCACAATTGAGGGCAGATCTTTTTGCCATCCCCGGAAATCATGATGCCAGAAATGATGGGCTGAAGTATTTTGAACTGTACTTCGGGAAACCGAGAAAGGATGTGAGAACAGATGATGTTGTCATTCTCGGGGTGAACAGCACCCTTCCGGATACTGATGATGGCTACATTGGGCCCCATCAGAGAGAGTGGATGGCAAAAAAGGTCAGAAAAAACTGCATAAATGTTATTGCAATGCATCATCACATTGTTCCAGTGCCCCACACGGGCAGAAATATGAACGTGCTCATTGATGCAGCTGAAACGGTTGAAGCTCTGACCATTCACTGCCATGGTGGTATAGTTCTTGCAGGTCACAGGCATGTACCATACTCAACAAAACTGCTGAGAACCCACATAATCCACGCCGGCTCACTCAGCTCCTACAAGGTTCTCATGCCTGACAACAGCTACAACATAATAGAGATAGGCAATGACAAGATAGATCTGAAACTAAGATTTGTTGATCTGGGCGAGATCGAAATAGGGACGTTCACGCTCAAACCAGAACCTCCGGACTCCCTTCTGAAGTACCACAGACTCACCTCAACCAAGAAGGTTCTCTTTGTCTCCTCACAGAACTCGTGCAGAACGAAGATTGCCGAGGCGATATTCAACAGAGATGCACCTCACAACATGCACGCTGTGAGTGCGGGTTTCATGCCAGCCAGTGATGTGAGTGATCTTGCGAGATTCCTTGCAGAGAGGTCGGGACTGAAGTTAACAAAGCCAAGAAAGCTGGTGGATGAAATGATTGATGATGCGGACTGTGTTGTGTTCTTCGATGATGATACAGGGGAAATAAGGGCGGATGAGGTGTGGAAAATCAGAGCCCCTGAATCAGAAGAGGAGGCCATCAGAATGATGAAAGAGCTGGAGAAGAGGGTGAATGAACTTATAAGAAAACTCTTCACCGGCTGATGTCACCGAACCTCTCCACTGCAAGGTCAAAGAAGGAGATGAGAGATCTTCTCGCCACTTCATTGTCTGGGGTGCTGGAGTATCCGATGTAAACAAGCCTCTTTCCGTTAATTTCCAGCGGAGAGCCATCCGGATTCAGTATGTGAAACTCCGGAGTTCCTGTAGCACCGAAATTCATTGCCAGAAGCCTCTCTCTGTTGAAGTCCACTTTTATCACAACAAATCTTTCCATTGCCCTTTTGAGATCAGCGTATTTGGAAAGATTCTCAAGAAACGCCCTGCAGACGTGACATGTGTCAGAGTGTATGTAAACCAGAGCGGGTTTTGTTATCCCTCTTTGCAACCTCAAGCCCTTCCTCAAAGCTGAAAAAGTTTACCGGGTATTCAGCCCTCTCATTCTGTTCCGCCTGTTGGATTGCAAGGAACACTCCTGACAAAATCAGAGATATGGCTATGACATTGGCAATCCTGCCCTTTTCCATGCATTTATTCCTCCGTCAAGATCATATATGTTTGAATATCCCATCTGAGCAAGCTTTGACGCTGCAATCTTGCTCATGTGTCCACTCCTGCAGTAGACAAGTATCTTCGCATTTTTGTCTTCTGGCAGAACATCTGCAAACTCCTCAATTCTGTTGTAGGGTATCCAGACATCGGTGCCGGGAATGTGCTCCTGCTCTGGAACGTGGACGTCTACCACGAAAACATCTTCTTTCTGAATCAGCCGGTAGAACTCTTCTGGAGATAATGAAACAAATGCCCTTTCTCTCGGGAAGAGAATGTAGCTGTTGTAAAGGAGAAAAACAATAACTGCACCTACTGCCACGACAGTTATCACCCTTGCATCCATATTTTACATCTCATGTAAAAGTTAATAAAGTTTTTGGACTTTCACTCATGGGTGAAAAATCTCATCTGCTCTCAGAATTCTGATCGTATTTGTGGTTCCCGGCTCTCCGAAGGGGATGCCGGATGTGACAACCACCGTGCTGCTCCTTTCAAGATATCCCTTTTCAATGCTTTCCCTGACAGTGTTTTCAAGAAGCTCATCCGGAGACCTCTCCCTGAAAATTGCCATGAGAGGAATGCATCCCCATACAACTGAAAGCCTTCTCAGCACATCAGGACTGTGAGCTGCTGCTATCACAGGAGCACGAGGTCTGTATCTTGATATCTGAATTGCTGAAGCCCCTGTTCTTGTGAAAGTAATGATTGCTCTGGCATTCACCTCCTCAGCCATTCTTGCAGCAGACGCTGCTATTGATTGCGTAACAGATTCTGCAGGATGGCTCTGGAGATAACTGTATATTGATTCTGCCTTCCTTATGACCCTGTCCATAACCCTGACAGCCTCAACAGGGTAATTTCCCGACGCAGTCTCTTCAGAGAGCATCAGGGCATCACTCCCGTCAAGCACGGCGTTTGCAACATCTGTCACCTCAGCTCTCGTCGGTGTTTTCTGAACAACCATTGATTTGAGCATCTGAGTTGCCGTTATTACGGGCTTTCCTGCCCTGTTTGCAAGTTTTATCGCCTTTTTCTGGATCACAGGGATCTCCTCTACTGGCATCTCGACTCCCAAATCTCCTCTGGCGATCATTATCCCATCTGCAGCTCCGATTATATCTTCAAGATTCTCAACCGCCTCTCTCCTCTCTATCTTTGCGATCACAGGAACATTCCTTCCAGTTTCACTGACAGCATCTTTCAGCATTCTCACATCCTCAGCGCATCTCACAAACGAAATTGCAACCCAGTCAACTCCAGCCTCAATCCCGAACCGCAGATCTTCAATGTCCTTCTCGGTGAGGGGTGGAAGAGCTGTCTTTTCCGGAAATGATATCCCCTTGTAGGATGTCAGATGTCCTCCCTCGATTACCTCAGCCATCGCCTCCATTTCTCCGACAGCGACAACCCTGAGCCTTATGGTACCATCTGCCAGATGAATGATGTCACCCTCTTTCAGAGCGTTCAATGTTTCAGGACTGCTGACCGGAATTGAGACCTCGCTTTCATCCTCTTCAGGGGTCAGCCTTATTCTCTCCCCTCTGTGGAGGGTTAGCGGTGACCTCAGTCTGCCTATTCTCATCTTGGCCCCGGAAAGATCCATGAGAACTGCAACAGGCTTTGCTGCCTTTTCGGATGCAGCCCTCACTCTCTCAATGAGTCTGCGATGATAATCATGGGTCCCGAAGGACATGTTGAGCCTTGCAACATCCATTCCGGCATCCACCAGCTTTTCTATCATCTCCCGAGACTCCGAAGCCGGGCCAACTGTGCATACGATTTTTGTCCTTCTGATCTGGAGGGGTTTACTGACCGATTCCATTGATAAGTATTCTGATATCAAACCTATTAATTTAACCGATGATTGTTAAAAAAATAGGGAAAAATTCGCTGAAAGCTCATGCACATGAGCTGTGGCACTTGCAAATTCCTGTCTTCCTTCTGCCTACCTTCGCGATTTTCATGGTGTTAATTTTTCATTAAATGTATAATAATATTTCGGTCACAGCTCTCACTTCAGAAAAGAGCTGTTGAGGGGATTATGGGAAAACAAACACAGTCAGGCCGGCAAGAAATGACGAACCTCGATGGTTCATCAGCTTTTAAGTCCTTCTCTTATCCTGACGTATTCCTCGTAGTCTATTTCCCCTCTCGCCAGCCTTTCCTTGAGTATTTCAAGTGCACTGTCTCTCCCAGCATCACCGCTTTCCCTTTTTCCCAGAGTATTTATCAGAGCATAGACGACTGCCACTATTATAACAAGCCATATTATCTGCCACAGAAATCCGAGTCCAAGTCCCATGCCTCCAAATCCACCGAATCCCCCCATCATCCCACCGTAACCCATCATGTCGCATCCACCTCCATAAAAACTGTATGACAGGGGGCATCACCACCCCATCATGGGGCAGCCGCCATAACCTCCGTAGCCATATCCATTGCCATTACCATATCCACCTCCCTGATATCCATGGTATCCCCAACCAAGCATCCAGGGTGGCAGGGATGGGCCCTCAGCCTCCTCCGGTGCATTGAAATCAGGAACAAATCCATTTTCCATCATTCCGTAACCCATCATGGGGAATCCAAATCCATATCCTCCATACGATCCCGTGTGGGCTGATACGGTGTAGAGAACTGCCAGAGCAAGCAGTCCGATACCAACTCCGATTCCAATCTTACCTGCTTTTTTCATCTCACATCACCTCTGAACAACAATTGTTCTCAGGGGCAATAGGTGTGTGGGTTGAAAATGACATGCCTGGGGGAGGTTTAATCGGATAAAATCTGAATTAGGGATCCCAAAAGTTTCAGAATTGGAAATAAATCTTTAAAAACACCTTTAAAAGAAACAGAATGATTTAGGTATCTCTGGATCGCTATCTGAGAATTCTCATGGCGTTGAAAACTGCAATGAGGGCAACGCCAACATCTGCAAAAACAGCCTCCCACATTGTTGCCTCCCCGAGAACTCCAAGAGATATGAAGGCGAATTTTATGCCAAGAGCAAGAATTATGTTCTGCCATACGATGTTTCTTGTTTTTCTGGCAGTTCTTATTCCCTGAGGTACCTTTGAAGGTCTGTCATCCATTATCACAACATCTGCAGTTTCAATGGCTGCATCACTTCCAAGAGCGCCCATCGCAACTCCAACATCTGCCTGAGCCAAGGCCGGAGCGTCATTGATACCATCTCCAACAAAAACTATTTTCTCATTCTCTCTTTTTGATCTCTCAAGCTCCTCAACCACCCTGACCTTATCTTCAGGAAGCAGCTCAGCGTAAAATTCATCAATTCCTATCTGCCCTGCTATTTCCTCAGCAACCACCCTGCTATCTCCAGTCACCATAACAACCTTCCTGACTCCAAGCTCCTTCAGCTCCCTCACAGTCTGATGGGCATCCTCCTTGATCTCATCGGATATGATGATGTATCCTGCATAGACACCATTTACGACCACATGCGCAACAGTTCCGCTGACATCACAAGTGTCGTGCTCCACACGAAATCTGTGAAGAATTCTGTCATTTCCAACCACAATTTCAAGGCCATTAACCACCGTCCTCACACCGTGTCCTGATATTTCCTCAAAACTCTCAACATCAACCTTCAGTGAATCTTCATGCAATCCGAAGGCTTCCTTTATTGCCTTGGCTACCGGATGATCGGAATGAATCTCTGCCATCGCGGCAAATCTGAGAATATCATTCTCCCTGTATCCATTTCTTGTCTCTATCCTTGTCACCCGGAAAACACCTTTTGTAAGTGTTCCGGTTTTGTCAAAGGCAACGACAGATGGGTTAGCAAGAGAATCAAGAAAGCCCGATCCTTTGACAAGTATTCCGTCTCTGGCAGCTCTTCCAATTCCTCCAAAATAGCCGAGAGGTATTGACAGAACAAGAGCACAGGGACAGGATATGACAAGCAAGACAAGGGCTCTGTAAATCCATGGCGAAAATGGCTGGTTTAGAAGAACCGGAGGAACCACTGCTATAATCATGGCCAGTGCAACAACAACTGGAGTGTATACCTTTGCAAACCTTGTTATGAATTTCTCAGTTTTTGCCTTTCTTGATGCTGCACTTTCAACAAGCTCAAGAATTCTTGAAACCGTCGATTCTTTCAGCTCTTTTTCAACTCTGACCTTTAGAAGTCCGCTCAGATTGACCATTCCTGAGAGTACAGTCTCTCCCTCTTTCACGCCTCTCGGTACGCTCTCCCCTGTGAGAGCTGAGGTATCGACTGTTGATGATCCCTCAACAACAGTACCATCAACCGGAATTTTCTCTCCCGGCCTGACTATCACCAGATCTCCCACTTTCAGATCTTCAGGTCTCACCTTCAGAACCTCATCCTCCTTGATGAGATTGGCATATTCTGCCTTGAGTGCAAGAAGTGATCTTATGGATCTTCTTGATCTGTTGACGGCAAGATCTTGGAAAAAGTCACCAACAACGTAAAAGAGCATGACTCCAACAGCCTCGGGATACTCTTTTATTGCAAATGCACCCAGGGTAGCTACAGCTATCAGGAAATTCTCGTCAAAAACGCTTCCCCTGAGGGTGTTGGCAAGGGCGTTTTTCAAAACCCTCCATCCAACGATCACGTAGCTCAATGCAAAGATTGAGAAAACAAAGGTGTTATCGATACCATAATAGTATCTCAGGATGATTCCAGTGAAGAACAGGATGAGAGAAGGGATTATAAGGAGCAAATGCCTTCTTATTTCCTGTCTGTCTTCTGCAGACTCATAATCATCTTTTTCAATTATATCGGCTTTGGGCTCTATTTTTCTGATTATTTCCTTAGCTTTTTCCACATCACCCTGTATCACTGCCTCCTTTGTTGCAAAACTGATAACTGAGCTTTCAAAACCCTGCTTTTTCAGCTCTTCCTCAATCTTAACAGCACAGCTTGCGCAGTCAACACCTTCAAGTCTGAACCTTTTTGGTTTTTCACCCATCTGCTCACATCCTGAGCCTTCTTCTCTCTCCAACATGCTCAAGGGCTATGCTGAGGATTGCTGCAACGTGCTCGTCATCAAGACTGTAGAACACGTTTCTTCCCTCCCTTCTGTACTTCACAAGCTTTTTGTCCCTCAGCACCCTCAGCTGATGGGAGACTGCAGAGGCTGACAGTCCTGTAATTTCCGAAAGATCACACGTGCACAGTTCACGATTAAGGAGAGAGAGAAGAATTTTGAGCCTTGTAAAATCTGAAAATGCCTCAAGAAAGTCTGCAAGTTCAATTATGTGCTCATCCTGAGGCAGGTATGATCTGACGTCCTCTATGAACTCGCTCACCCTCTCTTCCCTGCACACCGGAGTTCTTTTTACCATAATTGAACAATTGTTCAAATGTTTAAATAACTTTCCACAGACATTCTGGGGGAAAGAAATTTATACGTTTAATATAAAATAAACAGTATGAATGGATTTCACATGTTCCCGTTTGGGTATGGGTTTGGTTTCTTTGGCTTCTGGACGATTTTCTGGCTGATTGTATGGGTTCTGATAGCATATCTTGTTTATCAGGATGCTGAAAAGAGAGGGATGAATGGTCTGCTCTGGCTGATCCTCATTCTGATTCCGATGGTTAACATAGTTGCCCTGATAATATACATAGTGGTAAGGGAGTCACAGCCTCAGACTCAGAAAAGAGAGGCAGAGAAGACACCACTTGAGATTCTGAAAGAGAGGTATGCAAGGGGAGAGATCACTCACGAAGAGTTTGAAAAAATGAAGAGAGAGCTTGAAAAATAGGTGGAGTGAAAATGGAAAAGCACAGCCATGAGAATCATGGAGAGAAAACAGAAATGCATGACAGCCATGAAATGAAGCATGGAGGAGCAGAGACAGGGCATGAAATGCATGAAAGATCTCACACCCATGACCATCACAGGCACATGATGGAGGATTTCAAAAGAAGGTTCTATGTTTCGACAGTCTTCACAGTCCCAGTACTCCTTCTCTCGCCCCTAATCCAGTCTATTCTTGGCATATCGGTGGTGTTTCCGGGAGACAGATTTGTGCTGTTTGTGCTATCCTCATTTGTTTACTTTTACGGTGGATATCCATTTTTCAGGGGTTTTTTTGACGAAATCAAAAAGAAAATGCCAGGAATGATGACACTGATAGCTGTCGCAATTTCAGCAGCCTACATTTACAGCTCAGCAGTTGTTTTCGGGCTTGAAGGGAAGTTCTTCTTCTGGGAGCTCGCCACCCTTATAGACATCATGCTTCTTGGTCATTACATTGAGATGAAGTCTGTTCTCGGTGCATCAAGGGCGTTAGAGGAACTTGTCAAGATAATGCCATCTACTGCCCACCTTGTTGAGGGTAATGAGGTTAGAGAGGTTCCTGTTGAAGATCTGAAAGTGGGAGATCTGGTGATAGTCAGGCCGGGAGAGAAAATTCCGGTTGATGGTACTGTTGTTGAGGGTCAGAGCTATGTTGATGAGTCCATGCTTACGGGAGAGAGCAAGCCAGTGCTGAAAAAGGAGGGCGATGAGGTAATCGGAGGATCAATAAACATGGAGGGGTCAATGACCGTTGAGGTGAAAAAGACAGGAAAGGAAACGTATTTGAGTAAGATCATAGAGCTTGTCAGACAGGCACAGGAAACAAAGTCCAGAACCCAGGATCTCGCCAACAGAGCTGCCTTCTACCTGACCATCATCGCCCTAAGCGTTGGAGCGGTAACATTTGTGGCATGGATACTGTTCGGAGAGGAGCTTGCATTTGGAGTTGAGAGAGCTGTTACGGTCATGGTCATCTCATGCCCCCATGCCTTGGGACTTGCGGTGCCGCTTGTTGTGGCAGTTTCAACATCCCTTGCTGCAAAGAACGGGCTGCTCATAAGAGACAGACAGGCTTTTGAGAGAACAAAGGATGTTGAGGCAGTTGTGTTTGACAAAACCGGAACTCTGACCGAAGGAAGGTTCGGAGTTACCGATGTCGTGATTTCTGGAGAAAAAGAGGATGAGGTTCTGAGAATAGCAGCGAGCATTGAAATGCACTCCGAACATCCAATTGCAAGGAGTATTGTTGAAGAGGCCGAAAAAAGAGGTCTGAAGATGGAGAGGGTTGATGAGTTCAGAGCCGTTCCGGGAAAGGGTGTTGAGGCAACCATTAACGGAGAAACCTACCGAATCGTCAGTCCTGGGTATCTGAAGGAGATGGGACTTGATCTTGATGAAAAAGCGAGAGAGCTAACAAAACAGGGAAAAACAGTAGTTTTCCTGCTGAAAGACTCTGAAATCATTGGGGCTATTGCCTTGGCGGATAAGATCAAGCCAGAGTCAAGAGAAGCGATAGCGAGCCTGAAGATGATGGGTGTGAAGTGCATGATGCTGACTGGCGACAACAGAGCAGTTGCAGCTTGGGTCGCTCAGGAGCTTGAACTTGATGAGGTTTTTGCTGAAGTCCTTCCACATGAAAAGGCGGAGATAATCAGAAAGGTTCAGGAAAAGTACGTCACTGCTATGGTGGGTGATGGTATCAATGACGCTCCGGCCTTGGCTCAGGCAGATGTGGGAATTGCCATAGGAGCGGGAACCGATGTGGCAATTGAGACGGCAGACATAATACTTGTAAGAAGTGACCCGAGAGATGTTGTAAATATAATTGAACTCTCCAGAAAGACCTACAGGAAGATGATACAGAATCTGATCTGGGCCACAGGCTACAACAGCGTTGCAATACCTCTTGCAGCTGGAGTGGCTTACGGCCTTGGCATTCTGCTCACCCCAGCCATTGGTGCTGCCCTCATGTCCCTCAGCACGATCATAGTTGCAATAAATGCAAGGCTGCTGAAGTGACTTCAGGTAAATTTAACTCTGTTTATTCTTTACATTTTGTTAGGAGTTAGGTATATACGTGCTGACATTGTTAGTTTATTTTGTGAAAGAGGAAGGTAAGTTGAAGCTGAAGGTTGAGGGAATGACATGCTCATCCTGTGCAAGGAACATAGAGACTGCCGTGTCTCAGCTTGAGGGAGTGAAAAAAGCCAGTGTCAACTTCTCAACAGAGACACTCTTGCTGGAGATAGACCCTGAAAGTGTGACCATGAATGAGATCAGGGAGGCTGTGGAAAGCATAGGATACAAAATTGCTGACGAAAGCAAAAGTGTGACTGTGAGGATAGGAGGAATGACATGTGCTTCATGTGTCAGAACTATTGAAACGGTACTCAGTGAGCTTTCCGGAGTGGAAGATGTTAGTGTCAATCTTGCCACAGAATCCGCGATCGTTGTTTACAATCCAAGGTTTGTAACTCTTGAGGACATTAAGGAGGCTGTTGAAAGCGTAGGCTACAGGTTCATTGGTGTTGCAGGTGATAAAGTAAAAGAGGAACCCAGAGAATCTCACATAGCAGAAATGAAGAAGAAACTTGCCTTTGCAGCATTCTTTGGTACCATCTTGCTTGTTATGCAGTACGGAAAATACATCGGAGTCCCCGAGGTACCCTACAGCAGCCTGATCCAGTTTGCACTCACAACCCCGGTCATGGTTTACTCCGGAAAAAGCATGTTTGCAGCTGCATTGAGAGCGGTGAGTCATAGGACTCTGAACATGGATGTTATGTATTCAATGGGTGTAGGCTCAGCATACGTTGCCAGCGTTCTTTCAACCATAGGCCTTTTACCTGAAGATTATCTTTTTTACGAGACTGCAGTTCTCCTTCTCGCATTTCTGCTACTGGGAAGAACCCTCGAGGCGATAGCAAAAGGAAGGACAAGTGAGGCAATAAAGAAGCTTGTGGGTCTTCAAGCAAAAACTGCCACTGTTGTCAGAGATGGGAAGGAGATTGAGGTGCCGGTGGAGGATGTGAGGGTTGGAGATCTGGTGATAGTCAGACCGGGAGAGAAAATTCCGGTTGATGGTACTGTTGTTGAGGGTCAGAGCTATGTTGATGAGTCCATGATTACGGGGGAGCCGGTGCCAAATCTCAAAAAGCCAGGAGATGAGGTTGTTGGAGCAACAATAAACAAGAACAGCGTTCTCAAAATTGAGGCAACAAGAGTTGGGAGTGATACTGTTCTTGCTCAGATAATAAGGCTTGTTGAGGAAGCAATGGGCAGCAAACCTCCAATTCAGAGGCTTGCTGATCGCATAGTCACTTACTTTATTCCTGCTGTGCTGACGGTAGCCATAACCTCGTTCATATACTGGTACTTCATTGCTGAGGTTCCATCGTTGTTTGCCTTCACAACCCTTGTTGCCGTTCTTGTCATAGCATGCCCCTGTGCGTTTGGACTTGCAACACCCACCGCTTTGACTGTTGGGATGGGAAAAGGTGCCGAGCTTGGAATACTGATCAAGAGTGGAGATGCCCTTGAGATTGCAAGAAAGGTAACAACGGTTGTGTTTGATAAAACCGGCACTCTGACGAAAGGTAAACCGGAGGTGACGGATATAATCACCTTCAGCGGCACTCAGGATGAGGTTCTGAGGATGACAGCAATTGCAGAAAAAAGAAGCGAGCATCCACTGGCAGAGGCAGTTGTCAGGAAAGCTGAGGAAAGAGGAATTGAGATTGATGAGCCCGAGAAGTTTGAGGTTATCGCTGGCAAGGGTGTTATGGCCTCACTGAATGGAAACAGAATTCTCGTTGGAAGCAGAAAGCTCATGGTTGAGAATGGAGTGGAAGTTGATGACAGGGCTGAAAAGGATCTTCAGAGCCTTGAGGAAGAGGCAAAAACTGCAGTACTTGTTGCCACCAATGGGAGAGTAGTGGGTGTTATTGGGATAGCAGACACGATAAAGGAGTCCGCAGCTGAGGCCATTCAGGAGCTTCACAGAATGGGAAAGAAGGTTGCAATGATAACCGGTGATAACAGCAGAACTGCAAAAGCAATTGCGAGAAAGCTTGGCATTGATACTGTTATGGCTGAGGTCCTGCCCCACCAGAAAGCGGAGAAGGTAAAGAGGCTCCAGGAAAATGGAGAGGTTGTTGCTTTTGTTGGGGATGGTATTAATGACGCTCCGGCATTGGCTCAGGCCAATCTTGGAATAGCCATAGGCAGCGGTACTGATGTTGCAATTGAGAGTGGTGAGATCGTGCTTATGAGAGATGATATAAAGGACGTTGTTGCTGCAATACAGCTCAGCGAGAAAACTCTGGGGAAGATAAAGCAGAACCTTTTCTGGGCAATGATCTACAACACCATACTGATTCCTGTTGCGGCTGGCTTGCTTTACATCCCATTAGGACTGACTTTCAGACCTGAGTGGGCTGGCTTGGCAATGGCAATGAGCAGCGTAAGTGTTGTTACAAATTCCCTGCTGATGAAGAACTATGTACCGCCGGTTAAGCGTAAAAAGGGATGACAAACGATAAATGCAAGATTATCGGAAGAAAACGAGTGAAATCATGGCAGGGACCTGAGTTTGAAACAGTTATATGGAGTAACCGAAGGACCAGAATTGGGTTTCTGAGACATTTTCAGCTTGCAAACTTTTCTTTTGAGATGAGATCTAATCAGAAAATCAGAGGGGAGATGGAGCCTCTTCACGAGTTTGACTATGTTCAGATGTTTCCATTTGTTCTTGCATACCATCTTCCTTTTATTTTTCAGAGAATCGCAGACTGACATGAATTTGCTGTTGCCACTCTTGGAATGCTTCTTTTCTGGGAAATTCTTTCAGAAGTTTTATATAATAATAAAATTCGGTGACTATCTGAGAATTTACCGGCAGTACATTCATCCGCTTACTATGCTGTACTGGATTTTATCGCCAACACTTGTTCTACTTCCGTTTATTTTAATCTAATTGAGATGGGGTTTGATGCTATTTTGGAGGAATTTAAATCCCTTAAATCCGCTATCAAGGACATCTTCCAAAATTCTTATAAACAAATCATAGAGATGGGTAAAAGTAGGGCCCGTAGCTTAGCCAGGTCAGAGCGCCCGGCTCATAACCGGGCGGTCGAGGGTTCAAATCCCTCCGGGCCCATTCCTATATGGGCTAATCAGCACCGCCAAACCGTTAACCGTTTATTTTTCGATCATAACCACCATTCTTGAGGGATTGATGAGGGGCTATTTGATTATATTCAAATTAGCAACAATAGGGGAGGTCTTATTGACTGCAAGGGTGCTAAGAGGGCTTATCCCAGAAGAGGAGGAGATTGCATATATAAAAGGATTGAGGCGAATCGAATTGTTTTTACTGGACTCCGAACATTCTAAGTAGTTTTATCAACTTCTTCCAACAATTTTCTGTCATGAAATATTGAGGTCATCATACAAGTGGCTGAAGAGGGAGGATATACTGTCAGCTGTCCAGCACTGCCCGGCTGCCATTCTAAGGGATAAACAATCGAAGACGATCTGCAATTCATTGAAGATCAGATAATGCTGCTGCTTGGATCTGATATTTTGTTTTCCTGATTTCGATATCTATTTATACATCAGGTGTATAATAGGTTTTGGTAGTAAAATGCTGGGAAATGGAGCAGAACATAAGTCCACCACAGAAAGATTGCCAAATCGAGGTGAATGGTGATGGAACATACATTGTCTCCCATACTATTGCGACTGAAAAGAGGAGCTTCCCTTCTGACTCTCACATTCTTGGTCACAGTTTCTTTTACTTCCAAAGTTAGTGCTCACTGCCCATTATGCACGATAGGTATTGCCGCTGCAGCTGGCAGTGCAGCATTTCTTGGGGTAAAAACAACTGTCATCGGGCTTTTTGTTGGAGCCTTTGCATTCTCAATGGGATCTTGGATTGGAAACATAAAGGGGTACGTCAAATACCAGAAACTGTTTCTCGGATGGATTTCATATATAATTACAATTCTGCCACTGGCGCCATTAACAGGAGGGGTTTTGCCTGTTTATATCTCAATAGCAGGAGATTACGGCTCAGTGCTAAACCGTACATACCTCCTCAATGGATTCGTTGTGGGTAGTTTGATTGGTGTGGTCGCTGCAATGACCACTCCATGGATAAGTGAGGAGATTACTAAGATTAGGGATGGGAAAAGGATTGCATTTCAGGGAGTCATCCTCACATTACTGATTCTGGTAGCACTTGGAATTGCTATTCAGGGAATTGCATGGGAGGTTAGGATACGATGATGTTTGGAGGTGATGAGGTTGTATTTGAGTGATACACTGCTGATTGTGATTTCCTTTATCTCGGCTCTGTATTTTCTCTCTCTTGTTGTGAGGAATGTAATAAAAACTTTTGATTTCTGTCCGATCTGTTTTTCAGTATCTGCCACCTGGGTAACACTGCTAACTCTGAACACCTTTGGGTATTTTTCTGACAGACTTGTTATCGCTCTTTTAATGGGACAGAGTATAACCGGTATTTTCTATTTGGCTGAGAAAAGAGCTAAGGAGGATTTGAGGATATTCAATTTCCCATTTCTTCTGACTCTCACATTTCTTGGATATGTATCATTAAACATGGCTCAGATATCTATAAACACTGTAATTTTTCTGATTGGGCTGTGGTTCGTTTTCTTGGTAGCCTATCTGTTCAGATCTGACCGCAAAATTAAAAAAATTGCTGGAAGAATAATAGAATGCTGCAAAAATTGGTGAAAATTTTTTGCAAGTGCGGGGGGTGGGATTCGAACCCACGAACCCCTGCGGGAGGAGATCTTGAGTCTCCCGCCTTTGGCCTGGCTCGGCAACCCCCGCATCACCACAGTGATTTTGTTTTTTTGCATAATCCCAACCCTGAGCTTATAGGTTTTGTGGACGGTCAGCATTTCAGGAAAAAATTCAAATCTCTTACATTTCTGGCATTGCAGAAATTCAAACTCACTGTCCTTTTCCGCTCATTACCTCATTTATTGTCTTTATCGCACAGAGATCTCCACACATGCTGCACGTCTCACCTTTTGATTTCCTTCTTGCATGAATCTCCCTCGCTTTTTCTGGATCAAGTGAGAGTCTGAACTGCCTCTCCCAGTCCAGTCTTTTTCTCGCTAAGCTCATCTCATAATCAACTTTTCTTGCCCTCTCCCTCTGCCCTTCCTTAACCAGATCTATGGCATGGGCAGCAATCTTCGACGCGATGACTCCCTCTCTCACGTCATCAACAGTTGGCAGGGCCAGATGCTCTGCTGGTGTGACGTAGCATATGAAATCCGCTCCGTGCATCCCGGCTATTGCAGCACCAATCGCTCCTGCAATGTGATCATAACCTGCAGCTATATCTGTAACAAGGGGGCCGAGGAGATAAAGGGGTGCTTCACCCGTTGCAAGTTTCATTGCCCTAACGCTTGTTGCAATCTCATCTACGGGCACATGACCTGGTCCCTCAACCATGGCCTGAACTCCGGCTTCTCTACACTTTTCGGTTAGCTCTCCCAGAATTATGAATTCGGTGAACTTCACCCTGTCGCTTGCGTCATGAATGCATCCGGGCCTGAAAGCATCTCCAAGGCTTATGGTCACGTCATACTCCCTCATCAGCTCCAGAAGATAGTCAAAATTCTCATAGTACGGGTTTTCCATTCCTGTATGCTTCATCCAGGCTATTGTGAGCGATCCCCCTCTGCTCACAATCCCGAGAAGTCTGCTGCTTTTTTCCAGTCTTTCAACTGTTGTTCTGCAGACTCCAGCGTGAATTGTCATGAAATCAACACCATCCTTGGCATGCTTCTCCACGACATTGAAGAAATCATCTTCATCTGCATCGGCAACATCCATCTCTCTTGCAATCTGATAAATAGGCACTGTGCCAAACGGGACATCAACAACCTCCATTATTTTCTTTCTTATGAAATCCAGATCACCACCGCTGCTCAGATCCATTACTGCATCTGCACCATACTTCTGAGCCACAACAGCCTTTTCAATTTCCTCTTCAAGGTTTATGTAGTCTGCTGAGGTGCCGATATTGGCGTTGATCTTTGTTGACATCAGCTTTCCAATTGCCCTTGGCCTGAAATCTTCACCTTTTTTTATGTTTCTGGGCACAACCACCTTTCCCTGATCGATGAGTGTGAGAATTTTTTCTATATCGATGCCCTCGTAGGATTCAACTTCTCCAAGCCACTCAGGCATATCTCCACTTCTTGCGTGTTCAATCAGGGTCTCCATAATAGTGGAGAAAGGAATCTCAGGTTTTAAAATATCTTTGCAAGAATGATCCCTGAGTGCTACCACTCGATGACAACTGCGTTATTCTGACATGCTCTGACACATGCTCCGCACTCCATGCAGAGCATCTCCTCAATCACAGCCTTTGATCTGACAATTCTTATCGCATTTCCTCTGCATGCATCAATGCACAATCCACAACCATCACGTCTTTCAGCCATTATTATTGCAGGCATAACAGATTACAGCCACTCTGAAAAAGTAAGATTTCTTGATATGTGAGGTTCTGAGTCAAATACTCACTTTCGCTAATTTATTTTGTTATAATTATTAAAGGGAATTATCATCTAAAAAAGGAAAAAGCATAAATACTAAGAAGATGCCCAGAATGCATGGATAAGAAGATACTGCTTGACGAGAATGAAATGCCAGACAGGTGGTACAACATTCTGCCTGATCTTCCAGAACCTCTTCCTCCACCCCTCGATCCAGAGACAAACGAACCAATGGCTCCGGAAAAGCTTCTTGCCATATTTCCAATGGAGCTGTTGAAGCAGGAGATGAGCGAAGAGAGGTACATAAAAATTCCCGGTGAAGTTCTTGAGATTTACAAGCTCTGGAGACCGACCCCTCTCATAAGGGCAGAGAGACTTGAGAGATTTCTGAAAACTCCTGCAAAAATCTTCTACAAGTATGAGGGTGTAAGCCCTCCCGGAAGTCACAAGCCAAACACAGCTGTAGCTCAGGCTTACTACAACGCCAAAGAGGGTATTGAAAGGCTCACAACCGAGACAGGAGCGGGACAGTGGGGATCTGCTTTAGCTTTTGCAACAAGGTTATTTGAAATGGACTGCAGGGTTTACATGGTGAAGGCAAGCTACCATCAGAAGCCATACAGAAGAGTGCTCATGGAGCTCTGGAACGCGGAGGTTATACCCAGTCCGTCTGATATGACCGAAAGCGGTAAAAAAATACTGGAAAAGGATCCGGACAACCCTGGAAGTTTGGGAATAGCTATAAGCGAGGCTGTTGAGGATGCTGTTAAAAATGAAAACACAAACTACAGCCTTGGGAGTGTTCTCAATCACGTGCTTCTGCACCAGACAATAATAGGACTTGAAACGAAAAAGCAGCTCGAAATTGCGGAGGAAAGACCGGATGTTATGGTGGGATGTGTTGGAGGGGGGAGCAACTTTGCCGGGCTTGTTTATCCATTCATAAACGATGATGGGGTGGAGTTCATTGCAGTTGAGCCTGAGGCCTGCCCCACACTGACAAAGGGAGAATACAGGTATGACTTTGGAGATACTGCTGGTTTAACACCTCTGCTGAAAATGTACACCCTGGGCAAGGACTTCATTCCACCACCAATTCATGCCGGAGGGTTGAGGTATCATGGCGATGCACCAACTCTATGCCTTCTTGTGAAGCACGGAATCGTGAAGGCAAGAGCTGTGAGCCAGATTGACACCTTCAGGGCAGGAAAGATGTTCACTGAAACAGAGGGAATAGTACCGGCTCCGGAATCAACCCATGCCATAAAGGTCGTGATTGATGAGGCTATCAAGGCAAGGGAGAACAACGAGGAAAAGGTAATTGTGTTCAATCTGAGCGGCCACGGACACTTTGATCTCAAGGCTTATCAGGACTTCATGGAAGGAAAGCTCGTCTAATTCTTTATTTTCTAATTCTGTCCAGCAAAAATATTGCTGTTATTATAATCCCTATGTCAAAGATTATTCTGATGAGTGCTGCCTTTTGTAATCAAAGAACATTCCAATCACTGAATTGAGGTTGAAATAAAGCCCGACTATCCCAACAAACGCCAGTATTCCGGCTACAATCTGAACAATCCTGTTCATCTCCTTCTCACCATCCACAGTGCAGCACCTCCTGCCGTTATGAGAGAAACCATTTCAAATCCCGGAACGGCCTTTGGTACGTATTCTGGTCTGTATTCAGGAACAGGAGTTTCTCTCATATCTTCTCTGACAAAGTCCTCAACCCTGAACGTTTTCTTCTTTACCTCACTCTCTTTGTAACCCTCCGGATTGAACTTCACAACATCCTCTTTTGTGCCCGTCACATAATTCTCGCTCCAGATCTCAAGAACGATTCTGTAGTTGTATCTGTCAATCAGATTAATGTCAAACTGAAGGAGATTGGTTTTTCCAGCATCAACACTCTTCTCAGACCAGAAATCGTCCACAAGCAGGTTTGACTCAAGCTGTACTGCCTTAATTCTGAACCTCACACTTTCAACTGTTTCGGGGCTTTCAGCATAGTATGTTGCTCTCAGCACCACTCTGCTGTCTGATTTGTTCAGAACTGCAAAATCCGCGTTTTTCACAGTAATCTCAATCCTCTCTTCATCAGATGATATCTGGGAGAGCTTGAAATGTTTATATCTCGTGTTGAATAAATTCTGCCATCTTTTTCCAGATATATCTTGACCCTGTAATTGTACCCTTTCTTCACCGCGCACCTCACAACTTCTGATGCATATTCTCCATCGCCAACGATTTTTTTGGAAAACTGATAAGGGGAAAGATTGTTGATGCATCTAAGAACTTATTGAAATATTGAAGTCATTTAAATCATTTGATTTTATAATATCAAAATAGAAAGCAAGTTCAGCATGACTTGAATTTAACCTCTCAAACTTGATATCAACGTTAATTCAGTATGCGAATTGCTGTGATTCATTTTTTATTGGTATTAAGGGTGTTATTCCTGCAGTGAACAGGAAAATAATAATGACAGCAATATAATGAATTGGTCTAATCATCCTTTCTGTTATTTAATTAAAATATAAAAACATTTTCTTTTAAATTGTCTGATTTCATTTTTTAGAAAGAAATTGCAGCTGATTACATCTTTACAACCCTGTGGATGAAATATCGGTCCTCATCATCTCACGAGAAATTGACACCTTGATATTGTCTCTGATTTTGGCAAGTTTTAAATATAAATTCAAAAATCTTAACTTGGGTGTCAGTTATGGAGCATGAAGAGAGCTCTGCAAAAAATAATGTCGAAACAGAAACTGAGGAAAAGATAAAGGGAAAAACTGTTCCAGTTGGGATAAAAATCGGGTCCCAGAGAACTGTCATTGCTAAGGAAAACGATACAATCATCGTTGAAACATGCATTAAGGAACGGGAGAATCCCATCACGGGGGAAAAGGACTACATAATAGGTAATGAAGCAGCAGAACTTTACGGTGATGAGGCAGTTTATATGCTGAGAGCCGGATTACCTGGAACGGAAGATGAAGCGGAACTGTTGAAGATATTTCTTGGAAGGATAGCATCCGAATACGGAATCCCGGAAAACTCTTATGTTACATACGGTATCCCTTCAACTGAATCTGAAGAAGGAGTTCAGCTTTTTAAGAAGGTAGTCAGCCAGGTTCCCATAGGTTGGGCTGGAAAAGAAGTGTGGAATGATTCATTTCTTTCAGCTTTATCCCTGCCAGAAGGCCTCGACATTTTAGACGAGACGTTCGTTGTTGTCAATGCTGGCTCCACAACAACAGACATCGTGGCAGTCAGAAAGGGTGAGATAGTATTCAGCATGGTTACCGGTGAAGTTTCTGGAGATCTGGTGGACAGGTGGATCAAAAATGAGATCATGAATGAAACAAGAGGAGCAGTCAACGTTGACCTATCAACCGCAAGGAGCTACAAGGAAAAATACGCAAATCTCAAGGAATGGAAGAGTGTCCAGGAAAGTGTGCAGCTTTTTGAGAAGGGGCTTTACACCTTCAGAATTGATGAAGCTATAAACAGGCCTGTTGAAAGATACTTGGAGAATCTGGTTGATTACATAGTTCTGGAGTTCCTCCCCTCTCTCGCTGAATTTAACTTTAAAATGTACAAAAAAGTTCTTGAATCGGATTTCATACTTACTGGTGGGATGGCAGAAATCCCCGGTTTGAAAGAAAAATTTGCGACACTACTTTCAGAGAAACTCGGTGTTTCAATTAATGTAAAATGTCCTGAAAACCCATTAACAGCATCAGCGAGAGGTGCACTGCTCATCTCCAAGCTAAGAGTCGAAAAATAACCTGAAGTGACCTCATAAATTTATTTCATGGTATGGCTTCCAGTTGCAATACGACACTAAGTTAGATGGTGAGATGAAATGGAACTTGAAAAAAGACTTGAAAAATGGGATCTGCTGTTCGAGGAACTTAGAGGAATTATTCAGAACAATTTACCCAAAATCGAGATCATAATAGATGAATTAAGAAAAAGAGTTGCAGAATTGGATAGAAAGGTGGCATCCTTTGAAGATCGATTGGATCAAATGGAGAATCGGATCTCGGAAATAGGCAGCGATTACTCCAGCAATATAGAATATTTTAAAAAGGAAGTAGAGAATGATATTTTTGAATCATTGGAAAATAAGTTCTTAGAACTGAAAAATGAGTTCCAGAAGAGACTAAGTGAACTGAATAAGGCACAAGATACCTTCGAATTTGGAAACATTCAGGATTCAGTAAGCAAGATTGAAAAAGAGATCCAGGAACTGAAAAATTCTGTTGAGAGATTATCTGTGGATATAGAAAATCTTAGGAGTCAGACAATCGAAAAACACAGAATTTTGAGAGAAAAGAAAGTAGAAGGGAGATCTCCAAGAATACTTTAAGTCACAAATGATATCATGACAGTTGAAGTCATATCTGAATTTCGAAAAGAACTGGAAAGCGTGATTTCAAGGTATTATAAACTTAGAAGGATCAGAGGTAAAGTCCTTGCATTTCCTTCAGGTAAGGGAGGAGTGGGCAAAACAACCATAGTTATTAATCTTGCTTCTGCACTGGCGTTGAGAGGTCAGAGAGTCCTTGTGTTGGATTTAAATTTTGCCCTTCCCAATGTGCACATGTATCTCGATGAGAGGCCACTTGGGACGCTAACCCATTATTTAAACGGTGAGGTGGAAATCGATCAAATAGTGGGCCGAGTTGTTTTAAAGGATGCTGAGTTCTTTATAGTTCCTACGGAATCTGTGGTAGATTTTCAGAAAAAGATTAATGTGGAAGAAATAAATGGCGTGATAGATTATTTCAGAAGTCAGTTTGACTACATTTTAATTGATTTGGCTCCGGGTCTTTCAAAGTACGTGGTTTATCCGCTCAGGTTTTCAGACCATATCTTTATAGTATCTGCAGATGTTAAACCAGCATATATGGATGCGATGCGAGTTCTGAAGCTCGTGTCCTCCATAGGTGGCTCTCACGAGGGATTTATCATAAACATGGCCGAATCAGAAGAATTGACCTATTTTAAGCATATGGGGGTTTTTGCCATAGTGCCTTACGACGAACACCTGAGAAAAGCAAGTCAGATGGGGAAAACAATTTTCCATGTAAGGCTTTCAGGACTTCTCTCTCCCTCAAGAAAAGTTTTTACAAAAATGGCGGATGAAATTCTGGCACGACTCAAAATTGAATAATGGGGGATGATTACACGAGGATGTTTAAAACTGCCCAGATAAAGCAGATTGCCGAGAATTACAACAAGCTCCTGAGGATCTATGCGAGAAAGAAGATCATTTATCGAGGAAGGCCATATGTGAGCTTCTGAACATGATCAGAATAGATGTGAAAAGTTTTCATATAGATCTGAAAGGAACAGGAAGAACATATATCCCAAAAACTCTGATAGAGATTTTTTGAACTTCGAAAGCGGAGACAGGGTACTGATCCGGGCCATAAACAGGAGTAAGCTCATGATTGAGAGGTTTGAAAAAGCTGTTATGGGGGAGAGCTGAGTCATGAGATCCATTAAAGACAGCTACTGGTTCTGTGAGGACTGCGGATGGGTTGAGAGGACTCTCTATCACAGAAGATGTCAGAGGTGTGGAGGGCGATAGAGTAAGGAATGCGGATTTTTTCCTGCAGAGAAGACAAGAAAGCGATACGTGGACACGATCCTCAGGGTGGAGTTCAAAATTGCTTACAAGCTGTGGTAGAGGTAGAAAGAAGGAGTATTGTCTGATTTACAGATCTGAGCTTGAGTTTGTAGGATACGTAACTCCCGAGGAGACTGAAAAGAGATAAAATCCCTATGCTGCGATGGCTTGATAGGAATATGAATGTAGAGATCTGGAGAGGTTGTTAAACCCGTATATGAATGGGGCCGGTGGGATTTGAACCCACGACTGGCGGGTCTCCCCGGGTCAGCACTCCAGCGGATCATCACCGCTCAGCAGACCCATCAGTCATCACACCGCTGGAGCCCGCCGCGCTTCCTGGCTACGCCACGACCCCTGACTGAAGGCTATAGCAACATGAATATAACTCTTGCGATCCCCATCGCTTTTTCAGTTTAGAAGCATCACGCTCTGAATCCCTGCTGCATTCACAGAACATTGAGTTTTCTGAATATTCCTCTTGTTTTCCTGTAATACTCCCTGAAGATTTCAAGTTTTCTGGCATAGTAACCCTCCATTTCCCTGTCAGGCTCAAAAACTCTTTCAACCCTGAACTTTTTGACAGCGTCCTCAAAACTCTCCCTCTTCAGACCGACTGATGAGATTACCGCAAGCCCCCTCAGTCCGGCATCTTCAGGCTCAGCAATCCTTTCAATCCTTTTCTGGAGTGCGTCTGCCATAATTTTGCAGAGGCTGTCATATCTCGCACCTCCACCAACAGCAGTTATTCTATTTGCCTTTACAAACTTTTCAACAATCTCAAATGCCCAGGCAATGTTCAATGCAACACCTTCAAAGGCTGCTCTGACCACCTCTTCCTTTCTTGTGGATAGGCTGAGATTCACAAGACTGCCTCTGATGTGGTGATCATCAATAACCGCTCTCTCTCCGTAAAACCATGGTGTGAAAATGAGATCTGTTTCAGTTTCCATGGCAATATCATCCATCTTCCTGTGATCAGATATTCCAAAATTATATGAAACCCAGTCTATGGCCCCTCCAGCAACCTCCTGCTCTGCAACCAGAAGGTATTTTCCCGGAATCCCGCTCAGGATCGTACCAACATAATGCCTGACATCTGCCATTCTCCTGTCAACATGTGCAGCAATCCAGTCACTTGTTCCAATATAAATGTGAATCTCGTCACTTTTTACAGCTCCTGAACCTATTGCAGAGGTGCACATGTCACCTGATCCAACCAAAACGGGAACATCACCTTTCAGCCCGATTTCCTTTCTGATCTCAGGCAGAACCTTTCCGGCTATGTCGGTGCTGCTCCTTATTTCAGGAAATAACTCTGATCCCAGACCATGTCTTTTCATCAGACCATCGTGCCATTCTGCTCTCTTCTTTCTTGTATCTGCAAGCCAGGTCAGATTTGCTTCATCATGGCTCATCACAGCGTTCCCAGTCAGTCTGAATAGCAGATAGCCTTTCACATCCAGAAACTTCCATGTTCTGCTGAAGATATCAGGCTCGTTCTCTCTCAACCACAGAATCTTTGAAAGAACATCCTTTCCGGTTCTGCTTGGAGCTCCTCCGGTTGCTCTTAGAAACCTCAGAAGCTCTAAGGCGTTGTAGCCTTCAATTTTAAGCAAACCGGAAAACAGTTTTCTTGGGTATCCCTTTCCCCTTTCATCAAGCCATATGATGAGATTGCAGAGCTCCTTTCCTTCCCTGTCTACTGGAACAAATCCGGCCATGTGAGTCGTCAGGGCTATGCTTTTAACCTCATACCCATCACAGACATCCTTTAACAACCCCAGAACACTCTGAAAAAGTGCATCTGGATCCTGCTCTGCAAATCCACTTTTTGGATGGATCACTCGGGCAGGGATTGAGGTTTTATCCACAATCCTGTAATCTTCATCACTCACAATTCCAGCTTTTATTGAAGTGGTCCCAACATCAACAACAGCATGAAGCATGTATGTATTTTAGATTTAAAGTTGTTTAATTTTGTCTCTGTTGAAATATAATGATGGATCAGCTATTTGTTTTTAAGGATGAGTGTTTTTAAGTTATGAGTGCTGTTTGAATAGGGGAGTGGGAATGAAATTTCTGTTGCCGAAGCCATTAAAACATTTGGAATTCGGATTACATTCATATTACACCAGCCTCAGCTTTTATTCTATTAACGAAATCAGAGCACTTCCCAAGCAGATTCACCATCTCAAGCAACTCGCTCTCGGAAATTCTGTAGTACTCGTGAACTATAAGATTTCGGAGAAATATCAGGCGTTTGAAGGTTTTGAGTTCATCCTCGCTTGTATATCCTTCATTTTCAAGGATTTCGAAAAGCTCTCTGTAGGTTGAGGGAAAGCCCAGTTTTTTCTTCGCAACTATGTATTGGGCTAAATCTATGAGGGCGTTGGCAGCCTGAAAACATTCCATTGCCAGAGTATTGTAAACGAAGTAATCACGCACATCTTTTGACTTGAGATTTACGGCACCTCTGAGATGTCTCTCAAAACGCAGTATGAGGTCTGCAAACCTCATCCTAGCACCTCTGAGGAGATTCGCCTGTACATCGGAGATGTGTCAAGATATTCCTGCATAACCCAGAACTTTATTTCTGCAAGCTTTTCTTCATCTCGGACAAAAAGCTCTCTTCCATGCTTGAAGACCTCGAATTTAATGTGTAATGGCAGGCGGTGAAACAGGACGATGTCAATTTCTGGAGATGCCAGGCTTCCAATATCCGCTTCAGTTTCCGGGGTAGGTTTGTCAAGAATCACGGCGATATCAACATCTGACATGGGGTGCTGATCTCCTTTTGCGTAGGAGCCGAAGAGGTAGATTGCTACAACATCTGGATGAGCTTTGATGGTTTCAATGACTTTAGAGAGTATATGGTTTAATTTCATACTGTTTTAACTGCGGTGAAAGTTAATGTCTTCTTAGGATGCCTACACAACCCTAAACCCAATCGCTCCTCTAACACACCCAATACACAAACAACAGACAATTCGACTCACCGTATGAAGAGATGTCAAAAAACCATCTTCAAAGGAAACAGAGCAACATAGGTTTGTAGGAATAAAAGAGGGGATAGGATACTTAAAGAAGGTTATGGCTACACATTCCTTTCAAAGTTCAGCCTTAACGGCTTTACATTCTCTGCCTCTTCAACATCCTTTGGAGCAGGAATCAAAGCAGCATAAGCCGTTGCCCTCGAAGCTGCCAATGGTCGCCTCGCCCACCAGATGTGGAGCGTTGATATGTGCCCGTGCCTTATGTTCTTCTCCCTTGCACTCTCCTCGCTTACCTCCTTAACCGGGAAAGTTTCTTCGATGAATGAGCATTTTATAGGGAATCCACCATGACCCATCAGAAAAACCTCCTTAAACCTTCAATCACATCAAAATCTGTATCGCTACTAATTATTGTTCCATCACAGTATTTCAAGGCAAGAGCGGCATGAATCGCATCTCTCGGCAAAAGCTTATACTTATCAACAAGTTTCTGGGAATCTTCACAAATGGCATAATCAACATCCAGAAACTCGAGGAATGGCATTTTGAGCAGGATTTTTCCAGCTTTAATGCTCTCCTCCACTCCAGCAACTTTCCTTACAACATACACAACTTCATCCCATGTCAGTGCTGAGGTGTATGCATTG
Organism: Geoglobus sp. UBA235; assembly: GCA_002494725.1. GTDB lineage: Archaea > Halobacteriota > Archaeoglobi > Archaeoglobales > Archaeoglobaceae > Geoglobus. The sequence goes on from DACG01000032.1 coordinate 118,134, forward strand.
AATTCACCATCCGATGCCCTTCTGAGGTATTCCTTTGATTTTTCAGCAATCTCTCCAGAGTAGAGAGTAGCATAAATGAAAATATTAGAGTCCAGATAGACGTTTTTCAATCTGACCATGGTACAGCCTCTTCAATTCAGCAGGTTCTGGAGCTTCAAGTTTTTTCTTAACAACTGAAGTCAGCTCTTCCACATAATCTCTTCCGCTTTTTTCCGGTCTCATGACAATCTCATCACCTTTAATTTCAAAGACAACCTTTTCGCCTTCTTTCAAACCAAACTTTTCCCGGATTTCTTTCGGGATTGTAACCTGTCCCTTTTTGCCAACGATTCTTGTTCTTACCATCAGGTATGAATTTTGATTTGAAGGTTAAAAAATTTGCCATTATAGATTTCCCCCGAACCGATGAGCCTAAGAATGTACTTCTTTGTCGACTGTCTGGGATCACTTTTTTATTTCACCAAGTTTCATGTCTATCGTAAACTCACACTCTGATATAACCTTAAAATTTTATTATACGAAACTCTTATTTTGTTTTACTTTTTTAAGAGTCTTATGGAGCTTGAAGGAATTTGGTGGCTACCTGAAAAGCCAGAGCATAAAGTAGAAGGTACACTTAAGATATATGATAACCATTCGTCGTTGCTGGAATTGAAAGATTTCTTAATTGAGTCAGAGTTAGAAGATCTTTTAGTTGAGGATGACAAACTGGAAACGATACCAGTAATACATGGTGTTATATTTGAAAGCGGTGGTAAGGGAGTAACACTTCTTGAATGCTTAAGAAGTGGAGTTAAGTATGATGATTTAATGGAATATGAAGTAACACGAAAAGAGCAAGAGATAAAACCTTTAGTTGCAATAGTTGGTAAACACATTAAATCACTGCTATCTGAGCTTAAAATTAAGAAAATAATGTTGAGAATTCCAGAATTAGATTTTTGGTTTCCACGTAATAGCTGTAGCGATTTAATAAAGTTTAACGGGGGAACGTTAAAAATTACAGTTGGTGAGAAACAAATTTTTTGCGAAGAACTAAATGGCTTTGTATTTAAGATAATATGCTCTGTAAGTCATTCTATCAATCAAAAAGGTGCGAGCTATACTTTAAAACACGTAAAAATCGAGCCTTATATCGTATTGGAGTTTAAAGATGCCAAAAATCTAAAAGACTGCTATGATCTATTACATAAACTAATTAGTCTATTTGCCCTAGCTGTTTTAGATAAAGTTCACATATCCGAAATCATCTGTACATCAGCAGATGATTCATTAGAGAGCTTTAAAGTCTACATCCCAAGGAGGTACTGCAAAATTTCGGCAGAACCTAAGTTTATCCCTCCAGATCATATTCTATTTGATTTTGACCAGTTTAAAAACCGTATTTGTATCAGAAATTGGCTATCGATGTACGAAAGATTGAAGTTACTGTGTGAGTATTACTTATCAACAATAACAAATGAAAACCTACCTATAGATTACAAATTCCTAAATTTAGTCATAGCTTTGGAGTTTTATCATAGATATTCGGGGAGATTTGAACAACACAAAATTGAGCCAGATAAGTGGTCTAAGATTAAAGAACAAATAACAGCATTCTTACTGGATGAGTTAAAAATGAAGTCTGAAATTACCGAAGAAGAAGTAAAGCATATAAATCAAAAAATAAAGTTTGTTTACGAAAAAAAGTCTTCGACGTCGTTTACTTGAAATTATAAGGTATTTAGAGGTTGGAGAGGTGATGTTTTATAACAGTAGAGAACGGAACAAATTTATACATACTGTTACTCAAATTAGAGATCGACTTGCACATGGACTTTATGGCGATGAGGCATTTAATTATAACTATGAAACGCTGTTATCTTTAACTAACAAGCTTAAGATTATTGTAGAGAGTGCAATACTACACGAACTCGGATTTGATAAAAAGGTAATAGACAATTTTGTTGAGAGGAGGTCAAGAGAGTCATCGGAATGGGAGTTAATTACCTTCTGGTAAGTTAAGGTAAATGGCATCATAAGTACTTTAGACCTTCTCCACCCCTCCCTTTCAACTTCCATTCATTAACCGGAACAATAAACCTTACAGCCTCAACCTTCTCAACAACCTCAAGCTTCTCTGCAGGGTTGTTTATGATATAGAGCGTCGGATTTATCGCAGCATTTTCGACAATATAACGCCAGTACTGCTCTTTGAATCTCTTGGCCTTAAACCACTCGTTAGGAGTTAATGTGATATCACCCGTTGTTGCTCTCGCCTTCACTTCAATGTACCTGACTTCACCATCCTTTCCTTTTGAACGAATATCATATCCCAGATTCTCCTTGGATACATCCTGCTATAATCCTGACAGGCACAGACACCCAGACCTGCTCCTGAGGCAGGGGTGTACAATGCAGACGTGAGGAAGGAAACGAAGTATCTCGCAAAGAGAATTATCATGCCTGTTCGAACCATTTCAGGACAGATTTGATATCATAATTTCTGAGCTGAGGTATTCTGGTGTAGAAGACAGACTTCATCTGAAAAGCTCCTCAGGAATTCTCTGTTTTGCAACAAGGTCTGCAATCGATTCAGGCTCCCTAGTCACATAAAACCTTGAACCATCCACCATAACCTCCGCACATCTCGGCCTTCCGTTGTACTGGCTGCCCATAACAAACCCGTAAGCTCCAGCATCAAATATGGCTATGTAATCTCCCCTCTTAATTTCTGGAAGCTTTCTGTCTTTTGCCATTATGTCTCCGGACTCACATATAGGGCCAGCTACTGTGTAAAATTCTTCTGCTTCACTGTCCATCTTGTTTGCGACAGCAACTCTATGATAGGCCTCATACATCGCTGGCCTTAGCAATGTGTTGAAGCCAGCATCCACAGCAGCAAAACTGTAATGACTCCTCTTAACCGAGTTGACCTTTGTGATCAGAACTGTAGTATTTGCAACCAAGCTTCTTCCAGGTTCAATCCACAGCTCAGGCTTTGAGTCTACCCTCTCCATACCTTCCTCAAATGCTTTCTTTATCGAGTCTGCAAAAATTTCAAATCTGCATTTTCCATCGGTCTGGTAGTCTATTCCAAAGCCACCACCCATGTCAAGAAACTCAATTTCAATTCCGATTTTCTCAAGCTCAGCAGTTATCTGGAACATTTTTTCTATTTCCTCCACAAAGGGGTCCGGATTCAGTATCTGACTTCCGATGTGGCAGTGAATTCCTGCTGGAATTACATTTGGAAGTTCAAGGACAGTTTCGTAGGCATCAGGAACGTTTTCAGATGGTATCCCAAACTTTGACGTTCTCAAGCCAGTTGCAATCTTGGGATGGGTTTCGGGACTTATGTCAGGATTAACCCTGAACGCTATCTTTACCTCCTCACCCTCCTGGGCAGCAATTTTGGATATTGCGTAAAGCTCATCCATGCTGTCAACGCTGAACTTCACACCGGCCCTTATTCCCGCCCTTATCTCGTCATCGCTCTTGGAGTTTCCGTTGAACAGTATTTTTTCGCTATCAAATCCTGAAAGCAGGGCGAGATAGAGCTCACCAATGCTGAAGACATCTGCACCAAACTCCTCTTTTGCAAAAATCCTCATTAATGTGAGGTTGTTGTTTGCCTTTACAGCATACAGGGGAAATGCAAAGTCGAAATTTCTTTTCAGATCATTTATGTTCTCCTCAACCAGCCTCTTTGAGGTAACATAGACCGGAGTACCTGTCTCCTTCACTATCTCCCTGAAATCCACATCTTCGATATGAAGAATGCCGTTTTCACTCCTGAACAATTTCAAGCCCCTCCATCCTCCCAAGAGCTTCTCTTATAACCGATACATCTCTCGTCAGGGCAAACCTCACATACCTCTCCCCGCTCTTTCCAAATCCAACTCCAGGGGTGACAAGAACTCCAGCCTCATCAAGCAGTTTTCTGGCAAACTCTATGCTTGAGCCCCCAACCTTCAACCACACGTAAAATGTGGCTTTTGGTCTTTCCACATCAAAACCAAGTTTTTCAAGACCATCAACAAGAGTGTCTCTCCTTTCCTTATACACTTCATTATTCTGCTCAATCACAGAGTCGTCACCATTTAACGCAGCAATTGCCGCATCCTGTATCGCATTGAAAACTCCACTGTCAACATTTGTCTTAACTTTCAACAGTCCGTCAACAGCTTCCTCGTTTCCCAGGGCGTATGCAATCCTCCATCCTGTCATGTTGTAGGTTTTGCTTAAAGAGCCGAACTCAATCACACATTCGAATGCTCTGTCATACTCAAGGAAGCTTCTTGGCCTATAATTGAATGCGATCTCGCTGTAGGCTGCATCATGTGCGAGAATTATTTTATTGTCAATACAGAAGTCAACGGCCTCCTTTATGAAATCCATCTCTGCAACCGCGGTGGTTGGGTTGTTCGGGTAGTTGAGAAACATAATTTTTGCCTTTCTCGCAACATCATCAGGGATGGAATCAAGATCAGGTAGAAAATCTTTTTCCTCCTTTAAAGGGAGTTCGTAAGGAATTCCTCCTGCGAATACTGCTGAAGAATGATAGACAGGATAGCCCGGCTCTGTGTAAAGAACGTAATCACCCTCTTCAACAAAAGCAAGTGGCAAATGAGCTATACCTTCCTTTGAACCGATAAGGGCTATTATTTTTTCAGGTTCAACATCAACGCCTTTCCTTCGCCTGTAGAATTCAGATACAGCCTCTCTGAACTCGATCTTCCCTGCATAGCTCGGGTACTTCTGATTGTCAACCTTCTCAACTGCTCTCTGCATCTCCTCAACAACATGCTTTGGAGTGGGCAGATCCGGATCTCCAACACCGAAATCTATAACTCTAACACCCTCTTTCTCCTTCTTTGCCTTCATCCCATCGAGCTCAGCAAAAAGGTATGGCGGGAGTTTTCTGAGTCTACCAGCTAACTCAAACACCTGAACACCTCCTGAATAAACAGGCAGAGGAGGATTTATAAAAGGTTTGTTTTATCTCTCGTCAATTGGAACATACTTCCTGTTTGTCTCACCAACATACTTCGCCCTTGGCCTTATGAGTGTGTTTGTCTCGTACTGCTCTATTATGTGTGCAGTCCATCCGGCAATCCTGCCTATGGCAAAGATGTTAACAAACAGATCGTCAGGAATTCCAAGGTTTGCATACACGCTTGCCGAATAGAAATCTACATTTGGCAGAAGGTTTTTGTACTTTTTCACAGCCTCCTCTATTGCAACGCTTATTTCAAACCACTTTGAGTCCTTCTCTTTTGAGAGCTTCTCAGCAAGTCTCTTCAGCTCAACAGTTCTCGGATCCATCACAGATCTATAGACTCTGTGACCGAATCCCATTATCCTCTCTCCTCTCTCTATTTTCTCCCTGACATACTGATCGGCTCTCCATGGCAAGGCCACTTCTCTCAGCATCTCCATGACTCTCTGAGCTGCTCCACCATGCAAGGGCCCTATGAGCGTTCCTGTTGCAGCCACAACGCATGCATACATGTCTGCAAGGGTTGAGGCAGCAACTCTCGCAGCAAAGGTTGAGGCGTTGAACTCATGATCAGCATGCAGTATGAAATCGAGATCCATTGCCCTAACCATTGTTTCGGTGGGCTCCTCACCGTGGAGCATGTAGAGGAAATTGGCAGAATGAGTTAAATTGTCATCTGGATGGACGAGTTTTTCACCCATCCTTATTCTGTGGAAGTAGGCAACAATTGTTGGGAACTTTGCAATCAGATTTTTTGCCTTTTCAATGCTTATCTCATGGCTTGTGTAGGATATGTTCCTGTCCATTGTTCCGAGATAGCTTACTGCTGTTCTCAAAGCAACCATCGGATGGCTGAATGGAGAGAGATGGGTTAAAAGTCCCACAACCTGAGGTGGAAGCTCCCTTCTTTCTTTGAGCTCCTCTGAAAATAACTCAAGCTCAGATCTTGATGGAAGCTCTCCGTAGAGGAGAAGATAGGCAACCTCCTCATAGCTGGAGTGTTTCGCAAGATCGTGAATGTTGTAACCCCGATACTCCAGTATGGCCTCCTCACCAGAGAGTTCTATTCTGGAAATTGAGGATTCTGAGGCTATTACATCCTTGAGTCCATCAATCACTTCACCCATTTTAACCACCTACACCATCCTGTAAGAGGGATATCTCTCAAGTATCATTCCCGAAACTATAACAGGGGGATTCTCTATTGCAAACTCCATTGCATTGCTAAGCTTCCAGCTTTTCTCTGCATAAATTGTTATAAGCGGCTCTCCAGTCTTGACAACCTCACCCTTCTTTTTGTGGATGTAAATTCCAGCCCCCTTATCCTTTGGTGCTCCGGCAAGCCTTGCGATCTTCACAATCCTGCTGTTAATAACATCAACAACAGCACCCTCAACAGTGCTCTCTAAGGAGAATCTCTCGCTGCCAAGGGGAATTTCATCTGACCTCACATCTCCATCTCCACCCTGAGCGGAAATGATTTCCCTGAATTTTTCAAGAGATCTGCCTGAGGTGAATATCTCCTTTGCAAGCTCATACCCATTTGGTGACAGGCCGGAAAGCTCAAAAATGAGTCCTGCTAAACCGAGAGATTTCTCCAGAAAACTTGTTGATCCTTTCTTTTCTTCCAGAGCCTTCAATCCCTCCCAGGCCTCAAGAGCTGGGCCAATGGTTCTTCCCACAGGCTGAGAACCATTTGTTATTGCACATGCCAGATTTAACCCCAGTCTCCTTCCAAGCTCCACAAACTCCCCTGCAAGTTTTCTGCCCTCTTCAACGCTCTCAAGCTTTGCACCGCTGCCAACAGGTATGTCTATCGCAACATGCCTCGCCCCCACCGCTCCTTTCTTTGCCATGACGCTTGCAAGAAGCTGGGGTCTTGGGTCGATTGAAAGCGGATTCTCAACCCTGATTATTCTGTCATCGGCAGGAGCTATGTTTGTCGCACCACCCCAGGCAATAACCCCTCCGACTTTCTGCGTTATCTCCTTTATCTCATCAACTGAAAGGTTAACGTCTGCAAGCACCTCCATCGTGTCTGCTGTTCCGCTTGCAGAAGTTATTGCTCTGCTTGCTGTCTTTGGAATGAGCAAACCTGCAGCAGCAACCGTTGGAACGATTATCAGACTCACCTTATTGCCGGGAACACCACCAATGCTGTGCTTGTCAACGACAATACCCTTCTCAAACTCTATTGTTTCTCCTGTATCGATCATTGCCCTCGTCATCCATTCTATCTCATCAAAATCCATTCCAACCAGATAATTCGATAAAACAAAGGCTGTGAGTTCAATTTCAGTAAGATTGTTCTCAACAACATCCTCAATTATCTCGTAAATTTCCTCTTTGCTGAGCTTTCCCCCTTCAAGCTTTTTCCGTATAAATTCAACACTTGGTGGTCTTGCAACCGGATAAATCTCAACCTCATCACCATCCTGAATTTCGAGCTCCTCGGCAACATCCTGGTAGATACCAATCCTCCCTCTTGCAATCAGACCTGTTGCAATCTGAACGCTTGCAGATGTCGTTGCTTTTCCCTTTGATATCCTGATCCTGTCTCCCTCAACAACACCGATCTCATCTGCATCATCCCTGCTAAGCACAACGGAGTACCTGCCGACTTTTATCGGGAGAATGGATGCACTCAGCTTCATTGAGTTGTTTGTTAAATATTGGGATATAAATAGGTTTGTATCCCTATGAATCTCAGATTCTCTGGTTTTTTGCCTCCTTTGACCTGAGAAGCTCCAACCCGATTTTCTCTGAAATTTCTCTGAGCATGGACTTCACTCTGGAATTGACAGATTTCTCGTCCATTACAAGTACTTCCGCCTCACTGAACTGAATTGCATTTATCAAAAAGCTCTCGCTGAGATCATCAAATGTGTACTTTGGAAAGTTGTGGGCAAAGGCAAAAATAGTTGTAAGTTCTATTTCAGTCTGTCTTGGAATGTAGTGTGTGCCCCCCACTCCAACGGCCACCTTCCAGTCAGAGTTCATGTTCAAAGCCTCAATCATTGATTCCGCAACAATCCAGGCCACATCACTGTTTCTCCATTCCCTCTCAGTCGATCCTATCTCGTAAAAGGCGGAGGGAGTTGAAATCTCGGAAGGACCATGGTGTGTTGCCTCCAGTGTGAACTCAAAATCCGTTCCGGCAATTTTCTCCGAGACCGACAGAGAGAAGTTCTTCATCGTTAGTGGTGATGGTTTTGCAAGGCTGTATGGTTTTCCACCATAATCAGCTCTCCCAACATTTCCCGTACAGTGGGTGGTGACTATCTTTCTTCCATCCTTGCTGGAATGTCTTGAGGCGAAGAGTATTTCATCAAAATCAATCAGCCTTTTCAGCCTTTCGTCAATCCTGTCAGCATAAATGAGTCTCTCGTCAACATCGACTATTCCCAGATTGCCGGATAGATAAAAATCATAACCCTCCTTCCTTTCTCTCTCAAAGCTTTTCATTGACAGAAGAGCCTCCTTTATGTTCTGACTGGCAACATCCTTCTTGCTGCAGACTATGAGCTTCATGAACCAGTCTCTGACTTTCTGCTGAAAAGTCATTCGGGAGAAAGGTTTAACTTTTCTGAAATAACTGGCAACCATGCCCAAGGAAAGGCCGGATCTTGATGATTATTTTATGGAGATTGCCAGGGTTGTTGCCAAGCGCTCAACATGCCTTAGGCAGAATGTTGGTGCAGTCATTGTCAAAGACAAGAGAATTCTGTCTACTGGATACAACGGGGCTCCAATGGGTCTACCTCACTGCCTTGATATTGGATGCCTGAGAGAACAGCTGAATGTTCCATCTGGAGAAAGACACGAGCTATGCAGAGCTGTTCATGCGGAGCAGAATGCGATAATTCAGGCTGCCTACCATGGAGTGAGCATAAAGGATGCCACCCTCTACACAACCCATCAGCCATGTATAATGTGTGCGAAGATGATAATAAACGCCGGAATAAAAAAGGTTGTTTATGGAAGCAAATATGCTGACAATAGGGGCCTCGAATTCCTTAAAGAAGCAGACATTGAGGTTGTATTCCACGGGCATGAGGAAGATTAATATACTATTTTGAAGATTAAATGTGGGGATAAAAATGGCTCTCAGAAAATTAAAGTATGAAGCTGAAATTGCTTTAAGGCACTTTCAGATATTTAAGGCTGTAAAGGAGAACCAACCTATCGGCATTTTCAAGCTATCCGAGGTTCTCAACATGCCCAAACACAAGGTTCGCTATTCTCTCAGAGTGCTTGAGCATTCAGGAGTTATAGAGCCTTCGCAGCACGGAGCGATTATTCCTGAAGGAGCTGAGGAGAAAATTGAGAAAATGAAAAAAGATCTGGAAGAAATCAAAAGTTACATTAAAGAAATTCAGAAAATTGCTGAAAGTCTTTAAACGACTTCCGCAAATCCATACTTCCTGAGAACCTTTGTAATCCTAATCTTCACAACATCATCCACTTTAACGCCCGGAACGAACACAACATAGCCATCTATTCTGGCTATTCCATCTCCACCACTTCCAATTCCCTCAATCCTGACTTCCCTTTCTTCGCCAACATTCACAGGCGGTTTTCTCTCAAATTCCATTTCCAAACACCTACTTTCCAATTTCCTGAAGCTCTGAGAGAGAGTATATAAATCTTTCGGGAAAATTATTGAAAAACTTAAAAAATATTTTCAGCTACTCTGCTTTAGTTGTAATCTGCTTTCTGTATTCCTCATACTTCTTTCTTGCCTCCTCTGCCCTGTCTTTCAATCCGAGCTTCTCATAAGCCTCGGCAACATGCTTGTACCATGCGGGATCATCTTCAGCCTCCTTTTCACAGTATCTGGCAAAATTCACCCAGGCGCCCTTTGCAAGCTCATCTTCATCCAGCTTCTCATAGAGTTTTGCCACGTCCTCCCAGAAAACGCCCTCCTCCTCAGCCTCCTTCTTGTAGTATTCCAGAGCCTCCTTCAGCGCCTCCCTCATCTTTTCTTCATCTCCAATCTCCTCATATATCTCTGCCACATCTTCCCAGAACCATGGCTCATCCTTGGCGTATTTTTCAAGGCACTCGGCAGCCTTTCTCATATCTCCTGCTTTTTTGTAAAACTCGTATGCTTCCTTCCAGTAATACGTATCCTCTTGCTTTTTGGCAAGTATCTCGTAGATCTCAGCAGCTTCTCTGTATTTTTCTGCTTTTTCATAGGCCCAGGCAGCACTTTCAAGCATCTCTGCCTTGATGTATGCCTCGGCAGCCTTCTCATACTCTCCTTTTTTCTCAAACTTTCTCCCTGCAGCTCTGAAATTTTCCTTTTTCATCAGAGATTCGGGGCTTGAGAATCTTTCGGCAATGCTGAGGTCAGGTTCTGATATGTACCAGATGAAAAATACAAGCGTCAGAATGAAAACTCCAATGACGGTGCCGATTCCAGCAGGATTCCACACATAAACACTGTAAAGCCCGTATCCTGACATCAGAAATGCAATCAGTGAGATTGCAGAGAATTTGAGCGATCTGGCATAGACCGTTATCGCAGAGAACATCCCGAAAATCAGCAGAGCTCCAAGGAAGATCAATCCAAAAATCAGTTTGAGGAGGGTAGTGAGATTGAAGAAGTACACTATGGCTCCGGCAACAGCGAGAATTGTAAGAGCGAATACAGCAATGGCTGCAGTAACCCTATCCATGTCTGATAAATGATGCTGGAGACTAAAAGTTTTCTGATAAGAGATGTGTTTAATGTGGTAAGAATCCAACAGCTGAGCTGAGATACATGGTGTTTTAAAGCGAATTTTCTGTTAAAACTCGGATAAAATTATCTGTGCGTGCTAATGAAAAGCCCGTTCATTCTGTGATTTTTCTCGTTTGAGGGCATAAAACAGGAAACCTTTTAAAACATAATAAATCGTTAGATTCTGTGAAATTCGTGGGGTTAAAGGGGTACTCAAGATACTCGGACAGAAAGGCCCTCACTCTTGATGAGGTGAATAGCTTAGAAAATATTGCTGTTGTACTGAACAGGGTCAGGGATGGAAAGGAGCTTGTGAAAACATGCAGGAAAATCAGACATGAGCATGTCATTCTGAATGAGCTTTATGCCATATCAGATGCTTCGAAGTTCAAAAAGGTGACTGTGAGTGTTGGTATGAGTACCATGAACAATCTCGATCTGTGGTTTTATGAGGAACTTGGTGCTCATGCAGCTGTTATCCCTCCGGAACTTAATGATGAAGTTGGGGGTTTTGAGAGCAGAAGTCTGAAAATCGAGGCATTTGGGAGGGCATTTGTTGAGATGTTCTACAAGGGCAGATGTCAGCTTTCCGCCTATGCATCTGGAAAAAGTGTGAAGAGAGATGGGATCTGCAGCATGGAGTGTGCAAGAACATGGGAGGTGTTTTATTCCGGCAGAAAGATAGCTGAAGTTAATTTCAGACCTGAATTGAAGGTTTATGATGTTGAGGCTGATTACATAAAGCATGAAATAAGGCAGATTGAGGGAGAGGGGGTGATTGAAGATGGAGCTGACAACAAACATTCCAAATCTTGAGAGCATGAGTGAGTGCAGCATAAAACCTTACGATTCAATCTATCTCGGAATGCCATACTGCTGGGAGTATGAGGGTAATCTCATATCAGGTGGTGATGATCTCATCTCCGCTGTTGAGGTTCTTCACTCGATGGGTAAGAAGGCATACATCACAACATTTGCCGTTCCGAGAAACAGAGATCTGGACAGGGTTTTCAGAACTGTGGATGTTGCTGCTGAGATATGTGATGGAATTGAGGCAAGCAACCTGGGGGTTATAAGGTACATCACGAAAGAGTATCCTGATGTCAGTGTTATTGCAGGAGGGCTGACAAATGTCTACACAGCATCAACTGCAGAGCTGCTTTACTCCATAGGTGTTTCGAGAATAGTTCCATCATATGAACTCTCAATCGAGGATATTGAGAAGATAAAGGAGACCGGAGTTGAGGTTGAGGTTGTCGTCCATGGAAAGGTTCCTGTTGGGATAGGACACGAATGCTTCCTCAGGAAATTCTCATCTGCTGTTGGAAAGGATTGTCCGAAGATATGCAGAGAGGAGATGTTCTTCAGAAGCGAGGATCTCGTTCTCAAGCCTTTTGGACATGCAACTCTCAGCGGAAAGGATGTGTGCATGTATGAGCACATTGACAAGCTCAGATTTGCTGATGCCTTCAGAATAGAGGCTGTGACAGAGAGAATCGGTTACAGAGAGAGGGTAGGTAGAATATACAGGGATCTGCTTGAGAGGGGCTTCTCAAGGTCTGATTTTGAAGAGCTGAGGAGTATTTCCGAGAATGGATTTGCCAATGGCTACTACTTCAACAGAGCAGGTCAGATCTACATTCCGGGGTGATATCATGGTTGAGCTTCTGGGTCCTGGTGGAAGTCTGGAGATGGTTAAGGCCGTTTTTAAAGCTGGAGCGGACAGTGTTTATGCTGGAGTCCTTGGATGGAGCAGAAGAAGCAAGAAATACGAGATGAGAGATGAGGAGCTGAAAAAGGCTGTTCAGATAGCTCATGATTATGGAGGAATGCTTAGAGCAGCGATAAATGCCATGCCAAAGCCAGGAGAGGAGAGAATGTACACTGAAAGGCTTGATACACTTTACAGCATGGATATAGATGCGGTAATTCTGAATGATATTGGGCTGATGAGGGTAACTGAGGAGCGATATCCTGATCTGAAGATTGTTGCAAGCATTGGAGCCAGCATTCTCAACAAAGAGGAGGCAATGCTTTACAGAGAGGCTGGAGCAGATATGTTTGTTGCCGACTGCAAGATGAGCTTGGATGAGATGGTGGAGATAAAGAAGTACACGGGACTTGGAGTTGAGGTGCTGATTCATGCAAACACCGATTTCACCTACCTTGGCAGATGCTGGATGAGCAGTTACAAGTCCCTGAAATACGAGACAATAGATGGTAAAGCCTACTACGTCGGAAGTCCCAACAGAGGAGGGGTTTGCTTCAGACCCTGCCTACTTGGCTGGAAGCTGACAGGGGAGAGGATTTATGCATCTGATTTCAGGCTTCCAAATGACATGTTCCTTATGCTCGATGAGATTCCAGAGATGATTGACAGGGGAGTTGACTGTCTGAAGATTCAGGGCAGAGAGTACAGCGTCTCGCTTATACACGATCTTGTCAGGCTTTACAGGAACTTCATTGATGAGTATATCGAAAGGGGAGTGGTTGACATGGAAGCCTACAGAGCTGAGCTTGATGCCATCGCTGAGAAAAGAGACTCTGAAAGGCTGAGAAGAACTCTTGAGCTGATGAGGGCTGCAAGAGCTGAGAAAAGTGAGATATGAGTTAAATTTATCCTGAAAATCCAGATATATGAGTCCAGCTTTATCTCTCTTTTTCCAGCCTTTGTATTTCTCTTTTGATTTCTTCCACAATTCCATGATTGAAAATTTCCTTTCTGTTGTCCTTTTTGATTGAGAATATGATGAAAACTTTACCACCACACTCTTTTTCAAATTTTTCGTGTGTTCTGCTGAGCCATTCTTTCCATCTGTAGATTTCAGGGGTCTGTTCATAGGTGATCGGTTTGATCTGCAATCCGATATACCTGTCTTTTACCTGAATGTAGAAATCCACATTGTACAGCCTGCCCCATTCGTCAGGTGCTGGTTTTATTTCAACACCCAAGTCACGCTGCAGTTTACCGTAAATTGTCTTTATTTCTGTTAAATACCCATCGTAGGTTCGATTTATTACGAGATTATAAATGTACTGGATGCAATCCTCTTCCGTTACCTCTTCTATTTCTGCCTGAATAACCTCTGTGATTTTCACATACAGTTTTCTTCCCAGGTCTTATTATGTATTCCTGATGGAGACAAATTTATTCCTCTGAATTTCAGGAACTCATCAAGTTTTTTAAAATAAAATTTCTCCCAGTCTTTTACGGATTTAGGGGCACATTCACGAATCCACTGGGATACAGGACCTACGCTGTTTTTCTTGTTTAATCCCCATCTATTCGTTGCCATGTTGAGTATCCATTCTTTTGGCATCATTTCACCTCTTTTTCGAGTTCCATGAACTTTGTTTTGTATTTATAATCCTTGGATCTATCTGCAACTGCCATTCCGGATTTGATCATATAGGCATTGACGAATATTTTATTTTTTAAATAGACATACGCTTCAACAGTCTCACTATTCAGAACTGAACCGTTATCAAATTTAAGAAAAATCTCTTTTTTCAATAAATATTCTTTTAAATATTTCAGAGCATCCTCTTTTTTAAGCACCTTCACACCCAGAAACTTGACCAGCAACCCCGTGTTTAGTCTGATTGTTTGCTCATCCACAATCTCTGCAACTCTGTAAAGTTTGTCATTCTTAATGTTAAATTTCTTGGGATCTATTTTTGGTTTGGCATCTTTAATTCTTGGGACATAGTCTACTTCATCAACATCTACTGGTGTTACCCTCTTTATTATTCTGATGTCCTCGCTAAACTGCAATAAGCTCTGCTTCAGTCCTAATTTATCCTTTATTACTTCCAAGAACCCCTCATTTATTTCATATCCAACAGCATTTCTGCCCAGATCCAAGGCTACCTTTACCGTTGTTCCGCTTCCAAGGAATGGGTCAAGGACAGTATCCCCAGCAAAAGTGTACATTTTTATCAGTCTTTTTGGCAATTCATCGGGAAACATTGCCTCATGTTCTATCTGCCTCGCCCCACCAAAATACCAGTGTCCGTGAAAATATTCCTTCCATTCTTCCTTTGTCAGCTTGGACTTCTCCTTTGTATCCTTTGAAATTTTTGGACTTTTACCCGGTTTTTTAAAGATAAGAATAAATTCGTAATCTATCTCGATCATCCCGTTTGGGGGATATGGGTATGAGCCCATCACATTTGCTCCTCCAGTTATGTTCATTGTTGTCTTTTTCTGCCAGATAATGGAACCCATATAATCAAAACCCATCTCCTCACACTGAGCTATAAATTCTGCATGCAGGGGTATTATTTTATATCTTCCATAAATTATGGAACGTGCAAATTGATCACCGATGTTTATGCATAACCTTCTTCCCGGCTTTAAGACACGACAGCATTCCTTCCACACCCTGTAGAGATCTTTTAAGTATTCATGCAGAGTCTGGCCATATCCTATCTGTCCGGGAACACCATAATCCTTGATATGCCAGTAGGGAGGGGAGGTCACAACCAGATCTATGCTGTTATCCTCGATTTCAACCATTTTTCTGCTATCTCCCACGATTACTTTCGCCCAATTGCTCATTATCTCGTCATATTGTATCTATGGTAATAACTTTTTTCTTTGAAAGTGGTTTCAGCGATTGCTGATGGCCTCCTATGATGAGATTAAAATTGCAGAAAATTTCGAATGAACAATATCAAATCACCCTAATTTCTAAACCTTGACTGTAATTAATCTAACACTTCAAAAATAATTTCACTTTCCACTCAACCACCTCCGCTAAACTCAAAAACTTTCCCAGCAGGCAACTTCCTTACTGCAAGCTGTTTATACTTGTATTAAATCATTTGAAGTGGTGTTTGTGTTAAAGCTCGCAAATCTCTTTTCTTTCCCGCAAAACCCCATCATGACTTCTGTTTTGCTTTTTCAAACTTATTTAAATGTTTTTGACTCGAATTTTGCGCTGTCTATTATGACTCGGGTATGCTTAGCATCACTTATCTTCTCAACTTCATCAAGAACCTCAACCGAGAACTCAAGTCTCTTTCCCTCAACCTCCTGCAATTCTGCTTTTGCCGTCACTTTCATGCCAATGGGGGTTGGAGCAATGTGGCTGGCATCTATATGAACCCCAACTGTGGTCTGATTTTCTTCCAGACGGGGTTGCACAAGGTCTTTGCATGTTTGATCTATCAGTGCTACCATGGCTGCTGTTGCGAAAACCTCTGGTGTGTCCTTAACAAACCTGGAAGCTGCCATATCTTGCGTCACCTTCATAGTACTCTCATGCTTCAGTCTAGGTTTTAGGCTGTTCATACCAATTCTTGTAATTTGCAATATATAACTTTTCTAATTTATATAATATTCAAATTTTAATAATTTTTGAATTTTTAGTAATTCAGGTTTAGCTATGAAAAAATTTAGTAAAGTGAAGAAATTTGTAAATTCTTGAGAAAATTTTAAAGAAACGAAAAAGAATAAATTACATTTTAATACGCCAAAAAAAGATTGATGATTTTGGAAAGAAAAGGATGCGGAGTTGTTAGAAAGTTACATGTTCACAGAGCAACATAAAATGAATTGCAATGAAAATCACCATCTTCTCGGTACTTGCACGATCGTCATTTCATTCTCTCCATGAATTCCCTTGCGGAGATTATTCTAACATCTCCAAATTTCCTGAGTTTCAGCAGGTGTTTATCACCGCTCACAATATACTCCGCCTTGCTTTCGAGTGCACACTCTAAAAACTTATTGTCTTCCGGATCCTCTTTTATAATTTCTAGCTTTATTTCTGGATTCACAACATTGGACGTTCTTAAAACTTCCTCCAGCACATCTCTCGAACTGATTCCGGACTTTTCCAGTATGGTCTTTATTTTTGGATATTCGAGGACACGGGAAAGCTCTAGCAAAATATCCTTAGAAATGAAAATTTCGATCTCTTCATTCTTAAAGAGATTGTCGAATTCCCTGCCAAGTATTTTATTAAAGAATATCGAGACCCAGATGTTTGTATCTAGAACTACTTTTGTTTTCGTGCCCACTCAACAGCCTCCGTTACAAGTTTGTTCATGTCAATATCCTCTTTCTCCACAACAGAGGATATTCTGGAACTAATTTCCGAGAGATTCAGTCTTTCAATCTTCCTCAGAATTATCTCATCATCCCTTACGATAACTGCCAGCTTTCCACCAGCTTTTATACCCAGCCTTTCTCTCACTTCTTTCGGTATCACTATCTGTCCCTTTACCGACATCTTCACGATGCTTTCCAACTTTTCCATAATGTTGGATTGGTTGGAATTGTATAAATAGTTTAACCACACTCTGAAAACCTCGCTATAGATGCAACACTCTGAAATCCGAAAAACATCGAGATAATCCTCCTTACGCCCCAAAACAATAATTATTCCATTTAATTGAAATCTGTTCTGTAATTTATCTCCCCAACCAGATTCTCCTTAACAAGATTTTTTGCCTCCTCAAGCTCAAAGTTGCCAAGAAGCCACATTGTTTTGATCAGAGCAACCTCGGGGAGCATATCCTCTCCCTCGATGACTCCAGCCTTAAGCAGGTATCTGCCCGTATCGTAGACTCTATCACACACTCTTCCCCAGAGGCACTGGGAGGTCATCACCACAAGGCTATCTTCTGCAATTCTCCTTACAGTTTCAACCCAGTCAGTTGAAACATGTCCAAGTCCAGTCCCTTCAAGAACAAAGCCCCTGAAGCCCTTTTCGTAGAAGAAATCGAGAATGTCGGGACTTAAACCCGGATAGAATTTCACAAGTGCAACCTTCTCTTCAAGTCTGTCAAACAGCTCAGGTTCCCTCACACCTCTCCTGATTCTCTCCCCAGTCCACTCTATTTTACCATCAGGCCACACCCTGCCAAGAGGGGGGTAGTTTATGCTCTGAAACGCATCTCTCCTTGAGGTGTGATTTTTCCTGACCTTTACACCCCTGTGGATATAACAGAAGTCATCGCTGGTTGATGCATGCATGACAACAGCCACCTCACCCAGATCGCTGAGGGATGTGTGGGCAGAGCATATCATGTTAATCGCAGCATCACTGCTTGGCCTGTCACTGCTTCTCTGAGCTCCAACGAAAACAACCGGCACTGGGGTTCGTAGCATGAATGCCAGAGCTGAGGCTGAGTAGTGCATTGTGTCGGTTCCGTGAGTTACAATAACCCCATCATAGCCATCCTTTATAGCCTCATACACCCTTCTTGCAAGCCTTATCCAGTACTCAGGCTTCATGTTCTCGCTAAGTATGTTGTAAAGCAGTTCTGCATCAATTCTGCATATCTCTGCAAGCTCCGGAATATCTGAAACTATTTCTTCAGCAGAAAACTGGCTTGTAACAGCTCCGGTACTGTAATCAACCCTGCTTGCGATTGTGCCACCTGTTGATATCACCTTCACCTCCGGCAGACTATCTCTTTTGGCAGGATATCCCGGCTCAACAAACGAGACCTCAATCTCCTCCTCCTCAATAATCTCGTAATCGTAAAATCCCACGTTGTAACCGCTGCTCAGCTTTAACACAATCTTTCCCTTTTCTGATGGCAAGACTATTCCCTCAAAAATCCTTCCTTTTGCCTTTATTTTAGCCCTTTTGGCCTTCATATCTCTTCACCATCTCATAAAGCCTTTCCATTGCCTCATTTATTTTCTTTTTCATTTCAGCTACTCTGTTTTCGTCATCTCTTATTGCCCCTGCACGGGATTCAATCATCCTTCTTATGTTCTCATCTGAAGTCCCGCCGGGACTTGTCTTTCTTTCCAGTGAGAGTTCAGGAAGCATTGCTCTTTTGAGCTCTTCCTCGTCAATACCAGCATCAACTCCATGCTTCATGCAGACCTCTTTCAATTTTTCTGCTGATGGTATGTGGTTTCCAGCCTTTGCAAGATCTCCAACTATCCTGTGAGCAGTCCTGAAGGGAACTCCTTTCACAACAAGCAGATTGGCCAGATCTGTTGCAGTTGAAAATCCCTTTCCCGCCTTTTCCCTCATCGCATCTCGATTGAACTCAATTTTTTCAATCATCCCTGTCAGTACTCTGCATGATAGGAGAGTTTCGTTCATGACATCAAACAGCACCCTGTTCATCTCCTGAAAGTCCCTGTTGTAGGCGAATGGCATGGCCTTGTAAATTGTCATTGCAGATGTTAGCATTCCCACGATCCTTCCGGCCTTTGCCCTTATTATCTCCGCAACATCTGGATTCTTCTTCTGGGGCATTATGCTTGAGGATGATGCAAACTCATCCGGGAGCTCAACAAATCCGAATTCTGAGGCCCAGAGTATGATCTCCTCGCAAATCCTGCTGAATGAAAGCATGAGAGATGAGCATGCAAATACACACTCAATCAGAAAATCCCTTGATGAAACAGCATCCATTGAATTCTCGACAATCCCACCAAAACCCAGAAGTTCAGCTGTAAATTCTCTATCAACAGGAAAGCTCGTTCCTGAAAATGCCGAGGAGCCGAGGGGTGACAGATTAACTCTGCTGTAGGCATTGACAAATCTCTCAAAATCCCTCCAGATCATGTCATGCCATGCTATCATGTGATGGGAGAGCTTTGTGGGCTGGGCATACTGAAGGTGAGTGAAGCCCGGCATCACTGCATTTCTGTATTCCGATGCTTTTTTCAGAAGAACCGATCTCAGGTTCAGGATCTCTGCGAGAATGTCAATTATCCTGTCCCTTGAAAAAAGCCTGAGGCATGTGGCGATCTCATCGTTTCTGCTTCTTGCGGTGTGCATTCTTTTTCCATCCCCTCCTGCAATCTCTATCACCCTTGCCTCAATTGCCTCATGCACATCCTCAAACTTCTTTGAAAGGCTTTCAAATCCCTCATGCTCGATTTTTCTCAGTGCTTTCAGAATCTTCCTTGCGGATTCACGGCTGATTATTCCCTGTTTTTCGAGCATGATCACGTGAGCATAATCAACGATAATGTCATAATGAAATATGTGCTCATCAAAATCCATGGAACTTGTGAGCTTGAGGGCATTCTCATCCATATCCCTTTCGAGTCTGCTCCTTACGGTCATTGAAAGAACTCTGCAGGGATATTTTAATAACTTTACCTCTTCCAGACAACTTTACCCTCGTATTTGATTTCAACAACCCTGTGATGGGGAATTGCTGTGGTGGATGTGTATATGAATTTGTGACCTATATCCTCAATTTCACTGCCAGAGATCTCAGAAAACCCCTTTGGCCTGTCCACATATCTTACAGAAACCTTTGAAAAGTCATAGTCAGGATGCCATTTAAACCTGTCAAGAATGTTTTTTATGCTATATTTCATCGTTCTTTACGGGCTCCACAAGCTGTCCCTTGAGGTTGAGCTTGAGTGACTTCTTGGCAACCGCTCTCACAAAAAGACTGTCAAGCCCCGTCTCTCTGCTTATGTGCTGGACGGACATCCTGCCTTTGTTTATCTGATCCATTATCCTCCCAACAACCTCGCTCTCCTCATCCTCAGCCATGAAAATTGCGTTCAGAATCACATTGAAGTCTTTAAGAGAGATGTAAACGTTTATGCTGAGATGGGTGTAGCTCACATGGTATTCCTTCTCAGGTTTTGAGGATGGATTTTCAGGCATTCTCCACTTCACTTCGAGCATTCCTGCATTTTTGAGTATCTTCAACGCCTCATCAACACCATCGCCGTACATGTTTCTGAGCTCGTCGAGAGTTTTCCATTCAGTAAGGAGAGTTTCGTAAACCTTCCTGTACGTTTCTGTAGAGAATAATTGCAGAACAGGGACAAGTTCCACAACATCATTCACAAGCTTGGCCCTTCTAACCATCCTGTACTATTTTCTGTTTCTCGGTATTTATTATTTTGGATGACGTATTAATGTTTCAGTACTTATCATCATTTCATGAGGTTTAAAGGGTTGGAGAGCTTGTAAGCAGTTCAGAGTTGATGAGTGTTTATCATGATATTTTTAGGATAAGGGTGGACACATCCAGCAGAAAAACCATACCAAAATTTTTTTAAATACCTCCTTACAGGCTTATCCATGGGCAAAACAGGAACGACCCAGTGGATCAAGATAAAGAACAGAAAAGGTGGGCAGAGATTGGTTCCTCCAAAATACCAGACGTACAAAAAGCCAGGACCGAATCAGAAGTACACGTCAGATGGGAGAAGAAGGAGAAGAATAAAGAGGAGTCCCAAGAGTATTGCTGGAGCAAAAACATAATGGATTTTTAGATATACATCTGGTAAAAAACTATAATTTTAGATGTTAGATCCATCATATATTTCCTCTTGCATGATTTATTATGGTTTTGGTCAGCCAGAGGATCTTTTTTCCATAATGACATTCAAAAAGATTTAAAAACATAAAAAACAAACAGACAGTCAATGGAAATTGCCAATCTCGTCATTTCTCACAAAAAAGCCTCAATTGACGATATCCAGAAAGCCTGGCATGGCGATTACAAGCAGCTGATAGATAGGGTGATGTCATATCCCGGAATCAGAGAATGTGCAATACTTCTCACATGCAACAGAGTTGAGGTTTATGTGTATGGGAGAAACGCCATTGAAATGCTCAAGGATTTTGCCCGGAAGATGGGGGTTCCTGAAAGAATAATTGAGATCCACAGGGGAAGAGATTCTCTTGAACACCTTCTCAGAGTTGCTTCAGGACTTGAATCCATGATGGTTGGTGAGGATCAAATCTTGGGACAGGTAAAGGATTTTTACCATCTTGGAAAAGAGATGGGTAGCGTTGGAGAGGTTCTTGACACGGTTTTTGCAAAGGCAGTGCAGGTTGGAAAGAAGGTTAGAAGGATGACGAAGATAAACAAGGGAGCAGTCAGCATAGGAAGTGCTGCTGTTGAACTTGCTGAAAGAAAGCTCACAACCCTTATCGGTAAGAGGGCTATGATAATCGGAGCTGGAGAAATGGGGAAGCTCGTGGCAAAGGCAATATCCCACAAGGGCCTTGAAAAGATATACATAGCCAACAGAACTGCAAAAAGAGGTGAGAAGCTGGCAAATGAACTTGGAGACAATGCCAAGGCAATCTCATTTGACAAAATAGAGAAGTACATGGTTGAGGTTGATCTGATTATTACCGCAACATCAGCCCCCCATTACGTTATAACAAAGCCCATGGCTGAGAAAATAATGGGTATCAGAAAAGAGAATCTGCTCATAATAGACATAGCACTGCCGAGAGATGTTGAAGATTCCGTGAGAGAAGTTGACGGAATCATGCTCTACACAATCGATGATTTGAGAGAGATCAGCAGAGAAAACCTCAGAAAAAGAATGAAAGAAGCTGAAAAAGCTGAAAAGATCGTTCAAAAAGAGCTTGATCATCTTGTTGAAATGCTTAAAGAGCTGAAGGCAAGGAATGCCATATGCATGATGTATTCTCACGCCGACTACATAAAGAACGAGGAGATTCTGGAGCTTTATTACAAGCTCAGATCAAAGTACGAAATTGACGAGAATGCTCTTCCAATTATTGAGAGCTTTGCAAATTCCCTGATTAAGAAATACCTAAGAAAACCAACTGTTAAAATAAAAATGGCAGCAAGAAATGGTGGAATTGAGATTATAGATGCCGTTGAGTATCTTTTTGGAGGTGACGCTCATGGAGTATCCGAAACTCAGAATGAGGAGGTTGAGAAGGGCAAAGCTGAGACCCCTCCTGAGAGAGACCATACTGTCAAAAGATGACCTCATAATGCCTGTTTTTGTTGATGAGAACATCTCATCAAGGCAGGAGATTGCATCGATGCCCGGATATTTCAGAATCCCCATCAATCAGGTCTCAGATGAAATAGGCAGGGCAATGGAGCTCGGGATCAAAGCATTTATATTCTTCGGAATTCCGTCATACAAGGATGAAATCGGCACTTCTGCCTTTGATGATGATGGTGTGATTCAGAAAGCTTTGAGAAATGTGAAAAGAGATTATGAGGATGCTGTTCTGATAACCGATGTGTGTCTGTGTGAGTACACCTCTCATGGGCACTGCGGGGTTGTGAAAGATGGGGAGATTCTGAATGATGCTACTTTACCGATTCTCGGAAAAATAGCGGTGAGCCATGCGAAGGCTGGGGCAGACATCATAGCCCCTTCGGGAATGATGGATGGAATGGTTAAAGCTATAAGAAGTGCTTTGGATGAGAATGGTTTTGAGAATACTGCAATAATGAGCTACTCAGCAAAATACGCCTCAGCATTTTATGGCCCGTTCAGAGAGGCGGCAGACTCCGGATTCAGGTTTGGAGATAGAAAAGGGTATCAGATGGATATCCATAACGGTGATGAGGCTTTGAGAGAGGTGGAGCTGGATTTAAAGGAGGGAGCAGACATAGTTATGGTCAAACCAGCCCTGAGCTACCTTGACATAATAAGAAGAGTTAAGGAAAGATTTGGCGTGCCTGTTGCAGCATACAATGTCAGCGGAGAGTATTCAATGGTCAAGGCCGCATCAAAGATGGGATGGCTTGATGAAATGGACATAGCCTATGAAATCCTTGTTTCCATAAAAAGAGCCGGAGCTGACCTGATAATAACCTACCACGCTAAGGATATTGCGGAGGTATTGTGATGTGGGAAAAATCAAAGGCTCTTTATGAAAAAGCCAAGAATCTGATGCCGGGTGGTGTCAGCAGTCCTGTCAGGGCTGTGAAGCCATTCCCCTTCTACACAGAAAGGGCAGAAGGCTCGAAGATATATGATGTTGATGGAAATGAGTACATAGACTACTGCATGGCTTATGGTCCACTGATTCTCGGACACAGCCATGCCAGCATCATGGAATCTGTCAAGAGAAAACTTGAGGATGGCTGGCTTTATGGAACACCTGTAGAGCTTGAGATACTGTATGCGGAGCTCATAACAGGCATTTATCCATCCATAGACATGGTGAGGTTTACCAACACCGGAGCTGAGGCAACAATGACTGCTTTGAGGCTTGCAAAGGGATTTACGGGAAGAAAGAAGTTCATAAAGGTTGAGGGCAGTTTCCATGGTGCCCACGACTCCGTTCTTGTCAAGGCTGGAAGCGGGGCAACAACACATGGTGTTCCAAATTCAGCAGGCATTCCTGAAGAATTTGTAACTAACACACTGCAGGTCCCATACAATGATGCAGAGAAGCTGGTGGAATTAATTGAGAAAAACAGAGAGGAGATTGCGGCTCTTATCCTTGAGCCGGTGATGGGAAACGCATCTCTTATAATTCCTGAAGATGGCTACCTGAAAGATGTCAGAAAGATAACTGAGGAAAATGATGTTCTGCTGATCTTTGATGAGGTTATCACAGGTTTCAGACTCTCCCTTGGTGGAGCCCAAGAGTATTACGGAATTGAGCCCGATATAACTACCTTAGGAAAAATAGCAGGAGGAGGGTTCCCCATAGGGATTGTTGGAGGTAAGAGGGAAATCATGGAAAATCTCTCTCCCTCGGGGAAGGTGTATCATGCCGGAACATTCAGCGGAAATCCGATCAGTCTTGTGGCAGGATACACAACTGTAAGTATACTTCAGGAGGAGAGACCGTACAGGGATCTCAGAGATAAAACTGAAAATCTTGTGAAGGCTGTGAGAGAATTTATCGAGGATATCGGGGGAAGCGTAAGCATGAACTTCATTGAATCAATGTTCTGCCTGTATTTCGGAGATGAACCAGAGGATTATGCATCTGCCTTAAAGCTTGACAGCCAGCAGTTTCTGAATTTCTACTGGAAAATGCTCGAAAATGGCATATTCTTCCCGCCATCCCAGTATGAAACATGTTTTATGAGCACTGCCCACAGCAATGAGGATATTGAGAGAACGGCAGAAGTGATGGCAGAATGCCTGAAAGAGTTGTTATAGGCACCAGAGGCAGCAGGCTTGCCTTAGCCCAGACAGAAAAGGTCAGGAAAATTTTAGAGGAGGAGGGATTTGAAACTGAGGTAAGGATTATCAGAACATCAGGTGATATAAAGAAAGACAGACCTCTCCACGAGTTCAGGGGAATGGGAGCTTTTGTCAGAGAGATAGATCTGGCCTTAAAAAAGGGAGAAATAGATCTTGCCGTCCACAGCCTGAAAGATGTTCCAACCGACAGAATTCAAGGTACAGTGATAGCGGCAGTGCTTGAGAGAGAATCGCCATGTGACGCCTTCATTGCGAGAGATGGGAAAAGATTCTCTGAGATTGAAAGCAACTCAGTCATCGGAACCTCTTCTCTCAGAAGAAGGGCAATGATCAGAAAGCTAAGAAATGATCTCAGGATTGAGAATCTGAGAGGGAACATAGACACAAGACTGAGAAAGCTAAATGGTGGAGAGTATGATGGTATTTTTCTTGCTGAGGCGGGTCTTATAAGGATGGGATGGGAAAAGAAAATCTGGTATGAGAGGTTCGATCCTGAAATTTTCGTTCCTTCTGCAAATCAGGGGATAATAGCGGTAGCCTCAAGAAATGAGGATGCTGAAAGATTCAGCTTCATGAACCATGAAAAAACATTCATGGAAGCGATGATTGAAAGGTTTGTTATAAAGGAGCTTGGAGTTGGATGTGCTGTACCTGCAGGTGTTTACGCTGAAAGTTATGGAGAGAAGATCAGACTGTTATGCGAGATTCTTAATGATAATGGATATGTCAGATATAGAATTGATGAAAAGTTTGACCCTCACAGCTATGAAAAAGAGCTCGAAGAAATTCTGAAGGGTGTTGAGATTTGACAGTCTACATTGTTGGAGCCGGTCCGGGAGATAAGGAACTTCTGACTCTCAAGGCTCTCAGGCTTATAAGAGAGGCGGATGTAATACTCTACGACGAGCTCATCGGAGAAGAGATCAGAGAGCTTGTAAAAAAGGAAAGCAGAGCACTGCTTGTTGACGTGGGAAAAAGGGCTGGAAAGCATAAGAAAAAGCAGGAGGAGATCAACAAGCTGCTTATTGAATACGGGAAGAAATACAGCAAAGTTGTCAGGCTGAAGGGTGGAGACCCGTTTGTTTTCGGGAGAGGTGGAGAGGAGATTGAGGTTTTGGCCAAGAATGGTATAGAATTTGAAATTGTACCCGGAATAACCTCAGCCATAGCCGCTCCAGCTTATGCTGGAATTCCCGTAACTCACAGAAGGTTTGATCCCGCCCTTGTTTTCATAACAGGTAGGCAGGAAAGGGAAAGACTTAACTGGGAGGCTCTTGCAGGACTGAATGCAACCCTTGTCATACTCATGGGGGTTTCGAATCTCAAAGCCAATGCTGAAAAGCTCATGAAGCATGGAAAGGATCCCGACACACCTGTGGCGATAATTGAAAGAGGAACAACTGAGAATCAGAGAGTAATAACAGGAAAACTTTCGGAAATTTCTGAGATAGCTGAGAAAGAAAATGTCAGGGCTCCTGCAGTCATTGTAATTGGAGGAGTGGTTGAAATCCATGACACTGTAAAGGATTATCTGAGAAATCTGAAAATTCCGTAGAGCTGGGCAAATCTCATCATGTTCTCTTCCATCCTTTTGTTCAGGAGTGATAAAGCCCTTTCCTCCACCTCAAATTCAAAGGTGTACCTGACATCCACCAGAATAAGGCCATAGGGACTTGAGGGAGTTAATGGAACTTTATGACCATCAAGAACTCTCTCAACAATTTCAGGACTTGCAATTCTCCCTGCCATCTTCAGAGCTGTAACAATTTTCCTGACCATGTTCCATGCAAACGCATTTCCTTCAATCGTGTAAACCAGAAAATCTCCATGTTTCTCAATTTCAGAGGTAAAGATCTCTCTGATGCAGGGCTTGCATCCTTTCGCAAACCCTGAGAAGTCATGCCTGCCCTTCAGGAGCTCTGCAGCCTCCCTCATGGCATCAAGATCGAATCCCTCATCGAGCATTATATATCTGTACACTCTTGATCTTGCCCTTCTCGGGTTGAAGTTCTCATCAACAACCGCATACCCCCACACCACAATATCTTCAGGCAGGTTTGCATTGATGGCATTCACAATCCAGGGTTCAAATGATTCCATGCTGACAGCAAAAACATTCCCGAAAGCAGTAACACCAGCATCTGTTCTTCCTGCCACCTTGTAGTTTCCATCTCTTGGATCGACTCCTGTTTTCCTCAATGCCCTGAAAATCTCCCCATCAACGGTTCTGAGATGAGGCTGATACTGATTTCCATGAAAATTCCATCCGAAATAGGTATGTTTGAATGCAACCCTCAGCATTCGATTCCTCCATCCAGCAAATCCTTCAGAGCTGAGGGATTCCTGTCTCTCAATGAGTAATTGACCTTTCTGTAATCCTGAAGCTTTTTGAGATTCACCTCAGCCATAACAAGCTCTTCTCTCTCTTCGCTACTGTATCTGGCAGCAATTCCATCTGGCATTGAAATCAGGCTCCTCCCAACACATTCCTCTCCAAGAAACGTCTTTCCAAAACCTCCAGCCTTGACAATGGCATAGCTGTTATCAAAGGACCTTGTGAAGTAAAGACAGTACCGATACTCCTGTGCCGGAAGTTCAGACTTTTTGAAGGATACCACGGGATTCAGGATAACATCAACTTCCTTAAGCCCCGGAATTCTGCACAGTTCTGGATAGAGTATATCGGCACATATCAAAGCTGAGATTTTAACACCCTGAATCTCGAACATCTCCAGCCTCCTTCCACATTTAATTCCCAGGGCCCTTTCACTTGCGGTCGGGTGAATCTTGTCCTGAGTGCCAACAAGCTCTCCTGAGTCAAATATGTAGAGAGTGTTGTAGTACCCGTCCTGATTTTCTCTGATTGCGTTTCCAGCAATAATGGCGGAGTATTCCATGCTTATTTCTTCAAGCCATTTAACCGTCTTTTTTGAGGTTTCAAGACTTCTGTCTCCGACAGGATAGGAAAAGTACTCGGGAAGGAGATACAGATTTGACTCAGATGATGAGATCACCCTTTCCGCACTTTCAAGGGCATCTTTTCCACCAACCCTGCACTGGACTGCTGAGACATTCAGTTTCATGGATTAGCTTAAATCTTCATTATAAATAAATGTCTGCTGGTTCTTGGTGTGTTCTGAAGGGCGAGATCACAGCATTGATAACATTTTGCTTTGATGGGTTTTAGGTTTTTCAGTTAATGTCCAACTATAGTGGTTTGTCCCAATTAAAAAAGTCTTCATCCAATCTTACTATTTTTTATAATGCGATTAATGATGTTCTTAAACTTCGTGTTCTTGTCTCAATCAATGTCTGAATGTTATTAGGCCTGAGATCTCCATCTTGCTTCCAATTTTCCATAAACTAAATTAAAAATTAGGTACCAAAGTGCTCAAAGTACGCCAGAA
>DACG01000010.1 GCA_002494725.1 Geoglobus sp. UBA235
AGGATCAACCAGAATTGGCGGGGGAAAGTGAATACGTCCCTTCTCCCGCCGGATTTGCCTTGCTGGCAAGCCCATCTCAGACGTGTTCATTTCGAACACGTCCTCCTTAGCTATACCGCGGGTGGGAACACCGCCCCTCATCTCAGGCTTACGCCCTCTCAGGACTCTTGCCGGTCCCGCGGTTTTGGTAATATGATATTGTGATTTTGTGATTTATAAGCTTTGTCGTTGATCGGTTTATATATTGCAAACTTTGAGAGCTTGCTACGAATTATCTACCTCAATCTAAGAGGCTTTCTGGACTGAAAGCCTCCGCATCTTGTGAAATCTGCTGATCAGCTCTGGAAATATAAAGCTTTTGGATGTAATTCTTCCAGCACAAACACAGCAATCCTGCTCACGGCCTCAGGTATCTGTAAATCCCATCACCCATCTCGCCTATCCAGTCTATGTTCCCTGAAGGAAATGATTTTCTTCCTCCGTATATGCTTTCCACAGCATTCGCCACCTCTTCAGGGCTTAGAAATGTTGTATCAATTTCATGAACCTCGCTGCACGTCCTGAGAGCTTCAATCAGCACATAATCAATAATCTCCGCTTCAAGATTCTCCAGAATTTTTTTATCATTCCATCCCTTTTTCCTCATTCTACGCTCAAGAACGTCAGGTCTGCATCTCAGCACGATGCATTTCTCGGCAACGTGATGGCTCAGATGCCCTTCAACAAAGTCAAAATTAAAATCATCCGGTCTGAAAAGCTCTGTGAGATGGTCGAGATCTATCTCAATCTCTTCACCACTTTCATCCACGCATCCATAGTACTCTGCAATTGCAAGGAGATCCGCAACCCTGTAACCTCTGTTCTCAAGAATTCCTGCAACAGTTGTTTTACCAACACCGGGAGTGCCTGTTATTGCAAACATACCACATCTTCGAGAGCTTTAATGAATGCCTCATTCTCCTCCCTTTTACCCACACTGACTCTGAATGCATTTTCTCTGGCTCCTTCAAATCCGGACAGTGCCCTGACGATAACTCCTTTTTTCTCAAGCTTTTCGACAATACTCTTTCCATCCATTTCCGTTTCAACATACAGGAAGTTTGCCTCAGACTTGAATGGCCTTGCAATATTCTTCAGCTTTCTGAAGAGCCACTCCCTGTCTCTCTTTATCATCCTCACAGTTTTCCTCATCCATTCCAGGTCCTCAAGAGCTGCAATACCAGCCTTGACAGCCAGGGATGACACAGGGAATGGTGGATTGACCTTCATGAGAGCTTTCCTCATGTCAGGATGCATTACGGCATAACCCAATCTGATACCTGCAAGTCCGAAGGCCTTGGAAAACGTCCTGCCAACCATGACATTTTCATATTCCACAAGCTCTGTGAGATTCTTTTCAGTAAATTCTGCATAGGCTTCATCAATGAAAACGTATCCGTTTACATTCTCCACAATCTCTTTCACAAAATCGGGATTTTCCACGTTTCCGGTTGGATTGTTTGGTGAGCAAATGACTGTAAGCTTGGCTTTTTTCGAGTAATTCACCATTCTGAACTCACTGTCTCTCTCTGTTTTGTTCTCTCTTGCCCGGTAAATCTTTGAGAGAATTGAGTAGTAGGGAAAGGTTGGTAAAGCAAAGCAAACCTCGTCTCCCGGCTCAACAAGCAGCTTGAATGCACATTCAAGAACGCCATCAAGCCCTGATGAGATGAAGACCATTTCAGGATCAAACCCAACATAACCGGCAATTCTCTCCCTGAGTTCTTCAGGGTCCTTGGGTGGATAGGAGTTCAGCTTAGAAAATTGTCTCAGAACTTCAAGTGCCTTTGGGGTACATCCATACGGATTCTCATTTGATGCGAGCTTCACAACCCTTTCA
Source organism: Geoglobus sp. UBA235 (assembly GCA_002494725.1). GTDB lineage: Archaea > Halobacteriota > Archaeoglobi > Archaeoglobales > Archaeoglobaceae > Geoglobus. Next base: position 1,880 of record DACG01000010.1, read on the forward strand.
AGTCCGTATGTTTTTTTTATATCTTCCTCACTTTTTCCAGGGACGTAATCCGGAATCCCGGATAAATCTGATCTCATTCCTGATCTCTCTCGATCACGATCTCAATTTTCTTCCAGTCTTCTGGAATGCCCTTTAGTGTTGACACCATGGCAAGAATTACCTTCTCAAAAATATCCTCAACATACCTGTTCATCGGTATATTTTTTTCATCTATTTTCATTTTTATCATCAAATCACCCCCGGTAAAAAGGTTCCCTCAGACTTAAAGCTTCAACTATGGCTTTTTTTAAATCTTCCCCCCTCAAACCTCTTATGTCAACAAGATTGTCATTTCTCATCAGACATGGTTTTATCTTGCCATCTGCAGTAACTCTTATCCTGTTGCAGGCCATGCAGAATTCAGAATTGTCAACTGGTTTGACAAACTCAACAGCGTAGTTATCAAAAACAAACTGCTTCCTCCTCTGCATGTTTCGAATTCTTACTTCTCTTGCATCTTTTTCAAATTTGTTTATAAGTGAGTAAACATCAAAATGCCCCTCTCCATTGTAATTCAGGCTTACAAGCTCTATGAACTGGACTATCACATCTCCCTTAAACTGCTTGGCAAATTCAACCATCCTGTCAACCTCATCTGTGTTGAAGCCTTCAATTAAAACCATGTTGAGCTTCACAGGAGTCAACTCCGCATCAACAGCAGTCTCGATTCCTGAGACCACTTTTCCAATTCTGCCCCCTCTTGTTGCATAGGAGTACTTTTTTTCATCGAGAGTGTCCAAACTTACATTAACCCTATCAAGACCCGCTTCTTTCAGATCGTGTGCTATTTCGGAAAGTCTAATCCCATTGGTTGTCATTGATATCTCTCTGAATTCAGGAAGCTTTTCGATTATCTCAACAATATCCTGCCTCACAAGAGGTTCTCCACCGGTGATTTTCAGCTTCTCAACACCGAGCTCTTTGAATGCTTTTGCAATTTCAGCGATCTCATCAGGAGTTAGTTCATTTGATGCGTCATACCCTTCTCTGTGGCAGTAAAAACAGTTTAGATTGCATCTTGATGTTATGGATATTCTGAGATTGGTTATTTTTCTGTTAAACCTATCGACGAGCATATCTCCTCAGCCCTTTTCAGGTCTTCAGGTGTGTTTATGTTAAAGAAGGATACCAGTTCCTTATCAAGTTTTCTCAGACATTCAACATCGTACAAAACCACATTTTCCGCTCTGAAAACAGGAGTGAGTATTTTTTTCTCCCCTTCCAAGAGGCTGTGTTGAACAAGAGGGAGTATCTCAGGGGAATAAACTGATAGAAGGGGTTCAAATTTTCCATGGCTCCAGTAAGGCATTAAAACATCTGCATTGTGACGGACTGCACTGCTGTAGAGTTTCTCCAAAACATCAGTCCTGACAAAAGGCATATCTGTGGCAACAACAGCCACATAATCTTTAAAATGTCTGAGGGCAGCATGAATTCCGCCAAGAGGGCCATAACCTCTGAACTCATCAACAACGCATTTGTACCCCTCAAAAAGATTCTTCTGCTCCTCATCTCTGCAAACAATAACTGTATTGAACGAAGAAAACCGTTTCATCAGCATATCTATTATCTTTATTCCACAAACTCTGATCTGTGATTTCTCGGCTCCACCAAAGCGCTTTCCCATACCTCCTGCAAGAATTGCAACATTCACAATCAGTGAAAGTAGATTAGTTATTTAAATAGATTGATCCATCGCCAACCATGGACATAATCAACGAGCTTATGAGCTACAGGGAGAGGGATATCCCCTATTCCAGAGTTCTCAGCTCCATGTGCACTGTTCCCCATCCGGTTGCCGTGAAGGCTCATGAGATTTTTATTGAAACCAATCTTGGAGATCCCGGAATATTTGTTGGTACAATTGAGCTTGAAAAAAAGACAATTGAGATGATTGGAGAGCTGCTGAACAACAGAAATGCATCTGGCTATATATGCTCAGGAGGGACTGAGGCAAACATTCAGGGGATAAGGGCTGCAAGAAATTTAAAAAAAGTTAAAGATCCCAACATAGTCATTCCAAAATCAGCCCACTTTTCTTTTGAAAAGATTGGAGATATTCTGGGAGTTGAGATAAGAAGAGCCGCCCTGAATAAAGATTATACGGTCAGCATTTCAGATGTTGACAGGCTTGTTGATGAAAATACAGTAGCTCTGGTTGGGATAGCAGGAACTACCGAGCTGGGACAGGTTGATAACATAAAGGAGCTCGGAAAAATAGCGGAAGAGAACGGAGTTTTCCTGCATGTTGATGCTGCATTTGGCGGCCTGGTTCTTCCGTTCCTGAGCAGGCACATCCCCTTCGATTTTGAGATCAGGGGTGTGAGCTCAATAACGGTTGATCCTCACAAGATGGGAATGGCAACAATCCCTGCAGGGGGAATTCTTTTCAGAGATGAGAGATTTCTGAGGGCTCTTGAAGTTGAGACACCCTATCTGACATCAAAATACCAGTATACACTAACAGGAACGAGGCCCGGAACGGGTGTTGCATCGACCTATGCAGTTCTCAAGCATCTCGGGTATGATGGAATGAAGGAGATGGTTGACGGCTGCATCAGAAACACCAGAACTCTAGTTGAGGAGATGGAAGTGCTTGGGTTTGAACCTGTCGTTGAGCCGTTGATGAATGTGGTCTCATTCCACGCCAAAAATCCTGAAGAGATCAAGGAAGAGCTTTACAGGAGAAAGTGGGTTATATCAACAATAAGAAATCCAAAGGCAATCAGAATGGTGATAATGCCTCACGTTACTGAAGAGGTTATAGGGAGCTTTATATCGGATTTCAGAAAAATCATTTCGTGAAAGGGGTGTGAAGGCTTTTAAACTGGGGAGGTGTAAAGACCCCATGACAAAGGTTCTTGTCTGTCCGGTGTGCAAATCAACAGATGTTGAGCTGGACGCTGGAGGAGTTTCAGGAAAATACTACTGCAAGAAATGCGGTTATGTCGGGAGTTTTGTCCTGGAGATGACGGAGGGAGAGTTTGAGGAGATGTTAAAGATGGAGAAGGAGAGCATGGAGCATGATGAAAATAAGTGAGAAATTTCTCAAAAATTATAAACCCTCCCGCAAGTGAATGTTTATGGCAGCACTCATTCACAATGGCAAAAGGACAATCGTCGCATTTCCTGCTGAAAATGCTGATCAGGATAAAATAAACCTTCTGATGAAAAACTGCGACAGGATAATCCTTGCAATGCCATGGAAGTCCATTGTGGCTCTTGGCCTGAACAGATTCAGGTTCATGAATGGCAGATACATACCTGTCGATTATTTCGATAATGGTGGTGCAGGCAAGAAAGCCGAGTTCATAAGAAAGCTGATAAGAAACGAAATAAAAAACGGGGAGATAGTCTACCCGGGGAATATCTTCGTTGAGGAGGTAAAAGAGGGAGGGGTTCTGGAAAGACCTTCGTTCGGTGAGGCAAGCCTGGATTTTGCAAGACTCAATGGTTTTTCCGGGTTCGCTGTTTACGGTTACCTTCTGAATGAGAGGGGAGAGCACGCTTCACTTTCATACGCGAGAGATTTTGCAGAAAAGAGAGGAATGGAGTACATTTCCATCCAGAACATAATATCAAGAAGACTTAAAGAGGAGAAGCTTGTTAAAAGGGTTGTGTCTGCCACTCTACCAACAAAATTCTACGGTACCTTCAGGGCCATTGGCTACTCAACTCCACTTGGTGAGATCGTGGCACTTGTGAGAGGTGACAGGCTTCACGATGTTCCGGTGAGAATTCACTCCGAGTGTCTTACAGGAGATATATTCCATTCCCTGAGGTGTGATTGCGGAGAACAGCTTGAAAAAGCCCTTAAAAAGATTGACAGAGAAAATAAGGGGGTTCTGATATACATGAAGGGTCATGAGGGCAGGGGAATTGGGTTGCTGAATAAGCTCATGGCATACAAGCTTCAGGAGGATGGAAAGGACACGGTTGAAGCAAATCTGGAGCTTGGATTTCCATCGGACATGAGGAGCTACGGAATTGCCGCACAGATCCTGCTTGATCTCGGGGTTAAGAAGGTCAGGCTCATGACAAACAATCCTGAAAAAATTGAGGAGCTTAAAGCCTATGGATTTGAAGTAAAAAGAGAGCCTATTGAGGTTGAACCAAGTCTCGAGAATCTTGATTACCTCAGGGCAAAGAAGGAAAAGATGGGTCACATGCTATGCATTAATGATTGAGTCTCAAGCCTCGGTCTTCTTCTCCTTCTCTTTCCACTCAAGATAACCACAGTAAGGACAGAATGTCCAGGATTTTCCCCTGCTTGGTCTCAGTCTGAGAACTGAAAAACCGTGTTCCTTGCACTTTTTGGCAGTTATCTCAAGCCTCCCTTTCTGTGGGAGAGGAATCGAGAATCTGCAATCTGGATATCCTGAGCATCCTATGAACCTGCCCTTGACCTTCCTTATAAGCAGATCCCTCCCGCACTCAGGACACCTGCCAACAACACTGTCCTTTCTTATCCCCTCGATTATCCTTCTCCCAAGCTCCTCTCTGTTGGCTGTTTCCAGAACTCTGCTCAAAAAGTCCCTGCTTTCCTCCACAACTCTCTCCTGCTTCAGCTTCCCCTCCTCAATTCTGTCCATGTCCTCTTCAAGCTTTGCCGTCATATCGGGCAGTGTTATCACTTCTGCCTCACTTTTCAGGGCATCAATGACAGCAAACGCCACCTCTGTTGGTTTCAGTGGATTTCCCCTGACATATCCCCGTGTGTAGAGCTTTTTCAGGATCTCATGCCTCGTTGATTTTGTTCCGAGATTGTACTTCTCCATCAGCTTGATGATGGAGCTCATGGTGTATCTTGATGGCGGTTTTGTCTGCTTCTCCTCTAATTTCTTTGAAAGAACTCTGAGAATCTCTCCCTCTTTAAGCTCAGGAAGGTGGGTCTCTTCAGTCTTCACGTAAGTGTAAACTTGTCTCCATCCAGCTTTCAAAAGCTTCTTTCCGTTAGCCCTGAATATCTCTCCGTTTGCATCAATCTCAGCATTTCTGACTGCCCAGAGAGCATCTGGAGAGAGGGTAGCAAGAAATCTTCTAACAACAAGCTCGTAAATTCTCCATTCATCTTTTGAGAGCTCGCTTTTCCTGGCAATGCCTACTGGATGAATGGGTGGATGATCTTTTGTCTCTTTCCTCCCCCTCGATGGCTTCATGTGGCTGAGAGCTATCTCTGCCTCTTTTGCAAATTCACTGTTCAGAAACTTTTTCACTATGGCCTTGAGATTTATGGACGCTGGATATACTGTGTTGTCAGTCCTTGGATATGAGATGAGTCCTGCCATGTACAGGTTCTCGGCTATGTTCATTGCCCTGTCTGGAGGCATGAACTTTCCTGCTTCCCTCAAAAACTCTGTTGTGTTGAATGGAGTGGGTTTTGCCTCCTTGACATTCTTCTCAACAAATTTTCTGACCACAGCTGTTTCCCCAATTCTGGAGAATGCCTTTTCGGCCTCCTCTTTTTTCAAAAATCTCTTTTCATGCTTTGCAGAAAACTTTTCAGAATTGCTGAAAACAGCTGTTATCTCCCAGTAGGGAGTTGGAATGAATTCTCTGATCTCCTTCTCCCTGTCAACTATGAATCTCAGTGTTGGAGACTGCACTCTCCCAACACTCAGAAAATTTTTCCCCATTCTGCCTGAAGATAGGGAAATGAGCCTTGTGAGCACAGCTCCCCACATCAGGTCGACAATCTGCCTTGTTTCTGCGGCTTTTGCGAGATTGTAATTAAGTTCTGCCCTATTGCTGAATGCCTTCCTGATCTCATCCGGAGTTATTGCCGAGTATTTGGCTCTGTCTGCCCTTATATCTGGCCTTACCTTTCTGATGATCTCCAGAGCCTCATACCCTATGAGTTCTCCCTCCCTGTCATAGTCTGTGGCAATTGTTACAAGATCCGCCTTTTCTGCAAGCTTCTCAATGGCATCTGCAATCTTTTTCTCCTTTATTTTTTTTACAAGATCTGCCTGCAAAAGGCTTTCAATTGGAATTTTTGTCCAGTTGTTGTACTCAGCAGGATAATCAACCTCAACTATGTGTCCTTTCAGCCCAATAACTGCCTTTTCACCATCGGATGAAAGGTAAACATTAATTCCATTAATTTTCTCATTTTTATACTTTCCAAACAGAATTCCGGCAATTCTCCTTGCCGTGTTATCTTTCTCTGTTATTATGAGCCACATCCAGTATCATCTCGAGGTAGGATTTTCTTATGCTTTTCTCCGCTTCAAACCCCAGCATCTCAGCATATTCAAATATTTTTTTCTTTGCTTCATTCAGATTCCCGCTCTCGATCTCAAGCTCCACAAAACTCCCAAGTTCCTCAATCCAGTCCAGACAGATTATGATCTCACCTCTCCTGTAAATCCTCCTTCTCTTTGCAACCCTTCCCGCAACTCTGAATCCGAGCCTCACCAGAATCTCCTTCGTCTTCTCAAAATCGTCAATTCCAACTTTAATCTCATCTCTTGTTTTCGTCTCATAATCAATTTTCGCCCCCTTGTAAGTCAACGTGAATCCATCCGAATCTTTTCTGATCCTCAGAGCCTCATCCGTCTCGGCAAAATTTCTGCATGGATGGTTGAAGTAAACATCATACTCAAACTTTTCCACAACAAATTCTGCAGTTTCGGAGATTTTTCTTTCAATTTCTTCCAGATCGGTAACCCTGAATTTAACCTCAACCTCCATATCACTGTTTTTTGCAGAGCATTATAAAGTTTTTAAGCATACATTTTTAAATCCTGAAAAACTCTGCTGACAGAGGTGATCAGGATGATCAAGAAGGGTGATTTTATCAGAATCAGTTACATCGCAAAGCTCGAGGACGGGACTGTGATTGACTCCACAGACGAGAGTGTGGCGAGAGAGCATGGAGTTTACGAGGAAGGAGCGAGATATGGAGACATAGTGGTTGTTGTTGGGGAGGGTCACGTGCTCAGGGGACTTGATGAGGATCTTGAGGGCAAGGAAGTTGGCTACAGGGGAAGCGTTGAGGTTCCGCCTGAGAAGGCATTTGGGGAGTATGATGAAAATAACAAGGAAGTGATCTCGATAACAAAATTCAATGAAAAGCCCATGCCGGGACAGAGAGTGAAAGTGGGAGAAAAAACTGGAATAGTTGAGAAGGTCATTGGAAGGAGAGCAGTCGTTGATTTCAATCATCCGCTTGCAGGGAAAAAAATCATCTTCGATTACGAGATAAAAGAGATGATCGAGGATCCCAAGGAGAAGATAAAGTATCTCTTCCTGATATACACCGGAAGAGAGCTTGTTCCGAAAATAAGGGCAGGGAAGGTTACAGTTGAGGTGCCGAGAGATGCAAGCTTCAACCAGTTCTTCCTGCTTGGCAAATACACGGTTGTTGATCAGATATTCAAGCACATGGATGACGTGAAGGAGGTTGTTTTCACTGAAAAATTTGTTAGGTCGGGAGAGGAGGAAAAAGAGGAGAAAGAAAGGTCAAAGGGTAAGAAGGGAAAAGGTAAGAAAAAGAGGGGCGAGAAAGCTGGGGAAACAGAAATGAAAGAGGAAAGCTGATCCATTTTTCAAATTCTTTTGAAGTCTGATTTTAATCTTGCCGAAATGTTTAAGCAAGATATCAAAGAGATCACTAAGAAGAAAGCTCAGAAAACTCTGAAAATCCACAAGGAAAACTTTTATGAACCACAGAATCGATCAGGCAATTCAGCTTTAAAAGTACGAGATTGCAGCTGGAGATATCTTAGGGCTGAAGAAGATACGGGAGCCCTATCTCAGCGAAGAAGTCAGATAAATGTTCTTGGAAGAATCGACGACAGATACATCAAAATCGCTGATGTGAAATTTCGAGAGTATGTCGTAAAGTAAGCACCTGATTCTTTGAATTACAGCAATACAAGTGTTTCAACCTTCACAGAAAATTTGATACTCAATATTTTTAAAGAGATCAATGTGAAAACAGACTTCTACCTCACATGCACTCCGGGACTGGAATTCATGAGCTCACGGGAAGTGGAGCACCTCAAAATAGGCTATAGTATTGAGGAAAAATCAGGAAAAGGCAGGGTATTTTTCAGATCAGAATACAGCAAGATACCTGAAATGCACTGCGTTTTAAGAACTGCTGAGAGAATTGTTCTTCTTCTGGAAAGGTGTACGGTTAATGGGCTGGATGAGATTTATAGAGTCGTTAAAAAACTGGATTTCTCTTTCATCGAGCCAGAATGGAGCTTTGCAGTCAGATCAACAAGGGCTGGAAATCATGACTTCACATCCATAGACATCGGCAGGGTTGCTGGAAAAGCTGTGATAGACAGCTACATGGAATCAAGAGGTGTCAGGCTCAGGGTTAATCTTGATGAGCCTGACGTGATAGTGAGGTGTGATCTCATTGGAAATGACTTCATGGTGGGAATAGACATGACAGGAGACGAGGGTTTGCACAGAAGGAGATATCGGGTTTACCAGCATCCAGCCCCTCTCAATCCAGTCATCGCTGCATCCCTCGTTTATCTCTCAGAATGGTATCACAAAAACACCCTGCTTGACCCCTTCTGCGGGAGCGGAACAATACTGTTCGAGGCTGGAATGATGGCCAGAAACATTCCGATATGCAGATTCAGGAAAGATTTTGCCTTCACCAGATTCTTCAGCAAAGTTCCAGAAACAAGAGAAAACAGAGTTAATCTCAAACTGTATGGTGTTGAAAGATTTAGAAAGCATGTGGAGGGGGCGAGAATTATTGCCAAACACGTCCACATTTATCCAAAATTTCTTGAAGGTTACGCTGAAAGGATCAACGAGTATTTTGATGAAATAGATTTCATAATCACAAACCCTCCTTATGGATTCAGGATTGGAAAAAAGAAGGTTATTGAGGACCTTTACAGCTCATTTCTGAAATCGACATCCGAGATTTTGAAGAAAAAGCTCGTTCTGATCACAGCAGAGAGAAATGTGTTTGAAAAATATGCCAGAGAATATTTCGAAGATTTTCAGAGATATGATGTCAGATATGGAGGTTTGATAACTGGAGTTTACGTCATTGAAGCCTGATCCTTTCAACGTTTAGCAGCATAAAATATGGTACAGAAAACATCGCTGAGGGAATTGCTGAGAGAAGATATCTTATCAAAAAGCCTGCGGTGAGATTGTAACCTTTACGGCTGAACTCTGTCGTAATGAAATCCCCATAATGGAGGAAAAAAGGTGTGATAAGTGCAGATAACATGAGAAGGATCAATCCGAGCAGAATATCACCGTATGATACCGTATAAAGATTGGGAGGTCTCAAAATTTCATAAATCACCCTTAAAACTGCAAGCAAAATAAAGGCTGTTACATTAAGAAAGGCAAAAGCAATCACTGACTCTTCATTCATCACATTACCGGAAATGAAATTCAAAAACAGAACAATGGCTGTGGGGAGGAAAAACATTATCACTGGCGATATAAAAACAGGAAAGACTGCTCTTCTGGCAATCATATGCCAGAAGTTTCTGTAATCTCTTCCAAACAAGGGAAAAAGCAGGACACTAGCCCCTGTGTGACTCATGGAATTCATCAGAAATGAAAGTGCTATCGAGAGTTTTCGAAACTCTTTTAGCCCGTAAAAGCTTCCAACAAGGATGATTAATGAAAAGATTGGGATAAAGATGCCCAGATACTTTATCACCCCTTTTGATACCTTCACTGCAATTGATTTGAGATATAGGTGAATAAGAACTTTACTGAAAAACAATTTTACCACAAAGCAGGACAAAAAAATTAAATATTTTGGGGTAATTCCCGAAAGCAGGTGGTGATAGCATGGGGACTGTAAAACCAGCTTACATCAAAAACATAGCAATTGAACTCCTGAAAAAGTATCCAGAGGCATTTACAAACAATTTCGATGAAAACAAGAAGCTTGTTGAAGAGCTGACAAACATAAGAAGCAAGATTGTAAGAAACAGGGTCGCAGGATACATAACCAGAAAGGTAAACAGGGGATGGAAGAATGTTTGAGGGCATAATCCCAGCCCTCGTTACGCCCTTTAAGGAGAACTTCGATGTTGATTTTGAGGGTATTGCAAGGAATCTCGATTACCTTGAAAGGCATGTGAATGCACTCGTTCCAGCGGGAACAACAGGAGAGGCGGCAACGCTGAGCTATGAAGAGCACATTGAAGTTGTAAGGTACGTTTGTGAGACATCAAAGAAGCCCGTTATTGCCGGAGCAGGATCAAACTCCACAAGAGAGGCTTTGTACCTTGCAAAAGAAGTTGAAAAGGCCGGAGCAGATGCAGCGATGTTTGTAACACCCTACTACAACAAGCCCAATCCGGATGGGCTTGTGCAGCACTATTCAGAGATATCTAAGGAGATCTCGATACCCATCATAGTTTACAATGTCCCAAGCAGAACTGGAATAAATACAACTCCTGAAACAGTTAAAAGACTTGCAGAAATTGATGGGGTTGCCGGAATAAAGGAGGCAAGCGGAAATCTCAAGCAGGTTGCTGAAATAATAAGGACTACTCCTGAAGACTTCATTCTTCTCTCAGGTGAGGATTTCCTGACTTTGCCTGTTCTTCTTCTTGGAGGAAAGGGTGTTATAAGTGTTGCAGCAAATGTAGCTCCTCAGATAATGCAGGAGATGTATCAGGCATTCCAGAATGGAGATGTTGAAAAGGCGAAAGAGCTTCATTACAGGCTCATGCCCCTCTACGATGCTCTTTTCATAGACACCAATCCAATCCCAGTTAAAAAAGCTCTTGAGCTTATGGGGCTTGCAGCTGGGAAGCCAAGGCTGCCACTTGTTGAGCTGAATGATCAGAAAACAGAGAGGCTTAAAGCAGTTCTCAGGGAACTTGAGCTGATTTAGGTCTTTTGCTGATCTTCACCCTTTTTAATTCTGAACGCATAAACTCCCTTCCTTTTCATCTCCTCAATCTCAAACCCCTCAAGTCTCTTTTCAAGCTCTTCACTTTTCTCATCATACATCACAGTCAGAGTGGCATTTTCGGGCATTAGATCAGCCAGCCTGAAAACAAAATCGTCTCTATCCTCCTTAGGCACTGCCCTTGCCTCGACAATTGCGTTTCCAGTTTTTGAAAGTATTTCAACAAAGATCTCATCTGCAAGCCTTTTCATCTCATCGATTGTTCCAAGCCTCTCATCAACCCTCATGAAATCACTGATGAGTTCATTTTTTTCCTCCCCGGTGAAAACGTTATCCAAGCCAGGGAAGAGCGAGTGATTCTCCTTGTCTATGTGATCCGGAATGAAATTTGCCCATTCTCTGAGGCTGACAATTGCATTACCAATATCTCCTTTCTCGAGAGATTCAATTGCCTCTCTCACCCTTGACCTTGTCATCTCATGCTCCCTTTCCATTGCTTCAATTGGCGAGATGTCAATTCTCTTTCCCCTGACTTTATCAAAAACAACCTTCTCTTCTTTCTCGTGATGGTACCGATCTGCAAACTTCCTTATGAATTTAACAGCCTTTTTGAGGGTTTCAGGGTCAATATCATGGCTCACCCTCATTGCAGACAGAGCTGAGGCTACCTGAAGAATCGGATAGTGTTCCACAGTCATTATTCTGAACGGATTTCTTTCTGTCAAGCCAACCACCCTTTAAAGAATGAGGTGACTGTAAATTTATAAATGCTTCTGAATATTTTAATGTAGCTCAAGATGGAAAACAGAATTTTCCGTATGAGTTGCCGAAGTGTAGTCTGTTCAACAAAACCTTTTTCTAATTCGTAGGTCCATAAAAAATCATGAAGATCGCTGTTCACGGTGCGGCCGGCAGGATGGGGAGGCTTGTTGTGAAGAACGCTGTGGAGGATGATCTGGAGATCGTTCAGGCGTTTGACGTTTTGAGGGTTGGAGAAGATGCAGGAGAGGTTGCAGGAGTTGGGAAACTTGGTGTTGCTATCTCAGACGACGTAGAAGCTATTTCTTGTGATGTTGTTGTGGACTTCTCCATTCCTTCAGCTACGATGAAGCTCCTTGAGGTATGCTCTAAAAAGGGCGTCAAAGCTGTTGTTGGAACTACTGGTTTCTCTGATGAGCAGAAAAAGAAAATAAGAGAGTTTGCAAAAAACACCCCTATCGTTCTCTCTCCAAATTTCAGTGTAGGAGTGAATATATTCTGGAAAGCCTTAGAAATGCTGGCGGAAAAGCTCTCAGATTACGACATGGAAATTGTGGAAATTCACCACCGATTTAAGAGAGATGCCCCAAGCGGTACAGCTCTAAGAGCTGGAGAAATTTTAAAAGAGGAATCCAGAAAAAGTCTCCGCTTTATATTTGGGAGAGAAGGAGAGGCTACGAGACAGGATGATGAGATTGGTATATTTGCAATTAGAGGAGGAGATGTTGTTGGAGAGCATACGGTTTTCTTCATCGGATTTGGAGAAAGAATCGAACTCACACACAGAGCCTGGAACAGAGAGGCTTTTTCGAGAGGGGCCATCAGGGCTGCCAGGTGGATAGCAGGAGTTGACAGACCTGGCCTCTACTCAATGAACGATGTCCTCGGCATATAATTTCGAAGCATTTATTTTTTGTTCCTGACAATTACAAGGGGATGGGCATGGTGTCATTTGAGGAAGTTGTTTCCACCGTAGTTGAGCTATTCAGGAAAGCCGAGACCGAGTTGCCTGAGGATGTTTTGAAGGCCCTGAAGAGAGCGTATAACAGAGAGGAGAATGAGGTGGCAAGGAACACACTGAGAGCGATAATCCAGAACGTCGAAGCCTCGAGGAAGCTGAGGGTGCCGATGTGCCAGGACACGGGTCTGCCCATAATATTCGTGGAGATTGGACAGGAGCTCTGCTTGAATTTCAACCTGAGAGATGCCATAGTTGAGGGGGTTAAAAGAGCGACGAAGGAAGTGCCTCTAAGACCAAACGCCGTGCATCCGCTGACGAGAGAAAATCCGGGGACAAATGTGGGTATGCACGTGCCCGTGGTGACAACTGAAATAATTGAGGGTGACAAGCTGAAACTCACTGTGATGCCCAAGGGAGCGGGAAGTGAGAACGTCTCCGCCCTGAGGATGCTGCTACCAAGCCAAGCCGGAGACGTTGAGAGGTTCGTACTTGAAGTGGTAAAGGGTGCAGGTGGAAAACCCTGTCCGCCAATAGTTGTTGGGGTCGGAATTGGCTCCACATTTGACGGAGCGGCTAAGCTTGCCAAAAAGGCTCTGCTCAGGAACATGACGGAGATGGACGAGTTCGAACTGGGCCTCCTTGAAAAGGTCAACAGCCTCGGTATAGGGCCCGGAGGGCTCGGAGGGGACACCACAGCACTGGCAGTTCTCGTCGAGATGGGGCACTGCCACACAGCATCGCTGCCGGTGGCTGTCAACATCCAGTGCTGGGCCAACAGAAGAGCCTCAGCCATACTGAGGTGATGCCCATGGCTGAGTACAGACTCGAAACTCCCGTGAGCATGGAGGAGATTAGGAAGCTGAATGTTGGGGATGTGGTTTACATAACCGGGACGATGATAACCGCAAGAGACGAGGCACACCTCAGGATGCTCGAGTACTTTGAGAGAGGAGAGGAGATACCATTCAAAATCGAAGATGCTGTGATCTACCACTGCGGACCGATAATAGTGGAGGAGGGTGGCAGATACAGAGCCATTTCCGCCGGTCCAACCACATCAGCAAGGATGGATCCGCTGGCTCCAAAGGTTCTCGAGAGAGTAGAGAGGATGGTTATAGTGGGCAAGGGAGGGATGGGTGAGGGTGTTGTCAGGGCGCTCAGGGGCAAAGGAGTTTACCTCGCCTACACCGGCGGAGCGGGGGCTTTAGCAGCGCAGGCGATAAGAGAGGTAAAGGGCGTTTACTGGGAAGATCTGGGAATGCCCGAGGCTGTCTGGATTTTTGAGGTAGAGAACTTCGGCCCCTGCATAGTGGGTATAGACGCGAAGGAAAACAGTCTGTACAGAGAGGTGAAAAACAGGGTTGAAGAGAACTTTAAACGAATCCTTTCTCAATCATGACCTCGTCAATTATTTTCCCCCACTCAGCATTTTCAGCTTTCTCCCAGAGGTACCAGAACAGGTACTCACACCACCTAACAAAATCCCTGTCTCTTGAAACATATATCCTGTCAGTTCTGTCGTTGAGCTGTAAAACTGCAAGATTTCCATCAATTACACCGAGCTGAATTGGAGTATCAAGGATCCTGATCTCAACCTTGCTTTTTATTATCTCATACTCCTCCCTGCACAGATCCATGTCCATCAGAACCTTCTTGAACATGGATCTTCTACCAAAAAGCGTTTCATGATTGCTTATAACCCTCTCCGAGACTCCCTCAAGATTCTTTTCTGCCATCAGTCTGTATATGTCATAGCTTATAACCTTGTCAACATACAGGCCATAGGTTCTGGCATTCATTATCTCCCTTACGCCTATTTCAAGGGCTCTTTCAATATCCATCACCTCTGCCTTCTTCAGATTGTGAAATCCGGCAACAAATCCAGGAGGAAGTAATGTGATGAATTCCGAGAGATCAAGAATGTCATTTCTGTACTCATAAACGCATTCCAGGGAAAAAAGTATCTTCTCAACTGCGACACCAAATCCTGTGAGCCTGTATCTGCCATTAAACCTCTCAACAATGTCAAGGTTTTCGAGTTTTGACATTATTCTTGATGCTGTTGAGAAGGATATTCCATCTGTTTCAGCAATATCTGCAACACCACACGGTTCTTCTTTCAGTTTTCTTAAAATTTCAATTCTTCCCTGATTTCCAAGCTCTCTTATAAGGTATTCTTTCATAACACTGAAGTTTTCGTTTTTCTTTAAAATTTTTCGATGAATTATACTGAAATTTATTATAATTTTCCAGGATAATACTCACAGATATCTGAAATCCTGCATTCTTCACATAGGGGCTTTTGAGGCTTGCAAACCGTCTGCCCATACCCAACAAACGCCTTGTTTATCTTCCTCCTCATCCCCTCAGGAATTACCTTGATGAGCCCCCTCTCTGTCTCCTCAGGCGTTCTGGTCTTCACAATTCCAAGCCTGTTTGCGATTCTGTGAACATGAGTGTCGACAGCTATGGTATCAGCCCCGAAAACCTCGGAAAGGACTATGTTGGCAACCTTCCTCCCAACTCCGGGAAGCTTGATGAGCTCCTCAAATGTGTCAGGTATGTCTTTTCCATCAAGCTCCTCTGCAAGCTTTTTCAGAATTTTTGCTTTATTCTTGTAAAACCCCACACCCCTTATCAGCCCGGCAAGCTCGTGCTCATCAATTCTTTTGAGATCTTCAAACTCCCTGACCCTTTCAAAAAGTCTTTCAGCAACAACAGCGGTCTGTTCATCTCTTGTTCTGGTTGAGAGGATTGCAGAAACAAGAACTCTGAAGGGATCTGTTGTTCTTTTCTTTAAGGCATAAACGGGAGCGTTTCTCTTTCTCGCCTCCTCTTCCATCACTGCAAGTATTCGCTCAATGTCCATTCATCCTCCTCTCCAGAAAATCCATCAGACTGTGATAGCTCTTGAAGCTGTGATCAGGAACAAAGCCAAATTTCCTCACAGCTTCCCTTGCTTTCTCACTTTCATAAAGCCAGAACTCAATTCCGGCGTTTTTAGCGGTTAAGTAGTCAAAGTAATAGTCGCCAACAAGTGCCACCTCATCTTCCTTGGCTCTAACCTCATCCATTACGTGAATTATGGGGTATGGAGATGGCTTTATATCATCCTCTCTGGTGAATATGAAGTCAAATTTGAGATTGTGTCTCTGAAGGTTTATTTTCACGCTCTTCATTGAGTTTCTGGTGTACAGAGCAGTGTGAACTCCATTATCTCCGAGAAAATCAAGAAGATCTCTCACCCCCGGATACAGCCTCGACCTTCTGGCACACTCAATCTCATGGCTTTCAAGAACTTCAAGGCACCTCCATCCATCATCTCTCCACATTATCTCCTCTAAAATCGAACCCTCTATCCCCAGGGCTGCCTTAATTTCCTCTACGGGAATGTTGAACTCAACGAGGGTTCCATCCAGATCAAATACTATGAGCTTCACCTATGGGAAATTTCATGTGTGGCTTTAAAAATTTAATTAAAGTGATAGTCAGAGTCTTTTCCTGAACTCAGCAGGAAGCTTGAGAATGCTTGCAAGTCCTATGAGATTTTCCTTGCTTATCAGACCATCTGCGACCTCCTTCAACGCCTCTTTTGCATTGAAAGCTATTCCAAGGCCTGCCTTTTCAATCATGATCCTGTCATTTGCTCCATCTCCAACCGCAACAATGTTTTCCCTTTTTATACCCTCTTTTCTTGCTATCTCCTCTATAATCCTGGCCTTCTCCTCTGCCGTGATAATTTTTCCTCTGATTCTCCCTGTAAGCCTCCCGTCCTTTATCTCAAGCTCGTTCCCGAAGGCATAGTCAAGGCCAAGCTCATTCTTGAGCTTTTCTGTAAAGTACGTGAAACCTCCGCTTATCAGTGCGACCTTGTAGCCAGCTTTTTTAAGGCTCTCTATGAGCTCTCTCGCTCCTTCGGTGAGCTTTATGCTGTCATATATTCTCTCCATTACCTCAACAGGCAATCCCTCAAGCAGCTTTACTCTTTCTCTCAGAGCCGTCTCAAAATCTATCTCTCCATTCATTGCCTTGCTTGTGAGCTCTCTGACCTCATTCTCAACTCCCGCCATCTTTGCCAGCTCATCAATTATTTCTGTATCAATCAGGGTTGAATCCATATCGAAGACTATCAGCCTCTTTTCCTCCTTTGAGATATCGTAGGGCTGGATAACCACATCCAGTCCGGTTCTTTCGATCTCCTGCTTCAGCTTTTTCTTGATGACTTCAGGATTCGCCCCCCTGAGGTCAACCTCTATGGAAATGGAGATGAGCTGATCCCTTGCGGTGAGGTTTGTTCTCTCAATGTTGACACCATGGCTGAAAAGGATCTTGGAGACATCCCTCACTATTCCAACCCTGTCCTTACCTATGACTGTAATTATGTATCTCTCCTTTTCTCTTTGCTCGATTTTTTCGAACGGTGATATGTGAACCTGAACTCCTATTTCCTTTCCAGCTTGATCAAGCCTTTTCCTGATCTCATCAATGTCAAGACTACAGGCCGAAATGTCTCCAACCGCAAACATCATGAATATTCCGTGAAAAACGTTCTGCTCGATATCAACTATGTTTATGTTCGCATCTGCTAAAACATCGGTTATCCTGTAAACTATTCCCGGCTTGTCAACTCCAAAGACCGAAATGGCGAGGAGCTTCACAGAGCAATTTGTGAGGGAGAGTATATGAATATTTTCAGCAAGGAATCTTGCCAGTCTGTGACAGAGCAGATGTGTAAAAATCCGTACAATGTGAAGAGAATGTTTTTCGGTTCTGGAAAAGAGTGTGAAGGTACCGCTTTGAAATCACTGAAACTGTGAAATTTTTAGTTTTCTGTGACAGGACTGATGCAAAACCCTGCTACTCTACAATTGACCCGAAAGTGTAACAAAAATATCGGGCTGAGAGATTTGATTTTAAACTCAACATGGGAGAAGTATTAAAAAATAACCGTTCCAGTTTTTTCAATGAACATCGGTGTATTTGTCTGTCACTGCGGCCTCAACATCGCAAGGGTTGTGGATGTGAAGGATGTTACCGATTACTCCAGATCACTTCCTGATGTTACCTTTGCTCAGGATATCAAATACGCCTGCTCCGATAGCGGGCAGGATGAGATTATAAAGGCAATTAAAGAGAATGATCTCGATGCTGTTGTAGTATCAGCATGCAGCCCGAAGCTGCATGAGGTGACATTCAGAAGAGCTGCGATGAGAGCCGGGCTGAATCCGTACATGGTTGTAATGGCAAACATAAGGGAGCAGTGCTCCTGGGTTCATCAGAGCATGCCCAAATCTGCAACAGCAAAGGCAAAGGACCTTGTAAGAATGGCTGTTGCTTACGCAAGGAATCTTGAACCGCTCTCAAGAAAGAAGATTGAGGTCAAGAAAGCTGTTGCGGTCATAGGTGGAGGAGTTGCAGGAATTGAAGCAGCTTTGAATCTGGCAGATGCCGGGATAAAGGTCTATCTCATTGAAAAAGCCCCGACAATTGGTGGAAAGATGGCAACACTCAACGAGGTTTTCCCGACAAATGACTGCTCCATCTGCATCCTTGCCCCGAAAATGAGTGAAGCCCTGAATCATGAGAACATTGAGGTGATAACAAACGCAGAGCTCAAGGATTTTGAGGGGCATGTTGGAGATTTCAAACTCAAGGTGGTGAAGCACCCAAGATACGTTGATGAGAGCAAGTGCAAGGGATGCATAGATGATTGCAGTTCTGTATGCCCTGTTGAAGTTCCAAACGAGTTTGATTATGCCATAGGTACAAGGAAAGCAATCTATCTTCCAATACCGCAATCAACCCCTCTATATGCGGCAATAGACTGGCAGCACTGCATAGGATGCAGGCTGTGCGAGAAAGCCTGTGAGCCTGAGGCAATAAATTTCAATCAGGAACCTGAGGAACTGGAGATTGAGGCTGGAGCTGTTATTGTCGCAACAGGATTCAGACCATTTGATGCAAGAAGAAAGGAAGAGTATGGATATGGCATTTACAGGAATGTCATAACATCTCTTGAGCTTGAAAGATTGCTTTCTGCTTCAGGTCCAACCCTTGGAGAGCTGCTGAGACCATCTGACTCAAGCATTCCCCAGAAAATAGCATTCATCCAGTGTGTTGGGAGCAGAGATGAGAAAACCAACAGATACTGCTCGAGAGTGTGCTGCATGTCGAGCCTGAAGAATGCCTACGCAATTAAGGAAAG
Organism: Geoglobus sp. UBA235; assembly: GCA_002494725.1. GTDB lineage: Archaea > Halobacteriota > Archaeoglobi > Archaeoglobales > Archaeoglobaceae > Geoglobus. The sequence goes on from DACG01000010.1 coordinate 20,711, forward strand.
GTATCCCGATGCAGAAGTTACGGTATTCTATATCGATATAAGGGCATACGGAAGGATGTACGAGGAATTTTATACACGGACTCAAGAAAAAGGAATAAGATTCATAAGAGCAAGAATTGGAGAGATTTATGAGAAAAAGAATGATAACCTCGTGTTGATTTATGAGAATACACTTCTTGGCGAATTGCAGGAAGAGGAGTTTGATCTGGTTGTTCTGGCAATAGGTCTCGAAGGAAATACTGAGATCGCCCATAAGCTTGGCATATCTGTTGGGGAGGATGGATTTTACGAGGTAGCACATCCAAAACTGAGACCTGCTGAAACAGATGTTAAGGGAATATTTCTTGCAGGAACTGCAAGCGGCCCAAAGGATATTCAGGATTCCATAGCATCAGCAGGACTTGCCGCTGCAAAGGCCATGGAACTTATAATAAAGGGTGAAACTGAATTCGATCCATACAACGCCTACGTTGATGCTGAAAAATGCATTGGATGCAGAATCTGTGTTGATGTCTGCAATTTCAGTGCTGCGTACATGGATGGAAAGAAGGCAAAAATTGATGCAAACGCATGTGTTATGTGCGGGGTCTGTGCCTCTGCCTGTCCTGCCGATGCAATAGATCTTGGATTCTTTAAAGAGGATGCTGTAGTTGCTGCAATCGATGCCCTTGCCCAGGAAAAAACTGCTGATCCGCTAATTCTTGTCTTTGCATGCCATTTTTGCAGTTACGGTGCTGCAGATCTGGCAGGTACAACTAAAATACAGTACGAACCAAATGTGAGGATCATAAGAACTTTATGTTCAGGGAGGGTTGATCCAGAGTGGATTCTGAGAGCACTGAAAAAGGGGATTGATGGTGTGATTGTTTCTGGATGCCGGTTTGGGGAGTGTCATTTCAAGGTTGGCAACTATCATGCCGAAGAGAGGGTTAAGGCTTTGAAGGAGGCTTTGAGGGAGACTGGAATCAATCCTGAGAGAGTCACAACAATCTGGCATTCTGCAGGGGAGGCAAGCGGAATTGCAGAGGATTTTAACGAATTTGTGGAGAAAATAAGGGAGATCGGTTCAATTGAGCAAGAGGTGCTGAAGAATGGTTGAGAGAGATCTGGACTTCATTGGTGAGACAAAGTTCAAGTACATTCAGAGGGCAAAGGATGAGGTCAGGGAACTGATTTACGATTACAAGATTTGCAATGGATGCGGGATATGTGTTTATGCCTGTCCTGTCAATGCAATTGAGCTTGGTCCTGTACACGATATTGCAATAGGTCTTGAGATGCCTCCAGTCACTGTGGATCACCTGAAATGCGCCTACTGCGGGATATGTTATTCTCTCTGCCCATTCAATGCCTTTGAATTTTACATCAACGGTGAGAGAGTTGAGAAGGAAAGCCTTCCCCTGTCACCAGCCGGATATACTGAGATCGATTACGAAAAGTGTACAGACTGCACTCTGTGTTACAAGGCATGTCCTGAGGATGCAATAAGCAGGGAGATCAGGATACAGAGGGAGATGATAGAGGAAAAAAATGAAGGGATTGAGGGTAGAGTTATCATCGACAGGGAGAAGTGCAATCTCTGCGGGATATGTGCTGAATTCTGCCACATCTTCACAATGGTTGAGAAAGAACCTGGCCCTACAGATCCGATGCCATACGAAGACATTCTGACTGATGAGACGGACTGCGATTACTGCATGCTTTGCGAAGATGTGTGTCCTGAAAAAGCCATAAAGATTGAGAATGGCAGGAGAATTGATTTTGAGCTCCAAAAACTCGCCCATGTTGAGGTTGATAATGAGAAGTGCTCAAACTGCGCCTACTGCGAGATCGTATGCCCCTACGATGCAATCAAAACCGTGAAGCCTGCTGAGGGAGAGCTGTTTGTCTACGAGCCCAGAATGTACCGCTGCGATCCTGTTGGATGCGGTGCATGCATAAAGGTGTGCTCTCACAACAAGGTGTGGTATGTCGGGGAGAAGGAGGCAAGGGTTTACTTCAATGAAGATCACTGCATATACTGCGGAGCTTGCGAGAATGCATGTCCCTATGACCTCATAGGAGTGAAAAGAGAAGAGTACTACACGAAAAACAATGTGTCATGGGAACCATGGGTTGAATCATGGCATGAAGCTCTGAAAAGAGTTGTTGAAAAAAGAAGAGCTGAGGAGCCTGAAAGAAAGCTTTTCAGAGAGGAAAGGCTTGGAACTGTTGAGGAAGAGGAGATCAAAGTGATAAAGATCAGTGAAGATGCTCTGAATGAGGTTGAACAGAGAGTTAAGGCTATTGAGGAGATTCTGAAAAAACCCCGCTTCAGAAGGGCTGTGGAGAAGGGAGAGACAGAAGGTTTTATAAACGGAATCAGAAAGGCTTTGCAAAAACAGCAAGGGTGACCCCATGCACCTTTCCCGAATAAGAGCAGCAAGAAGCAGAAAGTTATCTGGAAAGAAAATTGTTCTTGGTATTACCGGAAGTATTGCTGCTGTTGAGGCTGTAAGGCTTGCAAGAGAACTTGTGAGAAGAGGGGCTGAGGTTCATGCAGTCATGAGTGAGGCTGCAACAAAGATAATCCATCCCTACGCAATGGAGTTTGCAACAGACAACAGAGTCATAACGGAAATTACAGGTAGAATAGAGCATGTAGAATTTCTTGGAGTTGATGGGGAGGCCGACTTACTTCTCATAGCTCCGGCAACAGCAAACACAATTGCAAAGATTGCATCAGGTATAGATGACACCCCCGTTACAACAATGGCAACAACAGCCCTCGGTTCAGGAAAACCTGTGATGATTGCCCCTGCAATGCACGAGAGCATGATGAACAATCCAGCTATTGAAGATGCGATTGAAAATCTCAAAAAAGCTGGAATTGAGTTCATAGAGCCAAGATACGAGGAAAACAAGGCCAAGTTTGCTGAGATTGATAAGATATGCCTTCAGGTTGAGAGAAAGCTTTACAGAAAGGATTTGAAGGGCAAAAAAGTTGTTGTAACCTCAGGCCCGACAGTGGAGTTCATAGACCCGATAAGGTACATAACCAACAGGAGCAGCGGTTTGATGGGATATGAGATTGCCGTTGAGTTCTGGAGGAGAGGTGCAGAGGTCGTTTTTGTGACATCAAAGCCTCTCGAATTTGATCTTCCTGATTTCAAAACAGTGAGAATCGTTTCTGTCAGAGACATGCTTGACGCAAGCCTTGAAGAGGTGAAAAATGCTGATATCTTCGTCTCTGCTGCCGCAGCTGCCGATTTTGTCCCAGAGAAGAGAAACAGCAAGATAAAAACTGCAGAGAAGCTAACCTTGGAGCTTTCATGTGCACCCAAGATACTGAGAGAGGTCAGAAAGGTTTTTGATGGAAATGTGATTGCATTCAAGGCTGAAACGGGAGTTAGTGAGGAGGAGCTTGAAAGAATTGCCTTGGAGAAAATGGAGACCGACAAAGCCAACATGATGGTGGCAAATGATGTTCTTGAAAAGGGTATGGGTACCTTGGACACAAGAGTCCTCCTGATAACTCCGGAAAGAAAGATGTGGGTTGAAGGGCTGAAAAAGGATGTTGCAGAAAAGATAGTGGAGCTTTTCATTTCAGACTGCCTATGACGTTTGTCTCCGCGAGTGTTACAGCCATTTTCTCTCCATTTATTCACGAAAGGCCTGAAAAATCTGGGAGCTATGGTGTGGGATTCACAATAGATTCTGGTGTTGAGGCGAGATTGAGCGATGGAGATGGAATTCTCCTGAACGGGAAAAAATTCCTCATCTCACCAGTTGAAATTGTTCTGGAGGAGCTTGATGAGAGCGGCATTACGCTCGAAACAGATCTACCAATTTCATGTGGATTTGGTGTCAGCGGTGCTTCAGCTCTTGCATCGGGGATTGAAGTCAGTGTCAGGAGAAATCTCGGACTTTCGCTTATGGAGGTGGCTGATTTAGCCCATAAAGCCGAGGTTCTCTGCAGAACAGGACTTGGAGATGTCGTCACTCAGTTTCATGGTGGGGTTGTGGCAAGAATAAAGCCAGGGAGCCCGTCAAAATCAGAGGTGAGAAGATATCCTTTCAGCCAGAAAATAGATTTTCTGGTTCTGGGAAAGATATCTACAAGAGACGTTCTGGAAGATGAAATAAAAAGAGAAAATGTCAGAAAAGCTGGAAAAAAATATCTGAAGGAATTTCTGAAGAGTCCAAGCACTGATAATCTCTTCAGATGCTCCAAGCTCTTTGCTGTTGAGTCAGGACTGATGGATGATGAGATAGCGGATGTGATTGAAGCTGTTGAAAGTGGTGGCGGAATGGCATCAATGGTGATGCTTGGCAGGGCTGTTTTTGCCGTTAACGGGAAAAAAGCCTTTGATGAATTCAAAGGTCAGAAGTTTTCAGCAAAAATAACAACATGTGGAGTGAAAATCTGAGATATTCACCGTTTAATTTATATTCTATTCATTGTAATTATTTTTCCGAAGAGGCATGAAAATCTCCACAGGAATACTGCTCCTGGATAAGAGATTGGGTGGTGGGATACCCTCAGGCTCAACTGTCTGTGTTTACGCTAACCCAGTCAGCATGCCGGAAGTTTTTCTTTATCAGTTTGCATCTGGAGGCTACACTTTCTACTTCACAACCTCAAGACTCCCCAAATACATAATGGAGGACATGGAGAGCCTTGGAATAGATCCCGGGAATGTTGAGTTTGTTGATGTCTTCAGCAAGTACTATCTCTCAGAATCGGGGGGATTCATAATCGAAGATCAGTACAGGGACAGAGATATTTTTGATTTTGTTGACAGTCAGCTTTCAAAAATAGACATGAGAAATCCGGTGATAATATTCGACAATCTCTCCTTTTTTCTCAATCTGAATGTCCCAATGGGGCTCAAGGAGTGGCTTGTAAACAAGATATACGCAACAACGAAGAATCTGGAAGGAATCTCATACTGCTACCTCATCAAGGGGAGTCATCCAAAGGAGATAGACAACATAGTCATAAACATCTCAGACGTCGTTTTTGACATAGATTCGGAGAAAAGTGGTGACAAAATGGTAAACAGGCTTGGAATACCAAAAATGAGAAGGATGAAGCCAATAGATGAGACCTTCAGATACTATATCAGCGATGGTGTCCAGATAGATACTTCAAGGGACATTGCGTAAAATTCTTTGAAAGATAAATTTATGGGTTTCACCCAGAAAATTCTCAGAAAAATAAACATGCGGCCGCCGGGATTCGAACCCGGGCAACGGGCTCGGGAGGCCCGTGTCCTGCCGCTAGACTACGACCGCTTGAAAAATTAGTAAGCTACACTTCATTAAAAATTTTTGGTGCCGTCCAGAAACATTTATCTCTGTCCCGATTCAGAGTAAAAACGTGGTGGCGATTACGGAAAAAATCAATGAAATTGAAAGAAGACTTGAAGCTGGAGAAGACGTAAGAAAGGAATTCTGGAGACTTGCTGGGGAGGTCAAAAGATCCCGGATTCGTGAAGATGATGTTATAAACAGGCTCAGTCGGATAAGGGACAGGCTGTTTGAGAAAGAAACAGTGATTGGGTTTAGAGAAGGTTTTGCTCTTTTCTCAATCCTTTTCCTGCTTTTCAACTTTCTGTTTTTCCACGCATCTTTAAAAATGGAAAATGGGGCTGTCAAGGCAATCACAATTCTCGGAATAGAGATCGGAATCGTTTACACGTCATTTCTTGTCGGGAGGTGCATCGGGTCTTTGATCAGCAGAATAGGCGTGGATGGATTTTACAGATACAGCAATCTTGAATTCGGTGTTAAGATGAATTACAGGGATTACCTGAAGGCAGAACCTGTAAACAGGGTTATTCTTTTCTCGGGAGCAATATTTCTGGAGCATTTAATTCTTGCCATTCACCTGATCTTCCTCCTGACCATAAACAGCTACTGGATCATTCCGGCCTTTATTCTGATCATCAATCTTCCATTTTCCTATCTGATCCACAGGATTGCCAGAACAGGGGAGCTCCACAGACTGCTTAGAGAACTTAGGATTTTCAGAGAGATTAAGAGGACTCACGAATAAATGGTTTTTAACGATTTTATCAAAACCACTAACAACTTTATATAACCCGGATGAGAACATTAGATTGAGGTGATGTGAGGATGATAACCCTGAAGCTGCTAACATCTCCAACATGCCCGTACTGCCCGAGGGCGAGGGATGTTGTGAGACAGCTCGCAGAAGAGGATAGAGATGTTATCGCACTTGAGCTGAGTATCACAACAGATGAGGGATTGAAGGAGGCTATGAGATTTGGAATCTCAGGAGTTCCCGCAATAATTATAAACGACAGGGAGGTTCTCCTTGGAGTGCCAAGAATAGCTGAACTGAAAAGAATTGTTGAAAGATACAGGTACAACTGAAAAGGAGGTGATTGAGTGAAGGAACTGAATGAGAGCAATTTCAGCGAGGAGATAAACAAGGAAAGGCTTGTGCTTGTGGACTTCTGGGCTGAGTGGTGCATGCCGTGCAGAATGCTCACCCCAATTCTTGAAAAGCTTGAGCAGGAGTTTGAGGATGTTGAGTTTGCGAAGCTCAACACAGACGAGAATCCAAACATAGCAATGAAGTACGGGATATTCAGCATTCCAACAGTCATGATGTTCTACAGGGGCAAGGTGATAAACAGCTTTGTTGGAGCGATGCCTGAAAGTGTTGTAAGAAGGGAGATAGAGAAGGCTCTTGAAAAAATACAGGTATGAGAATAATCAAAATAGGAGATTGCAGGATCTCGGTCGGATTCTGCAATCTCCGGTGTCCATACTGTGTCCATCTTGGAGAGGAAACTGAAAATATCAGCCCTGAAAAGATTGCTGAGAGCCTTGAAAACTGCAGGTCTGTTTACATCGGTGGAGCCGAGCCCACAGTCCACGGTGATCTGATTGAGCTTCTTGAAATACTGCACGGAAAAAACATTGAGATAACCCTGAAAACAGACGGACTGCTTCCTGAAAAAATCAGAGACACACTCCCATTCGTTCACAGATACGTTTTTGAGATCAAGGGAGACTTTGAGGATCTCAATTCCTTGGCATATTTATCCGGACTGAGCTTAGAAAGGGCAAAAAAGTACGCTGAAAATCTCCTCAAGAGCATCCGGATAGCCAAGGAAAACGGTAAGGCGATAAGGATATGGTTCAGGGTTATTCCCGGGTTCATTGATCGTGAGAGATTCAGAAAGATGATGGAAAAGATTGGAAGGGTGGATGAAATACTGCTGTATCAGTTCTTGTCCAGGCCGGACTGGGATAAACCTGTTGTGGGGCTTGAAAAACCTGATTTCAGCCTCATCAGAGATCTTGAGAATGCAGCTAAGGAGTACGCAGATAAGGTGATAGTTATCGGGGAGGATGAAAAATGAAAACAATAAGAGATTCCCTTACAATACTGAGCTGTGACAACGTTCTCGAGTGCTTCTATGGAATAAATGAAAGTGATGTTGAGGTGTACAGAATTCTTCTCTCCGGAGGCCCAAAGAAAATCGAGGAAATAAGTTCAATTGCAGGAAAAAGCGAGAATACTACCTACAAATCTCTTCAGAAGCTTATGATGGCCGGAATTGTCATAAGGGAGAAAAGACTCATAAAAGGAGGAGGTTACTACTACACGTACAGGGCTGTAAATCCGGATCAGGTGGCAAATGAAATGAGGGAAATTCTCGAAAACTGGTACAGAAAGGTTGTTGACACAATTGAGGAGTTCAGAAGAAAATACGGAGGTGGGTGATGCCACCAGCAATTCTGGGGTGTCAGGGGTGTGGCAGATGCTCTCAGGTCTGCCCGACAGATGCCATAGTGAGGGAGGGCGGAAAGGTTGTCAGAATAGATCCCGAGAAATGCATTGAATGCTACAAGTGTGTTGAGGTATGTCCTTACGGTGCGCTCATAAAAATGGACTGACAGATTCTGTTGCTGTTAAGGGCTTCAGACTGCTTGAGAGATACGCTGACTCTGGAATTATTCCGAAAAAAGAGCTTGATGAGGAACTTCTCTTGTTTTTCGAGTCTGAAAAGCTCGCACTTCCAGTCTCATCTCTGAAAGATTCCCTCTCATGGGGACTCAGAAACATAACTGTGCAGGATCTTGAAATACCCTACATCATCAGGGAGATCGTAAAAAACAACTGCAACTGGGAGAAGGCCATTTTGGATTACTTCAGCAGAATTGGAGAAAAGAATCCACAGAACTTCATAGAAATCGTAAGGGAAATCATGAATCGGAGAAAGAATTTTCTGATTTCTGGAAACGAGATTGTCAGGATAAGCAGAAAATTCAGAAGAGACGGTGGAGTGATTATAGCCGAGCTGAAGGGTGCCGGGATAATAAGCCCGTATTCAGGATGCGGGAGAGCGGTTTCAAAGCTTGAGAGAATGTACGGATCTCCACTTTATGAAATAAACAGGTTTCTTATAAAAATCATTGGAGAAAAAAATTAGCTTACTTGAGCTCGTCCCATTTTCTTTTTCTCATGTAGCCTTTTAACCCTCTATAACCGAAATAACCTCCTATTCCTAAAACCACCAGTCCACCGGCTAACATGGCTGCGACCCTAAGATTTTCGGAAACCCACTCTGAGATTGTTGAAAAAAATCCAAAAAATTTTCCTTGAAATGATGGCTTTTCAATTGTTTTTTCAGGGATTGGCGTTTCTGTTTTTTCAGGAGTTGGAGTTATTTCAAGCTTTTCAGAGATTTCACCAATCAATGAATCAATTTCGGAAATCTTCTCGTTAGCCGTGTTTATTATTTCTTCTGCAGTATTTTGAGCATCATAATATAGGGATTTGCTCATAAAATCTTGAGCTTGAGTGAGTTTAGATTTCAGCTCTGAATAATCTTTTTTGTAGCTTTCAAGCTTTATCTCGTAGCTGATTGTTGTCTCTCCTTTTTTCTTTAAGTTTTGTATTAAAATCTCAAATTCAGTCATTTTTGCGAACATGGTTTCAATCCTTTTAGATGCAATTTCAATATCGTAATTTGTTTCAGTCTCTATTGAGAGGTTAACTGCATCTTCAAGCATGTTTTCCGCTTCTGAAAAGCTGATATCAGCTTTGCTGTAATCTTTCTGGTTGAAATATTTCTTTCCCTCATCTATCTTGGTCCTTGCTGCATTTAATTTAACCTTTATATTTGCTACCGCCACTCCTTTATTTTCAAGATTTTCAACCTTTTCTTCAATTTCTGAATATCTTTTTTCAAGCTGATTAATGTATGATGAGAACATATCTTTATTAACTACTCGGATAACTACACTTTTTAGTGCCCCTTCTTCTGAATCTTGGATGTGTATTCCAAGTGCAATAACCTCAGCCACCCTTTCATTCACCTCTGGAACAGTTCCTTTCACCTCGATATATATTCTAACTATACCATCTTCCCAATCTTTCACATCAGCTTTCACGTAATCTTCAACCTCATAAATTCTTACAGGACCAGAGCCACCATATTCTATTGTAATCCTCATCCAAGGATTTTTGAGTGATGTATTGAACTCATAAACTCTACCATCTATGATTTTTCCGTCATCTGCAGTTTTTGGCTGAATTGTAAAATTGAATGAGATTTTCTCCCCGGGCAGAAAATACTTGTCAAGTTTGGGTTCAATTATTGGTTCAGCAAAGTTATCCTTAGTAACAGTCTGGGCAGCATTTGCAGTCCAGATCAGGAGTATTAACATCAGAAGGATTGTTAGCACATTTTTGAACATGGTTAAAAAAGTGAGAGTTGAAATTTAAACTTTGCTAAAGCACATGCAGAATTACCCTCCTCTTTCTCCTTCTTGTATCAAAGTTAATCAGAACTATCTGCTGCCAGGTTCCAAGCATGAGCTTCCTGTCCGAGAATGGAACAATCAGGGATGTTCCAACAATCGCGGACTTTACATGGGATGAGCCGTTGTCATCATTCCAGATTTTGTGATGATCGTAGCTGTCTGAATATGGAGCAATCCGATCCATAATTCTCGGAAGGTCTTTTGCAAGTCCCGGCTCATATTCTAAGGTTGTCACTGCACCTGTTGAGCCTACTGAAAATATCAAAACTGCCCCCTCACTCTTATCGTTCTCTCCGACAAACCTCTGAACATCTTTGGTTATGTCCAGAATCTCATCCCTGTCCATCTCAAAGTCAAGAATTTTCATTCAAATCCCTCCAAAGCCTTTTCAACAGCTTCTTCGGCTGTCTCAGCGAGAATGAGCCCCTCTAAAAAAACAGAGGGTTTGTAAGCAACGACTCTCTTCCCCTCTTTCAAAGCTATTGCCATCTCGGAGATTGATCCGTAGCTCCCCCCAACTGCGATCAGGACATCACTTGAATGAACAATTATCATGTTTCTGGCATGACCCATGTCTGTTGCGATAACGTAATCACAGTATCTGTTTGCCATTCCTTTGTCCTTCCCAGGAACTATTCCGATAACAATTCCATTTCTGCTCTTTGCTCCTTTGCTTACAGCCTCCATTACTCCCCCAAGACCCCCATTTATGACGACACATCCTTTTTCTGCAAGAAGCTGACCTATCCTGAAGGCAGCCTGACAGATGTCTCCATAACAGCTTCCGCTTCCTATAACTCCAACCTGCATCCCATCACCTCTGATGGAGACCTCAAAAGTCCGATGGTGTATTTATCAGTCAAAACTAATTAAAGAATATGATTGAAAGGTTCATTGATCCTGACAAAATTGATGCTGATTCTGGCTGCATTCAGATGGATCATATTTTCTCAGGGGAGAAAGTAAGAGATGGTAAAATACTTCATGGATTTGAGCTTGCTGAGACGGGGAGGGTTGAGAAAGAGGGGGTTGAAGTAGCCGGCATCTGTGAGGACAGAATGGGAATACATGCTATCGTTGAGGGGATAAGTGACGACTCTGCTCAGGCAATAGAAAGCCTTTTCTCAGAAATCATCAGCAGAATGAGGGGAGTGGAATACAGATTCAGAAAGGAAAACGTCCTGATAGCTGTCTCGGATGAATCGCTTGACAGTTTCACTCCTGAGTGTGTTGGAAAGATACTGTTCAAAGCCATAAAATCCATCAGGGCTGTTAGAAAAGTCAGAATCAGAATAATATGTGATAGAGATGAGTTCGAGGAGGCCAAGAGAAGGGCAGAAGAGGTGCACGCAGAGAGGGAGAGGAGAAGTAGAGATCTGAAAGACGAGGATGTTCAGGAATTCTACATATGTGAATCATGCAAGGTCTACCTGCCATACCATGCGTGCATAATAACACCTGAACGCCCATCACCGTGCGGAACACTCTATGGTGAGGCAAAATCAGCTGTGGAGCTTGAGGTTGTTGGCTACTACTCATCTGCAGAAAAGGGTGAGGTTATTGACAGGGAGAAGGGAGAATACAGAAAAATAAATGAGGAGATCGAGAGGAGAACAGAGTCAAGGGTTAAGAGAATCAGAATCCATTCGATTCTTGAACATCCACCACTCACAGGGAACTTTGCTCAGGCCATAGTTTTCTACATCCCTGAAAAAGATGGATTTGGCATTGTTGACAGGAGTTTCAAGGGAAAAACACCTCTCGGACTGAGATTTGATGAGATGGAAAAATTCATTCTCGGAACGCAGGCTGAGGGGTTTGCAGGAATAAGCTTCGCCTACATGAAGTCAGGGGGATTTCTCAGGGGTGAGGGTGGATGGAAGAGAGTAGTGTGGGTAAGTCCGGGAATCTACGAGTTCATCAGAACCTTTCTTCCGGAGAAAATTCTGAAAAACATATCAACAGAGGGCAGAAGATCTTCATGAAATAAATTTCAGACAAAGCTCCCTGAGGTGCCACAATATCCTGACAGGTGATGGGATGATCAGAATAGACGGTGGATTTGGAGAGGGAGGCGGACAGATTCTGAGAACTGCCATAGCTCTTTCGTGCATTACAGGTGAGGATGTGGAGGTTTACAACATCAGAGCAAACCGTCCGAAGCCGGGACTTAAAGCTCAACATCTCAAAGGTGTTGAGGTTGCAAAAGAGATATGCAATGCAGATGTGGAAGGGCTCAAAATAGGCTCAACAAGGGTTGTTTTCAGACCAAGAGAGATCAGAGTTAGGGATATGAGGATAGATATCGGCACGGCAGGAAGCATAACCCTCCTTCTCCAGACAATACTGCCACCCATAATTCACGAAGGAAAGGAGTGCAGACTCGAAATAACTGGAGGGACTGATGTTAGCTGGAGTCCAAGCATAGACTACATGAAATTTGTAACCCTGAGAACTCTGAAGGAGATGGGTGCTGATGTTCAGATTGAGGTTTTCAGAAGGGGATACTATCCAAAGGGTGGTGGAAAGGTCGTGGTCAGTGTGGGAGAATCGAAGCTCAGAGGCAGGACATTTCAAGAAGCGAAGTGCAGGAAGATTGAGGGGATAAGTCACTGCTCAAATCTTCCGGGACATGTGGCAGAGAGGCAGGCAAGGTCGGCAAGAGATTTTCTTGAAAGCAGGGGATACAGCACGAACATTGCAGTTGAAACTCAAAAAGGATTTTCAACAGGCTCGGGAATAACACTGTTCTGCGGTTACAAAGGTTCCGTCTCTCTTGGTGAGAAAGGAAAACCGGCTGAAAAGGTTGGAATTGAAGCGAGTATGGAAATCTTCAAAGAGATTGAGTCTGATGGAACATTTGACAGACATCTCGCAGACCAGATAATGGTTTTCGGGTTCTTAGCAGATGGAAAAACATCATACACCACCACGGCCATAACAGATCATGCGGTGAGCAATTCATACGTCATAAATGCCTTTTCAGACGGTTCAGTAATAATTGAAGGTAGAAAAATATTTATACTTGGGAGATATTAAAATGGCAAGATTTTAAAATTACAACCACTAAATAAATATTTTTTTAGTTTTTATTCAAATTTTTTAAAAAAAATTCGAAAAAATTAAATATGTGATTTTTATTATGCGTAAACAGATTTACCAATATCAAGAATCAATTATGAAAAATATTGAGGAGGGGGGATGTGTGAGGCTCAGCAGAAGGGAGTTTAACAAGATACTGGCAACCATAGGGGCATCGGGGTTCCTGACAACATACAAGTCAGAGATCGTGAGTGCTCTCGAGCAGGCAAAAGAGAATGACGTGAAGATCTTCTGGCTTCAGGGTCAGAGCGATTCAGCATGCACAGTGTCTCTGCTTCAGGCATCAGATCCGGATCTGTATGATGCTGTTGAGGAGCTGAAGGTTAACATAGCCTTTCACCCAACTGTGATGCCCTCTTTCGGTGATGAGGCAGTAAAAGTTCTCGAAGAATACGATCCTGATGTTCTCGTACTTGAGGGTTCCATTCCAACTGGAGACATGGAAGTTGCATGTACGTTTGGAGAGAGAAACGGAAAAGAGGTCACACTGGTGCAATGGCTGAACGAGCTGATACCGAGGACAAAGATCGCCATTGTCGGATTTGGAAGCTGCGCAACCTATGGCGGTATCCCATCAGGAAAGGATTTCACGGGAAAAAGTCCAACAAACGCTGTAGGGCTCTATCAGTTCCTGAATGGAAAACAGCCATCTGTGCCGGCAATCATGATACCTGGATGCCCCGGACATCCTGACTGGCTTCTGACTGTGCTTGCTGCAGCACTGCTTGGTGTTGCTCCTGATCTGGATGAGTACGGGAGACCTGAGGTGTTCTTCTCAAGCCTGATCCACGATAACTGTGTCAGGAGAGGATACTATGACGAGGGATGGTTTGCCGAGAGCTTTGAAAAGAGCGATATGAGATACAACACCTGCCTGTTCAAGCTTGGATGCAGGGGTCCGATGACAATTTCAGCGTGCAGCGAGACAAAGTGGAATGGTGGAGTTAATGTATGCATGAACGCCGGAGCTCCATGCATTGGCTGTATGCACCCCGGATTCCCTGATGAAACGTCACCGTTCTTCAAGGAACAGAGCAGACTTGAAATTGATACCACCAAAACTCTCTTTTCAACACTGACCGGTGCCGTTTTAGTAGGAGCAGGTGCATACATTGCAATGCACGCATACAGGGAGCACAAGCTTAACAAAGAGAGAAAGGAGGAGGAGAAATGAATGGAATAAAGAGATTTGATGTTCATCAGAGATTTCAACATCTCCTCCTCCTGACGAGTTTCATATTCCTTGCAGTGACCGGTTTGCCACTTCTTTACAGGTACACAGACTGGGGAATGGCACTGATTAATGCTATGGGTGGAGTGGAGAATGTAAGGGGCTTTCACAGGCTTTCAAGTTTTGTTATGATTTTTGCAGGGATATATCACATAACCTGGGCACTGATAAAGAGGCCAACAGGAATGATCCCGAGGAAAAAGGACTTTCAGGACTTCATTGCCGATTTGAAATTCGTTTTTGGGAAATCAAGCTACGTTCCCAAATATGACAAGTTCAGCTACGTTCAGAAATTTGAATACTGGGGTGCGTTCTGGGGGATGGTTGTCATGATACTCACCGGACTCGTCCTGAGCTATCCTGAATATTTCTCACCATCTGGTGAGTGGTTTGTGGCATTCAGAGTTGCCCACTGGGAAGAGTCGATCCTTGCGGTTGTTTTCATTGCAACCTGGCACATGTACTTCAGCCACCTGAGAAAGAAGTTCTTCCCGTTCAACAAATCTGTGTTTACAGGATATATGGAGGTTGAAAAGGCAAAAGAAGAGCATCCTCTGTGGGTTGAGGAGGTGGTTAAGCGTGGAAGTGGTAATTGATCCTGTTACAAGGCTTGAAGGTCATCACGGTGTTAGGCTGAATGTAGAAAACGGGACTGTTAAGGAGGCGAAGGCCCTCGCCACAATGTTCAGAGGATTTGAGAGGATTGTCATAAACAGGGATGTGAAGGATGCACCGATAATTCTCCAGAGGATATGCGGAGTGTGCCATAATGACCACAGGCTTGCAAGTCTATTTGCGATAGAGAATGCCGCAGGTCTTGCAAACGAGTGGGGACATGGTTTACCCGAGGCGGCGGTTCTGCTCAGAAACACAATAGCAGCCCTGCAGTACGTCTTCGACCACCCTGTATGGGCTTACGCGTTGACAGGACCTGATTACTGTGATGCTCTCTTCAAAACGGGCCTTGTGAGGTTTGATCCCCTTGTCGGGCAGGGTGTGAAGGAGGCTGTTGAGGCCCAGAGAAGACTCCATCAGGCCATGGCGTACATAGGAGGAAAGGTGCCCCACATAATGACTCCGGTACCCGGAGGCGTCACACTCAGAATTGATGAGAAAGTCATAACCAGGCTCATAAGCATAGTTCTGGATGTGAAGAAGTGGGCCCTTGGCGTTGGTCTTGGAAAAACTGCCTTGGAGCAAACTGCAGATGTTGCCGGCTACATAATTGATGATGTCAGCAAAAAGCTTGAAGATGGGAAAGAGATCATTCCACCCAACGATCCTGAGATAGGTAGAGGCCTTTACGATTTGGTCTCACTCATGCTTGTGATGGCAAACAGGGGAATTGGGGATATGGGAGAGAGAACACCCACAATGCTGGCATACGGATTCCTGACAGATGTTGATGGAAAGCTCTTTTTCCCGTCGGGGTTCTTCAATGGAAACGAACTTGAAAAGTTCGATTACAGAAAGATAAGTGAGGACGTTACCCACTCATACTACAGTGATGATGCTGGAGGAGACTATGTTGGAAGTGAGGATACAAGAAAGCTCGTTCCAAAATACGGGAAGGAGAGGGCGTACACTTGGGCCAAGGCACCGAGATATGGGGGTAAGGCAGCAGAGGTTGGGCCACTTGCAAGAATGGTTGCCAAGGGATTCAGAGATGGATGGAAGGTCGGTGACCCTCTTGACCTGAGAAAAAACCTTGCAGGGGGGAGAACTGCAAGCAATGCCCTTGCAAGAAACATTGCAAGAATTCAGGAAGAGCTTGTGATGATAGAATATCTTGAGAGCCTGCTGCTACAGCTAAAGGAGTATGCCGGAAAGAAGGCGTTTCTGGAGTATCCCGATAATGTCACCGGTGAGGGTGTTGGGCTAAGAGAAGCTCCAAGAGGTGCGCTGGGACACTGGATGAGGGCGAGTGGAGGAAAGGTCGAGAACTACCAGGTAATAGCCCCGACAACCTGGAATGTTTCACCGAGGGACTCAAATGGAAACCCGGGACCCCTTGAGGAGGCACTTGTTGGAACACCAGTAACCCCGGATAACCAGTGGGATGTCATCAGGGTGATACACAGCTTCGATCTCTGTCTCGCATGTACCGTGCATGTGTTCACAAGAGATGGGAAGAAGTGGAACTTCATTGTTTGATTTTTTATTCCTACACCTTTCCTCTGCTCTCTCCATGAACAATGGCTGTGGCAATTATGTGTGCCACTCTCAAGCATTCAGGCATGTTGCCTTTCAGAGTTGAGGCATCTATCATCTCAACCACAGCTTCAATATCACATCCTGAGAACTGGAAGAAAACGCCTCTGTGAGCATGAATCTCTCCAGCTTTTTCTATTATGGTCTTTCTGAGCTCATAATCAGGCACGTTCTCAAGGGCTCTGAAAATTGATTCAAAGTCTGGTCTCCTTCTTGTAACAGCAATAACGGGAACGCTCAGAGATCTGCTTATTTCAGCAATATCAGCAACATTGAACCCACCAAATGTGACCCCATCAAGGAAAATTGCCCTTATCTGCTTCCTGAACTTGGATCTCCTCACCATTGATATGATTCTGGATGTTGAGTCAAGACCGTCAATTTCAATTCTGTCAACCATCACCCCTTCAAGATATCTGCTTCCCTCAAAAACAGTTCCAACAATGTAGCATTCATCACCCTTAAAGCTGTCATCAAATCCGGCAAATCTCCAGGACTTCATCAGCAGTTGTAATGTTTCCTGACGTATTTAACTCCATCTACAGCAAGGATCTCATCCTCACTCTCAGCATTCACTATGAAGTGGTAGTCATAAAAGACCTCATACACCTCATAGAACCTTTCCCTGAGCTCTCTGAGAACATCATCTTTCCTTGACAGATCTATCCAGACCTCAAAATACATGAGATCACCTGAAGATGCTCAAATCGAATACTTTGAATACAATAATTAAAAATAGAATCAGCCCGACAGACACCCTTATCGTGCTGACTATCCACCAGTACTTTAAAACTCTAACAAGATTCTCTTCGTTGTCAAGCCACCTTATTATTCTTTCGGATATCATGCCTCTGCCTTCTCTTTCTTGCCCTTGATCTTCTTAAGCCTTATTATGTTCTCCCTGTCCATTTCTTCAAGCTTGAAGGTTATGTATCTTGCAGCATCCTCCATTGATGGAATCACCCTGAATTCAAGGGCATTGACCCTTCTCTTTGTCCTCTCGATTTCCTCTATGAGCCTTTTCAGAGTTGTCTCGATCTCAGCAACCTCAAGTATTGCATCAATCAAAGCCTCGTATGCCTCAACCGCCTCGTCAATTCTTGCTGTCGTCCCGATAACTCCGTAATTTCTCTCAGCAACAGACTTTCTGACAACCTCTCTCTTAATGACCGGAACAACAACACCCATGATGTTTTTTCTCTTAAGGGTGAATGAGGGTTCCTTATCCACGGACAGGGCTATTGACTTGACAGCAACAACGCCATCCGCAGCCATGGCTAAAGCCAGTTTTTCCTGAGCCTCCCTGTACCTCTGAACCATCTCATCTATGACCCTCTTTGCATCCTCAAGGATCGTTCTGAATTCCATGATGAGTCCATCTCTCTTCATTTTAAGCAGTGCGTGTCCCTTTTTGGCCATTGCAATTCTTCTTCTCAGCTTTATGAGTTCCATTCTTGTTGGCTGAACGTCCATGTTTTCACCTCAAAAAATTGAAGGGGTTATTCTGCCTTCTTCCTGTAGGCAGGATGGTACTTCTCAATGTACTTCCTCTCAATCTTTGTGAGCTCAGCCTCAGGCAGCATTGAAAGCAGTTCCCACCCAATTCCAAGGGTTGTTTCGATGTCTCTGTCCTCATACCTCCCCTGCTGGATGAACCTCCTCTCAAACTCATCTGCAAATCTCAGATATCTCCTGTCCCTCTCTGACAGAGCCTCCTCACCAACAATCGCCACAAGACCTCTGAGATCAACACCCTCAGCATATGCGGCATACATCTGATCGTTCCACTGGACATGGTCATCTCTTGTTCTCCCCTCACCAATACCCTCCTTCATCAGCCTGCTGAGTGATGGAAGGACGTTGATTGGTGGATAGATGCCCTTGGCATGAAGCTCTCTGCTGAGCACTATCTGCCCCTCGGTGATATAGCCAGTCAGATCCGGAATCGGATGGGTTATGTCATCTCCCGGCATTGTGAGGATTGGCATCTGGGTAATTGTGCCTTTTCTGCCTCTGATTCTCCCTGCTCTCTCGTAAATTGTTGCAAGGTCTGTGTACATGTATCCCGGGTATCCTCTTCTTCCGGGCACTTCCTCTCTTGCTGCGGATATCTCTCTTAAAGCTTCACAGTAGTTGGTCATGTCAGTCAGGATGACGAGGACGTGCAGATCGTATTCGTATGCCAGGAACTCTGCTGCAGTCAGGGCCATTCTCGGGGTGAGAAGTCTCTCAATGGCCGGATCGTTTGCAAGGTTCAGAAAGACGACAGCTCTTTCCAGAGCTCCAGTTCTCTCAAAATCCTTCATGAACTGGTGAGCCTCCTCATGGGTTATGCCCATAGCAGCGAAAACAACAGCGAATTCCTCACCCTCTCCTCTGACCTTTGCCTGTCTTGCGACCTGCAGAGCAATGTCATTGTGTGGAAGTCCGGAACCGGAGAATATTGGCAATTTCTGCCCTCTGACAAGTGTGTTCATTCCATCAATTGCAGAGATACCTGTCTGGATGAACTCCCTTGGATACTCTCTTGCATAGGGATTTATGGCAGCACCTATGATCTCCCTCCTCTCCTCAGGGACTATCTTTGGACCTCCATCAATTGGATCTCCTGAACCACTCAGAATCCTGCCAAGCATGTCATAGCTGACATTCAGCCTTATGATATCTCCGGTAAATCTGACCGTTGATGATGTGTCAATACCTCTCGTCCCCTCAAAAACCTGAACGACAACGGTATCCATTGACGTGTCAAGAACCTGACCCCTTCTTGTTGATCCATCAGGCAGTGTTATTGTTACAAGTTCTCCATACCCAACAGGTTCGGTCTTCTCAACAAATACAAGAGGTCCTGCAACCTGAGTTATCGTCTTGTACTCCTTCATTCACTCCACCCCCAGATTTTGCTTGATCTTCTTGATGGCATTCTCAATAGCACTCCTGTAGTCCTCCTCGAACTTTGCCCTTGCGAACTCATCCACGCCTTCAACGCCGATGATCTCCTCCACAAGCTTTCCAGACTCAAGTGCCCTGTAGAACAGATCATTGACGTCCTTTATTGACTTCAGTATGTCATACTGCTTTTTGAGGTCACAGTATGTGTCAACCGGATGATATGCATACTGCTGCAGGAAAACCTCTCTGATAAGCCTTGCAACCTCAAGGAGCAATCTCTGGCTCTCGGGCAATGCATCACTGCCAACAAGCTGAACGATCTCCTGCAGGTTTGCCTCTTCCTGCAGTACGGTCATTGCCCACTTCCTCAGCTCACTCCAGTCTGGGGCTATATTCTCATTGAACCACTCTGCAAGTGTATCTGCATAAAGGCTGTAGCTCTGAAGCCAGTTGATGGCTGGGAAATGCCTCCTTGCAGCAAGCTTTGCATCAAGAGCCCAGAAAACTTTCACGATTCTGAGGGTGTTCTGGGTGACTGGCTCGCTGAAGTCTCCACCGGGTGGTGAGACGGCTCCAACAACCGTGACACTCCCAATGTTGCCGTTCAGAGTCCTGACTCTCCCGGCTCTCTCATAGAACTCTGCAAGTCTTGAGGCAAGGTAAGCGGGATATCCCTCCTCACCCGGCATCTCCTCAAGTCTTCCTGAGATTTCTCTCATTGCCTCAGCCCACCTGCTCGTTGAATCAGCCATGATGCTCACATCATATCCCATGTCTCTGAAGTACTCGGCTATTGTTATTCCGGTGTAAACACTCGCCTCTCTTGCAGCAACAGGCATGTTTGATGTGTTGGCTATGAGCACAGTTCTCTCCATGAGCGGCTTTCCAGTTCTGGGGTCTTCAAGCTCTGGGAACTCCTCAAGAACCTCTGTCATCTCGTTTCCTCTCTCACCGCATCCAATGTAAACAACAACATGCGTGTCACTCCACTTTGCAAGCTGATGCTGCGTAACTGTTTTTCCTGAGCCGAAAGGCCCTGGAATTGCTGCTGTACCCCCCTTTGCAACTGGGAACAGCGCATCGAGAATTCTCTGTCCCGTAATGAGCGGGATGTTCGGTGGAAGCTTCTCCTGATATGGTCTCGGAATTCTGACAGGCCATTTATGGGAGAGCTTCAGCTCTGTACCGTCTTCGAGAACGGCAATTGTATCATCTACTGTAAATCCTCCCTCATAAATCTCGCTTATGACTCCAGAAACATTCGGAGGTACAAGGATCTTATGTTCGATGAATTCGGTCTCCTGAACACTCCCAAGAATATCTCCACCATTCACCTTATCTCCTTTTTTGACCACAGGCCTGAAATCCCACTTGGCATCTCTGTCCAGAGCAGGTGCATCAATTCCCCTGCCAATGAAGTCACCGCTTGCATCCTTAAGGGCTGGGAGGGGTCTCTGAACACCATCGTAGATGGACTTCAGCAATCCAGGGCCAAGCTCAACGCTCAGTGGCATCCCGGTGTTTTCAATCCTGTCACCGGGTTTTATACCGGATGTATCCTCGTAAACCTGAATCAGTGCTTTGTCACCCACAAGTCCCACTACCTCGCCCATCAGTCCCTCATCACCAACCCTGCACACATCGTACATTCTGGCTTTCAATCCCTCTGCCACAACCAGAGGTCCTGATACACGATAAACCTTCCCGATTAACTCCTTCACTTCCATAGGTCAACACCTATCGCCTTTCTTATTTTTTCTCTAATCTCCTCTGCCCCTCCTTCAGCACCAACAGCAACAAATGTTGGCTCAACACTCTCATCAACAGCCCTCTTTAATGCGAGGGGCAGTTTTTTCAAAAACTCATGCTTGATGACCGCAACACCAATATCCTCACTCTCAAGAACCTTCTCAACAGTCTGAACAAGCTCCTCATCACTGACGACATCAAAAATATCCCTCACTCCCGCAAGCCTGAAGCCAAGATTGAATTCCGGATCGCCGATTATTGCGAGCTTCTTCATACAATCACCAGCTGCTCCCTAATATCCTCAACCTCCATCCCGCTTTCCTTACCCCTTGCAATAATTCTGAGATTGTCAACCTCGATCTTTTTCAGAAGCATGTATGACAGAACGGGGAGTATGGAAAGCGGGTAATTGCTTGCTTTCTTTATCATTCTCTCAGCCCATATCCTCGTCAGAGCATTTTCAATCTTTGACATTGGCTGGGTCATTACTACCTCCCTCAGATCCCTTACAAACCAGTAGTTCTCGATTGCCTTGTAGATCTCCTCGAGCTCCATGGCCGCAAGCTTTCTTGCCTCATCTTCCGTGAGCTGATATCCGTAGGGAACTATCTTGGGTATTATCTCCTCTGCCGGAACACCCTCCTTCTTAAGCCTGAGTATAGTCTTCATATTCACAATGTCAATCTCCATTCTGATGAAGTCTATGAAGTACTTGGCATCAAGGCTCTCGGCTGAAAGACCTGCTATGGAAGTGTAGTAGAACTTGTCAAGCTCGTCCTCAACATCCGAGAGCTTTGATCCGTGAAGAATTTTCTCAAGAATGCTGTAAAATGGCTTTCCCCTGAATGCATTCACGATTTCCTCAATGCTCTCCTTTGCAAGCAGGGATTTGAAGAAGTCCTCATCAAACTCTCCTGCTGGAACGAGGGTTGCTTCAATTTCCTCATTTGTGAAACCAAACATCTTCCCCCTGAGTATGTTCTTGATGTTCCAGAAGTCCCATTTTCTGAGGTAAAGAACAATCAGGTCTCTTGGCAAACCCTTTGATATTCTTATGAGCTTTGAGTACACCCTTGAAAGATTCAGTGAGAGGGCATGATCTATCAGATCAACACCGGAATACCTGAATGCGAGCTCATCTATCTCCTTCTTGTACTCCGTCTCCTCAAGATACCTCGCTATCTCATTGAGGTCCATGTTAAGCAGCTTTGCATACTCATCCCTGGGGATGAGCTTCCTCTTCATCACCCTCACTCTTGCAACAATGTATGCCCATTCTGAGATCTTTGTTCTCTTTATTATCTTTGAAATCATGTTAAATCACCCGAAGAGCTTCTCATAAACTTCCTTCATCTTTGACTCGTAAACCTCTCTGAGGAGGTTGTCAAAGGTGAGATTTATCCTGTATTCTCCATCCCTGCTTTCGAGAATCACACCACCTATGCACTCTATATTCCCGGCATACTCAAGCTTGGAGATTTTTCTGACAATTTCCTCATCCTTTTTGTTCGAGTAAACAAGATAGCCCTCATTCTTGTATTTGTCAAGAATCTTTTTGAGAAGCTCCTCCCTCTCTGAATCGCTCAGATTCTGAACCTTCTCAACAAGAAGCCGGTAAACTTTCTCTACAACCTCTCTCTTCCTAAGAAGCTCCTCCTTTTTCATTTCAAGGTTTATTCCTGATATTTCCTGCCTTCTAAGTCTCTCAGCTTCCTTCTCTGCTTCTTCCCTTGCCCTCTTCAGAATCTCCCTGGATTCATCTTTTGCCTCTGAAATTATCTTCTCAGCCTCTTCTTCAGCGTATCTGTTTATTTCTGAAACCTGCTGGTGCCCCTTTCTGATTATCTCCTCGATTATTGGCTCCAGTGGCATTTTTTGCACCTCTTAAAAAAATTTGGAGCCGGAGTTTACATGAACATCAGCAGGAACGATACGACAAGGCCGAAGATAACGATTGTTTCTGGAATAACTGTCATCAGCAAGCCTCTGCCGAAGAAGCTTGGGTCTTCAGCCATTGCACCTACAGCAGCGGCTCCAATTCCCTGCTCACCAAGTCCTGCACCAATTCCAGCCAATCCTACTGCCAGACCAGCTCCAACAGCCACCATCCCCTCAACTGCCATTTACAACACCTCCTTCAATCTTCTTTTGTATACTTCCTCTTCCTACCAAACGGGGCGTAAAGTCTGCCCCCACCCTCAAAGAATTTAACAAAGAACTCAACATAGTGCAATCGAAGACTCTGCAACCCCGGATCAAGAATTCCGAGGAGAATGTTTATGAAGTGACCTACCAGAAATACCAGAACTGCTGCAACAATTCCAACTGGCCCTGAGGGCCAGAGCATCTCAAAAGCCATGTAATTGAAAGCAACAGCAAATCCAACACTTGCAAGCCCAACAGCCAGCAATCGAGCATAGCTTATTGTGTTGCTGAGGAGTGTTAGATACTCAATGAGAAACATCGGACCCTCCCCAATGATTGTGAGCACGGCCCACAATATCAGAAACGGTACTGCCGCAATGTAGGCATAGTTGAGTTCAAAGGCCGTTTTTCCGGCCATGTTGTTCAGGATGAATCCTGTTATTATCAGTGCGATGCTTATCAGTGCCATCAGCCAGTTGAACTTCTCCTCAATGGCATGCTTCCATCCGTGCTCCTTTGCCACGTTCCTTATTCCAATAACGTAGGCCATGGCCATGTGGAAAACGCCTATGGCAATTGTAAGCACAAGAATCGCCGGTGCCTTTTCCAGTCTGTTGACATGAGGTATCTCGGCGAACATGTGAGCTATTGAACTCTCGTGTCCAAAAAGCTCTGCGAACACCGTTTTGTGACCAAACAGCTCAAATCCAAAGAACTCACCGTAAACGAATCCAAAAACTATTGTGGAGATTGCGGAATAGTTAAGAACTTTAAGCAGTGCCTGCCAGCCCTCTGTTTTGAATTTGGTTGAGAGCCACAGTCCCAGAGCGAGAATGACAATTCCGTAGCCGATGTCTCCAAGCATGAATCCGAAGAAGATCGGGAAAAATACTGACATGATTATGGTTGGATCGATTTCGCTGTATTTTGGCACAGCATAGGATTTTGTGAGCAGCTCAAAGGGCTTGGCAAATACAGGATTCTTCAGTGCAGTTGGCGGATTGAACTCCCTGTCATTTATCTTCAGAGCAACAACCTTCCCGTCTGTTTCTTCATTTACAACCTTCTGGAAGGTTTCAAACATCTCTTCCGGAACATAGCCAACAATCACGAACGCATACTTTGACGTGGCAGCTCTCAATGGAAGTTCACTTTTCTCAAGCTCTATGCTGAGGTGCTCTTCAAGTGCAAGCAGGAGATCAAGATTTTCCTGCTCGTACCTCTTTATCTCCTTTCTCAGTCCTGACAGTTCCTCTTTTAGTTCTGTCTCCTCAGATTCAAGCTGTCTGAGTCTCTCATCATAGCCAACATCAATTTCAGGTACGGATATCTCCCTGAATGAGAACTCCTGAAGAACCCTGAACACGTCTTCCGCACTATCTTTTTTCACAAAAACGGCAACAACAAACTCATCGTCGTATTCAGAGATGAAAAGCTCAAAATCCTTCGTAACCTCAACAATCCTCTCAAAGGGATTTGATTTGACAAAGCCCGCAAAAACCTCAATATTTCTGTAGCCTGTAAGGAGGTCCGGAGGTATCCCGAGAGATTTCAGAGGTATCAGTGCTCTCCTCTCATCTCCAATTTTTCTCAGCCTTTCCTCTATTTCCTTGATTCTGGAGACCTTTGCATTTATGACCTCTTCAAGTTCCCTGACCTTCACATCGATCTCCCTGTTAAGCTCGGAAACACTGAAAACTCTCTCCGGCTCGTATCCGTCCTTCACTCCCGCATATGAGAGAATTGATCTCACAGAAACAAGAAGTTTTGAGAGCTTTGATGCCCTTTCCAAGGGCTCTCCAATCCTGAAATATTCATCCTCCTCCTTGTAATCCTCAATGTGGAGACCATTAAGCCTGTAAAGTGTGCTGGATGTCTTTTCAAGATATTCTTTCGGGCCCACCACAGAGACCTTTACCATCCTTACAGGCTCGAGCATATCAGATCAGCCTCACAAACTCATCGTAAAGAAAGTCAACAACCTCATCAACCCTTGAATCCCCCTTTCTGACAACTTCATTTATTTCTGCAAGCTTCTTTTCCCTTATGCTTTCCTTTTCCTTCTCTATTTCAGCTTTTGCCTTTTCAAGAATCTCATCCTTTATTTTCTCTGCCTCTTTCTTTGCATCCTCAATTATCTGCCTCGCCTCATTTTTTGCAGCAAGAACCTTCTTTTTCCCCTCTTCCTCAGCCCTTTTGATCTCTTCTTCAACCTTCTGTTCTGTTTCTTTTATTTTTGCGAGTATCTCTGCTTTTTCCATGCTCTTTCACCCCGTAAAAATGAATTCAAGGAGACGTCATGGTCACCTTCAGCATATGGTATTTAAGGATTTTCTTTTTTCCCGGCTCAGGAAAAATGGAGAATATCAGAGAGGAAATGCCCTCACAATCTCCTTCTCCTCAACAACCTCCACATTCTCCTCAACAAGAGTGTATGCGTTTGCACGGGTAACGGTTGAAAGAACTCCGGAGCCGTAAGATGAGATTGGTTCAGCCACCAAGGTCCCAAAATCAACTCTCAGCCTGACAAAACTGGTAAACCCCGCCTTTGAGTATATCTTTCCCGATAATCTGACACTGAAAGAAATTGAATCCCTCCTGCTCACCATCTTCCAGATTGCGGGCCTGAGGAAAAGGTATGCTGAGGCGACACACGCAGATGGAAAGCCGGGAAGGCCGAGAACCGGTGTCCCATCAACCATCGCAAATACAGTTGGCTTCCCGGGTCTCAGAGCAACTCCCCTGAAGACAACTTCCCCTGCTGTGTCAAGAACCTCATAAAGCATGTCCCTCTTTCCAACAGATGTTCCTCCTGTTGTGACGACCATGTCATAACCATCCAGTTCATCAAATATCTCCTCTATTTTCTCTCTCACATCTGGAACTATGTCTGTTTTTTCTCCGATCCCACCCCACTCCTGAATGTAGGATGAGATCATCAGTCCATTGCTCTCAAACACCTTTCCGGGTTTCAGGCTCTCACCGGGCTGTAAAAGTTCATCTCCTGTTGGAACAACCTTTATCCTTGGCTTCCTGAAAACCTCAACTTCCTCTACTCCCGCAGCTCTCAGAATTGCAAGGTCGTGAGGTCTGAGCATTTTTCCTCTCTCAGCAATAACATCTCCCTTCTTTACATCCTCTCCTCTCATCCCCACATTTTCGTATTTCCTCACAGCCTTGTAAACCGCAACAGAGCTCCCAATTTCCTCAGTATCCTCAGCCTTGATTACTGCATCAAACCCATCTGGCAACGCATCTCCTGTGTGAACCCAAACAGCCTCGTTTCCTTTTTTAAGCAGAACAGGACTTGCTCTGCTTGCACCTCTGACCATCTCGCTTTTCACCGCATATCCATCCATGGCACATCTGCTGTAATGGGGGATGTCAATTTCAGAGTGGACATCAGCAGCAAGAATTCTGCCAAGAGCCTTCTCTACCGAAACTGTTGCTGTGTCATCCCTGCCAAAGGGCTCTATTCTGTCAAGCAGCTTTTTCCTGGCAGTCTCCAGGCTTTCAAGTCTTTCAAAAAGCATCGGCACCACCGCTTACAGGCGGAAAAATTGCAACGGTATCGTCTTTCTTCAGCCTGATATTCTCGTTTCTGTCTGCAATCCTTCCGTTCACCATGATAACAGCATATTCCATCAGTTTTTCAAATTCAGGATACTCAGCTGTTAGCTTTTTCATCAGATCCTGAAGGCTTTCCGCATCAACCTCAATTTCCCTCTTTCCGGCTACTTCCCTGAAGTTTGCAAACAGCCTTATCCTTACCATACTGCCCTCCCTGATGACTGTAGCTGAAGCACTTTACAAAAGTTTTTCAAGGTTTTCCAGTTTTTCAATGTCATTTCCCAGCCTTCCTGTCTCCATGGCTTGGAACAAACTCAACCCCCGGATGCCTCTGCATCATTGGCTGTGGGAAGAGATCCATGAGCTCGTAAATCTCGGGTGGGACATCTGTTGAAACGTTGAGCCCGAATTCCCTGACAGTCTCAAACGTTAACGGGTAATCGTGGGTCCATCTCCCCTCTGTCAGAATTTCAGCAACCTCCCTTGCCCTGTTCTCTCCAAGCTTGTCCTTTAAAAGCAAGAAAACAAAGTCCCTTACCTGATTTATTGCTTTCTCGGCTATATCGGCCATTATGAGTGTCTGATCATCAATGTCTTTTGGGTCCTTCCTCTTAACTGCCCTGAGAATTGAGGGGGCAGGGTAGTTCATGAGCTGGGGATCGACGGGACCGAGAACGGCGTGGGGATCCATTATTATCTCATCGGCTGCAAGGGCTATCAGCGTTCCACCGCTCATGGCATAGTGAGGGACTATGACTGTTGTTCTGGCAGGATGATCATGCAGTGCCTTGGCTATCTGCGTTGCAGCAAGAACGAGTCCTCCGGGGGTGTGGATTATCAGATCTATGGGCTTGTCCTCTGGCGTGCTCCTTATCGCCCTCAGCACCTTCTCCGAATCATCTATGTCTATGAACCTGTAAACCGGAATTCCAAGGAATCCTATGCTCTCCTGCCTGTGGATCATTGTGATTACATTGCTTCCCCTTTTTTCCGCTATTTTTTCCATGAGCTTTCTTCTTCCTGAAACCAGCATCTGATGCCTCATCTGAGGCATGAATATGAGGTAGAGAAAAATCAGGAGCCAGAATATTCCGTACAGATCGTACATGATAAATTATTATTCTGAGGTCCTATAAAAAGAAATTGGTCCCTAAAGGCTAAACCCGGAACATCACCTGAGAGGCTGTTCTGAGTTTTTTCCTTATTTTCTGCATTTCGTAGGTGTAGAGCATCATCACATCATTAACATACCTCTCAAATCCAAATGCTCTCTGAATAAACTCTGCATGCCTTCTGTCCCTCACATAAATTACATACTCATCTCCGAGGCTTGTCATTTCCAGAATTATTGGAATTGCGAATCTGTCATGCTCCTCCTCATCCACATGCTCTGCTATGAACTCAAGTTCCTCTCTTGCTATGTCGTACTCGATTCCATCCTTGGCCCTGAAAGATGGACTGTCCATCTGAAGCATTGCCTTGAGTGTCTGCCTCCTTTCAGGGAGGTGGCGGTTGATTGACTCCACAAGTTTTGCTAAGGCCCTGTCTCCAAACCTGTCTCCAAGCATCAGAACCACCTTAACCTGAGTTCCCCGTAACGGACATTATACTTTTCTGAAAAGTTGCCATCTCTCACACTCAGCTCAAGCGTTTCAAAACTCCCAAATAAAGCCAGCACCTCTCCGGCATCAACATCCTCGTATCTCTCGACAACGGGAATTTCAATTTCATTAAACACAAATCCTTCAGGATCAATGTCCTCCAGATCTTTTCTCCTCAAATTTGTTACGGCATTTCCAAACCTGTCAATGTGAAGTACCCTGCATGAAATCTCCCTGCCCTCAATTTCCGGATCGAAAAGTTCAAGTTTCACAATTTCGGGATCGGCTTTCTGAAAGTGCCTTTTGTCTAACTTCCCATCATGGATCAGTGCACCGGCAGGGGCAAAAATATCCCTGCCATGAAATGTTGATGAGAGGGTTCCGGATATACCGGACACCGATTCTCCTATAACATAAATCTCCTCAATTCCGTTTTCAGATGCTGATGGATATACAAGACCGTTATCAGGTGCAACAAACCAGTAGTCTCTTGTTTTCACCGCAATAGCCCTTCTTTTCCCGCCAACACCCGGATCAACAACCGAGACAAAGACAGTTCCATTCGGAAAAAACCTGTAGGAGCTGTAGAGAAGGAAGGCTCCTTCAACGATGTTCTGGGGCGATACAGAGTGAGTGATATCCACTACCTCCGCACCGCTCATCTTTCTTATGATGCCCTTCATCACTCCCGGATAAAAGTCTCCGAAATCTGTTAGGAGTGCTATCACCATTTCTCCCAGTGGGTTATCTCCTCAAGAGCGTATCTTTTTCTCGGCCTTGGATTTTCAGCAGGATATCCTACAGGCAGAATCGCGGCAGGCCTCGCATAGCTCGGTATGTTTAGTATTTCGGAGACTTTCTCATCATCGTATGCCCCAATCCAGACAGAAGCAAGACCCATTGCGTGGGCTGCAAGCAGAATGTTCTGTACCGCAGCTGCAGCATCCTGTTCAGCATATATCTTGCCCCTGTCTCCATACACCCTCATGCTTCTCGGATAATTTGCCACAACAACAATCAGAACGGGAGCTTCAGCAATAAACATCTGCCGGACAGAGGCTACCGCAAGCTTCAGCTTTGTCTCCTCATCTCTCACCACAATGAAATCCCTGGCCTGAAGATTTCCAGCTGATGGTGCAGCATTTCCAGCCTCTATCAGCTTCATAACAGTCTCATCACTGACATCATCCTTTCTGAACCTTCTAACTGATCTCCTGGTTAAAATGGCAGTTAAACAGTCCATGAAAAACAGGGAAAATGAAAGGTTAAAACACTTTTGATGGGGTGTGGAGCAACGGTCAGTTATTATTAATGTGCTCAAATCTTTTACACCATTCCTTAATGAACCTTCAATTCTGTTGTGATTTCTCCGATGGACAATGAAGATGACATAATCTGTCAC
Source organism: Geoglobus sp. UBA235 (assembly GCA_002494725.1). GTDB lineage: Archaea > Halobacteriota > Archaeoglobi > Archaeoglobales > Archaeoglobaceae > Geoglobus. The sequence goes on from DACG01000010.1 coordinate 50,403, forward strand.
AATTGATGACATTCTTCTCATGGTATCTCATAATGCCACTGATTTTTATCCCTTGACACTACATTGATCCAGATTAATTTCCTATTTCCTATGGACTGAACAAAACATCTGGATCGGTATCACAACAGAATAAAATTTATATATCCCCAATAACTGAAAAAAGAAATGAGGTGATAAAATGGCTGAGTTGCCACTTGCACCAATTGATAGATTGATAAGGAAGGCAGGTGCTGAGAGAGTAAGCGAGGATGCAGTAGAAAAGATGGCTGAGGTTCTTGAAGAGTATGCTCTTCAGGTTGCCAAGAAGGCTGTTGAGATTGCAAAGCACGCAAACAGGAAGACAGTTAAGGCGGAGGACATAAAGCTCGCTTTGAGCATGTAATTTCCCTTATATTTTTTATTTTTAAATATTATATAATTTATTTCAAACCAATTTTGTTTTATAGCAGTTTTAAAAATCCAGAAATAGATGACACGGCAGATAGCAATCCTCGGAATCATCTGTTTCATGCTGCTTTTCAGCGTTACATCTATATATCCAGTAATAAAGCACTTTGTGATTGACAGGTATGGGGCTACACTGACCCAGGCTGGAGTATTCGTTTCTGTTAACCTGATTGCTTACGCCCTTTTCTCTGTTTTTTGGGGGATGATCTCTGATAAATTTGGAAAAAGAAAGCCATTCATCGTTACTGGCCTTCTTGGAAACTCAATAATGCTTTTGCTCCAGGCCAACGCTCCTGACCTGAAATGGCTCATAATTTTTAGGTTTGTTGAAGGGATATTCACTGTCATGGTTTACTCGATTGCCATGACGTCTGTTCTCGACATCGCAGACAGAAGGAAATACGGTCGTGGAATGGGACTTGTGGGGATGGGAATCGCTGCAGGAATGGCATTTGGCACTTCATTTGGAGGGATTGTTGGAAACATCAATCCGGTTTTACCATTTTACACCTCGGCAGCCATAATTTTCACCGCCTTTCTCCTTTCGCTCTCCATTCTGAGGGACTTTCCTGTGAAACCATCCCACTCCATGGTTGAGGGTGTGAGAGTTTTCTGGAAAGAGAGGGGTCTTGCGGTGCCGTACATATTCTCTTTTGTTGACAGATTTACCGCTGGATTCTTTGTAAGCGTGTTTCCGGTAATGCTCGGGTTGCTTTACAACATGGAGCCAATGAAAATTGGATTCTACATCTCAGCATTCATGATGCCCTTTGCACTCCTGCAGTATCCCGGAGGATTGATTGCTGACAGATATGGAAGAATTGTACCCCTCATTCTCGGCAGCCTCGTTTATGGGGCGTCAATATCCTCAGTTGGATTTGTTGAACCTCCGTTTCTTGCGATACCCCTCTTTCTGGCCGGCATTGTGGCTGCGATTATGCTTCCTGCATCATCAGCACTGAGTGGAGATCTCGCACCAAGAGAATCGAGAGGTGCGGTTATTGGAGGATTCAATCTCAGTGGATCTCTTGGATTTGCATTCGGACCCGTCACGGCAGCACTGATTGCTGAAAGATACGGATTTTCAGAATCCTTCCTGTTTGCTGGATTATCTGTTTTTCTGACCACCATGATAGCAGTCCTTCTTCTCAGAAGGATCGGGCATGGGTTGCTTTTACCGGCAAAATATATTTAATCTGCCCTTTATCATGCTTTCTGGAATGATGAATTTGGCAGGATCTGAGCATGTGCGATGATGAAGGCTGTACTTTCTGATGTGATATCATGGGAGAAGAGATTGTATTTCAGTACATCTCTCACCTTAAATTTCTGATTGAGCTTGAGAGAGAGGAGCAGAGGAAAAAAGTCCTGAATGAGATCAGGTATTTTTCGGGAGAGGAAAGGGAGAGGTACGGTAAGGCTGTTCTCAATCTTTCCGGGAAAACAATCAGTAAGGATCCAAGAAAGGTTGTTCTCAGATTTGGGAGGAGAAATGATATCAGAACCGACATATCTATGGGAGATGTTGTCATCGTCAGCAATGGAAATCCTTTGAGCAGGGGATTTGAGGGAGTCGTTGTTGGCAAAGGATCAAGATACATCGATGTGGAGTTTCCAAGGCCTCCGGACATTAACCTCAGAAAGGTCAGGGTGGATCTGTTCTATGATGATACCTCGTTCAGGAGAATGGAGGAGAATCTGGAAAATCTTGGAGAGAGTGGAATGAAGACTTTAAACCTGATTTTTGGACATGAAGAGGTTTATGGATCTCAGTCAGAAGAGATAAGACCGTTTGACAGAGGTCTGAACATCTCCCAGATCAATGCAATCTCAAAGGCTCTTGGAAGCCCTGACTTTTTCGTAATCCATGGTCCTTTTGGAACCGGGAAAACAAGAACCCTTGCGGAGTACATACTTCAGGAGGTGGAAAGGGGAAATTCAGTTCTGGCAACAGCAGAGAGCAATGTTGCAGTTGATAACCTCGTTGAAAGGGTTGCTGGAAGAGCAGACGTTGTCAGGGTTGGCCATCCATCCAGAATCAGTCCTGAGATTCAAAGTGTATCCCTCGACAGCCTCATGAAGAGACATGAGAGGTATGGAGAGCTTGTGGAGGTGTGGGGTCAGATAGAGGAGCTATCTGAAAAAAGAGATGCTCAGAAAAAGCCAGTTCCATCTTTAAGGAGGGGGCTAAGCGATGAGGAGATACTGAGACTGGCAAAGAGCGATGCGAAAAACTTCAGGGGAGTCTCATCTGGGATACTGAAGTCAATGGCAAGATGGATTGAGCTCAATGGGGAGATAGGCCATCTTATGCGCGAGGCGGAGAGAATTGAAACGGAAATTGTGGATGAGATAGTAAGCAGGGCTGATGTCGTTCTCACAACAAACTCAACAGCCTATGTTGTTGAGAGAACTTTTGACGTTGCTGTTGTTGATGAGGCATCTCAGGCAACGATTCCAAGTATCCTGATCCCCCTGAATAAAGCCGGGAAATTTGTCATTGCAGGAGATCACAGGCAGCTCCCTCCGGTTGTAGCAAGTCTTCAGGCAAAGGAGCTTGAGAGAACTCTGTTTGAAATTCTCATCGAAAAGTACAGTTTCAAATCCGAAATGCTTGCAGTTCAGTACAGATGCAGCAGAAACATCGCAGACTTCTCATCCCAGGCTTTTTATTATGGTAAAATTGAAACTCCCGGAACGGTTGAGGGAATATCCCTCCAGGATTTTTCTCTGAAACCTGAAAGCACCCTCCAGAGAATTTTTCTTAAGAACTCAATCATCTTTATTGATACCTCCACACTCGGTGCAGAGGAAATTCAGAAGAGGACAAGCAGGTCATTTTACAATCCTGCAGAAATCAGAATTGTGAGAAGGGTTGTGGACGAGCTGTTGAGAATGAATCTCGGTGCTGACAGCATTGGTGTAATCTCTCCATACGATGATCAGGTAAGAATGCTCAGAGAGGCTGTTGAGTGCGAAGTCAAAACTGTCGACGGTTTTCAGGGGAGAGAGAAAGAGGTCATTGTAATTTCCTTTGTCAGAAGCAATGATAGGGGAGATATTGGATTCCTGAAGGACTACAGAAGGCTGAATGTATCCATAACAAGGGCGAGGAGACTTCTGGTTATGATTGGTAATCGCGAGACACTCTCTTCAGATCCCCTTTACAGAAGGCTTCTCAATTATGTCAGGGATAGAGGAGAGATTTTGGATGCCAGATTACTGATCTGAGTTTCTGATGTGGTTCTTTATTCCGGTTATCAGTATCAGTGCCATCATCAAAAGCAAAACTCCAGAATACTGCACGGAGGTCAGACTTTCGTTCATGAATAAAACCCCAAAAATGTGTGCAAACACACCCTCCATTGACAGAATTATTCCGGCATCAACAGAGTCTGTGTGTGCCTGCATCCTGTTCTGAACTATTTTGGCCAGAAATGTGGCAAGAAAGCCTGTTAGTGCTAATGCAAAGATAACGTAGCTGTTTATTTCAAGCCTTTCAGTTGTTAAAGCAGCAGGGACTGATGATAAAAGACCGACTGCAAAAACCTGCCAGCCTGCCAAGCTCATTATGCTTAGAGATCCTGCGTATCTCGATATAAGAACAATCTCAAATGCAAATGCCACCGCACATAAAATCATTAGCCCGTCACCGGCTTTAACTCCCTCAAAGCCTGAAAGAAGGTATATTCCAGCAACTGTCAGAAGAACAGATAATGCATCTATTTTCTGAATTCTCTCTCTGTAGAGAAGAAATGCGATCATGGGGGTGAAGACAACGTAGGTTGAGGTTATGAACCCCGCGTTGGTTGAGGTTGTGTACTGCAGGCCAACGGTCTGAAAAGCATATCCAAGAAATGTGGCTCCTCCTATGGCAAGTCCTGCCCTCATCTCCTCCCTTTTCAGGAATGGAATGAAAAGAATGGATGTGAGCAAAAATCTGATGGAGTTGAATGCAAAGGGAGATACAAAGTTCAGGGCAACCTTCACAACGGGAAATGTCAGACCCCAGATTATGGCAACTGCAAGAAGCCCAAGATCAGCGTAAACTCTTTTCACAGATCAGAAAAAAATTTTAAGAATAAAAATATATTGGATTATCCTCCTGAGCCGCCAACAAAGCTGACCATGCTGCATACCTTGCCATCCGGCTGGAAAAGAGATGGGTCGTAATCCACGTACTCAACTGTGTAGTGCTCAACAATATTTCCTTCCCGTACAAGAGTTGCCTCAACAGCCTGATCTGCTGGCTCATTTTTTATGTCCTCAACTTCCGATGGTGAGACAGTTATTGTCTGTGTAAGTGAGACCCAGTCGCAATCACCACCCATCTGATTGTACGAAGTGCCTTTCATGTACATTGTTGTTGTAGCTGTATTCTCCTCATACTTCTCAATTACTATTATAACTGATTTTTCCTGATCCATCTGTCCCTCCATTCTTACCATTTTTTGATTGTTGCTTGCATCGTAATAGAACCAGAATTCACCCGTCTGTTTTTTACCTTCGACAGTTATTTCATAACTTCCATGAAGCATTTTCTTGTTTACAAACATTTCATAAAGTGTTCTTATTGCTTCTCCAGAAGGTGTTGTCTCACCGCTTTCGGGGATTTTTTCAGGGGTGGGTGTCTCTTCTGGAACTGAAGTTTGAGTGGGAGCCGGTGTGGGTGTTGAAACCTTTTCTTCTTTTTTCTCCCCTCCGCCTGAACATCCTGCTAATGCAATGGCAAGTACAACAAAAAGTACCAAGATTGCTTTTTTCATACATCTCACCTCTCTGGCTATGAGAAATGGTTGTCATCTGTCACTATTTAAAATTTACCTTTTCGAAATCGGAATTAAAATTTTTGAAAGATATACCCCAAAGTTTTAATGCACCTCTCAGGAAAATTACCTTGAATGATAATTCAGGGAAAGCCTCATCCGGATAGGGAGATCAGGGAAAGGCTGAACCCCCTCCTCAGGGAGTGGTTTGATGAGAAGTACGGGAAATTCACCCCACCTCAGAGATATTCAATCGTTGAGGCCTTTGAAGGAAACAACGTTCTCATCTCATCACCAACCGGTAGCGGAAAAACTCTCGCAGCATTCATGACGGCCTTAAGCAAGCTCCTTGACAGGGCAGTGAAAAAGGAGCTTGAAGACAGGGTGTATGTAGTTTATGTCTCACCACTGAAAGCCCTCAACAACGACATAAGGAGAAACCTTGAAGATCCTCTCCAGGAGATATACTCCCTTGCAAAAAAGAAGGGAGTGAAGATTCAGAAAATAAGGGTGGCTGTCAGAACTGGAGATACGGAAAACAATGAGAGGCAGAGGCAGCTGAGAAGACCACCTCACATCCTGATAACCACGCCTGAAAGCTTGGCAATAGCTCTGTGTTCTCCAAAATTCTCCAAGAATCTGAGAAATGTTGAATTTTTGATTGTTGATGAGCTCCACTCTCTGGCTGAAAACAAGAGAGGGTCACATCTATCACTCTCCATCGAAAGACTTCAGGAAATTCAGGAAGGAAAAATGGTGAGAATCGGGCTTTCAGCAACAATCCATCCGCTGGAAGAAGTTGCAAAGTTTCTTGTTGGGTATGAGAATGGAAGGGAAAGAAGCTGTGTGGTTGCAGACGTCACCTTTGAAAAGAAAATTGAGATATCCGTGCTCTCTCCGATTTCAAATCTCTTCACAGCCACATCAGAGGAAATAAGTCAGAACCTGTATTCAACCATTGCCGAATTCATCAGAAACTCAAGAACCACACTCATATTCACAAATACGAGAAGTGCAACTGAAAGGGTTGTTTTTCATCTCAAAAGGTTGCTCGGAGAGGATTTCCCGGTTTCAGCACACCACTCATCACTTTCCAAAGAGGTGAGACTTGATGTTGAGGGGAGACTTAAGAACGGTGAGCTGAGATGTGTTGTCAGTTCCACGAGCCTTGAACTCGGGATAGACATAGGTTACATAGATCTCGTGATCCTTATAGGCTCACCAAAGAGCATAAACAGGGCTCTTCAGAGAATTGGCAGGAGCGGGCACAGGCTACATGAGACCAGTGTTGGAAGGATAATTGTTGTTGATCATGATGATCTTGTTGAATGCTCGGTTCTTGCAAAAGAGGCTCTTGACAGGAGACTTGACAGGATACACATACCCGAAAAACCTCTCGATGTGCTGTGCCAGCATGTTGTTGGGATGGCGATTGAAAGGAGATGGAGGGTTGATGAGGCTCTCAGGGTTGTGAGAAGGGCATACCCATACAGAAACCTGACAAAGGATGAGTTCGTCTCTATTCTCAGATATCTGTCAGGCATGTATTCAGAGCTTGAGGAAAAGAAAGTTTACGGGAAGATATGGTTTGATGTGGATGCGATGGAGTTCGGGAGAAGGGGGAAGATGGTGAGACCGATTTACTACCTGAACACCGGTACGATTCCTGATGAGGTTGCTGTTGCAGTTGTAACAAAGGATGGCAGGGGGGTTGGGAAGGTTGAGGAGGACTTTGCAGAGAGACTGATCCCGGGTGATGTTTTTGTTCTCGCTGGAAGAACATTCAGGTTTCTCAGAGCGAGGGGAATGAAGCTTGTTGTTGAGGAGGTCAGGGATGAGAGGCCAACAGTTCCAAGCTGGTTCTCGGAACAGCTACCTCTGAGCTATGATCTTGCCCTGAGAATTCAGGAATTCAGAAGAGAGATGGAGGAAAGAATTGAGAGGGGAAATGCTGAGGACTGGCTCAGAAACAGCTTTCCAATCGATGAAAACGCAGTCAGCTCTGTTGTTGAGTATTTCAGAGAACAAAAGCTCTTCAGCCTCGTCCCTCATACTGGGAGGCTTGTTGTTGAGAAGCTTGAGGAAGACAGGAACAGCTACTTCTTCCACACACTCATTGGAAGGAGGGCAAACAACGCTGTTGCAAGGGTATTTGCGTACAGGGCAGGAAAAATGAAGGAATGCAATGTTCAGTTCACGGTCAATGACAACGGATTTGTTCTCATTCTTCCATCCACAAAAAAGCTGAGCGATGACGAAATCCTTTCCCTGTTTTCGCTTGATGAGTTTGAGGAGGATCTCAGGAAATCTCTCATGAAAACTGAAATACTCAGACGAAGATTCAGGCATGTTGCTGTCAGAAGCTTTATGATTCTTAGAAACTACCTCGGGAGAGAAAAGAGTGTGTGGAGACAGCAGCTCAATGCCGATACCCTGCTGAAACTGCTTCTGAAAGAGTTTGGCAGAGATTTCCCTGTGTTAAGGGAGACCTTCAGGGAAATAATGGAGGATGCAATGGACATAAGAAATGCGGTTGACTATCTGTCAAGAGTTGGAAGGGAAATGGAGGTTGAGATAACAAGAGTGCCGTATCCAAGCCCCTTTGGTCTCAATCTGTACATAATGGGGGAGGAGGATGTTGTGCTCATGGAGGACAGAAGAAAGGTTCTGAGAGAGCTCCATGAGAAGATAATGGGTTATATTTACGCCAACTACTCTACCTGATCCCGTACTTTGCCCATATCGCACATGTACCCTCAAAGCTCACCATGCACGGCCCCACGGGGTTTCTTGGCGTGCAGGCGGTCATGTAAAGGCTGCACTCATCGGGATTTATGAGACCTTTCAGCACCTCACCGCACCTGCATTTCCTTTTTCTCGGGTCTTCAGTGGGCTGAAAGTCGGAGAAGATATCCTCAAATGCCACTTCAGCATCTCTGTCCTGATATTCCTTCCTCAACGATACTCCTGTTCCGGGAATTTCTCCAAATCCCCTCCACTCTCCACTTCCAGCCGAGAAAACCTCATCCATCACCTTCTGAGCCATAACGTTTCCCTCATACTTCACAGCCCTTGTGTATTCATTGAACACCTCTGCTCTGTTTTCGGCAACAGCTCTGACGAGCATGTATACTGCGAGCATAACATCCTGCGGCTCAAATCCTGCAATTGTCATTGGAATTCCATATTTCCTGTATCTCTCGTAGGCTTTGACTCCTACAATCGTTGAAACATGACCGGGGTTTATGAAAGCATCTATTTTCATCTTCCCCTTGATTATTGCCTCAATTGCCGGAATAAAGTACCTGTGGGCAGAATAAACATAAAAGTTTTCGGGAGAATCCTTCACAGCAACGGCAATGGATGGCATGGTTGTCTCGAATCCTATCCCGAAGAAAACAACGTCTTTTTTCGTTTTTCTTGCAATCTCAACAGCATCAAATACGCTGTATACAACTCTCACATCCTTGCCCCTGCTTCTGTAATAGAACAGACTTCTGTTCTGAAAGGGGACTCTCGCCATATCCCCAAAGGTTGTTAAAACAACATCTCTTTTCTCAATCAGATGAAAGACCTTCTGAAGATCTGTATCTGGAATAATGCATACCGGACACCCGGGGCCCGCTACAAGTCTCACGTTCTCAGGCAGCATGCTTCTCAAATTGTACTTTGACACGGTATCCTCATGAGTTCCGCATAAATGCATTATTGTTATCTGCTTTCCTTCAGAAACCTCCCTTATTTTTTCCCTTATTCTTCCAGTATCTGCTGCCATAGTCTTTCAATCTCCTGAACCTCTTTTTTGCTGACCTTCTGTATTGCAAGCCCCACATGGACAAGAACGTAGTCTCCAACATTCACATCATCCAGAAGGTCAACTCTGATCCTCCTTCTTGCTCCACCAAGGCTTACTGTTGCGTATGGCCAGTCAATCTCAACTATTTCTGCTGGTACTGCCAGACACATCCATGACACCTCTCAGAAATTCAATCCACTCTTCAATTCCTCTGTTCTGCTTCAGATCCATTTTTATTATTTTTGCATGTGGATTGAGTCTCCCTGCATCTTTCTCCATTTTCTCAACACTCGCCCCCACAAATTCAGCAAGTTCTGTCTTGTTTATGATGATCACATCAGCAAGCCTGAAGATCTCAGGATGCTTCTCAACAACATCATCCCCCTCAGTAACGCTCACCATCACAACCCTCTTATTCTCTCCCAGATCGAAGTCAACAGGGCACACGAGATTTCCGACATTTTCTATTAAAATCAGATTGACATTTTCAAGTTTTCTGATGCTTCTGTGGATCAGATAGGCGTCGAGATGACACTCTTTTCCTGTGTTAATCGCCTCGGCCACGACATCATGTTTTGAGACCCTCTCGTAATCTGCTCTGCAGACAACATCTCCCAGAATTACCCCTATCTTCACATCGCTCATCTTCTCTACGGTCTTTTCAATGAGCAGGGTTTTTCCTGACCCTATGGCACCCATTATGTTTACTGCCACAATCCCCCTTTCTCTCAGAAACCTTCTGTTTTCCTCAGCATACCTTTTGTTCTCACCAAGAAGATTCACCTGAGCATCGATCTCAACCCTGTGCATCGTCCACCTCCATTGAAACGGTCTTCAGAATCATGTCCTTGCCTCCATAAACCCTTCCATAACCTCCACACCTGCAGGGGGTGTATGGGCTGTTCAGCTTGCTTCCACATCTATCGCACATTACCCTTGCTTTTGCAATCTCTATTTCAAGCACCGCACTCTCTGCAACTGTACCTTTGCTTATTGATCTGAAGCAGAATTCAAGCTGTTCGGGATTTATCATGAGAAGCTCTCCCACCTCCACTCTTATTTTTCTGATTACCCAGGCGTTTCTCTCTTTGGCAATCCTTATGGTGTTTTCCAGTATTGCAAGGGCAAAGCTCATCTCATGCAACAGTATATCCGGATGGGTAACTGTAATAAAACCCTTTTGCAATCAAATGCTGTGTTCAGACTTGTTGTCACGGGGAGGGTGCAGGGGGTCGGATTCAGGCCCTTTGTTTACAGGCTTGCAAGATCAATGGGGCTCAGGGGTTATGTGAAGAATGTGGGAGATGGAACTGTCGAGATTGTAATTGACAGAAATCCCAGGGAGTTCATTACAAGGCTGAAAGGAGAAAAACCTGAAAAAGCCATCATAGAGAAAATTTTTGTTGGAAACACAGATGGAAATTACTCTGACTTCAGAATAGTTGAGAGTGGAGGATTGGCTGGACTTTTTTCACTTCCGCCTCCTGACTTTGCGGTATGTAAAAAATGCTCAGATGAGATCTTTGATGAGAGCAATAGGAGGTACATGTATCCGTTCACAACATGCACAGATTGCGGACAGAGGTTTTCGGTATCGATGAGACTTCCCTTTGACAGGGAGAACACAACTCTTGGAGACTTTCCTCTATGCCAGAAATGTCTTGAGGAATACATGAATCCTGAAGACAGAAGATATTTTGCCCAGTCAATAACCTGTCCTGTTTGCGGGCCGGACTACATGCTTCACCCATCGGAAAATAGGGGCGTGGATGCAATAAGAGAGGCTGCAAAGATGCTTGATGATGGGCAGATTCTGGCCATAAAGGGCATTGGGGGATTTCACATAGCATGCCTGACAGAGGATGAAACTGTGAGGAGGCTGAGAAAACTCCTGGGAAGGAAGCAGCAGCCTTTTGCGGTGATGGTCAGGGACATAAATGCAGCTGAAATGTATGCTGAAGTTAACCATGCTGAGAGGAAAGAGCTTGAAAGCTATGCAAGGCCAATTGTTGTTCTCAAAAAGAAAAAAGAACTCAATCAGGTTGCACCTCTGCTTGACACGGTGGGACTAATGCTTCCGTACACTGCTCTCCACAGGATTCTCTTTCACTTTTTGAAGACAGATGCTCTTGTCATGACCTCCGCAAACCTTCCGGGAGAACCAATGGCCACAGAGTGGCCTGAAATAGAGTGTGATGCCATTTTACACCACAATCTGCGCATCCACAACAGGGTAGATGATTCGGTTGTGAAGGTGGTCGATTCAAGAAGGATGATCATCAGGAGATCGAGAGGGTTTGTGCCCCTCCCGATTGATGTTGATGTGAAGGGGGAGGCGATTGCTCTTGGAGCAGAGCTGTACAACTCAATTGGAATTCTGAAGGATGGAAAGGCCGTGCTTTCCCAGTACATAGGAAACACAGCAAACTTCAGAACATTCAGCAAATTCTTTAGAAAGGCAGTTGACTTCTGGATATCGTATCTCAATGCATCTCCGAGATTAATCCTCTGTGATGCCCACCCGCTCTACAACACCTCCATGCATGCATCTGAGCTCTCTGAAGATACGGGAGCTGAGGTGATGAGGGTTCAGCACCATCTGGCACATGCACTGTCTGTGATGGCTGAAAGGAAAATTGAAAGGGCTGTTGCAATAACCGTGGATGGGGCGGGCTTTGGATTTGATAACACCATGTGGGGAGGAGAGGTGCTGGTTGTCAATCTGAAGGAGGGTATTTTTGAAAGGATTGGCAGAATTGAAAGGATAAAGCTTCTTGGAGGAGATCTTGCCGTAAAATACCCAATCAGAACACTCTTCTCGGTGATATATTCTGCAGAGAAAAGCTGGGAAATGCTTGAGAGGTACAGCGAATATCTCAGGGACAGCGAAAGCTTTGAGATCCTTGAAAAGCAGTACAACAGGGACTTAAACGTTGCCCTCGCATCATCTGCAGGCAGGTACATGGATGCAATATCTGCAATGCTTGAGCTGTGCTTCGAAAGGACCTATGAGGGTGAGCCTGCAATGAAGGTTGAGGCAGTTGCTAAGAAAGGGAATCAGATATACGAACCTGAAATTCACAGCAGTCACGAGCTCAGAACATTTTCATTTGATGGGAGTGAAGTCAGGAAAGGTGATGTTATGGTCATAGAATTTGGCCATGTTTTCTCGGACTCTCTCAGGAGATACCTTTCCGGGGAGTCAAAAGGAATTGTTGCCTGGAGGTTAATAGACTATCTTGCAGCATCATTTGCCGAGATTGCAGGGGATCATGATCTCCCTGTTGTTGTGAGCGGAGGAGTTGCATTCAACACACACTTCTCGGATTCTCTTGGCAGGAGATTGAGGTATGAGACCAATGAGCTTGTGGCTGCAGGAGACAATGGAATCGCTCTGGGGCAGCTTTACTGGTTAAAGCATCTGGAGGTGTCCGGATGATAAGGAGGGAGGATGGAGCTGGAGGAAGGTACATGACAGAGTTTCTCAAAAGCAGAATTTTCAGGTACATCGAGTCAAGGGCCGGTGAGATAGCGCTGTCAGATATGGAGGACTCAGCTGACTTCGATGATAGCTATGTTCTCACAACAGACAGCTATACAGCATTTCCCCCTGTATTCAGAGGTGGGAGCATAGGAAGTCTTGCAGTCTTCGGCACCTCAAATGATCTGGCAGTTATGGGAGCAATGCCGGCCTTCATGTCCTTAGCATTCATAATACAGGAGGGATTTGATGGGGACATCTTTTCAAGAATAATGGAGGACATTGCAAATTCTGCAAAAATGCTCGAGTTGAAGATAATAACGGGTGACACGAAGGTTGTTGAGATGAATGCGGGGATATTTGTGAACACATCTGGCATAGGAGTGAGAAATCGGCATCTTGAGCAAAACCTTGATGTTGTCAGGGAATACAGGGACTATCCCTTCAGATGGGTCAGGGACTGCGGGTTGAGGAGCGGGGATGCGATAATTGTGAGTGGAAGCATAGGGGAGCATGGAATCGCAATGCTTCTCGAGAGAGAGGACTTGGGGTTTGAGATGGATGTTGAGAGCGATGTTCGCCCTGTGTGGTTTGCTGTGAGAGATGCTATGGATGCAGGAGGGGTGGTTGCAATGAAGGATCCCACGAGAGGGGGAATTGCAGAAACCCTCAATGAAATGTCAGAGAAGAGCAGAGTTGGTATTGTTGTGGAAGAAGAGCTGGTACCTGTCAGGGATGATGTGAGAGCTGTAAGCGATGCTCTCGGGCTTGATGTGATGAGTCTCGCAAACGAAGGCAAGGTTGTTCTCGGAGTTATCCCGGAAATGGCAGATGACGTTCTGAAAGCACTGAGAAAACATGACAGAAATGCGGAGATTGTCGGTTACGCCACAGACAGATTCAGAGAGGTGATCGTGAGAACACCCATAGGAACGGAGAAAATTCTACCACCTCCAGCCCTTGATCCAGTTCCAAGGGTTTGCTGATGGGTATATTTTTATTCTTTCAGAGTTTAGTGGTGGGAGATGATAGCCTCAGCTCCGGGAAAGGTGATTGTCTTCGGTGAGCACTCTGTTGTTTACGGGAAGCATGCGGTGGTATCTGCAATAGATCTGAGATGCTATGCCAAGGCAGAGAAGAGATCAGGATTCAGGATAATATCCCAGTTCGGGGAGACGGGACTTGATTTTGACGGTCACCACTCATACATATCGCATGCAATCAGAAGATTTTCCGAAATACGAAAAATAGAAGGAGCCCTGATAGAAGTGAGGAGCAGTGTTCCTCCTGCAAGCGGGCTTGGAAGCTCTGCAAGTGTTACCGTTGCAGTTCTCGGGGCATTGAATGCAGAGTTTGATACAGATCTTTCGCAAGATGAGATTTTTGAGCTTGCAAGAAACGTTGAACTTGATGTTCAGGGAATAGGAAGTGGAACAGATCCCTTTGTTGTTACTTTCGGTGGAAGCTGGGTTATTCCTGAAAAAAAGAGATTTGAAACCAGACTGAATTTTGATGTGGTAGATACCAAACAGAAATCTGTAACTTCCGAGATGGTCAGGAGGGTGAGAGAGCTGAAGGAAAGGTATCCTGATATTGTGAATCCGGTGCTGGATGCAATGGACAGCATTGCACTGAAAGGAGCAGAGGCCCTTGAAAAAAATGATGCTGAAAGGGTCTCTGAGCTCTTCAGAATGAACCAGAGCCTTCTGAGAGCAATAGGTGTGAGCACGCCTCTGATTGACAGGATAATCGCGGGAATTGAGGAGGAGGGATATGCTGCCAAGATTACAGGAGCAGGTGGAGGGGGGTGCATCATAACCACAGGAAGGGGAGACTTCAAAATAGGACTTTCAGGGGAGGGTGTGAGAGTTGAGGATTTTGAAGATTGGAGGGAGTCTGATAACTGAAAAATCCGAGAATGCCTTTGAGGTAGCGAGGGAAGATGTTATAGAGAGGATGGCCGATCAGATAGAGGGCAGGCTGATTCTGGTTCACGGTGTTGGCAGCTTCGGGCATCCTCACGTTAAGAAATTTGGTCTCACACCGCATGGAATATCAAAAACCCATCTTGCATGTCTGAAGATAAACAACATGTTCTGCGTGGCATTGACAGAGAGAGGTCTGAATCCGGTTCCGATTCATCCACTTGAGTTCTTTCATCAGCCTGATTTTGATCTTGTCAGGGAGCTGGTTGATCAGGGTTTCATCCCTGTCATGCACGGGGATGTGGTCTATGAAAACGGAAGGTTCAGGGTGATAAGCGGGGATGAGATTGTCAGAATATTCGCTGAGAGGTTTGATGTTGAGGCCGTGGGCTTTGCATCCGACACCCAGATCATTGTAGATGGGAAGGCAGTGGACTTCATAGATGTTTCAGGGGCCGGTGATTTTCTTGAGAGGATTGGGGCTGCGGACGGGAAGCATGATGTTACAGGGGGAATGAGAGGCAAGCTCAGAGAGGCCATCAGAATAGCAGAGAAATGTGATGTTTACATCTTCAACGGGCTTGAGAGGAATGCCGTGAGAAATTTTCTGAAGGGAATGCATGTTGGAACAAGGGTTGGGAGAAAAAATTTATAACCAGTTAAATCACTTATTATCATGGTAAATGAAATTTTAATCGGACTGGCAGTAGTTGTCCTGCTGTTCATACTGTCAGGACTCAAGATCGTCAAGGAATACGAGAGAGGTGTTATCTTCAGGCTTGGAAGGCTTGTGGGTGCAAGAGGGCCGGGACTGTTTTTCGTCATACCTCTCCTTGAGAGCATGCAGGTTGTGGATTTGAGAACTGTCACGTATGATGTCCCATCCCAGGAAGTCGTTACAAGGGACAACGTCACAGTCAGGGTCAATGCTGTGGTCTATTACAAGGTTCTCGAACCTGAGAAGGCTGTTACCGAGGTCTTCGATTACAGATTTGCAACCGCACAGATAGCCCAGACAACACTTAGAAGTGTTATAGGTCAGGCAGATCTTGATGAGCTCCTTTCTGAAAGGGAAAAACTCAACATAAAGCTTCAGGAAATAATCGATGAGGCAACGAATCCATGGGGAATCAAAGTTTCAGCGGTCGAAATAAAGGATGTAGAGCTTCCAAAGGAGATGCAGAGAGCAATGGCAATGCAGGCAGAAGCTGAGAGGGAGAGAAGAGCGAAGATAATCAGAGCTGACGGAGAGTATCAGGCTGCAATGAAGCTAAAGGAGGCTGCTGAAATACTTGCACAGAGCAGAAACGCACTCATGCTCAGGATCCTCCAGACCATGAGCGAGGTATCAAATTCAGAAAACACGACAGTCATATTCCCCGTTCCACTTGAGATACTCGAATACTTTGCAAGAAGCAGCAGAGGTGAGGAAAAAGAATAAAATTTTCCTTTGTCAATTTTTGATTGAAATTTTTCTAAACGAGAGTTCCGTCAGAGTCCTTCAGAAAGCTATTTCTCGAGCACATGTCTTTCAGGAACATAGCAGTACATCACTCCTTCCAGAACTGTTTTATCCGTGTATGCCCTCACCTCCACCTCCACCTTTTTTCCATTCCTTCTTCTAATTTCACCCTCGGCAAGGATTTCTTCCCCGGCTCTTACAGGAGCGGTGAACCTCACCTCAGCCCTGTAAAGCACAACGTTTGGATGATTCACGGCAAGCATTGCAGCAAAATCTGCACATCCGAATGTGAAACCTCCATGAACAAGACCTCTCTCATCAACAGCCATTCTCTCATCTGTTCTCAGCCTTACCTTAGCATAACCATCTCGAATCTCAACAACCTCTCCAACAAGCTCATCGTTTGCGAGCCTGTGCGTTTTTGCCTCCATACGTCATGTTAGTCCTCTGTTTTTTTATTGTTTCTGCTGTTTCTTCTGTTTTTCCAGTTGCTGTTCAGGTTATCCGTCAGCACAAGAAATGCCGGGACAATCGTCAGAGCAGAGATAAGGCTGAGGAGAATCGCAATGAGGCTTACAGCTCCAAAATCAGACATTATCGGGAATGGGGAGACAAGCATTGCAGCGAATCCACCTGCCATTGTAAGACCTGAGGTGAGGATTGGCTTCCCTATGCTGGTGACAGTTATCTCGACAGCCCTTTCGGGAGAATGTCCATTTCTCCTTTCCTCAAAGTACCTCTCCATAACGTGGATTGAGAAGTCTATTCCGAGACCTATGGTCAGAGAGTTCAGACTTGCAGTTACAAGGGTTCTGGAGTAGCCGAGCACGTACATCAAGCCTCCTGTGACAACTATGGCAAATGTTATGGGGAGAACAGGAACAATGGATTTTCTTGGACTTCTGTAAACGAACATCAGAAGGGTAAAAACCAGAGCATAGCTTGCTAAGGTCATCCTGTTCTGCCCGTTCACTATAAGATCTGCCACAAACATCTTCAATACCACATCTCCTGTCAAGTAAAACGGGTATTCTATTCCGTAGAACTTTATCTCTCTGAAAACCCTTTCATACAGCTCTTTGAATTCAAGCCAGTCCATGGGTGTCACTGTGAAATAAATCGCATAGCTGTATCCCGAGAGGTATCTTCCGATTCTGTCAGGAGACATTTTTTCCATGCTCTTCTCAAGCTCTAAGTCACTTTCAGGGAGCTTTCCTGTGTTCATTGAGATCATGGTACCGAGAGAAGAATGTTCAACAATATTCTGTTCGGAATTCACTATGTACTCTGCAAGTCCTTCAAACCTCTTTACTGTATCTGAATCTATTCCATCTGTCTGGAAAACTGCAATTATTCTGTCCTGACTTCCAACTAAGCTCTGGAGTTCGTTGAATTTTCTTATTGCTGGAAGGTCCTGGGGAATATACCTCATGAAGTCCGTTTCAAGAGGCACCTTTGAGTAACCGTAAAATCCAGTGGATGTTATTATGAGTGCCGTGAGGAGCAGGGCTCTGTTATGCCTTGCAGAAACCAGAGCTGCAATATCAAGCGTTTTTTCCGTAACGGCAATTTTCGCCTCATCTCTCCTCTTTCTCTCTGTTCTGTCGGTGACAAGAAGCAATGCTGGCAGAAATGTTATGCTCAGCAGAAATGCAACAACAAGACCCACCGCTGAAACAAACCCGAACCATCCCAGGGCAGGGACACCTGAAAACATCATCGAGAGAAATCCGATAACTGTTGTTATCATCGCAAGTGAAAGAGCCAGACCAACGCTCTTTACTGAATTGACAGCGGAAATCACAGGATTGTTTCCCTTTCTCCTCTCCTCCTCATACCTCCCCATGAACTGGGCCGCATACTCTATGCTGAGACCTATGAGAATCGGGGCTATTGCATTTGTAACCTCCGTCAGGGGAATTCCAAAAACGGGCATGAGGCCGTAGGCTATTGAAAACGTGAGAATTGAAATGAGCAGAGGAAGAAGGAGATACCTTTTCAGCTCCACAACTCCTCTGAACACTATAACGAGAGTTACCACCATGAGTGCCAGTGCAACCATCCCCATTGTCCTCATGCTCCCTCCAATACTCTCACTGACCTGGTAACTTATCATGGGGTTTCCGGTTGCCTCAACCACAATACCCGGAGGCTTGTCGATTTCAGAAATTCTCTTTTCAACCTGCTTTGCAATGAACTCGTGCTGGCTTTCGTCTGCATTTACCTCAAACTCCATGAGCATCATAGACTTCTTGGGGAGGTAAAAGGCGGAGTATTCGTAAGCTATCTGCCTGAGCAGGTTTTCATCTGCTGGAAGATATCCGAGAACGTTTACAACTGTGTGTGCAGGAGATTTTACCCTTCCAATTCCATCGACCTTTGAAACCTCATCAGCCACCTTGAGAGCGAACTCGAATGTGTTGTAGTTCACAACATCATCGCCCTTTATGAACACGTAAACGCTTGCAACCCCCCCCCGCCAAAATTCTTGGAAAAAAGGACATACTGCTGGTACTCCTTGTAATCCTCACTGAAGTATGTGTCATATCCCTGGTTGAGCGAGATGTTCTGGCCTGATATCATGGAGAGTACAAAAATAACTGCAACTGCGAGAAGTATGACATACCTTCCTCTGACTACAAAGATGAGATGAGATCAAAAATTTTCATCTTCTCAGCCAGATGATGGCTCCGATTATTCCAATTATTCCAATAATTGCCTCAAATCCAGGTATTGCCTGCTGTCTCTCGGTTATCTGTATCGGAAGCTTTACGGGCTCGCTTATTACCCACTCTCCATTTGCATCCCTGTATTTGACCTCAAGGTTAAGGGCGTAGTTCTTTGGTGTCGCATCCTTGTCGGCCTTTATCCTGAAGGATATCTCCTTTTCCTCTCCGGGCTTCAGATCTCCGATGAATGACGAATCATCTGTCGTTGAGAATGGATCCACAACTGTTATTCTTGCTGTTGCATCCCTTATCTCATATCCTCCGGCGTTTTTGATTTTAACAGTAACAACCCTCTCACCACCGGCAGGAATTGTGCCCTTCCCATCAATCTGAAATCTTATCTTCTCACCAACACTGATGCCGATATCGAACTCCTCGCTAACCTCCTTTCCGTTAAGATCGTATGTAACTGTGAGCCTTCCCGGATACACCGTGTTCTCTGCATCATCTCCAGCCTTCACCTTGAACTTCATTTCAAATTCATTCCCGTCTCCTGCATAGAACTGCCCTGCAATTATGCTGAGAGGCAACTCCACCTCAAGCTTCCCCCTGACAGATCTCAGCTCCACATCAGAGGAAAGTTTCACAGTCACATCTCCCTTGCTCCCTGCAAAGACCGTAGAATCAACCTCCTTAACCGTAATCTCTGGCCTGTCCCTTACATCAACACCGAATGATGCTGGGGAGGTTTGCTTGACATCTCCATCTGCAGTGTAGACTCCGCTTATCTGGAACGGATAGTATCCCCCGTTTTCCGCGTTCACATCCACTGCAAATGTGATGTTGATGGACTGGTTTGCCTTGAGGGTTCCGACATAAACGGAGCTCTGGGAGAGAACTGTCTGAAGCTGACTGGGGAGACTTACCTCAATATTCTGGATTCCAAGCATAGATAGCTGTGGATTCTGATTTATTATGCTGTTCAGAGCCTTGTTTATTGATTCTGTGTCCACTTTCTGAATTCCCTGAGGAACAAATCCTGATGGGACTGAGAGAACAACGAAAAGATTCTCAGCATCTCTTTTGCCCTCATTTTTTACTGTCAGGGTTAGCCTGCCCTTTCCTCCTGCGATAAGGTCTGATCTGACATCGGTAACATTGAGAACGACATCGGGTTTCTCAACAACGACCTTCAGGTTTATCTCCTGGGTTTTTTCCTTGAATTCAAACTTGAAGTATTCCAGATAGTAGCTCTGCTGGTATGTCTGAATCTGCTGGAAAGGGGTTGGCATCCAGATGCGTAATGTTGAGTTGTAGGTGTAGCTGTATATCTCCTGAGATGGCACCGGAGTGATGGATCCCTTTGATGAAAATGAAACATCATCGACAACATCGTATCTTATCTTCATCGTGATGTTATATTCTCCAGCATCAACACCACTTGCATCAACAACAAGCGGAATCTGAACCGGTTGAAAGGCTGGCAGAGCTGCAAAAAACACCTCAGGGGTCTTTATCTTGAGCTCTTCGCTTTCGAATTTAACAGAGACGTTTACGGCTGTTGTAAGCATCTTGAGATAATCAGGATTCTGGGTGAGCAGTCTGAATTCATCAGCGCTATCATAGATCTGCCTCCAGAGCTTTGCAGTGTTCTGGATGACAACAACAAGACTGGTTTCCTTTCCGAGATCTATGTGGTTGTTCTGGGCGATGTATGCGGTGAAATAGGGTTTGTCATCATACAGCAGAGCTGAAGCAGAGCCTTGAAGAACTATCAGGGATACTGCCACGATGAACAGGAGTTTGATTCTCACATATATCACCTGTCGTAGTTGGTGCTACGAAAGTTATATAAGTATTGCGGTTTCAAATGCTCTCAGTATGGACAGGATTGTGGATGTGTTGAAGGACTTCAGGTTCTCTGACTATGAGATCAGAGTGCTTCTTGCACTTGTGATGGAAGGTGAACTTACAGCATCCGAACTTGCAGAAAAGAGTGGAATTCCAAGAACTTCAGTTTACGAGGTTGTCAGAAGCTTGGAAAATAAAGGTTTTGTTGAATCATTTGGAAAGCCCCTGAAATTCAGGGCGTTATCAGCTGAAAGACTTGTTGAACTTTTTTCACTCAGGCTAAAAGAGAGGATTGAGGTCCTCAGTGAGGGCTTGAGGGAGCTTGAGAGGCACAGCAAAAGAGAGGTCGTGGAATTCTACAGGGGTGATGTGGCATACAGTGTCATCGAGGGCTTTGTATCCCGGTCTGGGCAGGTAGAGGTATACGCTCTCTCTCTCAGCAAAGAGCTGGAGCAGATACTTTCAAAATGGAGTGATAGGGTTAGACTCAGTCTGGTTGGGAAAAGTGATGTCATTCACGGTCTAATCTTTTCTGAGGATTCGGTGCTGATATTCACCGAGGTCAAAAACAATCTCAATGTCATGACCGGTTCGGGGGAATTCTGTGAGTTCTACAGGGAAATGGTCAACATGTTCAAAAATAAAAAAGCACCGGAGATTTAGCCAGCCTCGAGAAGTTCAATACCATCATCTGTTAGCTTTAATTTTCCTTCTTCCTCAACAACAAAACCCTCTCTTATGAGCCAGTCAAGGTTGAATTTCAGCTGAAAGTCTGAAACGTTCAGCTCCTGTTTCAGCTCATCTCTGCTTTTTCCGTGGATCCCTATTGCAGCAACTATCTGTCTTCTCACAGGACTCATGGAAGCCTTGAAAAGCCTCTCATGGTGGGATTTGTCCCTCTCCTTCTTCTCCGCCATGTCACTCACCGGCCTTTCATAGTTCGCTTATAGTAATAACTTTTTCGAAATTTTGCCCCTCAGCTCAAAAGCTGCTCACCGACAATTCTGTCAAGGATCCTGAGAAATTCATCTTCCGAGCCTTTGGGGATCGTTGCTCCGGCAGCTATGCTGTGCCCCCCTCCTGCACCTCCAACCCTCTCAGCAGCCAGCTTTATGGCCTGGGCCAAATGAACTCCCTTCTCAACCAGATCCTTTGTCGCTCTTGCGGACACCTTGATCCCATCTTCATTTTCGGCAAAGGCAATCACGGGCTTGTTTCTGTTTGCAAAGGAATAGCTCATTCCTGCAACAATTCCTATTATCGTGTCCAGAATTTTCTTTCCAGCATGAAAATACTGGATGTTCTCGAGTTCCACAATTCCGATCTCATCGACAAGTCTGAGACCGTCACTCAGATTTCTTCTGTGATTTTGAAGCAGGGATTTTGCCCTTCTGTATCCCTCACCTCTGTCTCCCAGGCAAACCGCAAGCCCCACCTCTTCCTGACCATACCTTGCGGTTGCATTCAGCAAAGTTGAGAATTCCATTGCATCTCTGAGCTCTGTACCCTCAGGTTCATCAAGGAGGATGTAGCTTTCACCGACCATTCTCATTATAAGGCTGAACGGGTAATTATTTGCGATCAGAATTTTTATGATTTCACTTGTAATTCTCTTTTTCTCCTCTGCGGTTAGATCAATCCATCTCAGCCAGTTATCTCCATTTTTCAGTCTTATGTTGATTGAGTTTAGAAATTCCACTGCTCCGTTTTCATTTCCACTTATTCCCGGCAGGTAGGGGTCAAATGTGTATTCCAGCATTTTGAAAACGGGTCTTGTTTGCTTCCCGAAAAATCTTATGTCCTTCCGTGCCTCAATGAATCCGTTCGCTTCTCCTTCTCTGAGTACCTTTCTGTTCAACCCCACAAGTCTTCCGTAGTTGCTGTCCTGGAGATCTCCAACTGCACCAACTATGGCTGTTGAAACAAGATCGTGGTTTAAACCAAGAACCCTCGCGACAAGGTATGTGGTTGTTGAACCACTCAGCTCGTAGCTCCCATCATAACCGAATATATGTGGGTTGAGCTGGTTGTCTGTGATAGCATCGGGAACATGGTGGTCTGAAACAATAAAATCTGAAATTCTTTCCTTAATTGCACCTATCTGCCCGCTACCAAGATCTGTGAACCATACAAAGATGTTTTCATCGGCTATTTTTTCGATTTCACTCTCGTCGAGTGATTTTACAAACCTTATTTCAACATCTTTGCCAGCCCTTTCAAGGGATCTGTATGCTATTGCTCCGGAAGTAATTCCATCAGCGTCAATATGGGTTACAATCAGAATCTCTTCTTCTTTCTTCAAAAATTCAGCAAGCTGCTGGGCTTTTTTTACAAGTTCCTCCACATAAAAGAGTTAAAGAAAAAAGAATTAAACTTTTTGCTCAGAAGCCCATGCCACCCATGCCTCCCATTCCGCCCATGTCCTCTTCTCCGCCTTCGCCGCCTTCCTTGCTCTTGCTGAGCTCCTTGGCAGCAATGACATCGTCAATTCTGAGAAGCATTACAGCCACTTCTGTTGCACTCTCAATTGCTTGGGTCTTTATTCTGAGAGGCTCGAGAACCCCTGTTTCCTTCATGTCCACTATCTTTCCTGTGTCGACATCAACTCCTGCAAACTTGTTGCCTTTCTCGTGCTCTGATTTCAAATCTACAAGCACATCTATCGGGTCAAGTCCTGCGTTCTCTGCCAGCGTCTTTGGAATTATCTCAAGGGCTGATGCAAATGCCTCGGCTGCAAGCTGCTCTCTTCCTCCAAGGCTTGGAGCCCACTCCTTGAGCCTTAATGAGAGCTCGATCTCAGGTGCACCTGCTCCGGCCACAACCTTTCCATCCTCCAATGCAACAGCAACGACCTTTATGGCATCCTCAATGCCCCTTGCAATCTCATCAACAATGTGCTCCGTTCCACCTCTCACAAGCAGTGTAACAGCCTTTGGATTCTTGCATCCCGTAACGAAGACCATCTTCTCATCGCCAACCTTCTTCTCCTCAACAAGCTCCGCATATCCAAGATCCTCACTGCTTATATCTCTGAGATCTGTCAGAATTCTTGCGCCGCAAGCCTTTGCGATCTTCTCAATATCGCTCTTCTTGACCCTCCTCACAGCAAGAATTCCTGCCTTTGCGAGGCAATACTGGCCGAGATCATCAATTCCCTTCTGGCAGA
>DACG01000022.1 GCA_002494725.1 Geoglobus sp. UBA235
ATATCTCATTTCCATCTGCATCTGTTTTTATTAACCAGAAATCACTCCTTCCTACTCCGAATGATCCTGTATGTACGGCAATGATGTATCCTCCATCACTTGTTTGCTGGACTGAAGATGCTATCTCACTTCCATTCCCACCAAATGTTCTGTTCCATATCTCATTTCCATCTGCATCTGTTTTTATTAACCAGGCATCCCAATTTCCTGCCCCATACGACTTTGTCTGTCCGGCAATGATATATCCCTCATCACTTGTTTTCTGGACTGACCGAGCAAAATCATCCTCATTCCCACCAAATGTTCTGTTCCATATCTCATTTCCATCTGCATCTGTTTTTATTAGCCAGACGTCTCTGTTTCCAGAAAGAAATTCTGTCACTCCTGTCCATCCGGCAATGATGTACCCTCCATCACCTGTTTGCTGGACTGAATTTGCCCTATCACTTTCGTTCCAGTCAAATGTTTTGTTCCACTCCTCCACCGGCTGTGCACCCGCTGCAGATATTGCTGCAAAAAGAATCAAGAGGGTTAAGACGGTTCTGAGCATTTTTCTTACCCCCCAGTACCCTGCAAAAGGACCATTCAGACTTTTTCGGGTCTGAATGAACCGATCTGCAGGGATTATGTATCTTACTTTAAAGATATCAACCATATAAATATTTTTTGTTTTGTGGAAGTCATCTTTCCAGAAATTAGCTCTCCAATTCAGAGGACTCTAAAGTTTGAGATTTTGTGTAGAATAACAAATAGGAGATTCGTGTTGGACGAAATCAATAATGGTTGGTGAGATATTAATTCTACGCATCTGCAAGAGATGATAAAAGACAGAGACATAACACACTTTAAAAATGAATGGAAAGACTGAGAGATTTTTATGATACCATAAAGGGCAGACTTTGTACATTTTTAGGATTTTGGGCGAGTTTGTTGGGTGTTACATATCACAGCAGAATGACTTACAGGAGTCTCAGCCTAAATTAATCGAAGAGCTTTTGCTGATCGATCTATGTGAAAATCATACTAAAACCCAAGCACATACATTTATTAACGACCATCATACCAGAACTAATGACCTCAAAGATTGGTCTGAAATGTTATGGCATCAAAAAGGGCAGGACAGGAGTTGGAATTGCCCTGATGGAGGGGCAAGTATTTGCCGTTTACACACGGAACAGGATAAAAGCCGCACCCATCCTATTCAACATGAGAAATCTCGGAGAGAGAGTAAGAGGGATAATCGTAAACTCCGGAAACGCCAATGCATTTACCGGAGAGGAAGGGATAAGAAACGCAGAAAGAATGGCCAGATTCCTGGCTGAAAAGCTGAATTGCAGCATCAGTGAGATAGCTGTGGCTTCAACAGGAATAATTGGCAGACAGCTTGACATTCAGGAAATAGAAAGAATTGCTGAGGATGTTTTTGAAAATCTTGGAAAGGACCAGAAATGCATAGATGCATTCGCAAGGGCAGTGATGACAACAGACAGGTTTCCAAAAATTGCAAGACGGGAGTTTGATGGCGCTGAAATTCTCGGGATTGCAAAGGGGGCCGGAATGATCTCTCCAGACATGGCAACAATGCTTGCATTCATATTCACAAATGCAGGTGTTGAGAATATGGAGGAGGTCTTCAGGGAGGCTGTAGACATGTCGTTCAACAGATTGATCGTTGACGGGGACACATCAACAAATGACACCGTGTTCATGATAGCATCCGGGGATGTTGAAGTGGACAGGGAAAAATTCAGAAAAGAGCTCACATCACTCATGGTAGAGCTTGCAGAGATGATTGCCGGTGATGGAGAGGGTTCAACAAAGGTTTTCAGGGTTTATGTTTCTGGTGCAAAAAATGACAGAGATGCTGAGCTCATTGCAAGGGCTGTTGCCAGATCCAGCCTTGTGAAAACTGCAATCTATGGAGAGGATCCTAATTTTGGCAGAATTGTGTGTGCAGCAGGATACTCTGGGGCTGATGTTGATGAGATGATCACAATTGAAATAAAAAGCAGAAAGGGTGAAGTGAAAATTATAGATAGGGGCAGGGTTCTTGAACACGCCATGGAAACCGGGAAGGATGTGATGTCCGAAAAATTTATCGAAATCCATATCCGGCTTGAGAAGGGTAATGGAAGATATTATGTCATAGGCTGCGATCTGACCCATGATTATGTGGAGCTGAACTCAAGGTACACCACGTGAAACCATGAACATAATTGTCGGTGGAGGGAGAGTTGGCAGAAGAATTGCCGAAATGCTTGAAGACTGCATCATAGTTGAGAGAGATGAGAGAGTATGCAGGGAGCTTAGAGATGAGGGTTTCAATGTCATTCATGGAGATGCAACCGAAAAAAGTCTGTGGGAGAGGATTCCGGTAAAGGACTCTGTGATAATCCTTGCAACAAATGATGACATTACAAATCTGGAAATAGCAAGAGCTGTCAGAGACTTAGAGCCAAGGGAGATTGTGGCCAGGATAGAATCCGAGAAATACCAGCATGAGTACCACAGAATGGGAATAAGAGGTGTTACCTGCGGGAAATCTATAGCATCAGACCTTATCCATGAACTCATAGAGTCAAGAAGGAGGTACTTTGAAATTGCTGTCACAGAAAAGAACTTTGCCGGCGTGAGACTTTCAGATCTGAATGTCGGAGATGATTGCACAATAATCCTGATATACAGAGAAGGAAAAATATTCCGCCCCCATCCAGACTTCATTCTTGAAAAGGGAGATGTAATTGGTATAATATGTGGAAGAGAGATCAAGAAGACCAAGAACCCCTTTGATGAAATTCTCCTGATTGTCAGGCACCCTGAAAATTATCAGACCGTTTTCAGGGAAGCAAATGCGGTCTCACGAATAGTGGATGCCGATCTGCTCATACTCCACAAGCATGATGGAAAAATTCTCTGCTCTTTTCATGCCGACAGGATTGAGGAAATGGAGCTGGATGAGGCCATAGACATACTGAATGCACTGGAGGATAAGGTTGATCTGGTTATGACCGACCCACCTATGGCAAAGGTTGAGTTTGATCCGAAAATTTTCAGGAGATTTCCAATTCTCTTTGCAAGAGGAAAGACATACTACGGCGAGATCCTTGCCATTGTCAACACCTCAAACCCGGAAGTGGTTCTGAACTATGCAACATCCTTTGCCAACTACTTCGGAAGGTGCAGGATAATGTTCTTAGACAGTAATCAGCTCAAAACCTCCTCATCTATCGTTGAGTCTCCCACAGTCGAGATATCCGTAACAAGATTCAATCCCCTGGTTGAGGTGGTCAGAGAGGTGAAAAAGGGATACGACCTCATAATCTTTTCAATCTCAAATGATGTCGGGAACATAGATCAGGAATTTCTGTGGAAGTTCATACTCGAAACAGAATCCTCAGTTCTGGTGGTGAAATGAGCGAGCTAATTGAGATATCAATGATCGTCCTGATCGCATTTGCATCACCCATTGTTTCCCAGAAGGTAAAGGTCCCTGCAGTTATCATAGAGATAATGGCCGGCTTTCTTCTGGCAATGGCCACCGGATTTTTCATAGAATCGGAGTGGTTCAACTTCTTCTCCACAATAGGTCTGATTTTTCTGATGTTTCTGTCTGGCTTAGAAATAGACTTCTCCCTGATTCTGAGAAAATTCAGAAACTACTGGAATGTTCCTGTTTATGTCACGGTATCTCTCCTCCTGTCCCTTCTGATTTCCCGCTACTTGGGCCTGAACATAATTTACGGTGTGTTTCTCGCAAATGTTTCCCTTGGGATTGTCATGCCTGTCATGAAGGAGGCAGGAATCACGGATACAGAGTTCGGTCAGAAAACCCTGCTTGCAACATTTTTGACAGATCTGATAACAATATCTCTTCTCTCCGGTATAGCAGTTAGCTTCAAGCCAACAAGCTCTCCTCTCGAGCTCATACTTCCCGTGATGATAGTTCCAGCCTTCGTTTTTGCATACTACCTGGGAAGGTACCTGATATGGCACTTTCCAGACTTTATGGCACGATTCTTTGATGATCCGATGGAGCTTGGGGTCAGGGGGAGTTTTGCGATAATGATCATTTTTTCAGGACTCGCATACATCCTCGGAAGTGAGACAATACTGGGAGCATTTCTGGCAGGTGCTCTCGTGTCAATGATATTCAGAGGTGCAGGAAAGCTTGAAGAAAGTCTCATGGGAGTCGGATACGGAATATTCATACCTTTCTTCTTCATAAAGACAGGGGTTGACATCTTCTACAGGATTTCAGAGATTACACTCTACCTTCCACTTGTTCTTCTGATTTCCGGTTTTGCTGTGAAGATCATTCCTTCACTGATATTTGCAAAGGAGTTCAGGCCAGCTCACCTTTTTGGATTTGGGATCCTTCAGAGCTCTAAGCTCGGACTGACGCTTGCTGGCGCTGAAATTGCAAAAAACATCGGAATCATTACGGCAGGAGAGGCCGTGGGAATTGCAATATGGACTGTTATATCAGCCCTTCTCTTCCCAACACTTTTCAGACTTGTGGTGAGAGCATGAGGATCGCTGTGATAGGAGCGGGACTTGCAGGACTGAATGCTGCAAGAATCCTTTCAGAATACTGCGATGTAGATGTCTACGAGAGCAAAACAGTTGGAGGCCTTGCAGGTTCGGTGTGCTCTGGCAGATACTGCATAGAGGTATTCTACCATCACTTTTTCAGAAATGATCTGTATCTGATCGGTCTGCTGAAAGATCTGAATCTGAGGAACAGAGTTGTATGGAGGGTTGTGAAGGTTGGTCAGGAGTACAGAGGAAAAATCTATTCCTTAAGCACGCCATCAGAGATTCTCTTCTATCCCGGAATGGGCTTTACAGACAAGCTGAGGCTTGCACTCTTCACCCTGAATGCCAAGAAGATGAATTACAGGGAATTCGATGAAATCAGTGTAATCGATGGACTGAAAAAAGACGTTGGGGAGAATGTTCTCAATCGATTTTTCATGCCCCTTCTAAGATCAAAGTTTGGAGAGAATTACAGAGACGTGAGCTATGCCTGGCTTCTCGCAAGAGTCAGTCTGAGGGGAAACAGAAAGCTAAGAGGGGAGGAGCTTGGCTACCTCAGGGGCGGATTCCAGCAGCTTGTTGACGCACTCTCTGAAGATCTTACCATAATAAATGAAGGTGCAAGAATCACAAGATCTGGAGGCTGGGAGGTAAATGGTCGGAGATACGATGTTGTCGTTTACACAGCTCCAATTCCAGAGCTTGGGGATCTTGCAGCGGGTCTTGGTATCAAACCTGTGAAGTTTCAGAGCAGCATTTGCCTTTTGATGGGAATGAAAGAAGAATTTCACAGCTCTCTTTACTGGATAAACTACGAAAGTGAGCCATTTGGTGCAACAATAGAGCACACGAACTTTATGAACCCAGACGACTACGGAGAACATCTGATGTATGTTGCATCCTACACAACTCCTGACAGGGTTTTTGAGAAAGGGGATGAGGATATATTCAGGAGATGGACAGGCATACTTTCAAGGTACGGTATGAACAGGGAAAAAATAAAATGGTGGAGGGTTTTCAGAGCAAAGTACAGCGGACCAGTTTATGAAAAAGGCTACATGAAAAAAATAACCCCGTACAGGGTTCGAAATGATTTTTACATTGCAGGAATGACTTCCATGACAAACTATCCGGAGAGAAGCATGAACGGAAGTTTGCTTGCAGGAAAGGAGGTTGCAGAAACTCTCATAGAAGACCATCTCTCTTAGCAAGCTCAATCTCAAGATCGAGTTCGGTTCTTATGCCGCACCTGTTCAGAATTTCACTTGCTTCATAAACGCTTTCAGTACTTCCCAGCATTTTCGCAATTCTGCTTCTTTCATAAACATCTCTGAGCATTAAGTAAAAAATCAGGGAGTTGAGAATAGAGATCTCCATGTCCTTCTCTCCCCAGAAACTGTATTTTCCGAAATATCCATTCCTTGCTATTGCCGGTATCTTTGATGCTTCACTCTCCACAGAATTCAGAAATTCTGCCAGCCTGTCATCAGTATCAACAATGCTGACACCGAAAACTGAGGAATGAAGTTCTGAAAGATACTTCTCAAGAGTTTTTCTGTCAAGCTCACCATCACTTCCAAATCCAACAACAGCCAGAATGCTGTTGAACTGGGAGAGAGCAGAGAGCATCATAGAGTCTGCAAGCGGACTTACAAGCTCCCTTTCATGTCCCATAGCAAGCGAATCCCCACCTGCATCAACACCAACAACCAGATCAATGTCATTTTCCGATATAAATTCTCTGAGATCTTTTGCAAGGGTCCTTACACCCTCAGCTATGCTCACAGCGAGTACCTTTTCAGAGAGGAACTCCGCAACCTGTGATACGATCGGTCTCACATCTCCGATTCTCTCATTTCCGGAAACGTATCCAAGAGTCTTAGATACTCTTTCCACACCATCAATTTCATCAATTGCCCTTGGACCGGGCTTTCTGTCTCTTCTGTATCTCTCCCATACAACGCCCCCGCAAATACACCTCACACCAAATTTCTCCAGAAAACCCCTGATGTAAATCGTGCTCACAACATCTCCTCCCCCACCTATACCAATAAGAAGGGCAGATTCTGTATGTGATGCAACCTCAACGATTTTCACAAGGATAGAGAAATGCTCGAGGTAAAAACCCTTTCGAAAGTTTAATCAATTTTGTAAAGGAAATCTGAATTGATGAAAATCGGAAAAAGAGTTTTTATTGCCAGCACAGCAACTATTGCAGGAGATGTGGAGATAGGAGATGACTCAAGTGTGTGGTTCAATGCCGTTATAAGGGCGGATCTAAACAGAGTGATTATTGGGGAGAGAACGAACATTCAGGATAACTGTGTTGTCCATGTTGACGAAGATCATTCATGCATCATCGGAGACATGGTCACCGTTGGTCATTCCGCCGTTGTTCATGGAGCAAGAATTGGTGACAGTGTCATAGTTGGCACTGGAGCAATGGTTCTTGATGGAGCAGAGGTAGGCAGCCACACACTGATCGGAGCGGGAAGTGTTGTGACTGGTAAAAAGTATCCTGAAGGATCACTGATTCTCGGAGTCCCCGGAAAAGTTATCAGAGAGCTGAATAAAAAGGAGATAGAACTGATTGAGAAGAGATGGAAGGACTACTGCAAACTGAAAGAAATGTATCTCCAAAAATCGGTAAAATTTTTAGATCAGCCTAAGTAATCTCTCATTATCATTTCTTTAGAAACATTTTTATAGGAGGACATCAATATGACATTGTCGGACAAATGGTAGACGTGATACCACCCTTGACACCCATAGGGTGGCGGCGGGGAGACAGGGGAGGACACATGTCCTCCCCCTCTTCATTTGAAAAGGAGCTGAAGAGAGATGAAGAAGATATCAATCAGAATCACAGAGCAGCAGTATGAATTTATCGAATCCCTCGTTGCATCGGGGGATTATGCAAACATAAGCGAGGTTATCAGGGAAGCTCTCAGAATATTCATGACCAGAAAAAAGAAGGAGATCAAAGAGCTTATTGGAGACGAAATAAAATGGATGGGGGAGAATGTATGAAGTTGTTTATTAAAGAGGCTCAGGAGTTTTATAGAAGAGAGATGGAGACCAGAAGAGACAACTTCTCAATTGAGGAGTTTGGGACACCGAACATAGTTGTCGTTGGATGTGGCGGGAGTGGAAACAACACGATAAACAGGCTGAAGAACATAGGTGTGGATGGAGTGACTACAATTGCAATAAACACCGACAGACAGCACCTGGAGATGATCAAGGCTGACAAGAAGGTTCTCATAGGACGAAGCATCACAAAGGGGCTTGGAGCAGGAGGATACCCGGAAATCGGAAGAAAGGCTGCAGAACTTGCAAGAGGTGTTCTTGAGGAGCTTCTGGCGGGTGCAAATCTTGTGTTTGTCTGTGCAGGTCTTGGAGGAGGGACAGGAACCGGTTCAGCACCGGTTGTTGCTGAAATAGCAAAGAAACAGGGAGCAATTGTTATAGGAATGGTCCAGACACCTTTCAAGATGGAGAGAGCAAGAATTGACAAGGCCAAAGAAGGGTTAAAAGAGCTTAAGGAATACACAGATACGGTTATAGTTCTGGACAACAACAAGCTTGTAGAGTATGTGCCAAACCTCCCTATTGAACAGGCCTTCAGTGTTATGGATCAGATAATATCCGAAACTATAAAGGGGATCACGGACACCATAACAAAGCCCTCACTGATGAACATAGACTTTGCAGATGTCAGGGCGATAATGGAGCATGGTGGCGTTGCCGTGATGCTTGTCGGAGAGGCAAAATCCCAGAACAAAGCCAGCGATGTTGTCAGGGAGTGCCTCTCACATCCACTGCTTGAGGTTGATTATACAGGTGCCACAGGTGCACTTATTCACATAAACGGTGGCCCGGACCTTACAATAAAAGAGGCTGAGGAGATTGTGAAGGATCTGACATTCGAGATCTCAGACAATGCCATGGTGATATGGGGTGCCAGGATATCGAAGGAGTTTGAGGGGATTGTCAGGGTTACTGCGATAATGACAGGAGTAAATCCAAGGAGAATATTCAAAGAAGAGGAAGAAGAGTTGCAGTATCAAGCCTATTACAGGAATAATGGCAGAAAAGGAACCTCATCAGGTACCCATTCTCCTGTTCTGAGAGAGAGTATACCCTCAATGGTTGCTAAAAACTACAACGGGATTGACGTTCTTTAAAGTTTTAAAGAAGTAGAATCTTTTATTTTTTATGATCGCTGAACTGTCGGTTGTACCCCTGGGATCCGGGGAGTCCCTGAGCAGATATATCGCTCAGGTTTTGAAGGTGATTGAAAGCAAGGGGTACAGGTATGAGCTGACTTCGATGGGTACCATTATTGAAATTGAAAGCTACCAAGAACTCGGAAGGTTGCTTGAGGAAATAAACAGAAAACTTCTGGATATGGGTGTAAAAAGAGTTTACATGATCATCAAAACAGACTGCAGGGTTAAGGGAGGAAGCATGGAGCAGAAGAAGAGGTCCGTTATGGAGAAGCTCTGAGTGGGATCTGCTGATATGAGATTTACAGTTTTTATTAATTTTTTAAAGTCTTTAAGCTTTTTACGAATTGTTTAAATTAAGCCCCCAAAAAAGCTCTCAAAGTGGAAGGTCTGATATTTGCTCTGACGGCGTCTGTATTTTGGGGAGTGAATGGAATCCTCCTGAGAATTGGGTTTGAGGAGGAGGACGTTTTTTCATCCACAATGACAGTTGTGTTCCTGAGTTCGCTCATCACATTCATGGCAGCAGCAAGAGATATCGGAAGGGCTGAGGTTATTCCCGGAAATGTGCTTCTGCTGGTAACTGCGGGCTTCATATCCTACTTCCTTGGAAGGCTAATCACATACAGATCCATCCCAATAGTCGGTTCCTCAAGAGCATACTCAGCATCATCAACCAGGATTCTCTTCTCGGCAATTCTCGGGGTTGTGGTGCTTGGAGAGGAGATGAACTCCCTCATACTTTCAGGCACAGTCCTCATGATACTCGGCCTGTACATCTTCACGACAGAGGAGATCAATGTCAGGGAGTTTTACGTATCAATCTCAAGCGGACTGTTTTTCGGTCTGGCATCCATGCTGGTAAAAAAGGGGATGCTCGAAAGTGTTTTTCTCAGTCTGGCAATATCAACATTCTCCGGATTTGTTTTTCTCGGCATTTTCTGTGCACTTACAGGAAGATTTGTTCTCGTCAGAAACAGGTACATACTGCTATCAGCGGCAACACTCACAGCAGGCAACATCCTGTTCTACCATGCCCTGAAGGTCTCTCCGCTGATCATCGCAATACCTCTTTCGAACCTGTATCCCATAATAACCACATTCATCGGATTCATAGCAATAAGAGAGCTTGAGGGAATCAACCTGAAAACCGTAGGAGCCTCAGTAATCACCGTGCTTGGCTCTGTTCTGATCTCTGCAGGATATCCGGGCTGACTCCGATGAACCATCACTTTTAAATATGTATTTTCCCAAAATGAAGGTATGGAATCTGAGGCCGAAAACAAAAACAGATTTACAAGATTTGACAGAGAGTTTTTGAGAGAAATTGGAATGTTCCAAAGGCCAAGGGGCTTCAGAACTGAGATTACTCAGGAAGAGCTTCTTGAGGATCTTGAAAGATACAGAGAATTCGCCCTTAAGCTGGGATGCAGCGATGCCAAAATAATCCCCGCTTCAATCGTGAGGGTTGATGAGAGGCTCAGGCTCAAATGCAGAATTTCAGTCTGCCATCACTACAACAACTGCATAAACTGTCCTCCCCACAGTCCAACTGCCGAGGAGATAGGAAGAATCATCCCAAAATACAGCTATGCTCTTGTGATAAAGAGAGATGTGGATCCAAAGGATGATTTTGTAGACCCCAAAAAGGAGGAGGACATTGCAAGGCACTACAGAAAGAACATGGAAACTGTGGGACTGCTCGAGGCTCAGGCGTTCAGTGATGGGTATTACTTTGCAATGGGTTTCGCTGGAGGATCATGTCAGCACGCATTATGCATGATGCAGCCATGCAACGTGCTTCAGGGAAAGAGATGCAGGTTTGTGCTCAAATCCCGACCTGCAATGGAGGCTGTTGGCATTGATGTCATTGACCTGATAACAAAGCTTGGATGGGAGCTCTATCCCGTTAGAGCAAGGCCAATACCACCGCAGGAATATCCATGCGCACACACCTTTGGCATAGTGTTTGTTCACTGATTGAGTTTTTGACATAATCTCAGCATCAAGATCCGAAACAAGTACTCTGGTTAAACCAATACATGAAGGAGAGGTAAGGAGATTTCAATTAAGGATATAGGGGTTTTCAAACTGTTTACTGCAGTCTAACAGTATTATTTCATAGATTTTCATATTCTGAAATTTTCCAGCCTGCTATAAAAATCTTTGACCCCATTCTCAAATCCACTCAGAGTTTCAAGCTTGGTGAGAGGATTTCAGAATTTATCAAAAAATTCGCTACAGATATGTTTTGAGCTTCACTTTCAACCTACCCAAAACAGATTAATACACCCATGCACCACTTAAGGTTTGAATGCCACTGATCAGCAGTCCACCGGTGTGGCGGGAGTTCTTCCAGTATTACTATGAGAACGAGATAAACAGGCTTGCAGGAAAGATATCTTCAGGTGATGGAGCTGAGAGAAGCATTTATGTCGATGTTCTGTCTCATTTAGCCTTTTTCAAGGAGGGAATTCTTGCTGAAGAGCTGTTCACAAATCCTGACAGGGTTATCTCAGATGCAACCAGGGGGATCGAGCTCACCGAGAACATATACGAT
Source organism: Geoglobus sp. UBA235 (assembly GCA_002494725.1). Classification (GTDB taxonomy): domain Archaea; phylum Halobacteriota; class Archaeoglobi; order Archaeoglobales; family Archaeoglobaceae; genus Geoglobus. The sequence goes on from DACG01000022.1 coordinate 11,326, forward strand.
GTAAGGCTTGAGAACTGCGTACCGAGATTTGTAAACCTTCCGGTGGCAAGGAGGGTCCTCATAAGAGATCTGAGAGCAGACCACATACTGAAATTCGTCTCCATAGAGGGGATTGTGAGAAAGGTCACTGAGGTAAGGCCAAAAATTGTTGAGGCAGTTTTCACCTGTACAAGCTGTGGAAAGAAAGTTTCCACTTATCAGGAATCATCAAATCTGAAATATCCCTACGAATGTCCTGCATGCAAGTCCAAAAGATTCGTGTTCCATCCTGAGGAGAGCACGCTGATTGACAGCCAGAGAATAAAGATTCAGGAGTATCCGGAGAATCTTAAGGGTGGAGAACAGCCTCAGAGCATTGACGTCTATCTTGAGGGAGACATAACGGGCCTGGTCAACCCCGGAGACAGGGTAATCATAAACGGGACAGTCAGGGCAAATCCGAGAGGAATGGGACAGAAGAGGCTCGTTCACATGGATCTTTTCATAGAGGGAAATTCAATTGAAATTCTTCAGCAGGAGTATGAGGAGTTTGAGATTACTGAGGAGGACAAGAGAAGAATTCTGGAGCTGAGCGAGGATGGAGAGATCTACGATAAGATAATAAAGAGTATTGCCCCATCAATTTACGGGTATGAGGATATAAAGCTTGCAATCGCCCTTCAGCTTTTTGGCGGGGTTCCAAAAAGGCTTCCAGATGGAACCGAGATAAGAGGAGATATTCACATCCTTCTTGTCGGAGATCCAGGAGTTGCGAAATCACAGCTTCTAAGGTATGTTCACAGAATTGCTCCGAGGAGTGTCTACACAACCGGTAAGGGCACAACAACAGCAGGTTTAACGGCCACTGCTGTAAGGGATGAGATCGATGGAAGGTGGACACTGGAGGCCGGAGCTCTCGTTCTTGCAGATAAGGGTATTGCACTTGTTGATGAGATTGACAAGATGAGAACCGAAGACAGAGGTGCATTGCATGAGGCTATGGAGCAGCAAACGATAAGTGTTGCAAAGGCCGGAATAAATGCCGTTCTGAAGGCAAGATGTGCTCTGCTTGGAGCAGCAAACCCGAAGTATGGTAGATTTGACAGATATGCCCCGATTGCTGAACAGATAAATCTCTCTCCAACTCTCATGTCAAGGTTTGATCTGATATTTGTCCTCACAGATGATCCTGATGAGAGGAGGGATGTTGAGCTTGCCAAGCACATTCTAAGAACTCACAGGCTCGGTGAAAAGCTTGAGAAGATGAGAAATGTTTCCAGTGAGTTCACAAGGCAGAGCATTGAGGAGGAAATCCTGAAGGTAACTCCTGTAATAGACCCGGAACTTCTCAGGAAGTACATTGCCTATGCCAAACGAACTGTTTTTCCGATTCTGACCGATGAAGCAGAAAAGAGGATAACTGACTTCTATGTTGGGATGAGGAGCAGGGCTAAGGAGAACTCTCCTGTACCGGTTACTGCGAGGCAGCTTGAAGCACTCATAAGACTGGCTGAAGCTTCAGCAAGAATCAGACTTTCGGACAGAATAGAACTTGAGGACGTTGAGAGGGTGATAGGGATTATAAGAAAGAGTCTTGAGCAGATCGCTCTCGATCCGGAAACGGGAGAGATAGACATAGATTACGCTTTTTCCGGAACTTCTAAGACCCAGAGGGACAGAATAATGATGATCAAAAGGCTTGTTGAGGAGCTTGAAGCTGAGTATGAGAAGGGTGTGCCTGAGGATGTGATATTCGAAGAAGCTGAGAAAATGGGAATTGAGAGGGGAAAGACCAGAGAGCTGCTGATAAAGATGAGAGAAAAGGGAGAGCTTTACTGCCCAAGACCAGACCATTACAGGGTGGTGCACAACTACTGAATCATCTCATCAGTTTTATCCATTTTCTCGTAACAACCACAGTGCTGTCTGTTCTCTTTATCACCTTTTCAGGGAAAAGTCCCCTCAGGAAGTTGTATAGAAATGCTCTCTCACTTGCTCCCAGAAGGGTTATGTCTGATTTGTCAGCCTCTGCAGCAATTCTCCCTGCAGGGTCGGTGTCAATAATGAAGTCTCTTTCAACCTCCATGCCCTTGAAAAACCTCTCTGAAAGATTTTCAAAGATCTTCTCCGCTTCATTCCTGTCATTCTCCGATTTTCCAACATAAATCAGCCTTATACTCCCGTTTCTTTCTCTTGCAATGCTCCCGGCAATCTCGCATGCCAGCTCCACATGCGGGCCGCCTGCAGCAGGTACAAGGATTCTGCTGAACTCCGGCATCTTCTCCCCATATCTGAATCTGATAACAGCAACATCACATCCCGCTCTCATGAGAACCGGGTCTAATGTGCTTCCAAGAACAGCATCCTTTCTGAATGTTCGCCCTCTCCACCCCATGACTATCAGGTCAGCCCTGAGTTCCTCAGCGGTTGTTATTATGGCCTCAGCCACATTGTGACCGGCTTTCAGTATACCTCCAGCAGGTACCGAAATTGATTCGATTACCTCCTCCAGGTTCTCCTTTACCTCCCTGATCTCATCAACAACTGCAGAGGGTGGAGTCTGCATTGGAACCTTCACAACACTCATCACAAAAACAGCCCCATCTTTCTGTTTTGCGATTATCTCTGCAAACCTCACAAGCTTCTTTGCAATCACCGGATTTGCTATCGGGACAAGGATTCTGTACTCCCTCTTTTCAACAGGAAATTCGGAGTAAACTGTCACAAACTCCTCCTTTATTTTCTTTTCAATCTCCTTTTCAGAATAAGCATAGTAAACAAACGCTCCCAGGAACATCCAGCCAACTGTTATGAGAAATACATTGATACCATGCTCGATGTGAGTGATGAGGTAGTATGAGATCACAGTCTGGAAAATTATTGCGAGAGATGAAAGCAGGTATGCCATGGGCAGCTTGAAACTTCTCTTCAGATCTGGACGTCTCAACCTTAGAACTATCAGTGAAGCATTTACCGAAAGAAAGAGGATTATGAACATCAGGCTTGCTGCTGAGGCAACTGCCTCAATCGGTGCGAGAGATGCAGTGGCAACTATCAGGTAGCTGAAAAAGATGGCATGGTGGGGCGTTCTTGTTTTTCTGTTTATCTCTGAGAAGATTCTGTGAAGGTATCCTGTTCTGCTGAGGGCAAATATCACCCTTGAAGATGAGTAGATAGTTGCGTTCATTGCACTTATTGTTGATATTATGCCTCCTGCAAGAATCAGATACCCGCCAAAGAGCATTATGCTGTCAGCAACCCTGACAAGACTCAGCTCTGCAAGCTCCCCGAGGTACACCCAGCTGGGGACATCAGCCTTTATTGCTCCGAGCAGTGAAAATGCAACAAGCAGATATATCACCACAGCACTCCAGAGAGACACAACTATTGCCTTGGGAATATTTCTCTCGGGGTTCTTCACCTCTTCTCCACTCTGCACTATGATCTCGAATCCCTCAAATGCTATGAATGTAAGACCCATTGCTGCAAGAACCCCTGAAATTCCCGCAGGCATGAAGGGTGTGTATGAGCCCATCCAGTCAGGGTATGTTAGAGTTCTGTATATCCCAAAACCTGCAAAGACAACAAGTATCAGAACTTTTAGAAGGGTTACAAGGCTGCCAAGCTTTCCACTCTCCTTTGCACCTCTATAGTTCACGTAGGCAAGAAAGGTGACCATTGCGAGGGCTGAAGCCTTGGAGAGAATCTCCCTCGGCATATCAACTCCAGCAAATCCGATAACAAGTTCAGCAAAAAACGCTCCAAATGTGACAGCATAGAGGGCACAGGCAATTGTGTGAGCAGCCCAGTCTATCCATCCTGCCATGAATCCAGGAAATTTTCCCATAGCTTCCTTTATCCAGATGTATCCCCCTCCAGCCTGAGGAAGTGCTGAACCAAGTTCAGCATAGGCCAAACCTGTCAGAGTTGCGATGATGCCGTTTAGAAGAAATGCGAGAAGGATAGCCGGACCCGCAATTCCGGCAGCAATTCCTGTTAGGGCAAATATACCTGCTCCAATCATCCCTGCAATTCCAATCATCGTTATGTCAAAAAGAGAAAGATCTCTGCTCAGAGATACCTGAACCTCTCTATCCACACAATCACCTGAAAAAGCTATAAAAAGGGTTTGAACTTAAGTCTTTCCTTCACATTCTTTCAAGAGCCTCAATCCCCAGCAGTTCAAGTCCGTTTCTCAGAACGATTCTTGTGGCATCAACAATTGCCAGCCTGTGCATTCTTGTATCCGAATCATTAACTATAACCGGGTTTTTATGGTAAAAATCGTTGAACTTCTCTGCAATATCAAGAATGTATTCTGCAAATGTGCTTGGCTTCAGGGATTTCACAACCTTCTCGATGTTGAACGAGAATTTGGAAAGCAGAAGGACAAGCTCTCTCTCTGTCTCGTCCATGAGATCATACCTGAAGTCAAGATCAGCATATCCCATCTCAACGGCCTTTCTCAATATGCTGCATGCCCTTGCGTGTGTGTACTGGATGTAGCTGGCTGTCTGCCTTTCAAAATCCAGAGCTTTTTTCCAGTCAAAGGTCATCGGCTTCTCAGGCGAAACCCTGACAAAGTCAAATCTAAGAGCTCCTATGGCAACAGCCCTTGCAATCCTCTCTTTATCCTCATCGCTGAAATCTCTGTCCTCTATGAGGACTCTGGCTTCCTGATACGTTCTCTCTATCAGTTCATCGGCAGATATGAACTTGCCCTTTCTGGTACTCATTGATCCTTCAGGCAGTGACACAAACTCAAAAAAAACAATTTCAGGAGGTTTGAGGTTTATGGCCCTCAGCAAGTCAGAGAGCTGATTTGCTATGAGCTTGTGATCGGAGCCGAGAATGTTCACAAACCTCTCACAGTTCTCGTTCTTCCATAGGTGGTACGCGAGATCCCTTGTTATGTAGAGGGTTGTTCCATTCTCTCTTCTGAGAATCACATCCTTCTCGTATCCAAATCTCCTCATGCTGACCTTTAAAACATCATCCCTCTCAAGCAATCCTCTCTCCTCAAGCATCCTGAAAATTCTTTCCACATAACCATTTCTGACAAATTCAGACTCCCAGATGAAGCTGTCATGACGGACATTCAGCCTTTCGAGTGTCTCTTTTACTCCCTCAAGGGCTCTCTCTATGACATCCCTGAACATCCTGACAGCATCTTCCTCTCCCCTCTCATACCGGATCATCAGCTCTTCCAGCTTAGCATTTATGCTCTCATCCTCCTCGGCATCGGCGTTGATTCTTATGTACACTTTTGCAATCTCATGATCCGGCTTTCCGCTGCCAATACCGTATCTTGCAGCTCCAAGCACAGCCATCGCTGACTGTCTTCCCATGTCATTGACGTAGTACTGGGCATTTACCCTGATCCCGGCTTTTCTGAAGATTCTGACAAGGGTGTCGCCGATTATCGAGTTTCTTATGTGGCCAACATGCAGAGGTCCATCAGGATTTGCCGAGGTGTGCTCAACAATCACCTCTCCTCCCAGCTTCAGTTCGCCATATCTGTAATCCTCATCCAGAATGGCATTTATGGTGTCTTCAAAAAACTCCTGACCTGCAAAGAAGTTGATGTAGCCGTTTTCTATCTCAATCCTGCCTATGTAATCTCCTGAGATCTCAAAGCTCTCAAGAAGCTCCTCAGCAACTTCCTGAGGTTTCTTTCTTTTTTCCTTTGCCAGCTTGAATGCAACTGTGCTTGCGAGATCGGCATGATCACTCTCTCTCAGAAATCTGTCGTCAATTCCTGTTGCTCTCTTTACTTCCTTGTAGAAGGCTCTGAACATCACCATCCCTCTGGTTTAAATCTCAGAATCGCTCCAATCCCTCCAAAGGCATTCTTGAGCATAGCACCTTCCTCAGAGTCGGTTGATATGAACTCCACCTTTGCCCCGCTCTGCTCTGCAAGCTCAGCAAGCTCAAGTATCACGTCTTTTCTTTCTATCTCCTCCATCTTCACATTATCCTTCTCGCAGAAAACATCCCTGTCTGAATTCTCTTTTAGAGTGAGATCCCTAATTTCTCCGCAAACCGGGCATCTGAACTTTACCCTGTCGTATCTCAGATCTTCAGAGATGAGTAGGGTATCCACAGCCCCCATCTCAAGATATCTTCTCACCTCATCCTCTCCGTAGGCAGCACTTCCGTCGTTCACAACCTCTTTCAGAAATCTGTTCATTATCCTTTTCTCCCTCATTATGTCAAGCTCCTGCAGAGCATCGCTTGCCTTCTCAACAAGCTCATACAGCCCGCTCTCATCTGTGTAGCTCACGTCAAAAAGCCCTATTATCTTCTTCTGAAGCTCGTGATGCAGATAACCTCCCTCATAAAACTCCTCTTTTGTTGGAGATGGCCCTCCTATGAGAATACCCACCAGATCCTCCTTGTATGGAAGAAGTGCCTCATTGGCCTTCTCGCCGATTCTCTTGTAAAATTCATGAATTGCAATCTCTCTCAGTCTTTCAAACCTAACGCTGCTCTGTCCTCCCTGCCTGTGCTTTCCGGGAACATTTGATGTTGCATACGCGAGGGATTCAATTCTCTTTCCCTTCAGAATTCCTATTGCAGCCTCTCTCCTGTCGAGAACAATCAGCCCGTAAACCTTCTTTTCAGCAAGCATGTCCTTCAATGGCTCAAGATAGAATGTTGAGTCGCAGTGGTACTTGTATAATGGCACGGGCTCGGGAGGTTCAATTATGTCTGTTATGTGCTTCTCCCGCCCGCCTCCCAGATCAATGACACCGCTGATTATCACCATCCCGTTTTCGGGAGGCTTTCTGTAAAGCTTTAACCTCTGAAGTATCGCCTCAAGCCCCGCAATAACGTGGGTCCTTGTCTGCTTTGACTTTATGTTCTGGGCCTGGCTCAGTTCGCTTCTGAGCTGGGATGAAACATCTGCTATGTTCTTGTCAGGAGGAATGTAAAGGGTTATGAGCTCTGTCCCCCTCCCCTTGTACTTCTCAAGCTCCTCAAGTTTCCTTCTGAACTCGTACTTGAGCTTTGAATCCATTGAATCACCTCATCAGCTGTGTTTATAATACCTCCCAACAATGGTCTGCCACGTTCTTATCGCTCTGAGCAGGTCTATCTTTCTGAAAGAGGGCCAGTAAACATCAAGGAAGTAGGTTACCCCTTCAGATGACTGCCACGGCAGGAAATTTGAAAGCCTCTGCTCCCCACCTGTTCTTATCAGAATGTCAACCCTCTCGTATCCGTTGGCAGAGTAGAGGTATGAGGAGAAGAGACTCTCATCAATTTCATCCGGACTTATTCTCCCCTCTCTCACCTCATGAAGAATGCTCCTGACAGCGTCAAGTATCTCCTGTCTGCCTCCGTAGGCGAATGCTATGTTCAGGTAAAACCTGTCATACCCTGAGGTTCTGCTCTCAACCTCTTCAACCGCCTCCAGAACATCATCGGGAAGCATGTCTCTTCTTCCTACAACCCTCACATTCATCCTGTTCCTGTGGGTTCTGGGGTCATCCAAGAGCCTTTTGATCTCCTTCTTGAAGAGATCGAATATTTTTCTCTTCTCCTCCTCACTCCTTCTGAAGTTCTCTGTTGAGAAAGCGTAAAGGGTTACAACCCTCACTCCAATATCCCTGCACCACTCGAGAACCTTCTCAGCCTTTTTCGAGCCGAAGAAGTGGCCCATGTATGCCGGCATACCTCTGCTTCTCGCATACCTCCTGTTGCCATCCATGATTATGGCTACATGTTCCGGAATTCTTCCACCCTTTACCTTTTTCTCCAGCATTATCTCATATATCCTTGCTATCATACTCCTCAAGCACCTTTTTCACAAGCCCTCTGTACTCCTCTTTCATGTAATATCTGTTTTTCTCTCCCATTTCAACCTTTAAAATGCCCAGCCTTGCACTGATCAGACCGACCATGGCTGAGACCCCTCTTATGTTCAGATCAAAATTCTTGCTGATGAGCATCCTGAATATCTCATCGGTTGTGTACTTCTCACCATTCAGAAGGAGTTTGATGAGTTCTCTCCTCACTCCATTCCTGTCTCTGCTCAGATATTTCTTGAGTCTTATCTCAATTTCCCCGGTCTTCACTTCCTCACCCCAGCGGGTGTTTTTCCAGCACGATTCTGCTGTACGTGGGGTACCTCTCAATGATGAAGATCTCTCCAGCATCCATAACTCTCTCTGCCTCTTCAGCGGGAATCTCAAACCCCTCGTTAACCTCCACGAACTCAACCCCTCTTTGAATTAAGATTTTTCTGATTTTGTCCTTGTCACCCTCAACAAGTCCGCATATAACTGTACCCTCTGATGTCACCTTGTAAAAATCCGGCAGATTGAAGGCCATTCGTATGAGCCTTCTTCTGAACTGGGCAATCTCCTTGAACCTGACACTGCAGTAATGAAATTTCTCAACCGTGTCCCTGTACATCTCCACAATTTCAAGGCTTCCCTGTGCCTCGTAAAATTCTCCCCTTTTCCATCCCCTTTCCATCAACCTCTGCATGTTCGATTCGGAGAATTCCAGCTCGTTCACATTCAGAAATGCATCATTTCTGTTGAGTATTTCCGGGATTTCTTTGGTGAAGGATATGGCCGGGATTTCAAATCCAGCCTCCATGCCAGCTCTTTTGGCACCTCTTACTGACTTCTCGTAAATTCTCACATTTCTGAGTTCAGGAGGATGAAACCTTATTTCATCAAGTCCCTTTTCAGAAAGCTTTTTGATAGTATTATCACTGGCGGCAATTGACGTGTAAAGATGCGTGTGAAGCCCTGCTCTCGAAAATATCTCAAGATACTCCATAACTCTCTCAGATCTCAGCAGGGGTTCCCCTCCTGTTATTGCAACCCCCCCTGCTGACATTGAGAGAATCTCATCAACCACATCATTCACTTCCACCACCGGTCTCTCATTTGCGTAGACAAAATCCATTCCGAATCTTTCATCTGAGACGGGGCAGTAATAGCATGAGTTGGAGCACTTTCCCGTGATGAACAGAACCATCTTGGCTCCCCTTCTGCAAAGCCTGCATCCTTCCGTAAGGTATGTGTAAAAGCTTCCACCCTCTATTCTCCTGAATCTCATACTTCCATGAACCTCTTTCTGACAAAATCTGTACCAAGTGACTGAAGGAAATATCCTGCCCTTGGACCATGCTTTGTATCGAGTATGGCCTTGTATATTGCCTGAAATGCCTTTGACGCCTTTATTCCGGCCTTCTCAGCCACATCGTAAACCAGTCTGTGGAGCCTTTCAGCAGACATTCCCTCCTCCACCGACTCTGCAAACATTCTGAGAAATCTCCTTTCATCCTCGCTGAATTCTGATCTTATCTCCTCTCTGCTTTTCACCCTGAACTTCAGATTTTCGGGTGCGTATTTCTCAAGCCATGCCCTTGCATATCGCGCTCTCCTCTCAACATCCATTTTCAGACTTTCTGTTATCTCATGCCCATTTCTTTCGAGAATCTCAAGAATTCTGTCAGTATCCCATCCGGCAATCTGTCCAACAACAATCAGGTGCCTGAATGGTACCTCACTGTAACTGCAATCTTCAACAACCGATAGCTCAACACTTCTGTCCGATCTTCTGTAGGCATCCTCAAACTCATCAATTATGTCCAGCAATCCCAGCCCCGGGTCAAATTCTATGTGTCTTTCAGGCTTGCTTCTGATTATTATGTATCTCACAATCTCAGGTGGAAGAATCTCAACCATTTCCCGGACAGGCACGACAATTCCCTTTGAACTCTTCATAGCTCCCTTTCCCTTCAGATTTATCCATTCATAAACAATCGGAAATGGTGGATCTGTTCCAAAAACCTCCTTGGCAATTCTCTTTCCCGTGTCATAGCTCCCTCCTGCTGCAGCATGATCCTTGCCAAATGGTTCAGCATCTATTTCGAGAATTCTCCATCTTGCAGGCCAGTCAACCCTCCATACAAGCTTTCCTTCATTTATTCTGCACTCACCCTCATGCCCGCAGCTCTCACACCTGTATCTCACCCTGTCTCCATCAAAACCTGTTACAGTGGTTGAATTTATTCTCCCGCAGCTTTTGCAGAGTGGCATGAAGGGGCTCCAGCCATTCTCAACATCCCTTCCCGAAACCTTTTTTATAATTCCTGCAATTTTTTCCCTGTTTCTGAGGGACTGGATTATCATTTCATCGTACTCTCCGTTTTTGTACATCTCATCTGCCTTTTTCAGCGTTACAGGTATCCCGAGAATGTCAAGCGACTCGAGAAAGGGTTCAAGAAAATGCTCTGAATAGCTGTCATGGCACCCCTCTGGGTCTGGTATGTTGCTGAGGGGCATTCCAACATATTCTTCATATCTATCAGGTAAAAAGGGATATCTCTTTCTTAGAGGGTCGAACGTGTCTGCAACATACACTATCTCCGCATCTCCTCCCATTTCCTCAATTGCCCTTCTTATGGCATCAGCTGTGAGCATCTCCCTCAGGTTCCCGAGATGAATGTGACCGCTTGGTGTTATCCCCGTTGCTATCCTGACCCTATCCTTCTTTCTCAATATTCTCTCGGCCATCACATCAGCCCAGTGGATCACATCACTCATTGTTCAGCCTGAAGGGAGGAGGTTTTAAAAACATTTTCTCAGCCAGTTCAGAAGCCAGCATAAAGCTTTTGGAGAGATAAACCCTGAAAATCTCGGATTTTATTACTCCCTGAGTTTTCGCACGTAAAGTGCAAGAGCACTCTGGAAGTAGAAGAGGAGTGAGAAAATCAGAAACGGAGCTGCAAAACCTCCCGTCCTGTCCATGAGAAATCCAGTTATCGATGGGGCAGCAATCCCTCCAATTCTGCCAACCCCGGCTGAAGTTCCGACTCCAAGGCCTCTTATGCTCTGGGGATAGGTCTTCTGGGTGACGAGAATCAGCAGAACCCAGGTTCCGATGCTGAAGAACGAGGCTGATAGAATTGAGGCGAATCTGATAGCTGGATCATAAACGGCTGTGAAAAGTATGATTGAAAATCCAGCGAGAGCAGCATAGATGAAGAGAAGCTTTTCTGTGTTGGTTTCCTTAGAAAGGACTGAAAGTAAAAGTGGAGAAACAATCTGAATTCCGTAAACTGGAATCAGGAGGGATGTGATTGAGCCGAAGTTGCTGGAGAGCCATACATCGGGAAGCCAGAGAAAAACTCCATAATACGTGTATATTCCGCAGAACCATATCATCCATATCACCAGTGTCAGATTTCTGTATCTCGTAAACAGGGTTCTCACGTTCCCTGAAATCTTCGCTTTCTCGGATTCAACATCTGGGAGCATTCTGAATACAGGCAGAAGGATTGCAGGAAGGAGTCCAACGAGGAAAAGTCTGCTCAGCTCACTCTCCGAGACAAGATTGTATGCAACAACTATCATGAGTGCCCCAACTCCCCAGAATGACTCAAGATAGCACATGTATTTTTCAACAGGCCTGTCTATGGCTTCCGGCAGGGTGGTTATGGTCATTGTCAGGCCCCCTCCCAGTCCCATGCCGGACAAAAACAGAAACAGGGCCAGAAACTCAATCCTCTGAGAGAGGGACATCAAGCCCATTGAGATTGAAAAAAGGAGTACTGATGTGTAGATGACAGGCTTTCTCCCGATCCTGTCTGAAAGAGAGCCGAAAATTATTGAGCCAGTCCCTACTCCAATCATGAGGCTTGTTCCCAGCATCCCGGCCTCGGTTCGGCTGTAACCATAGTTCTCTATCAGGGAAGGGGTTGCAAAGCTCAGAAGAAGTGTGTCAAAGGCAGTTATTGCAAAAAGAGTACCCAGAATGAGAAGGTTAATCCTCGAACGCAGAGCCATTAAAATTCATGGTCTCTGGACAGGATAAATATTTTACCTTGAGAATGGTCAGAGAACAAGCCTCCTCTTAACTAAGGGGTTCCTCTCTATTATCTCCTTGAGTTTGGTTTCAAAGCTCTCGAAATCATGGACGATCTCACTCACAAACACTCCAGTCCTTCCTATCTCTCTTCTCCTTTCAAGAACCCTGAATCTCTCCCTGACTATCTCAATTCCAACTCCAAGAAAGCCTGCAAGCTCGCTGGCATCGAGCTCATTTGCGGGAATTTCATAGTGTCCATCGCTGAGAGGGATTATAAGAACAAGTCTCTTGTCCACTCCTGGACACCTCTTTCTGCTTTTCAGTGATTCAATATCAACACAGCCACCAAACCTGTAAAAATCCATTTCCTTATCCTTCATCTTTACGAGAGGGAAGCTGACATTTGCATTCTCAAGCACGATTTCCCCCTTAATTGCATAGTTTGGTGTTGCCTGAATGATCCTTTTTTCAAGAATCATGTAATCCTGAAGGGCAAGTTCGATTTTGTAAGATGGCATGGCTGTTGGGATGAAGATGTCAACATCACTTGCCCTCCTCACATCCCCTCTTGCCACAGAGCCGTAAACAACAGAGTCTATACCATGACTGGCTAGAGCCTCCATTATTTCCAAGGCTATGTCTCTTTTCTCATCAAGGAGCCTCCAGTGCTCCCTGCCGTACTTTATTTTTTTCCTGGACCCAAACACAGCTGTTTTTCCTCTCATTCTTCCACAATGCTATCAATCCACCTGAGAAATTCCAGGTTTCCCTCCTCAACCTGCAAGGCACATATGCACGGGGTGGTGTAGCTGTGCAGCTTTTTTATCTCATCTCTCAATTCGGAGAATTTTTCAGCCTTTGTTTTGATAATCATTGCAACCTCCTGATCCTCCTGAATCTCCCCCTCCCACCAGTACATGGAGTCTATTTTCCAGAAATTGACACAGGCAGCAAGCTTTTTCTTGAGAATGTGTCTTGCGATTCCGACAGCCTCATCACGGGATGGAAATGTTACGTACACGAAGTGGTACATGCTCACAGTTTCTCCGCAATCTATTTAAATTTTTAACCTGAAAATCCCATGGAATGAGGGTGGGCATAACGCTTGTGGCTGTTTTCATGCTGACAATGTTCTCCCTTTATGCCTTCTCGTCCATCACCATTTTCATTGCAAAGCAGGAGTTTGCTGAGGCCTTCAGACAGGAGGCCAAGAATTACGGGATTGAGAACGAGGATGTGGAGGGTCTCATTCCCTACGTGGCGTGGTTTGGGCTGGGATTCTCACTCCTCTACCTCCTCACCGGAATAGGGCTTGTAATGCGAAGTGAAACTGCAAGAAAGGCAGGGATGGCAATTGGAATTCTACACGGGATCTACGGATTGCTGGCAGTCTACATCCCACCCATTGCAGCACTCAATCTTGTAATAGCGACCACCCTTATTTACTACCTGAGGAGAGATGATGTTCGGGAAGAGTTTGTCAGATCAGTTTCAATTGAAGAGAGAATTCTCGGAAAGGACTGGGAAGGGAAAATTAATTAATTGAGCTTTTCCAGTTGATGATGATGAACATCACCTTGGCGATCACAGTCTTCATGGGATACTGGATTGTTGTCGAGTATCTGAACAGAAGTGGATGGCTTGAGAAAAGAAACATATCCGCTTATGGACCGGTTCTGATGATAAGAACAGAGAAAGGACTTAACCTCTTAAAGAAAGTTGCTTCTTATCAGAAATTCTGGATCCTACTTGGAAATCTCGGAATCCCTGCGGTTTTTGCAGGAATGATTTTTATGTTTGTATTAATTGTTTTAATGGATTATGCACTCCTGACATCACCTCCACCTCCATCCGACATGACAAGTCCGAGAAATGCCCTTCTAATCCCCGGAGTGAACCAGTACATCCCGCTTGTGTGGGGACTGATTGGACTGATTGTCACGCTGATTGTTCATGAGTTCAGCCATGCCATATCTGCATTGGCAGAAAACATAAGGGTGAAATCTCTTGGTGTTCTCTTTGCAATTGTCCCGATTGGTGGGTTTGCAGAGCCTGATGAGGAAGGATTGATGAAAGAGTCGAAAAGATCAACAAGACTGAGAGTTTTCTCATCCGGAGTTATAAGCAACTTCATAACTGCAGCAGCTGCCTTTTCTGTTTTCTTCTATCTTTTGGGGTTCATATCCCCTTCCATAGCTGTTATCAAATCTGAAAGTCCGGAACTGAAAGTGGGGGATGTTGTGGTTGAGATAAATGGTCTTCCGGTGAAGACAGCGGATGATATCTCCAAGGCTACAGGAGATGGGAGAGAGATCGTTCTTAAATTGAAGGATGGGAGAGAGGTGAGACTTGAGGGGGTTACCGGGGTTAGGGTTGTTGGAGTTCTGGACGGCTATCCTGCAAGGGAAGCCGGAATAAAGGAGGGCTGGATAATAACGTCTGTCGATGGGATGAGGGTGAGAACTCTAAATGATTTTCTCAGTGCAATGAAAGGTAAAAAGGCTGGAGAAACGGTTGAAATTGAGGTGTATGATGGAAGTGAATTCAGAAGGATGAGTGTTGAGCTTAAGGAATCTGATGGAAGAGCAATCATGGGTGTTCAGGTTGAGGAGTACTTTGCTGGAGTGGCGTTCAGCTACTACTACGCGGGCAACATACTCTCAACCCTGAAGAGCATACCATCTATGCTCCTGAACCCTGCCGGATGGCTTTTCATAATTTCAATGCCGATAATTTTCTTCAACAGTTTCTCTCCTCCGATTACAAGCTTCTTTACATCAGAGTTTGGCTCCTGGATTTTCTACGCTTTGAACATATTTTACTGGATTGGATGGATAAACTTCTATGTTGGGCTTTTCAACTGCCTCCCAGCACTGCCACTTGATGGAGGAAGGGTTTTTTACGACATCATGGAGAAGTTTGGAGGAAGAAAGAGGGCTGAAATTGCCACAAAGGTTTTCTCGTTCGTCATATTTGGATCGATAATACTTTCAATCGTGATCCCCAACATGCCACGATGAAATGCCAGAGATGTGGCAGCGAACCATTTGAAAGGTTCAGGGGAGGGATGTACTGCAGAGAGTGCTTTGCTGTCAAATATGAGGGAGCTGTGGAGTCTGCTGTCAGAAGATACAGGATGATCGGGGAGAATGAGAGAGTTCTGGCTGCGGTAAGTGGTGGGAAGGACAGCGTTGCAATGCTGTCTGTTCTTGAAAAGCTCAAAAAGAGATTCAGATTTGAGTTTTCGTCACTTTTCATTGATCTCGGAATTGGTGATTACACCAGAAATTCAAAAAGGATTGTGGAGGACATCTGCAAAAAGCTGGACATTGAGCTCCATGTGGTGAGGCTATGTGATTATGGCTTTACAATTGATGACGTTTCAGGAAAAACCTGTTCTGTGTGCGGAAATGTGAAAAGGTATATCATGAACAGATTTGCAAGGGAGAATGGCTTTGATTCGGTTGCAACCGGTCACTGTGCTGAGGACATTCTTTCCAATTTTTTGAAAAACCTCTATTCAGGGAACATTCAGTGGAGCGAGAAACAGAGGCCAAGGCTTGATGGGTATGACAGAATGGTGACCAAGATAAGGCCTCTCTACGAGATGGGGGAAAGGGAGAACATTCTTTACGTTCTTTCAAGGGGCCTTCCTTTCGTTGAAGATGAGTGCCCCCATGCACCGTCCACAATCTGGAAAGAGATGGTGTACGACATTGAAAGAAGAATTCCAGGATTCAAAATAAGCGTTCTCAGAAATCTGGCAAGAGAGAGGAGGGAGGATTCAGCCGAGTACAGATACTGCAGAATTTGTGGAGAAATCACATCATCAGACATCTGCCAGTTCTGCAGGAATGTTGCAAGATTTTCCAGAAATCAGTAGTCGTCATCCATTTCCACATACTTCATTTCCCTCAGGTATCCAACCTTAAGCCCGATTTCTTGTGCCCTTTTCCTCAGCATCCTGTCATTTGTTATGACTGCTGCGTTTTCCATCTCTGCAAGCTTCAGAATTGCATTGTCGCTCCCCTCAGCCTCAATCTCAATAACATCACAGTCACCGCAGTTTTCAATTATGGCCAGTGCAAACAGTGCAGCCCGTTTCTCATCGCCTCCAAGGGTTTTGCTGAGATTTTCAAGCTCTCTGATAATGTGAATCGGAAAAATGAATCTTCTGTATCCAAGATTTCTCAGCTGTGTAAACACATCTGCCTTTCTGGTGAAGATGTACATCAGGATGTTTGTGTCTATTATGGCCTTTCTCAGGTTATTGTTCCTGCCCCTATCAGCCTCCATCTTGAGCCAACCCTTCTGCTTATGGCAACCTTAGCCCCCTTTCCTGCACAGACCGGTCTTCTGAGCCTGACCTCAACCTGATCGTCTCTCGCAGAGGTCACAACTCCGAGGGTGGTGGATGTGCCTATGCTCAGCATCAGGGGTTCGTTCATCTTTATCTTCTCAACAAGCAGCTCTTCCTCAGCTCCCACAACTCTCTCGAGCAGCTTGACATCCATTGTGAAGTCATAGAGAACATCTGGAAGCCTGTCAGGATGGCCAACAACGTTGCCAACAAGTCCATCTCCTTTTGTAAGGTATGGATCGAGCTTTGTTGCAACTCCTATGAGGCCGCCAGGTGTGGCGTTTTCAACGGTTTTACCTGAGGCCATTATGCTGGTAACCTCGGTGAAAATAGAGTTGTAGGTTCCCTTTTCATCCTTCAGACCGGGTCTTATCTCTATCTCATCCCCGACCTTCAGCACTCCTCTTGAGAGGCTCCCTCCAAGAACGCCTCCAACAAGCCTTTCGGGCTTTGTTCCGGGTCTGTTAACATCGAAGCTTCTGGCAACATACATGAGAGGTGATGAGCTCAGATCCCTCTCAGGAGTCGGTATGGTGCTCTCGATTGCCTCTATCACCGCATCTATGTTTACCCTCTGCTGAGCGGATACCGGAATTATCGGGGCGTTCTCGGCTATGGTGCCACTTATAAAGTCCCTGATCTCATGGTAGTTCTCAACAACCCTCTCCTTTGAAACGATATCTATCTTGTTCTGAACTATGACAATTCTGTCAACTCCTATTATCTCAAGCGCCATCAGATGCTCCTTTGTCTGTGGTCTCGGGCATTTTTCGTTGGCAGCTATCACAAGAACCGCCCCATCCATGAGTGCTGCTCCGCTCAGCATTGTTGCCATCAGGGTCTCATGACCCGGACTGTCAACAAAACTCACAGTTCTCAGGATCTCTGTCTCAACACCATGCCTTGGGCAGGTTCTCTCAACCATGTAGGCCTCTGTCCCCTCACACTCGGGACATCTTCTGAAGGTGGTGTCAGCATAGCCGAGCTTTATGGATATACCCCTTTTCAGCTCCTCGCTGTGTCTGTCTGTCCACACACCGCTCAGAGCAGCAACCAGTGTTGTTTTGCCGTGATCAACATGACCGACCATGCCGATGTTGATCTCAGGGAGAGGAACATCATCGCTCATAGGACAACAACCAGGGGCATGGTATTTAAATATAATTCAATTGCTCAAAATCATTCTGAAAAATTCTCTATCAAAAGAAAATTGGGTATGGAGTCTTTACTCTTCAGGTATCTCGATTTTTCCCTCCCGTATCTCCTGCTGAAAATCCTTGGGATGCTTCCCCTCAACAGTCACTCCCATTGAGACAGCGGTTCCAAGAACCTCAAGAACAGCAGATTTCATCGAGTATGCCAGCATCTGCTTTCTCTTTATCCTTGCTATTTTTATCACCTGATCGAGTGTAAGATCTCCAACAAACTCCCTGTTTGTCGCCTTTGAACCCTTTTCTGCTCCGATCTCCTTCTTTATCAGAGCTGAAACAGGCGGCACGCCCACCTCTATGTCAAACGTCCTGTCCTCATTTGCTATAACCTTTACAGGTACTGGCAATCCGTCAAAGTCCTTTGTCGCTTCATTGATCGCATCAACAACTGCCTTCACATTTAGACCGAGGGGGCCAATAGCAGGACCAAGTGGTGGACCCGGAGTGGCTTTTCCACCTGGAACAAGCACTTCAACAACCTGTGGCATTCGTTACACCTCCTCTTCTCCTGTTTTTTCCAGAATTCTAACATTATCTGCCTTTACAGTAACGGGAATTGGCACAACAGCCTCAAGAAGTTCAACGGTGATTTCGTTCTTCGATTCATCAACTCTCTTAACAACCGCAAGCTCTCCCTTGAAAGGGCCGCTTATTATCTCAACCTTGAACCCCTCTCTAATCTGTTCAGCGGCTTTCTTGGGCTTCAGAAAGTGCTCTATTTCTGTAAACGACACATCTCCCTTCACAAGACCTTTTATATGCGGGACACCCCTTATGGCATTCACTATGTCCTCGTTGCTCTCTGCCTCGACAATTATGTATCCCTTGATCTCCTTTGGAGACAGAATTGAATATAAGTTGATCCTTCTCTTCTTCACTCCAGCAGCCATCAGACTTGCAACTATCTTTTCCTGATTTGCCGTCGTCTTAACAACAAAGTACTTGGTCATTTCAGAGCACCCGGAAGAACATCCATCAGAATGTAAATGAGGAACCCTATGAATCCAATTACCGCCATAACTCCTAAGGCTACCTTTGTTGTGGTAACGAACTCCTCCCTGTCCGGCTTTCTGGTCATCTTGAGTATGTTTATGTAATCCTTAAGGCTATCGGTGATCATACCTGTGCCTTTCCCGGGTCTGTTTTTAAATATTTACCTGACGAAATCAATTCCGTATCTCTTGGCTATGGCAGGCCCCTTTCTTCCGTATATCTGAGGTGATTTAACTCCAGTAACAATAACGAGAGTTCTTATAGTACCTTCCAAACTTGGATCTACCATGGCGCCCCATATTATTCTGGCATCAGGATCTATCTTACTGTAGATTTCCTCAACTATGCTTTCTGCTTCTTCAATAGTCATGTCCGGTCCTCCAGAGACGTTTACAAGAGCTGCCTTAGCACCGGTTATATCAACATCAAGCAATGGGCTCTTCAGTGCTTTTCTCACACTCTCTGATGCCTTGTCTTCCCCACTTGCCTCTCCAAGCCCGATCATTGCAACCCCTCCCTTCTCCATGACGGTTCTGACATCTGCGAAGTCCAGGTTTATCAGGGCGGGCTTTGTTATGAGCTCTGTTATTCCCTTAACTGCTCTCATCAGCACCTCATCTGCAACCTTGAAGGCAAGCTGCATTGGATAATTTGGCACAACCTCAAGCAGCCTGTCATTTGGAATCACAATAACCGTATCGGCAACCTCTCTCAGCCTTTCAAGACCCGCATCTGCATTTGACTTCCTTATGGCCCCTTCTGCAGAGAAAGGTAAAGTGACAACAGCTATCGTTAGGGCTCCTGCATCCTGAGCAGCTTCAGCGACAATTGGAGCTGCACCTGTCCCAGTCCCTCCACCAAGGCCGCATGTGATGAAAACGAGATCCGAACCTTCAAGGAGTGCCTTTATCTCCTCCTCATTCTCTCTTGCTGCCTCCTCTCCTACCTGAGGAAGACTTCCGGCACCGAGCCCTCTTGTCCTCTTCTTCCCTATGAGCACCCTTCTGTCTGCCTTTGTGTAGTAAAGGTGCTGAACATCCGTGTTTATCGCAATCAGTTCTGCCCCCTCGATGCCCTCATCGTACATCCTTGAAATTGTATTGCACCCGCTCCCTCCGATGCCAACAACCCTTATGATCGTTTTGAGCTCGTGAAGCATCTCCAGAATTTCGTCATCCTCACCCTCTCGAACAAAAGCCCTTTTCTCCTCATTAGCCCTTTTTATAGCCTCTTTCACTATTGAATCCATAATCCTCTCCTCACTGAGTTTTTGTTTTAAATTTCCAGAATAGTATTTAAATCTTTGTTCTTGTGCAGTTGCAATGAACATTCACGGAAAAATCCTGCTCCGTGACAGGATAGTTACTGCTGGAATAAAAATAGAAGATGGGATTATAACCCGGATAAGCAAGCAGATTGACGGTAAAAAGCTTAAAGGTCTCATAATGCCTGCCGGAATTGATGTTCATGTCCATCTGAGAGACTTTGAGGAAAGTCACAAGGAAACAATAAGAAATGGCACACTTGCGGCTCTGAATGGAGGGATATGTCTTGTTGTTGATCAGCCGAACACAAGGCCTTTCATAGATTCTGAGGAGAAATATCTAAGGCGAATCAGATATGCTGAAAAGTTCACGAACACGGATTATTCTCTGAACATTGGAATGACAAAGAGCAACATGACAAGAATAAATGAGATTGCTGGGCAGATAAAAAAGAGAGGATACAATCCTGCTGTTGGAGAGGTTTTTCTTCAGCACGACAACCCTGAATACCAGATCCCCTTAGATGCCGTTAGGGATGTGGAGCACTTCACAACCGTTCATGCCGAGCTACCTGAGTTTGTTGAGTCCAATAAAATACCCAACTTCAGGTTCAGGAAAAGAGAGGCGGAAATCAATGCTGTCAAGAATCTCTGCAGTGAAGCTCTCTACTTCTGTCACATCTCCACAAGAGAGGCGTTTGAGATGATATCCAAAAGCCGATCACTTCTGGAGGTAACTCCACATCACATGCTTCTCGATGAAGCTCATTACGCAGTTCTGAGGGAGAAGGTTAATGTAAATCCTCCGCTCAGAAAACATGAAGACAGAGAATACATTCTCCAGAACTTCTCCAAGGTGGATGTTGTCGCCTCAGATCATGCACCCCACTCACCTGATGAGAAGGAGAGAGGAGTATCTGGATTTCCAGGGGTCGAGACTCTGTATCCCCTGCTCATGGGACTTGTTTTTTATGGAAAGATCAGCGTTTTTGATGTTGCCGAAAAAATATCCCGAAATCCTGCAAGAATTTTCGGATTTGAAGGGTATGGAGAGATAAAGACTGGAAATTATGCAAATTTTGCGGTTTTTGATATGTCGGGGGTGGAGAAAATAAGGGCCGAAAAACTTCACCACATCCACAAGTGGACTCCTTTTGAGGGATTTAATGCAATATTTCCACATATCGTAGTCTTCAGAGGAGAAGTGGTAAAAATGGATGATCAACTGATCGAGGAAATGGGAAATGTTTATAGATCCAGATAGGTATCACAGAGAACTTAAAATGGTATCCAGAAAAGCTAACTGAAAACCGCCATATTCAGAGTTCGGAAGACATAATCTCCTTGCGATGAATCCTTGGAAAGGAGCCTACAGAAAATTTTTTATAAGTTTGTCACTGTTAAATAATATAGCGGTGATTAATCATGAGGTTGTTTGTGATGGTCTGGGGGATAATGTTTGTGGTGATTTCGGTGGTACACATAGCGATACTATCCATTGCATATGGGGGAATGCCAGACCCGGAGACGCATCTTAGAGTTATTGGAATAACCGTCGGCGCATCTTTTGTTTTCGCATCAATAATAACAACCTTGGTAAAACTGTCGAGGGGCTTCAGAGGTGTAAAAAGTCCAGAAAGAAGAGATACAGTTTGAAACAGATAAACTTGCCAATGTATTTATTTTTTGTTAAGGATGTGGTTTTGTTTTTTGGCTTGACAATCAATGTTATCTGACATCATACTCATCTGCTTCACAGAATTTCATAAAGCGTGATCAACAGGTCTTTTTGACTTTCAGCACGAGATCATTTCCGGATGGCACCATAACCAAACTGGATGTTGCTACACTAGGAGGTAATGTTATGAGTTCTTTGTCCACATCGAAAAAGAGCAGTAAAAAGGATTCTGTAGATCTTTTTGTTAAAGATGAATTTTACCAGCCTTGACTATATTTTTCTGTAACCTTTGATAAAGCAATTACAGCATCTTATTAATTCAGATATAGAAAAATTTAAATCCTAAATAAAAACAATATGATCTATGAGCCTCGTTGATGGTCTTGAAAAGTTAAAGACAGGTGCCATGCTTGCGATTATTGGTGACGTTTTAGCAATTGCAGGGGTTATCTTTGCTGTTGCAAGCGTTGGCACTGGAATTAACCCAGCAGACATTCAGTCAATATTCCTTGTATTAGGTGTAATCCTCATTCCATTTCTCATTGCAATGATTCTTGCAATAATCGCATTTATTCTCTGGTTTCAGGCCACAGGCAAGCTTAAAGAAATTAAAGATGACTTGGGAATAGGCAGGACCGGAATGATCCTTCAGTTAATTGGCTTGCTTCTAATGATTGCTTCAGTGGTGATCGTATTTCCTGTTTTCTTTGCATCTTCATCCCAGATTCATTCATTTGAGTCTGAAATGATCTGGCCCACAATAGGCGCAATGGCATTTGGGATGATGGCTCTCATGGGCCTTGGAGGTCTCATCATTGTAAGTGGAGCCATACTGTTCGGAATAATGCTTCTGAGACTCTCAAAAGTGGAGGGGGTGGATCAGGGATTCAACACTGCAGGAATCCTCTATCTGATAGGCATAGGAGCATCTGTTCTCTTTGCAGCAGTTGGAAGCATTCTGATGTTTGCAGCACTTGTTTTGATATACATGTCCGCTAACAGGAGTTTGAAAAACCTGAACTCCTCACAATCCCTCAGTTAACGTTCCGGTGAAATCAGTTAAATACCACCTTATCAACTTTTTTCATGGCACAGAAAACCCAGACCGTTCTTGTAATTGGAGCCGGCACGATGGGTCACGGAATTGCTGAGGTCTGTGCAATGAGTGGCTATCACGTAATCCTTGTTGACATCAGCCGCGACATTCTTGAAAAGGCCATGAAGAGAATTTCATGGAGCCTTGAAAAACTTGAACGAAAGCTGAAAGTCAGAAAAGAAGATGTTATCAGGAGAATAAAAACAGAGACAGATCTCGTCAATTCTGCAAAACATGCTGACCTCGTTATTGAGGCTGTGGTTGAGAAAACAGATGTGAAAAAAGAGGTATTCAGAATACTTGACGAAAACTGCAGAGAGGATGTTATTCTTGCAACAAACACCTCCACGATACCCGTCGAGGAGATTGCGAGAGCCACAGACAGGAAGGACAGGGTAGTCGGACTTCACTTCTTCAATCCCCCAACACTGATAAGGCTTGTTGAGGTCGTAAGATCACAAAACACCTCTCAGGAAACAGTTGACAGAGCAATAGAATTCGCCAGATCCATAGGCATGGAACACATTGTTGTCAGAGATGTCCCCGGGTTTCTGGTAAACAGGATAAATCTGAGAGTGTTTTCACAGGCTTTCAGACTTCTCGACATGGGATACAGAATTGAGCAAGTTGACGCATGTGCAAAATACAGAATTGGTATGCCAATGGGAATTTTTGAGGTTGCAGACTTCAGCGGAGTTGATGTCCTCTACAATGTCATGAAAGAGATGGTTTCAAGGGGTATGGACATTGAAATACCCGGAATTCTCGAAAAAATGGTTTCAGAGGGGAAAACTGGAATGAAGGCCGGTGAGGGATTTTACAGATATTCCGGAATGTATGGAAGAGCGAAAATACCGAAGAGTCTTGCTTACGATCTAAACCCGGCATTCATCCTGTCTCCAGCTGTGAACGAAGCGTGCTGGATTCTCAGAAATGAAGTGGCAGGAAAGGAGGACATTGAGAAGGCAATGAAGCTGGGTATGGGATACAAAAAGGGAATACTCGAGCTTGCGGACATCTATGGCATGGATGTCATTGCAGAATTTCTCGAAAAATCTGGCATTCAGCCAGATGACATGCTCAGGGAGATGATTGAAGATAACAGGCTTGGTAAAAAAACCGGAGAGGGATTTTTCAGATATGCATATGAGAAAATCCAGCTTGGAAGTGTTGAATACGAAAAAAGGGATAGCTATGCTTTCATAAGGCTGAAAAGGCCCGAAAAGCTGAACGCCCTGAATGAAGATCTGTGGCTCAACACGGCAAAAGCACTTGAAATTGCAGAGAACGACAGGGACGTGAAGGTTGTTCTCGTAACAGGAGAAGGTAGAGCGTTCTCTGCCGGAGATGATATTGCCGTTATGGGTTCATGGAAGGGGATCGCCGATGGAAAGGAGTTTTTTGAAAGGGTGGCATCCCCCCTCATAACAAGGCTCACTGAGTATGAGAAGGCAACGATATCTCTCGTAAACGGAATTGCATTCGGTGGAGGAATGGAGATAAACCTGCTGATGGATGTTGTCATTGCAAGCAGGGAGTCCAGATTTTCTCTTCCTGAAGGTCTGATAGGTGCGTTCCCTCCAATGGCATCAACTATCGGGTTTTTCATGAATAGAGGAGTGATAAGATACTGTCTTACAGGAGAGGAGTTTGATGCTGAAGAGGCTTTCAGCTTAGGACTTGTTGATGCTGTTGTTGAGCCAGATCAGCTTGAGATTGCAGGAATTGAAATAGCTGAAAAAATATCCGAGCTCGCTCCTCTCTCCATAAAGGCCGTTAAAAAAGCAAAGAACTCTGTTATGAGAGTGTTGAGAAACTCCCTGGACAACGCTGTTTCCGAGCTCATAATGCTATCAGCAACGGAAGATTTTGGCGAGGGAATGGCAGCGTTTCTGGAGAAGAGAAAGCCAGTGTGGAGGGGTAGATGATGGATTTCAGCCTGAACGAGGAGCACAGAATGATTCAGGAGGCTGTGAGAGAGTTTGCTGAAAAAGAAATAAAGCCTTACGGAAGGGAATGGGATGAAAGGCAGGAGTATCCATTCGAGCTTTTCAGAAAGGCCGCAAAGCTCGGGTTTGTAGGAGCAGATTTGCCTGAGGAGTACGGAGGTCAGGGGCTGGATTACCTGTCATCGGCACTGATATGCATTGAGCTGACAAGGGCTGACAGCAATGTGGGGAGTGCAATTGCATCATCAACTCTCGGATGTCCCATGCTGAAGTACTTTGGCAGTGATGAGCAGAAGGAAGCTTACATGGCCAGAGTTCCGGGAGGTGAGACAACATCGGCAATAGCCATCACCGAGCCCGATGTAGGCAGTGATGCTGCAGGTATAAAAACGAGAGCAGAAAAAAGAGATGATGGCTGGATCATAAATGGCACAAAGACTTTTATAACAAACGGAAGCATTTCGGACTGGATAATTCTGCTTGCAAGAACCTCGGGAAATGATTACAGGGGGATATCAGCATTTGTTGTTGAGACATCATGGAAGGGTTACGATGCCAAGCCGATAAAGAAGATGGGGCTGTCATGCCATGATACTGCAGAAATATCCCTCAAAGACCTCTTTGTCCCCCATGATAACCTTGTTGGGAGAGAAAACCATGGATTCTACCAGCTGATGAGATTCTTCAACGAAAGCAGAATAATGGTCGGTGCAATTCACCTCGGCATTGCAATAGGAGCATACGAAAGAGCTTTACAGTACGCGAAAGAAAGAAGATCCTTCGGAAAACCACTGATCGAGCATCAGGCAATAGCCTTCAAGCTTGCAGACATGTACAGGGACATTGAGGCTGCAAAGCTTCTTGTTCTGAAGGCTGCGTGGCTTGTTGATAGAGGTGAACCTGACCCAGCTTTGAGTTCCGCTGCCAAGCTTTTTGCAACTGAGACTGCTGTTAGGGTTACATACGAGGCTGTTCAGATATTTGGAGGCTATGGGTTCAGCAGGGAGTACGATGTTGAGAGGTATTACAGGGATGCGAGGGTTGGGACAATCTACGAGGGGACGAGTGAAATACAGAGACTGATAATTTCAAGAGTGATTTCAGGCAAACTGTAACGGAAACGTAAAATTTTTTAAATTATTAATCCTTGAAAAAAGCGGAGGTGTATGAATGAGGTTTGTGAAGGGTTTTCCCGCAACAACCATGGAAGAGTATCAGCTGAACCTGACAAGGATAATCGAGTACGCAGCAACCTACTTTCCAGACAGGGAGATAGCATCAAGGCTTCATGACGGAAGCGTGATGAGATACAGCTATAAAGAGGCTTTTGAGAGAATCAGAAGAATTGCAGATTCGATGGAAAAGCTTGGCATTCAGCCTGGAGACAGAATCGGAGTGATAAGCTGGAACACTCACAGATTTTACGAACTTTTCTTTGCAATTCCGGCAATAGGAGCTGTTCTTTTAGAGATGAATCTCAGACTCCATCCGAAGGAGATAATATACGTGGCAAATCACAGCGGAGCAAAGGCAATTTTCGTTGACGAGACCCTTTTGCCTCTCGCAGAAGGGATAGCTCCCCACATCAAAGCGGAGAAATACATAATAATGTCAGATGGAGACATTCCTGAGACGAAGCTCAAGAATGTCAGCAGTTATGAGGATATGGTTGATGAAGGAGACCGGGATTTCGAACTGCCCATAGTGGATGAGCATTCCGCCGCTACAGCCTGCTACACATCAGGAACAACCGGAAACCCCAAGGGTGTCTATTATTCCCACAGAGCCCTCGTTTTGCATTCGTTCACAGAGCTCTACGCTTTAAAGCTCTCGCCTGATGATGTGTACATGCAGCTCGTTCCCATGTTCCATGCCAACGGTTGGGGACTGTTCTATCCGGCCACAATATCCGGTTGCAAGCTTGTTTTTCCGGGGAGATATGGAGTTGACAATCTGAAGCCGGTGATTGATCTGATGAAAAGCGAGGAGGTAACCGTGACTGCCGGAGCCCCGGCCATATTTCTCCCAATGCTGAAGT
Source organism: Geoglobus sp. UBA235 (assembly GCA_002494725.1). Lineage (GTDB taxonomy): Archaea > Halobacteriota > Archaeoglobi > Archaeoglobales > Archaeoglobaceae > Geoglobus. Next base: position 37,729 of record DACG01000022.1, read on the forward strand.
ACCTTGAGAGTCTTGAAGAAAGGCCGAAATTCAACGTGAGAGCGTGGAGCGGGGCAACAGAGCCCCCGGTTGCCATGATGAAGGGTTTGCTTCAGTACGGCATAGAGGTTGTTCATGCCTATGGAGCAACAGAAACAGCTCCACTTGTCTGCTACAACTTCATAAAGCCAGAGCTGAAGGACATCGGTGAGGACGAGAAGTGGGAGATAAAGAGAAAGCAGGGAATCCCGGTTTTCGGCGTGGAGGTGGCTCTTGCTGACGAAAACGGCAATTTTCTGCCGTGGGATGGTAAGAGCATAGGGGAGCTTTACATACGGGGTCACTGGGTTACGGGCGTTTACTATGATGACCCGAGAACAGCAGAATCATTTGTTGGAGACGATGTGCTGAAGTGGTGGAAGAGCGGTGATGCCGCCACGATAGATGAGCACGGATACATAAAGATAGTCGACAGGTTCAAGGATCTGATAAAGAGCGGAGGAGAGTGGATAAGTAGCATTGATCTTGAGAACTATCTGATTGCTCATCCTGCTGTCTTTGAAGCATGCGTTATTGGAATTCCCCATCCAAAATGGGAAGAGAGGCCACTGGCCTTTGTTGTGCTCAAAGATGAGTACAGGGGGAAGGTGACGAAGGAGGATCTGCTTGAGCACCTCAGCCAGAGATTTGCGAAATGGCAGCTACCCGATGAGATTCTCTTTGTTGATGAGATCCCAAAGACGAGTGTCGGGAAGGCAAGCAAGAGGACTTTGAGGGAGCAGTACAGGGACTTTTATGCAGGCAAACGTGAATAGTATCACCAATCTTATTTTTTCAGAGATAAAAAAACAGAGATGATGCGATTCTGAAGTCTTTGTCCGCATCCTATTTAACTATTCCATACCCCGCTTTAACCCAAGCCAGAATTCCCCCATCTATCTCGTAAACTTCTTTAAACCCAAGCTCCCTGAAAATTGGCATCGCCAAGCCGGACCTGTGACCGGTTCTGCAGTAAACGACATAGGTTTTGTCCCTGTCAAGTTTGCTGAGCTTCTGCTTGAAATCGGGATCGTAGAAGTTGATGTTGATGGCGTTCTCAATATGACCCATTGAGAACTCCTGCGGGGTTCTGATGTCTATAACAGCAAAATCGGGATTTCCCCTGTTACTTTCTATCAGCCTGTAAGCCTCATCTGGACTTACACTAATTATTTTCTGCTGGGTTTGCTCAGATGTTATGCATCCAGCTATGGCTGTGGCAAAAAGTATCAGAAATACAGCGACGAGATTCTTGAGCTTCATGAGAAGATTTGATACCGGAGAAGATAAATCGTTTTCAGGATTTCGGGAGAACCTCAATAGCGATAAAGTAAAATATTGTCATAACAGAATCTGAGGGTGTTTGTAGCCATATACCATGCCGGAGATCAGGAGAACATTTTAAAGGCTTTAAAAAACCTGAAACCAGCTTTCAGAGTTGAAGGAGATTATCAGATAATTGCCTCCGATGAAAACGGAACTGTACTGGTTGGAAAATACAGAGATTCCCTTTTTGTTCTGTCCGAGAGGGATGTTGAAGCAGATCTGGAGCCTCTTGAGAGGTTCAGGGTTGAGTTCGGAAAAACCGAGATGGGAAGGAATTTCGACTATGGAAGATACAGACTTGAGAACGGCATGCTAAAAATAGAGACTGAGAGAAATAGAGAGAGAATTATCACCACCATACCTCCTCTTCTCGCTGAAATTACAGTGGCAAAAATCCTGATTTCTGACGCAAGCATAAGGGCAGAATACCTCACCAGAGAGGAGACAAAAATAATAAACAAAACAACTGAAATCCTTGAGGGGGCAAGATCTCTGAGCATAGCAAAACTTGAGGAACTTGCCTTCAGCGTATCCTCACTCAAAGGAGTGTTTTTCTCCGCATACATGAGATACAAGGATGAACTTGAGGAGATCTCCTACCGCCTTATCAGAGCAGAAAGGCTCTCCAAAAAAATTGGTTCTCTGCTGTACAGTGAAATACAGGAAATGAGAGAGGAACTTGAGATACTGAAGTACTTTGAATCAAGCTTTGAATCAACCCTGAATGGAGTCAGAGATGCCTTGGACACAATTCATCTAAAACTGGAAAGTCTTCACAGAAAGGAAGACCTTGAGATGCAGAGAAAGACCTCATCACTTCAGGCCGCTGCAGCGGTCATCGAGTTCATAGCTGTCTTCTATTACTCTCTTGGCATATGGAACAAGTATGCAGACCTCTCGGCAGTACCAAAATGGATTACATTCTCGCTTCTGACATCCCTTTCAATTCTGGTCGTGATTTACACGGAAATAATCGGAGAAATATTAACAAAAAGAGAATTCGAAAGAAAGTTCTACATTGTTACAGGGATGATAGTTCTTGTTGTGTTTGGAATGTTCTACATCACTCTTTTTCACTGAGTATCCTAACAGCCTTGAGCCTGTCATTTATCATCTTTAGATGCTCCTTCTCCTGAGTTATGAGAAAATCGAGAAGCTCTCTTGTAAGGGGGTCTGCATCTTTCTTCATTTCCTGATACGTCTTTATGGCATCAGTTTCAAGCTGCCTTGCTTTTTCGAGAATCTCTTCAGGAGTCATCAAAAACAGTAATGTTACAGGACAATAAAAACATTACATCGGACAGAGCTCACCGTGATCGTCGTGCTCTTCTTCATCCGGCAGACTGTCAAGTCCAAGTCTTTTCAGATCCTCATCCCTTCCCTGCTTTTTCAGGTAATCTGCTATTGCCCTTTTCAATGCATCTGCAGCAAGATTTGAGCAGTGCATTTTTTGAGGGGGCAGTCCACCAAGAGCCTCTGCAACAGTTTGTTTTGTGATCTGCAAAGCCTCCTCAATCGTCTTGCCGATTGCAAGTTCAGTTGCCATGCTGCTTGTTGCTATCGCTGCCCCGCACCCAAACGTCTGGAACTTTATATCAACAATTCTGTCATTCTCAACCTTGATGTACATTGTCATCAAATCCCCGCAAACAGGATTGCCAACTGTGCCAACACCATCTGCATCCTCGATGACTCCAACATTCTTTGGATTTCTGAAGTGCTCCAAAACCTTTTCACTATACAAATTAACCACCTCCTGACTTTTTCTTCATGTAAAGTGGAGACATCATTCTGAGTCTCTCAATTATTGGTGGAAGCTTCTCGAGAACGTAATCCACATCCTCCATCCTGCTCCATCTTCCGAGACTGAAGACAACGCTGCCATGAGCCTCCTCATGCTTCAAACCAATCGCCATGAGAACATGTGAGGGCTGGAGAGTTTTTGACGTGCATGCAGACCCTGTTGAGGCCTGAATCCCCTCCATATCCATGCTGAGCAGAATTGATTCACCTTCAATGTAGCTGAACCTAACACTTGCGTTGTTTGGCAGTCTTTCCTCCGGATGGCCGTTGAGGAATGTGTCCTCAATTCTGAGCAGACCTTCTATAAGTCTGTCCCTCATTTCTCTGAGCCTTTCAGATTCCCTCTTCCACTCCTCCTTGGCTATTTCAGCGGCCTTTCCGAATCCAGCTATTCCGGGTACGTTTTCCGTTCCACCTCTCATTCCCGACTCCTGTCCGCCACCAAGTACTATCGGATTGACCCTGACTCCCTTCCTCAGATAAAGGGCCCCAACTCCCCTCGGCCCGTAAATGTCATTGGAAGACAGGGTGAGCATATCAGCCCCCATCCTTTCAACATCAACCTCTATCTTGCCAAGACTGGCTGTGGCATCAACATGAAGCGTTGTTCTCACAATCTCTCTTATCTCATGAATATCCTGAACCGTGCCGATTTCGGGATTTGCGTGCTGGATCGAAACAAGAATCGTATCATCTCTTATCAGGTTCTCAAGCTCATCAAGCCTGACCTTCCCGAATTTATCAACCGGAGCGTAATCAACCTCGAACCCATTCTTCATCAGGAATTTTGCAGAATTTATTACAGATATGTGCTCAATGGCACTCACAATTATATGAGTTCCCCTTCTCTTGTTTCTCATCGCATAACCGATAATGGCAAGATTGTTAGCCTCAGTTGCTCCTGAGGTGAATATTATTTCAGATGGATCTGCATTTATAAGGTTTGCAACCCTATTTCTTGCTTCTTCAATAATATTTCTCGCCTCAAGACCGAGAGAGTGAACGGATGATGGATTGCCGGGATGCCTGAAATACTTCACAATCTCCTCAACAACCCTTTCATCAACGGGTGAACCTGCAACATAATCGAGATAGGGCATTTCAGACACCTCTCCTGATTCTGATTATGAAAATACCGTCTTCCTCATCAATCCCAAGAACCTGATGCCCGCTCCTCTCTGCCCAGTCCGGAATGTCCTTCTTGGCTGAGGGATCATCTGCAAGCACCTCAATCACCTCCCCAACCTGAACCTCCTCAATTGCCTTTCTTGCCATGAAAAGCGGCATTGGACAGAACATTCCAAGGCAGTCAACGGATTTCTTGCTTTCCATCATTTTCCCTTAACGCCGTAAATTATATATTGATTTTGCAATTTTGCTTTCACTCTCTCACCCGTACTCAAAAACCTCAGCATTGCCAACAGCTCTATCTTCTTTCAGACTGCACATCTCCTCCATCCTCTCAACATCCTCAAGTGATGCGTTTGTCACCGGATGCTTTGAAACCAAAAGGGAACAGCAATCCTCGTACGGCTGGATTGATATTTCGTAGGTTCCAATTCTTTTGGCAAGCTCCACAATCTCTTCCTTATCAAGACCGATTAAAGGTGCAAATACAGGATGCTTTGATGCAGAATAGATGACACTCATGTTTGCAAGGGTCTGAGATGCCACCTGACCGAGATTGTCTCCTGTGAATATTCCTTCCGCTTTCTCCTTTTCAGCAATCATGGATGCCATTCTCATCATGCTCCTCCTGTAGACAACCATTCTGTGGTCAGAGGGGATGCATCTTATGATCTCAAGCTGAATTTCCCTGAAAGGAACCATGTAAAGCTTTATCCTGTGAAATTCCGATAACCTTTTAGCTATATCATGGATTTTTCTCCTTACGGCAGGTGAATGTATTGTGGAGTTGAAGAAGTGTACTGCAACAACCTCAGCTCCCCTCTTCATGGCCATAAACGCCGAGACAGGGCTGTCTATTCCCCCTGATAGCAAACAGATGACCCTTCCTGAAACACCAACAGGAAGGCCGCCTATCCCATCTATCCTCTCAGAATAAACGTAGGCATTTCTGTTTGAGATCTCAATGTAGATTGTTTTTTCCGGATTTTTCAAATCAACCCTCAGGCTTTTCCTTTTCAGTATCTCCTCTCCAACGATTCTGTTAACCTCCACTGAATTAAGCGGGAATTCCTTGAAGCCTCTCTTTGTCTCAACCCTGAACGTTCCTGAGTTTGGGGAAACATCTATGGCTGCCCTTACGATCTCGTCCATTTCCAGATCCGTCATTATTGCAAGAGCCGAATACTTGATTCCAGGGGTTTTCTCAAGAATCCTTCTTATTTCGGGATTGTCACTTTCAATCACTATCCTTCCGTACTCTCTTCTTATTTCTGGAGTTTCAATGTCTTTAATTTTATTTTTTATGTTTCTGACAAGCTTTTTTTCAAAATAGCTCCTGTTTTTGCCCTTCAGTGCTATTTCAGAGTAATGAACAACGTAAACCCTCATGCCCTTACACTCATCTTTAGCTTTCTTGCCTCCTCGATAACACTGTCTATTTCTCTGCCAATCCTCTCCTCAAAATCGGGCTTTCTGTATTCTTCAAAGACATCAAGCTCAACAACCTTTGTCACTTCAACCCAGTTCTCTCTTGGAATTGCCACACATTCTCCTGAGTGGCTTTCAGCAGCACTGACTGCTTCATCCTCGCTTTTGAATTTGACAGACGTGAATATCCCAAGTGTGTTCCTTTCACCCTTGAATATGTAGAGCTTAACACTTTTTCCATTGTAGAATCCCATGAAATGATCCGTTGCCTTGTCAAACCCCATAGCCTCGAATTTTTCAATCAGATCCTTGGGAAGGTCATCCATCAAACACCCACACAGGGCTTTGACCTCCTCTCTCCTTATTGCCTCCTCCATTCTTGCAAATATCTCATACGGAAATCCAATCACGATCTCCTCTCTCCTGTATCCTCCAATCTCCCTTGCCCCGGGGCAGAGAAATGAGATGTTGGGCTTTCCTTGCTTTCTCACAAGTGCTGTTGCCTCTCCGCACACAGCATTTTCCCCTGAGAATCGGGCATGAAGCTCCTCATCAAAAAGAGCTCTGTAAAATGAAGAAATCCTCATTATCCTCTCGGGATTGGTAACAACAAGCACAACATCACACTTCTGCTTTCTGTAAGGCTCGAGAATTATGCTCCTCGTCTCTCCCTCTTCAGCCATCTCGGTTATAAAGCCAAGGGAAACGAGAGCTCCGGCACAGGTGAGATTGAACTCATTCAGAACTATCCTCTCTTCACTCTCAGCAACCCTCCTGACAGCCTCACAGAATCTGTACTCTCCTGTACCTTCAAGCTCCTCTTTCCTGAATATCACTGCAACAGGATCAAGCTGAATCTCAAAATACCTCCTGAACGTCAATCCTCCACCTCCACACCGTATTTTTCTGCTATGTCCTTAAAGGCATCGGCAACCTTCCCAAGCTCCTCCCGGCTGAGACCGTAGATATTAACCTTGAAGTTCTTGGTCATTCCAGCCTGAACTCCAAAAACACCTCTCTTTTTGAGCTCATGGTACAGGAAATACCCTCTTTTTTTGTGCTTCTTTGCTATGCTGTGGAAAGCTGGAGATTCGAAATGCATGAGAGTGTGATTTTTTGGTCTCTCTCCAATAAGCTGAACTCCTTCAATCTTCTCCATCTCTTTCACAAACCATCTTGCCTTTTCAATTTCATCATCCCAGTGCCTGACCCTCTCAACAACTCTCGGGAATGATGCCATCAATGTCATCACAGGTAAACCAAAAACCGGAGAACAGCCGAACATTGCTATCTCCTTTTTTGTAAAGGCTCTTCCGCTCCACTCTCCCCTTACCTTCGAGGTTCTGAAAATTATGTCTGAAAATTCATAATTTGTTGCCAGAATTCCAATTGGAGCGGTTGCTGACCAGCTCTTGTGACCACTTGCAACAATGAAAGCCGCTCTCAATTTCTTTCCATTGATCTCCATCACTCCAGAGCTGTATGCGGTGTTGAGAACAAATGGTATCCCGTATTCCTCGCATATCCTCCCAACCTTTTCCGCATCTGCAAGATTTCCATACCTGTAATCCACATGGGTCAGCAGTGCAAGATCCGGATACCTGCCTGTATCCTCTTTAACCCTCTCAAACGTCTCTGCATACATTTCGGCATCAATTCTGAAGTCAGGATAACCTGAATTAGGAACCTCATATATTTTCATATCATTGAGTTCTGCAGCTGTGTAGGATGTGTAGTGGGCCAGCGAATCCAGCACCACAATACCTCCATGAAAGCCTGCCATCACTGCAAATTTTGCATGCCTTGCTCCAGCAGTGAATCTGGCAGTATCCATTCCAAGAAACTCCGCAATGTCCTGTTTGAGTGCATCAACCGGTGGATTTTTCAGCAGATCAACCCTCCCCTCAAGACAGACATCGCACACAGAGTAACCATCTGCCCACTCAATCAGAACTTTTCTCGCTTCTTCGGTCAGAATGCCACCTCTCTGAATCGGATGAATGTTAATCAGTCCTTTTGATGGTCTTTTCAGGTTATTGGGGCTGTATCTGTTCAAATCCATCCCTCCTCTTAACACTATCTGGCTATTTAAAATTTACCGGCTATAAGCGTTAGAGACGCAAGCCCGATGCTTCCAGAAATGGCCATCTTGAGCGTTGATGGGGAGCACCTTTTGGATACGAGATATCCCGCAAAGGCTCCAGTGATTCCGGCTGGAATCAGCTTTAACGCCAAATCAAAATCCACATTTCCCAGCCATCCATGAGAAAGCAGAGCAAATCCTGAAAGAAGGGTTGAGGTTACAAGATCTGTTCCAACAACCCTGTTTGGCTTGAGGTTGGTCAAATTCAGCACTGCAAAGGTGAGAAGCGTTCCACTACCAACAGATGTTAGCTGAACGAGAAGTCCGACAGCAAATCCCACAGCAATGAGCCAGTAAGCATTCCCTCCATTGCTCTCAAACGTCTCGCAGTATTTTTCACATGCAAAGCATTCAGTCTTTATCCTGTGCTTTATTCCGCTGTATATCATGAGAACTGAAACAACAAAAAGGACAGCTCCAAGAATGGCAGTGAGAGTGTCACCATAAACCACCCTTTCCCTCAGCAGATAGTATCCAGAGAGGATCCCTGCAATTCCGGAAGGTGCGGTGTAGAGAAAAAGTTTTGAGTCAAAGTTCTGACCTCTCTTGTGAATTACCGATGAAAAGGATTTGATCGTAAATGCGTAGGCAAGATCTGTTCCAACAGCTCTCTCAACCCCAACTCCCAGAAGGATGAGCGAGGGGGTCATCAGGGCTCCTCCACCTATCCCTGTCAGCCCTACAAGGAATCCCACCGCAAGTCCGAGCAACTCGAACATTGTATCAGCCAGCATCAATTTTTGGATGGGTGGTTTCTGACAGGGTATTAATAATTAACGGCGTTAAATTTAAAAACCATAATATCTCAGATCACAGCATAGCCACGAGGGGAGAAAGCATGGAGATCAGCATAGACGTTGGAGAAATAGGAAAATTCGTTGGAAAATACTCGCTTGGCAGGGATAATGGAGAGAATTCGCTCCACTTTCTCAGAATAAAGATTCCTGCCGGACAGATAGACTCTGAAAGACTCAGAAAAATTGCAGAGCTCTCAAGAAAGTACGGCAAAGGGTATGCGGAGGTGACTGACAGGCAGAGCATTCAGCTCCACTGGATAGACAGCGATAACGCCCTTGAGATATTCGAGAGGCTTTACGAAATTGGATACACAACAGACATGTGCGGACAGGCCTTCAGCGGGGCATGCATGGGAGATGTGAGGAACATAGTTACATGCCCGTTAAGCGGTAAGATCTCAGAATTTGATGTTTCAGAGCTGTCAAAAAGGCTTACAGAGTTCTTTACAGGAAATCCAGAGTATCTGGATCTGCCAAGAAAGTTCAAGATAGCTTTAACAGGATGCGGTGGAGACTGTGTCAGGCTTGGGATCAATGATCTGGGAATGTACGGAATTATCCACAACGGTGAAAGGGGATATGCTCCATTTGCCGGTGGAAGCATAGGGGCAAGCTTTCCAGGACCGACAATTGCAAAACCTCTCGGAATTTTCATTCCTGAAAGTCAGGCTTTCGAGTTTGTAAAGGCGGTTGTTGAAATCCACAGAGATTTTTCAAGCAGAGAAAGCAAGGCAAAGGCGAGATTCAAGAATCTGGTAAATAAATGGGGCATTGAGAGGCTGAGAGAGGAGATAGAGAGGAAAACTGGGATGGAGTATGAGAGAATTGAGATATCAAATCCAAAGCCATCAGATCACAATGGACATGGAATTCAGGCGGACGGGCTTTACTATTACACACTCCCGGTTCTGGGAGGGGTTTTATCTGCTGAAAAGCTTGATTTCATTGCTGATATGGCTGAAAAGCATGGCAGTGGAGAGGTGAGGCTTACTCCAGAACAGAATGTGACCTTTGTTGATGTTTCAGATGTTGATGTCCTGAAAAGGGATCTAAGCAGAGTTTTTGAAATAAGAGAAAGCAAACTCAGATACTCCTCCATTGGATGTGCCTCAAACTTCTGCGGAAAAACAAAGGAGCCCCATGCAAAGGACATGCTGCAAAAACTGGTGGAGTTCTGTGAGAGCAGGGGCGTGGAGGATGTGAGCATATTCATCTCAGGATGCAGAAATGCGTGCGGCTGCCATCATGTTGGAGAGATTGGTTTGGTTGGGAGAGCTGTCAGAGCAGGTAATGGAGTTTCTCAGGGTTATGATCTGCTTTATGGAGGCAGCTTTACAGAATTGAAGCTTGCAAAAATATGGAAGGAAGGACTCTACGGTGATGATCTTTTCAGAGAATTTGAAAAGGTCTTAGAGGTGGTGAGGAATGGAGCTAAAACTGAAGCAGATAAATGATGATGTTTTTGAGCTTGATGTTAGAGGAAACACATGCCCCTTTCCCCAGATATTCACCGAGCTCGCCCTCAAAAGGATTGAGAGTGGCAGACTTGAGGTTATAACAGACAATCCTCCATCTGCAAGAGATCTGCCAATAGTTCTAAAAAGAAGAGGATATCAGGTTGAGTTAGAGAAGGAGGGAGATCACTGGAGGATAAAGATATGGAAATAATCTCAGCAGATCTGGCAATAGTGGGTGGCGGGACTGCAGGATGCATGGCAAGCTATGAAGCCAAAAAGCAGGGAATCGATGCGATTATCATTGAGAAGGCAAGGGTAAGAAGGAGTGGCTGTCTTGCTCCTGGAGTTAATGCCATATACTCCTACCTCCATGAGGGAGAGAGTCCAGAAAACTACTATGAGTTTGTCAAGTTTCAGGGGATGGGTCTTGCAAGGAGGGATCTGGCCTTAAGCATGATAAAAGAGACACCCTATGCAGTTGGAATTCTCGAAAATCATGGCTTGCCTGTTCTCCATGAGAGGCAGGGAAGATTTGGAATGAGAATTTATGGGGAGCACATAAAGCCGATTCTTGCAGACATTGCCATTGAGTCTGCGGAAAACATAATTGAAAGAGCCTACTCATTTGACCTTGCTGTTGAGGGCAGCAGGGTTTATGGGGTTTACGTCTTTGATCTCAAAAATCAGGATGTGTTCTTTGTAAAAGCTAAGGCTGTTCTGATAGCAACAGGTGGTGCAAGCGGACTCTACAGAAACTACACCGTTCCATGGTATCCACAATCAAACGCAGGAACAGGTTACGCTCTTGCGATAAGAGCTGGGGCAGAAATAGAGGGGTTTGAGTTCAGATTCATACCTCCAAGAATAAAGGACGTGAACAGCCCCATCGGCGTAACAGCTGTGGGATTCAGAGCTCCGCTTGTAAATGCTGAAGGAGAGGAGTTCATGAAGTCAGGATATCAGGAATTTGGTGGTGAAACAGCCCCAATTGCTATAAGAGCATTTGCCCCATCAAGAGAGTACCTTGAGGGAAGGTTCCCTGTTTACATAAACACAGAGAGCATTACAGAGGAGCAAAAGGAGAAGCTGATAAAGCTCTATCTGAATGCCTGGCCAATGTTTTATCTGTTCATCCATGCAAGGGGAATAGATTTTGCAGAAAAAATGCTTGAGGTCATGCCATGCGAACCCTACATTTCAGGCTCCCACACGGTTGCTGGCATATGGATTTATGAAAACAGAATGACATCGGTGGATGGACTGCTTGCAGCAGGAGATGCTGCAGGAGGTGTGCCTTTAAAGCATGTTGGAGGTGCTCTGGCTGAGGGAATAATTGCAGCAAGAACTGCCTCTCAAATTAAGGGTGAGAATGGATTCAAACCGGAAGAGAGGTACCCTGAGTTTGGAGATTACAGCTGGAGGGATGCCGAGGAGAGAATGCAGTTTGTTCTGGATCACTATGCCGGAGGGGTTTCAAGGTACTACATATACAACGAGCACTCAGCCAGAATTGCGCTTAATGAGATAATGAATTTGCAGAGTCTCAGACTGGATGGAAAGGCTGTCAGGGTTCTGGAAACCTGTGACAGGCTTGCTGTTGCAAGAACAATGCTTGAGCATATGATTGAAAGAAAAGAGACGAGAATGCCACCGTTCCAGATGAGAAGTGATTATCCAAAGCTCAGCAGCTCAAACTACATTCTCGTTTCAAGATTTGATGGGCAGAAACACTCTTTCAGGAGGGATTACGTGTGATAGTCTTTGATTACGATCTCTGCATAAAGTGTGGCAAATGCGAGAAGATATGCCCATGCCTCGCCATTGAAATGATTGATTTTCCAAAGCTTGCCTATCCGGATAAATGCTGGCACTGCTGTGCATGCATAAAGGAGTGTCCATCAAATGCCATAAAACTCAGACTGCCACCTCATATTGGAGATCAGAGATATGAAATGCTTGTTCTGGACAGGCAAAATACCATGGTTTTTCAGATATTTTTCAGTGGAAGGATGATTGATGAGATGAGCATTCAGGTGAGAAAATGATCGAGCCCCATGGTGGAAAGCTCATAAGAAGAGTTGCAGATGAGAAGCTTAAGGAGGAAGCAGAAGAGCTTGAAAGAATTGAAATAGACAGGGAAAGAGCATTAGACATTGAGAACATAGGGCTTGGAATCTACTCACCCCTTGAAGGTTTCATGTGCTCATCAGACTTTGAGGGTGTTCTCTGGGAGGGAAGGCTTGAGAGCGGATTGAGCTTCACAATTCCCATTGTTCTCGATGCTGAACTCAGGGAAGGTGAGAGTTATGCATTAACGCACAAGAGCACCATCATTGGAGTGATTGAGGTTGAGGATGTTTTCAGCTATGACAAAAAAGAGTATGCGAGATGCGTTTTCGGCACTGAGGACATCAATCACCCGGGAGTCAGAAGGGTGATGGAGTTTGGGGAGAAGCTATCAGGCGGGAAGATATGGTTCGTTAAAACTGCAGACAGCAGATTTGATGACAGATACTATCCCCCGGAGGTCTCGAGAGAGATATTCAGAAAGTGGAACTGCGTTGTTGCATTTCAGACAAGAAACGCTCCTCACTTGGGGCATGAGTATGTGCAGAAAACAGCTCTCATGGCAGTTGAGGCTCACACAGGAAAGGAAGCTGGACTTTTCATAAATCCCGTCATAGGAAGGAAAAAGAGAGGAGATTTCAGGGACGAGGTGATTCTTGCCGCTTACGAAACCCTCATTGAGAATTACTACAGGAAGGATAAAACCCTTCTTGGTATATGGAAGACGGAGATGAGGTATGCTGGTCCAAGAGAGGCTGTTTTTCATGCAATAGTCAGGCAGAATTTTGGTGCCACACACTTCATAGTTGGAAGAGACCATGCTGGAGTTGGAAGCTATTACGGCCCGTACGATGCACATGAAATGCTGAGAGAGCATGACGATCTCAAGATAAAACCTCTCTTCTTCAGAGAATTTCACTGCTGTGACAAATGCGGGATTGTGAGCAAGAGCATCTGCCCCCATTCAGCTTCAGATTTCAGCGGAACCTATGTGAGGAACTGCCTCGTCAACAACCACCCGTGTGAGTTCATAAGGGATGAGGTTCTCGAAGCTGTGAGAAAATTTGATAATCCCTTTGTTGGTGAGGCTGAAGTGTGAGGTGAAGAAATGATTTCCATAATACTCCACAGCGGTGAATGGGATAAGATATATCATGCTTTCAGCATAGCATCAACCTACTCAGCCATTGGTCAGAAGGTTAGGATTTTCATAACCTACTGGGCCATAGACACCGTAGCAAAGGGGAGGATTGATTGCGGAGAGGATGAGAAGAATAAGATAATCCAGAAGGGCATTGAAAATGGAAAGGTGAAGGGGCTCGAGGAAATGATAAAACTCGGTAAAGAATTTGGAAACGTTGAGGTTGTGGTTTGCAGTGGAAGCATGGAGTTGCTTGGGTACAGGGAAGAGGATATGCCTGAGTGGGTTGACAGGATTGGAGGGCTGGCAGAGCAGCTCATGGAGGGAGAGAGGATCATATTTATTTAATTATTGATAGTAATTTTCAATTCGGAGAAAATTATATATACTAATTACCTGACCATAGCTCATGAAGGTTGAGGCACTGAAGTGCAGAATATGCGGTAAGGAGTTCCCTTCCGAAGCACTGTACACGTGCGATAACTGTTTTGGCCCACTTGAGGTGAAATACAACTGGGACTGGATTCATGATCATGCAAGCAAGGAGAAGATTGAAAAAGGCCCAAATTCACTCTGGAGGTACAGGGACTTTCTGCCTGTGAATGGTGAACCCGTTGATCTCGGTGCAGGCTTCACAAAATTTGTCAGGGCAACAAACCTTGGAAAAGAGCTTGGCCTGAAAAATCTCTTTCTCATCGATGATTCTGTAAACCCAACATACTCGTTCAAGGACAGAGTTGTGAGCGTGGCCGTTACAAAGGCAAAGGAGTTTGGAATGAAGGCTGTTGGGTGTGCTTCAACTGGAAATTTGGCTGGAAGTCTGTCAGCCCATGCGGCAAAGGCAAATCTTCCCGCATACATCTTCATGCCGAGGGGAGTTGAGAAGGGGAAAATAATTCAGGCTTTGGTACATGGTGCAAAGGTTATTGAGGTTGATGGAACCTACGATGATGCCAACAGGGTTGCAACCGAGGTGGCTGAGGAGCATCCTGACTGGGGATTTGTCAACATAAATCTGAGACCTTACTATGCAGAGGGGAGCAAAACTCTTGCCTACGAGGCTGCTGAAAGGCTTGGGTGGAATTTGCCTGATCAGGTTGTTGTCCCGATGGCTTCTGGAGCTTTGCTTTGCGCCATATACAGGGGTTTCAGAGATCTGGAGAGAGTTGGATTTGTTGAGGAGAGAGATGTTGTTTTCAACGGCTCACAGCCCTATGGGCTTCCAATTTCAAAGGCCGTAAAATATGGGGGCAGTATTGAGCCTGTGAGGAAGATGGACACTCTCGTTCACAGCCTTGCAATTGGAAACCCAGCAGATGGAATATTTGCAAAGGACATCATAGAGAAAACAGGTGGGTTTGCTGAAGATCCAACAGATAAGGATGCGATAGAGGCTGTAAAGCTTCTTGCAAAAACAGAGGGAATATTTACGGAGCTTGCAGGTGGAGTTACAATTGCAGGGTTAAAGAGGCTTGTTGAGGATGGAAGAATAGACAAAAGCGAAGTGGTTGTTGTTTATCTCACAGGAAATGGTCTCAAGACAGGAGAGGCTGTTCTGGATTATCTTGACGACACAATCAAGATAAAGCCAAGACTGGAGGAATTTGAGGAGGTGGTAGCTTGATAAAGGTGAAGTTCCCATCGGTCTTTGTTCAGGTGACAAAGGAGAGGAGAGCTGAAGTTGATGGTGTGAGCAGTGTAAAGGAGCTCCTCGACACTCTTTTTGAGAGATATCCGGGGCTGAAGGAAAAGCTGATAAAGGATGGTGAGCTAACACCATTCATAAACATCTTTGTCAACGGTGAGGATATAAGACATCTGAATGGTGTTGAGACTGAACTGAAAGATGGAGATGAGGTGGCGTTCATTCCTGCAATATCAGGTGGCTGAAGATGGAGGATGAGCAGATAAAGAGGTATGCAAGGCAGATCATAATGCCTGAAATAGGTGTCAGGGGTCAGAGGGAGCTGCTTGAGTCTTCAGTGCTTGTTGTTGGGGCTGGGGGCCTTGGAAGTCCTGCAATACAGTACCTGGCTGGAGCTGGAGTGGGAAGAATAGGAATTGCTGATGGAGATGAGGTGGACATATCCAACCTTCAGAGACAGACAATACATGCTGGAAATCTCGGAAAAAACAAGGCAGAGTCTGCGAGGGATTTTGTGGAAAGGCTGAATCCCGATGTCAGGGTGGATGTTTATCCATTCCATCTCGACCCGGAAAATGTGAGAGATATAGTAAGAGGTTATGATGTTGTTCTTGACTGCACTGACAACTTTGTTTCAAGATTTCTCCTGAATGATGCCTGCGTTATTGAAAAAATCCCGCTTGTTCATGCGGCAGTTCTCCGATTTGAGGGAGAGATAATGACCATAGTTCCAGGAAACTCTGCCTGCTACAGATGTGTTTTCAGCCATGCTCCACCTCCAGGGAGCGTTCCAACCTGTCAGGAGGCTGGAGTTGTTGGGGCGACAGTCGGAGTGCTTGGAACCCTCCAGGCTATAGAGGCAATAAAGCTCATACTTGGTATAGGAGAGCCGTTAAAAGACAGAATGCTTCATGTTGACCTTCTAACAATGGACTTCACAGAGCTCAAGCTCAGAAAAAATCCTGAATGTCCGATATGCAGTGGGAAGGTGAAGGAGATAATTCCTGAAAAGTATGTGGAGAGCTGTCAGCTATGAAGAGGGTTGATCTCAGAGGGGAGGTCTGTCCTTTCACATTCGTCAAAACAAAGGTCGCACTTGAGGATGCTGAGCCGGGAGAGATTCTTGAGGTCATATTTGATCATGAGCCAGCGGTGAGGGATGTGCCGAGAAGTGTTGAAGCAGAGGGGCATGAAGTTTTAAGCGTTGAGAAGATTGACGAGGATGAGTGGAAGGTTGTTATAAGGAAAAGGGCTGAGGAGTGATTTTCAAGGATTTAGAGTTTTTTATTACACTATCCTTTTGTGTTTGGCGAGCTGCTCCATCTCAGGAACAGGTGTATTAAGGCTTTACTTTTTTGCTTTTACCTTCTTTAAGAACT
The DNA here is from genome assembly GCA_002494725.1 of Geoglobus sp. UBA235. Lineage (GTDB taxonomy): Archaea > Halobacteriota > Archaeoglobi > Archaeoglobales > Archaeoglobaceae > Geoglobus. Next base: position 54,061 of record DACG01000022.1, read on the forward strand.
CAATTATCAGCTCATCCTCATTTATCAGAATAACCTTTGTTTTTGCCCCCTAACAATATCTACCTTCGTTGTTTTTCAGGTTCTTCAGGCTTACAGAAATCTTCCACCAGCCGGGAGGGTTGCCTTTTGTTTCAAAATCCTGCATGTTCCAAAATTGTTACAGCTTTATAAAAATGTATAGGAACAATCAGAGCTTGGCAAGCTCTCTCAGGAGATCGTCATACTCTTCCATACTCTCCTCTAAGGCTTTTCTGTATTCAGGCCTGAGAGCTTCTTCAATTCCCTTTATCTTTTTCTTCTTTTTTGACGACATGCTTTTCCCTTCCTCTCAGTATTTTCTTTTAGCCATATAACTATTTCGTCAATATTTTTTCCTTCAATTGCGAGTTCCAGTATAAATTTCAGGATCTGAGATTTAGAGGCCCTGAAGCTATACCCACGGGATCTCAAGATTGTATCTGTCACCTCAAACGCTGTTCTTTTGTTGCCGTCTACAAAAGGATGCCCGGAAACTATTCCCCTCAGCAGGATGGCAACTTTCCAGTAAATTGATTTTCTGGGATGGCTGTTTACCCAATCCACAATGAATTCGAGCTCACCTCTGTTCAGGATGCCTGACTCTCCACCGTATTTTTCTATAATCCTTTTGTGAATTTCTATTACTTCCTCGATGGTGATGAACTTTTTCTGCTTAGCCATAGTGCCTCGTCCTCCTCACAACTTCATGAGCTTTGATGATCCTCAGCTCATTCGTGTAGTGATCGAATTCCAGCACATCATACCTCTGGAGCTCCTTGTTAATTTTTTCGAGTAATAATAACTTTAACCACTTGAACCAATGAACTAAACTATAGCCATGGAAAACTTCTCTCTTCCAATACTTAGATAACAGGGAACACTTTCTGCAATTAACATCCACCGCACACCAAATAGTAGAATGGTTTTGTTTTTCTAACTTTATTTTCGATGATCCAAATCTCGGCAGTTTTCCTACAAAAAGTTAGGAATACAACTATTAGAACGAAAAGAAGAATATTATATTTACAGTAGGTTTCAATGCAATTGGGGTTATAGAAAACCACGAACAAAGAAATTAAAAAACGATGGAGAGCTGTGCTGCAACTCTCAAAGATCCCTCTCTTTTTAGATACTCATAGTAAACTACAGAAACAGACACAGACAACAGTACAGATATTGATATTGCTTGAAAAAGGAATTTGATATTTTGTACTTCAATTACCATAACTTGTTCCACACAATATCCAACAATAATTTTTTCGTTGGAGAACAAAAGATATTAACTTCCACCTCATTTAAAGCTGTATGAAATTAAACCATATACTCTCTAAAGTCATTGAAACCATCAAAGCTCATCCAAATGTGATAGCGATCTACCTTTTTGGTTCCCACGCCAAGGGAGAGGCAACTCCAATGTCAGATGTTGATGTCGCAGTAATCCTTGAAAATCCAACCCCGGAAACTGAAGCAGATATTGGAAGCCTGGCATCTCCGGAAATTGACGTTGTTCTGTTTCATCGTCTTCCGTTGCACATAAAATTTGAGGTCCTCAAGCATGGAAGGGAGCTTTTTGTCCGAGATGAAGAAAAGCTTGCAGAAATAAAGTTCTGGGTTATGCAGGAATATCTTGACACATCTCCGATGTACAGGCGAATCCCCTCAGAGGTGCTAGGATGAGGTTTGCAGACCTCATACTGCGTTTTGAGAGACATCTCAGAGGTGCCGTAAATCTCAAGTCAAAAGATGTGCGTGATTACTTCGTTTACAATACTCTCGCAATGGAGTGCTTTCAGGCAGTCAATACGCTAATAGATCTGTCTCAGTATGTGATCACTAAAAATAAGCTTGGTTTTCTATCCACTTACAGAGAGATTTTTGAAATTCTCTGGAGAGATGAATATATAGGTGATGATGAACTCAAAGCATTCAAACGGCTTGTATTCCTCAGAAATCTCATAGCTCATGAATACTTACAGAATTTCCGAAAGTGAATTGCTTGAGATGGTGAATCTCCTTGATAAGTCTTCTGATTTTGTTAACCGAACTAAAGTTACGATCAGAGAAGACTAAAGTTTCTTTTTTGTAAACCAAAATCCTCCTGAAACAGACTGCCAAAAAACTGAACAGAACAGTTAAAAATCCTTCTCACTTACTTTACCTTCCAGATGAATGCCAGACTTGCTGCTGCTCTGAAGAAGTACGGGATTGACAGGCTGAACGAGCTTCAGAAAAAGGCATATTCGGAGATAAAAGCAGGAAAAAACTGCCTGATAGTTGCTCCAACCGGCAGCGGAAAAACAGAGGCTGCTGTGATTCCACTGATCGAAAAAATTCTTGAAAAAAGCTATCCCGGAATAGCTCTTCTTTACATAACCCCACTCAGAGCTCTCAACAGGGATATGCTCAGGAGAATCGAGCAGATCGCAAATGAGCTTGGGATAAGCATTGCTGTCAGACATGGAGATACGGGAGAGGGGGAGAGAAGAAGGCAGTCCTTAAAGCCACCTCAGATTCTCATCACAACCCCTGAGACATTTCAGCTTCTTTTTCTCGGGAAGAATCTGAGAAAAGCTCTGAAAAATGTGAAGTTTGTTGTTGTGGATGAGGTTCATGAGTTTGCAGACAGTGAGAGAGGTGTTCAGCTCTCCGTTGCACTTGAAAGGCTAAGAGAATATTCAGGCTTTCAGATTGTTGCACTTTCAGCAACGATAGGTGATGCGGAAAGCATAATGAAGTTCATGGGCTGTGATACCCTGATACAGCACTATGGAGAGAAGAAATATTCTTACAGGATAATAAAGCCCTCAAAAAGCAAAGATTCAAAAGAACTCTCCCTGAGAATGGGAATAGATTCCACATTGGCATCTGAACTTCTCAAAATAAAGGAGATCTCAGAGAAACACAGATCGGTGCTCATATTTGTGAACACAAGACAGACTGCTGAGGCTTTGGTATTAAGGCTCAAAAGGATAATGAACGCCGAAGTTCATCACGGCTCCCTCTCAAAGGAGGTCAGGATAGAGAACGAAAGGAGGTTCATGAATGGGGAGATAAAGGCATTGATATGCACCTCATCCCTTGAACTCGGCATAGACATAGGTCATGTTGACTGTGTTATCCAGTACAACAGCCCGAGAGAGGTCAGAAGGATCATACAGAGGGTTGGAAGAAGTGGGCACAGAATTGACATGATCTCCAAGGGCTACATAATTGCCGGCAGTTTTGATGAGATTCTTGAGTCTGCAGTGATTGTCAGGAGAGCAAAGGAGGGCTTGATAGAGAAAACAGAAATTCACAGGATGAGCCTTGACACCCTGGCAAATCAGATATCGGCAATTGCCCTTGAACACGGAAAAATAGGACTGGATGATGTTTTCAGAATGGTGAGAAAGGCCTATCCATTTAGAGAGCTCAGCCATGATTTTCTGGTAGATTTCTGCAGGTATCTGAGTGAGATCAGGGTTATAGACTTTGATGGATCTGAGATAAGAGCAAGAAGAAAGACGAGAAGGTACTTTTACGAGAACATATCCATGATCCCGGATGAGAAGCACTATCCTGTGAGAGACATAACGACGGGCAGGATCATAGGAGTGCTTGATGAATCCTTCCTCCAGACATTTTCAGGGGAAATATTCTCAATGAAAGGTGAGGTCTGGAGAATTCTGAGCGTTGACAGCTATGTGAGGGTTGCTCCTGCTGAGAGCGATGCACATGTTCCGTCATGGGCTGGGGAGGAGATTCCTGTTCCATTTGAAGTTGCTCAGGATGTAGGAAGACTGAGAAGGGTTATATCGGATTTCATAAGAAGCAAAAGAGATGATGAAGCTGTAAGATATCTGATGAAACACTATGAAATGGACGAAAGTGCTGCTGTCGAGGTTGTTAAAGTTTTGAAGGAGCAGATGGAGGAGGGATATGAGGTTCCAACAGACAGGAAGATCGTCATAGAGGGGAATGATGACATTGCTATCATAAACGCATGCTTTGGGCACAAAACCAACGAGGGGCTTGGAAGGGTAATTGCACTGCTTGTATCAGCAAGGAGAGGAAGAAATGCTGGAGTTGAGATTGATCCGTACAGAATAAAACTGACTCCAGCCAGTGTTGATGAGGTCAGAGAAATTCTTCTCTCACTTAAAGGAATTGACAGGGATGGTCTTCAGAGTCTGCTCGAAAGGGCCGTTGTGGATACAAGGCTTTTCCAGTGGAAGATGCTGAATGTTGCCAGAAAGACGGGATATCTGAGCAAGGATGTTGAGATGAACAGGGTTAACGTGAGAAGGCTGATCCAGAAGCTGTATGATACACCCCTTTTCAGGGAAGCGATGAGAGAGATTCTTTTAGAGAAAATAGATGCTGAGAGAATGCTTGAGATTCTCAACAGCTTGGATGAATTTGAAATCATAACCTACAGCTCCTTCACACCTGTAGGGCTTGCATCATCAAGACAGAGCTTTGACGTTCTTCTCTCATCAAGGCCAGTTGAAGCCATAATTGACACTCTCAAGCAGAGAATTGAGCAGGAAAACTGCCATTTCTACTGCCTGAACTGCAGCTATCACATTACCTTGAAGGTGAGCATGATTGACAGCTTTCAGTGTCCGAGATGCGGTTCAAGGTTTGTTGCCGTCTTCAGTGCCAGAAGAAATTTTGATGAGATGAGCAAGACGGAGCTGTTCAGAATAGCAAATCTGGTGATGGTCCATGGCAGGAGGGCTGTGTATGCGCTCAACACGTATGGAGTTGGTCCTGACACAGCTGCAAAGATTCTGAGGAACTATCATCCAGATGAGAGAAGCTTTCTGAGAGCACTTCTTGAAGCTGAAAAGAATTATATAAAATCAAGGGTTTTCTGGGATTGAGATGAAGTTTGAAAGAAGGCTTGAGGAGATTAAAGAGCACTTTGGAGGTTTGATCGATGAGGATACAGCCATTATGCTGGCTGAATACAGCCTTGGAATTAAAAAAGGCGATGAGATAGGAAAAAAGTCAGGTTTTGACAGGATTTCTGGAGTTGTAATATCGAAAAAAGTGATCAGGGAAAAGAATTACTGCAGAATTGAGGTTAAAAGCGGCTCGGATGTGATTCCGGTGTATCTGTGGGATGAAGCTTATGAGATCGGTCTGAATGACATATTCCCAGGGATGAAAGTTGAAATAACCTCCAGAAAGGGAGAGAGTGGATATCATGTTAACTCTGCGGACTACATCTCCTTTGAAATAGATGAATCTGGAATAAAGACTGTATCGGAGATCAGCATGGGGAGTGGTGTATCGGTAAGGGGGTTTGTGACAGGAGTTGAGGGAGTGAAGGAGACAAGAGATGGAAGGAAAATGGCAGTTTTGGTCATTACAGATGGTAAGAGCTTTGCTCCACTTGTCTTATGGGATGACAAGGTTGAATACGGAAACATCCTCGCTCCTGGGGATGAGGTAATCGTGCTCAATGCCTACGTCAACGAATATGGTGGGAAGCTGAACATACACGCAGGGAGAAATTCTCTTGTAGATGTCAGGAAACTGGAGATATGAGTCATGTCTCAACCCTGACTTCTGTTGTGTATTCCGTAATGACCACTCTGTCAACATAAACACTGAGCTTTGCTGTGCTGGTTGTGCTGTTAAAATAGGCATCACCCGGAAGAGAATCAAAGAATTCATACCACAGCTCAGCATACGGAGAGGTTACCGTCAGATTCATTACAGAAGAGACGTCCTGGGCTGTAACGTTCACAGATGTTGTGTTGAATATGAGTTTAACCGAACCTTCACCACTTATGGATACATCTCCAACAAGCCTGTTTATCACGATGACGGCAACAACTTTTGTGGAGTATGATGGGCTCTTTGCAAATGTTGTGTGAATGAATATTCTCGGTTTCTCAATTGCCTGCTTGTAACCATAAAACTCCTCCCACACTCCCCCATTTTCAAGTGAGATCTTGAAGTCCTCATATCTGTAGTTCAGTGACCCCGTGTACTTTGTTATGTCGATACTGCCAACCTCCACCCTGATCTCTGTTTCATTTGTCAGCCAGAAAGAGCCTCCCTGCAATTCTACCTGAATGCTCTGCAAAGGAGCCCCTCCGTAAGTTGAGATGGCAATAACGTTCAGTATTCTTTTGAAGCTCTGTCTTAACCCCTCTGAAATGAACATCTTGCTTGTATTTTCAACCATGCTGTTGGTTTTCAGAAATACCATTGATATGGCCGCGATCACCACAGCCATTATCAGCATGTATCCGATCACCTCAGAGACTCCTTTTGTGTTCATCCTATCCTCACCTGATAAAGGACTATGTATGAGTTGTCTACAACAACCCTGACCTCATCACCACTAACACTCGGGCTCAGGCCAAGGTCCTGAAATACTTCCCTCCACACCTCGTAATATGTGCTCTTTATTCTTATTTCAGAAGGACCGGTTTTGATTACAGTTACGTTTTCCTGAGATATTGTAAGGGTTAAATAACCCCTGCCACCTCCTGAAACACTTCCATTAAAAGATATTACAGGCATGGTGAGAGTTTTTCCATTGAAATACACGGGAGGTGATGAAAGTATTAAGGCATTATCGTTCCATTTACCGATTATTGCCCCATTTTCCATGACCATCTCCCAGGTATCTCCAAAAAATACAATAGATGATACGTTATATGAGGTTCCGTTAACAGTTATTACTGGCTCATTTCTGAGGGTTACCGAATAATCCGTAAGGTGAAGCTTAATCATTGCTGTTGGCTCCATGCCAAATCTGACCTGATTTATCTTCTCATTTATATCGAGCATTGTAAAGTAGGCGTCTTTTTCAAGTAGTGAATCCTTGCTTTTAAATAACACAGGCTGGGCATAAACAAATAGCATTCCCACAGTAAGCGTGATGACAAACAGTATTATCACCGATCCGACAACTTCCGATGTCATGATATCTCCACCACCGCCATTTCATCTGTCGAAACTCTACCTGAGATTACTGAAAGATTGTAAACCTGGATATCCCCTGTGAATGGATACGGCTCGTAAGTTACATTGCTGAGCCCATAAACATCTAAGGAATAGTCGCCGGGTTTGTAAGCTACAGCCTGAAAGACCAGTTCAATTTCATCATTTATGTACACTTCGGATATGTTGACCTGAACTGCCGTTCCCTGTGATGTCGAGTATGTAACAGGCGTTCCAGCTGTTGCATTACCGGTAACAGTAACAGATGGGGTTCCAACGATTTCAAGACCTGATGGTACAACATCAGTTATTGTCACGTTCTTTGCCGAGAGTCTAAACGTTTTTGAGATATCTCTGTAAGCTTCAACCAGCTCCTGATAATTGGTGGCTGTGTAAAAGCACTTTGAACCATCTGATCTTTTACTGGCTATCTGCTGGAGAAAATCAGTATTCGCATCATAACCAAACGCAATTGTACATATTGTGATGTTTTCTCCTCCAATTGTTGTATTCTTGATTGTATTTGCTTCATCTATCGCTCTATTTGCACCTGAACTGCAGTAAGATGAGCCATCACAGATTGGGTCATTGTAGGGATCAGATGGGTCCCAAGCATAACTTCCCCATGTTGGCTCACCATCACTCATCAGAATTATAAGAGGTATTGTTCCCGAGATTATTGTTGTGTTCTCGAGCAAAACCTCCTTCGACTGATTGAGGGCATGATATATGTTGGTTGCTCCGGAAGGAGCAAGGTCCTTAATTTCTTCATCAACCGCAGAGGTGTTTGATGTAAGATAGGTGAGATACGGAGATGTGTTAACAGGGTGTTTTGTTGCGTAGTAGGAGTAATCAACAAGTCCGACCAGGTCACCAGATTCAAGCATTGAGTTGAAAGTTATTGCTGCAATTCTTGATGAGTCAAGCTTTTGAATGCTGCTCTCACCTTCATAAAAACTCGCATCAAATGCATACGGAACCACATAATACGTATATGTTGTGGCAGGTGCAGGATCTTCTAAACAGTATGTTGGATAACCCCAGTAATCATAGCAATAATCCAATACTGAGGAGTACTCGATCCACGCATTAAAATCGTAATAGTAAGGTGAGCTGAGTTTCACAACAAGATACTCATACTGATCATTTCTTGTGTAGTTTTCCGGCAGTATTATTGTTTCAGTGCTGTAATTGGCAGTATATGATGTAGAAGTGGTATAAACAAGATTCCAGTATCCATCGTACCTATAAACGTCTATTATGAGAGGGATTGTTTTATCGGGAATTGATGCAATCACGCTGATGTTCCATATACCAATTTCACTGGAACTTACATATGAATCGTAGAAGTATCTCCCATTGAGGCTCCCAAGTTCGCCATTTGCATACCAGATGTCTCCATCAGCCTGTTCTACTCTGGCTACAATTGCATCATCCTTGTCTAACCCATCCCACCAAGGAGAAAGGCTATCTGTTGTGTATATCTGTATCCAGATTGGTTTCCCCAGAAATGATGAATCAACATTAAGCTGAACATCCCATACTGATGGAGTGATATATCCCGAAAATGTTTCATATTTTGTTTCCCAGTTCATGCTTCCTGAAGTGTCTATTACGTGAACCACAGATAGCTTAGCACCTCTGCCTTCAGTCAAGAATCCCTTTCCTTGGATGTAAACATGGATCTCAAAAGGCTCTCCGGGAGAGACCTGTGGTGGTATCACAAACTTTTTTATAAATATATCAGGATTTGAGGATATATTCTGAGTAATTGTTAGTTCCACAGTATCTGTGTCATTCATGTGATATATCACATCACTTACAGTCAGAGTGACATTGCAGTAGGCAGTCAGATTTACAGAATCGTAGTTGCAAAACGTGCTGAACTCTGTTGGGTCCCAATTTATGCTGAGGGTGTAGGTGGTGTCATCCATATCCCCTGTAATTTCAGTACCATTCCAGAGAGCTATTTTCCACGTCCACCATCCGTAGGCTGATGATTTGGAAACGTCAAAAACAACCTCACCGGGAGATGATGCATTAACATAGACAATAGACGGTTTTGGAATTAAAACTGCACTTGGGTATATGACTGTTCTTTTCGTGTATTCCAGAGAATGGTTCCCGGAAAGGCTGTAGGTCATTCCACTTGTTTGAAAGTAGAGTATTGTGGCACCAAGACCAAGGTATTTCTCATATTTTCCATCATCAGACTGGATGTAGATGTATGTGTAATTTCCGACATTCCTGAATCCGGCATAGAATTCTCGATCTCCAATGCTTTTTGGCATGTAGATTTTTGCACTCACATATCCATTTCTTGGAGTAATGGACGCGATGTCCACAATCTGAGATGATATCTCGGCAGATACATCCGAAAATTGGTTTTCGATTACCTTGCCAAGTTGTATCTCCTTAAGCTGATGATTGAGCTGAAGAGTCATGACTATGACAAACAAAGTGAGAATAGACATCAAAATGAGATATTCCACAAGAATTGAGACTCCTTTTTTATTCATATACACCCCTCCGGTCTGCATAGAGTTGTATCGTTATATTCAATTCCACCACCAATGTAGGTGATTCGAACATTGAAATAAGATACAGTACTGGTTAAGGCAGAGGGATAACTTCCGAAAACCGCTATATCTCCATAACTTCCCTTCTGAGCATATAGAATTCTTATATCTCTGCTTACGTTGTAGGTATACTCGTCAAACTCATCTTTTTTCAATCCCATGGAATCTATAAAATCCTCTTCAACAATATCCCTTAAATTTCTTATCTCCTCTTTTGGGAATACCATAATTATCCTCGAGCTCTCCATACCAGCCAAGATGTTCTGAGTATATATCACGGAGAGCGTTACAATTATTCCTGAAACAATGAGAGCGAAGAGTATGATTAACTGGCCCCTATCATTCATGCCCGCCATACTATCAGCCTCACCTCAACAACTATGGGGGTATAGCTTTTTGCCCCTGATTTGTAAAACGGTGATGATGGGTTAAGATCTCCATTTTTAAGCACAACAATTCTGCTTGCTGCAACTGCTTCAGGTGTTGGTTTGTTGTCGACAAGAACTGCTTTTTCAATTTCTGAATCACTAACCCAGTAGATCTCAATCCTGTAGTTTGCCGGACGAATCAGTTTTTCAAGAGAGTTTATGAAATCCTGATTTGGGATGAACGAACTATCAAGAGATAGAAGCATTCCCTCGAGAGAGTCATTCTGACTTGAATTCCCATCAAGAACTCTGAGAGAATCGTATGCAATTTGTTTAAGCTGAGCATCACTGAATTCACTCCACAGCGGCGAGATAACAAGAGAGCTCTGAAAGAGAGTATACGTAACCAAGAAGAGAAGCAGTGCACCCATGATTCCCTCCAAGGTCATCATTTGTGCCTTCACCATACCACCACCACCAGCTTAGCAACAGCTTTTCCTGAAATAATCGTCGGAGAGGATATGTTTGAGTAATCACGAATTTCAACAATCCTTTCAAATCTCGCAAGCTGGACCTGAGGAATGTCCTCGCCGGTATCAAGCACAGGAATACCTGTGGTGTCCAGAACGAGTTCTCTGCTGAAAGGGGTTGAATTCAGAGTTTCAAGGCTGATGTGAAAATCATAATCGCTATCCGGTGTTTTCAATCCAAGCAGTTCTTTTATTTTCTCATAATCAGTATCTGTGGCGTTCTGGAATTCCTGTATTTTCCTGTAATCCAGAACACATGGCTCAATTGCCAAACCCGGAAGGAAGAAAACATTGTTCCTGTACCAGTTGTTTTCCCAGTCTGTCCCATTTTTGGTTCCATTACTCCATTTTCCAGACATTTCTGCAAGAATTACAGAGACCTTGTATGCTTCATGGGACAGGGAGATTTCGCTCCTCACTTCCCCAAACATTCCTGAAAGCAGTTGAGAAACAATAATAAATGACATGAGAAAGATGGATAATCCTACAAGTAAATCAAGACTCAGCTTCCCTTCCCGAGAAGAGCTTAAACTCTTTATCATTGTAATCATTATGTATTAATTCTGGATTTTAAAAAATTTTCTGAGACACACTCATGAGATATCAGCAATGTACTGGGCCTGACAGTCAAAATTATATAGAAGCAAAACCACCAGTCGAACAGATTTTAAAACTTAGACCCCCCAGATGGTGTGTTATGCTGCCGTAAATAGATAAACAAGATCGTTAACAACCACATTTCAGAATGCACAAATCAATAAGGTGTAAACATGGCAGTAAAGCGGGACAAAAAGCTTGAAAAGAAAATAGCTGAAAGCAGAATTGATTTTCTTCTGAAGTTAGCTGAGCAGAGGAAAAATTCAGATTACGAACTTGCAAAACGCTACATTGAGCTGTCTGTGAGGATGGCAGAAAAATACAGGATAAGACTGGGAAAGAGGAAGCTGGGATTCTGCAAGAAGTGCCTGTATCCCTACAGAAGTGACAGAATGAGGGTCAGAATAGGTAAGGGAGTTGTGAGAATCACATGCATGAATTGCGGACATGTCAGAAGGTTTAAGATAAAACAGCACACAAAAAATAGAAGGGCTTAAAATTTAAAATTATATTCAGAAATTCAATGAGTTCTGAGGCCATGCTATCTCCCGAAGAGGAATATTATCTTTGATGGCAAAGAATGTGAGGGTGAAAATGAAAAATTTGTGAAAGATTTGTGGGATAGTATCTTAGCTAAACTATACGAATTGCCAGCCTTCCAAAAATATAGGAAACTGTTCATCTACGATACTATGCAGATGATTAACTCAATGTATTATTCATGCCTGGTGAATCTGTACCCTTTCTCCATTAATTTCACCGAAAACAGCATTTACACTGCTTCCAATATGATTGTTTACCTCTACATTGACACAAACCTGATGGCGTCACCATCCTTTGACATCAGAGAGCTTGGAAAGCTCAGAGAAATGCTCTGGCATGTTCAGCAGATGGCAAGAATAGGAAATTGGATAACCACCCGGAAAAGAGAGCTAAAAGAGGGGGATTTCACTTCTGGAGTTTTTGCCTATGCTTTATCTAACAACATTCTGAAGCATGATGAACTCGGTAGACTGGATGACCATGAAATTATAAAGAGAATCGAAGACTCAGACATCATAAAACAGCTATTATTTATAGTCTAAGACAAAAC
>DACG01000011.1 GCA_002494725.1 Geoglobus sp. UBA235
ATGTGAAGAAGGTGTATGGGGAGGTGTGAATGGTTCAAGTGCTGATAAACAAGCTTGATAAGTACCTGGATTTTCTTTACGGTTATTTAATCTTGAAAGCTTACGTATTCAGGCTTAGACTTAACGAAGAGTATTTTAACTTGGATTATCAAATGAGGTGGAAGAGTTATCTGGAAAGAGCTAATTTTGAAGAACTTATAGAACTTGCATGTGTCTACATCAAAGGGGAGGTAGATGGGAGAATACTGGACGTGGCTGATGTTATGGATAGGGCATCTTACTTTGCTCTCATCCATCCCGATCACCCGAATATTACTCTTGGATTCTTCAAAGACGCCGATCTGTGGAATCTTTGGCTTGAAAGTGGTATTTACAGATATGCAAGAGAAGCAATCTCAGAAACCTGCAATATAGGAAGGGGAGACAGAATAATTGACTTTGGATGTGGCAGTGCTTCACCATCATTTTACTCTGAATTAATAGGAGAATACGGCTTTTATGCAGGAGTGGACTATTCAAGACCGCTTTTGAAGATTGCCAAATCCAATTGCAAGGAAAAAAATCTGATTGACAGGGTAAAACTGATCCAGGGTTTTGTTGAGTCAAAGATGGAATTTGGCAGGGAATATGACCTGGCAATCCTTTCTTCGATTCTTGAGTATTCAAGCACAAGAGCTGTGCTGAAAAATGCAGTAAACGCCTTGAATGGCCAGGGAACGATAATTGTTTTTTCTGAGCTTTTTAGGGATGTACAACCTGAAAGAGAAAAACTTTTGGAACTGTATTATTCTCTGATACCGAACTTTAAAAAATTTCCTGCAGTGATGGAAATACAGGACTTTTTGGACTCTTCCGGGTATCTGTACAAGATAAAGATGTACGGTTCACACATTCTCAAGATAGACATTCTTGAGTAGCTTCATAATCTGTCTGGACTTTTCCTGCAGTAAATGTAGTGTTTCTTGAATAAAATTTAAATACAGTCATCATTCAGCCGGATCAGGTGATAGCTATGGCAGAGGATGCAGTAGTGTTTGTGGGATCAAAGCCTGTAATGAACTACGTTCTTGCAACATTGACACAGCTCAATGAGGGAGCAAGCAAGGTTGTGATTAAGGCAAGAGGGAAGGCTATCAGCAGAGCTGTGGATGTTGCTGAGATTGTCAGAAACAGATTCATGCCAAATGTAAAAGTGGAAGATATCAGGATTGATACAGAAGAGCTTGACAGCGAGCAGGGAAGAGTTGTTAATGTTTCAACTATTGAAATTGAGCTTGTAAAAGAGTAACTCTTCCTTTTTCTCACATTTTATTTGATTTTGTTTGACATTTAGACGTTTTGTAGTTTTTTAAACCCGGGATAAAGTTTTAAAACAATGCACGGATTCAGTTATCATGGCAAAACCACTTGAGAAAAAGTCTGCAAAAATATTGGCCTTGATTCTGGCACTCATAATGGTTGGTTCTGTTCTCGTTTATGCATTTAAGGGTGGTTACACCACACCATCAAGGGAAGTGAAATACTCAGTTTCAGGTTTACGAGATACACTTAAACTCGTTTCAGACTCATCTAAAATATATTATTTGGATTTCAGAACTGAGGACCCGAATTTAACTCAGCTAATTGATGCGTACTGGCAAAGCCTGTCTCAGGATTACATTTTCAGGTATATACGATTCACCTCAGTCAATTCGACAGTTTATGCAGAATACTCTCCCGTTTCCATTGGGTATTATCCATATCTGTTTCTTTTCGATGTAGGCAGTTCCAAAGTTTTCTTCACTTACGATGAAAAACAGGAGTACGATGGTGTAACTCTTAAGTTAAAGGGTAGCTATGGGATGGCAGAAAACGTCAATCCTATAGCGGTTGGGACAGTTGACGCTGTTATGAGGTATGTAGATACAATTTCAGGAAAGAAGAAAGTGAACATCACTTATGCAGAGTACATATCAAAACTTCCTGACTTAGAATACAGGTTTGCGGTTATACTGACAGGGAGCAGTGCAGATCAGATTATAAGAATGAACAAAAGTGCCGGGCCGGTAACTGACTTTTATTTTGAGGGGATAGCCGTTAATGATACAGGGGGCTATGACAAGGTTATTGCCATGAATTTCAAACAGAATGTATTTTTTGTCAAAAGCAATGTTACTGCTTATTACAATGTTACGAGATATGGTGATTTGAACATAGCGTTCATGCATGATACCAATTTCACAAAAATCGTAACAGCAAAACCGGAGATGAGGGCGGTGTTTATAGAACCTGTAGAAGAAAATAGAGGAAATGAAAGTTGAAGCCAACACCACAATTATCCTTTTTGGAAATGGAAGCGCAGTTATACAGGGGTATGCAGAGGTTTTCGGTAAAAAGGTGAATGCTGTAAATGTTCCGGAAGGTAAGGTGTATCCCATTTACTTTGAGAGTGATGCTGAAGTGGAAGTGGATGGGAAATATATCCAGATTAACGGAGACACAATTCCAGAATCATGGAAGAAATTTGTCAAAAAAGATTACGGAAAAGTTTTCACATTTGGAGGTACAGATTCAGGAAAAAGCTCTTTCTGTGTTTATGTTATAAATAAATCGGATATAATACATGTGATAGACGCAGACATAGGCCAGAATGATCTTTCCCATCCAGGAACAATGGCACTTGGCATAAAAGAGGATAGTGTAATTTCTCTATCAGAACTCAAGACTCATGAAATTGCTTTTGTTGGGACCATATCTCCATCCGGTTTTGAGTCAAGGTGCTTGAGGGCATTCTCCAGATTATGCAAATTCGCAACAGAAAATGCTATTGTTGACACCACGGGGTGGATCCATGGCAGAAGAGCGAGAGAGTACAAGCTATCGAAAATTGAGATATTCAATCCAGATGCGGTTGTTGCAGTTGGAGAGGACCCCTATTTTGTGGATGATGTGGATGTTTTCAGACTGGAAAGCTTTGTTATACAGAAAAGGGACAGGAATCTAAGAGCAGTTATAAGGAAGAGGAACTATGAGAGATGGCTTGAAAACGCAGTGGAGGTTGAGAGGGGCGTTGAGGAGGTATTGCTGAGAAACACAACACTCTTCAGAGGTGAACAGCTCTATGATCCCGTTCTTGAAACATTTGGAGATGTTATTTACTGCGAGAGAGGCTATGATTTTTTGAACATCTATTCAGAGAATTTCTCTGCAGGACAGGAGGCAGTCAGGTTTCTCAGGGAATATTTCTGTGTTTCGGAGGTTAACATAATCAGGCCTTCTGAACTCAAGGGTCTTGTTCTGGGACTCAGGAAGGGGAGGAGATATCTTACAATGGGGCTGCTTAAGGAAGTCGATTTTGATGAGAAAGTGTTAAGATTTCTGGGAACAAAAGATGCTGATGTCATCGAATTTGGCTCTTTCAGGCTTGATGAGGAAAGGAAGGAGGTTGTGGTGAGGGTGCCATGAAGGTTATCACCATTGAAACCAGAAGCAGAGAGGAGGTTGTTGACATAACTGAAGAGGTGAAGAGGGCAGTAACTGGCAAAAATGGAATTCTTGTTGTCCATTCATACCACACCACAACGGGGGTTGTGATCAATGAGGCAGAGGCCGGGTTGCTGAGGGACATAATTGACAGACTTTCAGATCTTGTTCCCAGAAATGCTGGTTACATTCATGACAGGATTGACAGCAATGCTGATGCTCACATAAAGGCATCTCTTGTTGGAAATTCTGTCGTGATTCCTGTTGAGAACGGAAAGCCTGCACTGGGGACATGGCAGAGAATCCTCTTCCTTGAGTTTGATGGCCCCAGAAGGAGAAGGGTCAATGTGATGTTTTATGAAGCCCAGGAGAGTTGAGGACAGGCAGGATCATTACTACTGGAAGGCGAAAAAAGAGGGATACCGGAGCAGAGCAGCATTCAAGCTGAAACAGATGAACAGGAAGTTCGGGCTTATAAAAAAGAATTACTGGGTTCTTGATCTGGGTGCATCTCCAGGTGGATGGAGTCAGGTTGCTGTGGAGCTTGGAGCGAGAGTTGTTGCAGTTGATCTGAGCCCGATGAAGGAAATGGAAGGTGTGCACTTCATTCAGGGAGACATAACGTCAGGGGACACATGGAGGAAAATAAGGGAAATCAGAGATAGCTTTGATGCTGTAATATGTGATGCCTCACCCAAGATTACGGGAAACTGGGATTTGGATCACTTCAGATCGGTTGAGATCACGGAGGCTGCATTCAGAATTGCAAAAACATTTCTGAAGCCCGGAGGAAACTTTGTTGTAAAGATGTTTCAGGGAGAAGAAACACCGAGACTTTTCTCCGAGTTCAAGAAATTCTTTGTATTCAGAAAGCTTCATTCTCCACCGGCCTCAAGAAAGAGAAGCTCTGAAATCTACTTCATCGGAAAGGGTTTTGGTGGGAAATTCAGACCAAAACGGGATCTTGATTAAATCAGCCATTCAGCCCTGACGACACTCTGTAAAGAAAAAGAAATCTCTGTAAAGTTTTGTAAAGTGTTGTGAAACATCTGAAATATTTTTGTTTGAGAAATCTGAAAAAGTGCTTTTATTTTCCGGAATTCAAGATATGATCGGTGATGCATATGAAAAAGGTGTTGGTGATGCTTGCTGCAATGCTGCTGACTTCAACGGCATATCCGGTGTTTGCAAATGAGGACAAGATGCATGGGAAAGAGCATGGATATGGTGGTGGACATGACGAAATGGATGAACATGGGAAATGGGACGATGATCACAGAGGGGTTTACATAGAGGTGGAGGTTTACAGCAACTGGTCAAAGGTGGAAATAAAAATAGATGGTACAGAGTCAAAACTGATTCTTCACACAGTTAACATTGATAAAATAATAGATGCAATTGTCAATGAAACCGGATTGAGCAGAGACGTTGTGGAAAACAGTATAAGAATCGAAATTAAGGAGCGATCGCATAACTTCTGGAAGTATTTTAGGGGAAAGGAGATGGTAGAGGAAAAGAGGATAAAGTACAGGGAAATGATGGAGAAAAGGGAGGAAATGAAAGAAAACTATCTAAGGAAGTACTCAGAAACAAGGCAACTTTATCAGAAAGTGAAGCACAGAGGATTTGGAGATCCTGTTGTTTTCAATGCTACAAAAGATTTCGTCATTTACGGAATTGATTTCATAATCACGCATCTTGACAGTCTTGAGCTGAGAATCATGACCATGAACATCAACAATACCACCGCTCAGAACCTTTCGGGGGACATATCTTCCATAAGATCGGAACTTGAATACTGGAAGGAGAAGATAAACATCTCCACAACACCGGAAGAACTGAGAAACAATGTGAGAGCGTTTTCAAGCGAATGGAAGACACTTAGAGTTAAAATAAGTGCAGTTACCGGGAAAGTTCTCTCACTCAAGCTACTTGATATAATAGAAAATGCTGAGAAGAATTCAGCGAAGATAGAGGACAAAATTCTGGAGCTTGAAAACAGGAGCATTGACACATCTGATATATGGAGGGTGTACAACAGATATCTCGAGAGGCTCGCTTCAGCAAAAGAACATGCCCTGAAATCTGTTGATCACTTCAACAATGCTCTTGACTCAGGTGATACGGGTACGGCCAGATGGGAGTTCTCTGCTGGAAAGTCTGAGTACTCTAAGGCAATATCTGATATGAAAGAATCTCTAAATGATCTCAAAAGAGTGTTTAAGGAATTCAGGGATGCTTTGAGAGCTGCCGGGTCAGGAGGGGAGTAGAAATGAAAATACGAACAATTTTAATTTTTACCTTGCTATCTCTGACCCTCATAACCTACGGATGTGCACAAAAAGGAACTGGGACATCTGAAACAAAAAAAGAAGCCACGCCCACACCCACAGAAAGCCGGTCCCAGCAACCTCAGGAAAACGTGACCGGAACACTAAACGACATAGAATCTCAGATAAAGGAGATTGAAGAGCTTGAAAAATCCCTTCAGGTAATCAACAACATGTCTTTCCAGATTTGAATGTTTAATTTTTTTAAATCTTTTTTGGGATGAGAATGGAGCCATCCCTGCCTGATATTATCTCCCCCATTCCATCGTAAAACAGCTTCACGGTTAATGCAGATAGCAGAGCATCGACTTCATCGTGGTTTCTGACCTCACCGGAAATGTATCCTGCCAGGTCTTTTTTTATTCTTTCCAGACACTCTTTTTTTCTTTTGTTGCAGTCCGGTGCGATTCCCAGAATAACCCTTGTGGCAAATGGATACACCTCGAAAACCCTGATTCCCCACTGTTTAAACTTCTCTGCAATTTTTATACCTCTTTCAACGGTTTTTTGAAAGAATGGTGAGCCTGATGGGAAAAGCTTTATTCCCATTTTGAGCAGTTTCCTTTCGCACTCCCTGAAATAACCCTTCTCAGGAAATGAAAGTGGAGCATCTATCCCGACAGCACGGATGTCATCCAGATTAGTGCAGTCGCTGTAATCCTGAAATATTCTGATGCAGTCTTTCCGAATAATTGCCATGGGAGATCTTTCAAGTCCTACATCGATTCCGACAAACACCATATCTGTTTTACGATCTGAAACAAATTTAAATCTGATTGATTTTCAGATGAATTCCTGAAAAATCAGGGAAAACGATTTTAAGCAGTTCTGTCCAACAATCAAACATGTTCCTGATATTCGATCCGGTATACATGATACTGGCAGTGGCTGGATACTTTATTATGTTCTTCCTCGCATCAGCAATTGCCCCCAAGGTTGCCGGAAGGGTGGCAGGAAGGTTCTCACTCTACACCTCGATGCTGATCCTTGCCATACTGATCCTTGCAGTGAGCGGTTCGATTATCTATTATGTTCTGGCATATTCAGGGATATACATTGGATTTTACGGGCTCATAGCCTTTTTGATAATCATCAACGTTCTGATGTACTTCTTCTCTCCCCAGATGATAAACATGATGTACGGAGCAAAACACTTTCCGGAGCTTCAGGCAGTTGTCGATGAGGTTGCAATGAGGCTCGGAGATGGCAGAAAGTACAAAGCAATGGTTGTGAGGTCACCGCCAAACGCATTTGCCTATGGAAATTTTCTGAGTGGAAGGTTTGTTGCAGTCTCGGATTCGTTGATGAGCATGCTCAACAGGGAAGAGCTGATGGCAGTTGTGGGGCACGAAATAGGCCATCACAGGCACAGAGATTCAGCAGTAATGCTTTTGTTCGGACTTCTTCCATCAATAATATTCTATCTTGGCTATGCCCTTGTTCACTCTGGACTCAGAGATGAGAGAGGCAGGACAACCGCTTTAATTGGAATCGCTGCGGTTATAGCAAGTTTCATAGTCCAGATTCTTGTTCTCGCATTCAGCAGGCTTAGGGAGTATTATGCGGATACTGAAGGTGTCAGGGTTTCAGGAAAGCTGCCAATGCAATCCTCTCTTGCAAAGATACATGCATTCTACCACAGGGTGCCGAGAGCCTTAGATGAGATTCAGGGAAGCAGCTTCAAGACCCTCTTCATATATGCCTTCACAGATGCATTTGCAAGCCCCTACATTTCTGCAAGAGATATTGAAGTGTTAAAAAGGGCCAGGATCTCACCGGTTGAGGAGTTCCTGTCCACCCATCCCCCCATCCCCAAGAGGCTGAGGTTCATAGATTCATTGCCTTACTGAGAAAAGATTTTCTATTTCCCTTTTTCAAATTGGATCATGAACCCGGAAGCTCTTTACAGGATAAGCTACGGACTTTACATAGTTTCAAGCCAGAACAGCGAAAGGCCAAACGGTCAGATTGCCAACACTGTGTTTCAGGTAACCTCAGAGCCCGTTATGGTTGCCGTGTGTCTCAACAGAAGCAATTTGACCAGCACCTGTGTCAGAGAGTCCGGAGTTTTTTCAGTCTCTGTTCTCGAAAAGGACACTCCGATGGAGTTCATAGGGAGATTTGGATTCAGGTCCGGCAGGGATATTGACAAATTTCAGGGTATAGATTATTTTATCGGAAAAACAGGTGCTCCTGTTGTGAGGGAACACGCTGTGGCATACATTGAGGCCGAACTGAGGGATATGATGGATGTGGGATCACACACCCTTTTTGTTGGGGAAGTTGTGGATGCAGAAGTCCTGAAGGATGCTGATGTGATGACCTACAGCTACTATCACTATGTACTCAAAGGGAAAGCACCAAAAACCGCCACAGTTTACTTGGAGAATCTAAAAAAATAATCTATTCTTCAACCATCTCTCCCTTCACGAGCTTCTCAATCAGATCTGTGCTTGAGATTGAATGCCACTGAATTCCTGTCAGCTCGGGTTCCATTCCCATTGCAACAGCCAGAAGCTGGATGTAGTGAACAACCGGCACACCGTAACTTTTGTTTCTTGAATTTTCCAGCTCTTTCTGGCCATTATCGAACTGATTGAGGCAGAGAGGGCAGATCACAACAATTGCATCAGCATCTTCATCGCTTATTGCATCCAGCTTGATTTCAAGCAGATCCTGTGAAACCTCAGTTGCTCCTGCCCTTACACCCCCCCCACCACCGCAGCACATCATCTTGTACCTGTAATCGACACTCTGACTTCCAATTGCCTCCACAAGCTCATCAAGAATGTTTGGTCTTTCCTGAGATGTGAATTTCTTATACTCTCCGGGCCTGAAGAAGTGGCAGCCATAGTGGACAGCAAGTCTTAGGGGCAGTCTTTTTGTTATGCTCCTTCTTATTCTGTCAATTCCAACGTCGAAGTACAGAAATTCTGCCACGTGCCTCACATCTCCACGTCCAGTTTTCTCGGCAATCTCAAAAAGAGTTGTGAAACATCCATTGCAGGCGGTCATTATTGTGTCGTTGTCTGCAAGTTCAATGTTCCTTTTTCCAACCTCGAGCCAGAGATCATGACTTACGGACTTTGTTATTGATGGGGCAGGGCAGCATGATGAGCCGTTCAGTGGAGATATGCTGATTCCGAGGTTCTCAAATACATAGTAAAGGGATTTCTCTATCCCGGGATACCTGTTGTGAATCATGCACCCCGGAAAGAACTTCACCCGATCACCTCTTTTAGATGTCTGCTTACAATCTCTGAAACCTCCTTTCTTGCCTTTTCATCAAACTGGGAGTGATAAACAGGAAGATCGAGTTCTCTTCTCATCTCAACATTCTTTTCCTTTCCAGGAACATAGGCTGTATGTTTTTCAAGATATGAAAAGGCATTCTTCAACCTTCCGGGCAAACCCTTTCTCCTTGCAAGATCCTTTCTTGCCTCAAGTATTATATCCGTTATCGGAATTCCTCTTGGACATCTCTCCTGGCATGCATAACAGGTAACGCAGAACCATAGAGCATCATGATCCTCAATCGGTGTGCCCTTGGCCATGTACTCCATCAGGATTTTCCTTGTGTTCAGTGCGGTAACTCTGCCTGAAAAACAGCTGCCTATGCACGTTCCGCACTGCATGCATCTGGTGAGGGTTTTTGAGAGTTCAGCATCCATTGGAAGAATCTTGCAGAGACATTTATTAAAATATGTCGGGGTTTGAGATAATCTGCTCATTTCAACCCTGTCACAAGATCGGGTCAGCTCTTACCCATATATGCAGCAGTAATTCGACAAACATTTAATACTCTCCTCCAATTCAACCCCATGAATTTCGAGAAAATCACTCCACCGAGCAATGGAGAGAGAATAGAGTACGAGAATGGCAGACTTGTGGTTCCGGATAATCCCGTCATTCCCTACTTCGAGGGAGACGGAATAGGCAAGGACGTCGTTCCTGCTGCCATGCTCGTCCTCGATGCTGCTGCTGAAAGGATGGGGAAGGAGATAGTGTGGTTCAGGACCTATGCCGGTGAGGATGCTTACAGAATGTACGGCACTTACCTCCCGGAAGACACGCTCAATGCCATAAGGAGATACAGGGTTGCCCTGAAGGGACCACTCACCACCCCCGTTGGAGGGGGATTCAGAAGTCTGAACGTGACGATAAGGCAGGTTCTCGACCTGTATGCCAATGTGAGGCCCGTTTACTACCTTAGGGGATTTCCCAGTCCCCTCAGAAATCCAGAGGTTGTGGATCTCGTCATATTCAGGGAGAACACCGAGGACGTTTATGCGGGGATTGAGTGGCCGAGGGGTAGTGAGGAGGCGAGGAGGCTGATAGGCTTTTTGGCGGATGAGTTGGGAGTGAACATACGGGAAGACTCGGGAATAGGGATAAAACCCATAAGCGAGTTTGCCACCAAGAGACTCGTCAGGCTGGCGATACAGTATGCGATAGACAACGGGAGAGAGAGTGTCACGCTGGTTCACAAGGGCAACATCATGAAGTACACCGAGGGGGCTTTCAGGGACTGGGGATATGAGGTCGCGAGGGAGGAGTTTGGAGACGTTACGATAACCGAAGACGAGCTCTGGGAGAACTACGGTGGAGAGGTTCCAAAGGGGAAAGTCGTGATAAAGGACAGGATAGCGGACAATATGTTTCAGCAGCTCCTTACGAGGACGGTTGAATACGATGTGCTTGCGATGCCAAACCTGAATGGTGACTACATGAGTGACGCTGCTGCAGCTCTCGTTGGAGGTCTTGGAGTTGCTCCAGGAAGCAACATAGGTGATGGAATGGGTGTTTTCGAGCCTGTGCATGGGTCAGCTCCCAAGTATGCGGGACAGAACAAGGTAAACCCGACGGCCGAAATTCTAACCGGGGTGCTGATGTTCCAGTATCTCGGCTGGAGAGAGGCGGGGGAGATGATAAAGCGGGCAATAGAGCTCACTGTAGAGGACGGAATCGTCACCTACGATCTACACAGGCATACTGGAGGAAAACTCGTCGGTACAAGGGAATTCGCTCAGGCCGTGGTGGAGAGACTGGGGAGTGTTTGAAAAAGCTCTAAAAATTCAAAAGTAATGTTATCTGATTTTTTCTGTTACTTTACCACTTCAGGAACATCATGGCACTTTCCACAGAATGTACTGACGTCGTGACAGTCAGAACATAGTTTTTTGTGGATATCGGGTTGTTTTACAAATGCTTCTTTATGAAGTCCAGCAGCCATGTCACTTACCGTAGGAGCATCATGGCACTGATCGCATTTTCCAACTCCGTGGAGTTCCTGGGCTTTGGTCTTTTCAGGTGTTGGTGATATCGCTGGAGTTTCTGCCGGTGTGGGTGATGGAGTTACCTTCTCCTCCCCACTCTCACTGCCAGCACATCCGAATACAAATATCGAAATGGCCAGAAGTATGAAAACAATCCCCCTCATTGGAAGTAAATTTTTGCACAGCCAGTATAAAAACCTTCCAGTTCTCATGCAGGAGGGAATCAAAAAATTTAATAGATGTACTTTCTGCACTACTCTGTTATGAGAAGGTCGCTTCTTGATATTCTTGCATGTCCCCTGTGCAGGGGAGACCTTGATGTTGAGGTTATTGAAGAGGATCAGGAGGAAATAATCACCGGAAATCTGATCTGCAAAGAATGTGGAGAGCTTTACCCGATTGAAAACGGAATACCGAACATGCTTCCTCCGGAGCTGAGGGAAAAGGTATGAAGTTCATAGTGGTAACTGGAGGAGTGATGAGCGGTCTTGGAAAGGGGATAACAGCTGCCAGCATCGGCAGAATTCTTGTTGACATGGGGTACAACGTTGTTCCAATAAAAATAGATCCCTACATCAACATTGATGCCGGAACAATGAATCCATTTCAGCACGGAGAGGTTTACGTTTTAAAAGATGGAACTGAAGTTGATCTCGATCTCGGCCATTATGAGAGATTTATTGGTGTTGAACTTACAGGAGAGCACAACATCACAACAGGAAAGATCTACAGCAGGGTAATAGAGAAAGAAAGAAAGGGAGAGTATCTGGGTCAGACTGTTCAGATAATCCCCCACATAACAGATGAGATAAAGAGATGGATAAGGGATGTTGCAGAAAAGAGAAATGCGGACATATGTCTTGTTGAGGTTGGTGGAACTGTTGGAGACATAGAGAGCATGCCCTTCCTTGAGGCAGTAAGGCAGATGCACAATGAGGAGAGGGAAGAGGATTTTCTGCTTGTTCACGTCACCCTTGTTCCGCTGGATAGCGGTGGAGAGCAGAAGACAAAGCCAACACAGCACAGCGTTAAGGAACTGAGAAGTCTTGGCTTGCATCCTGACGTGATTGTTGGAAGGTGCAAGAGGGAGCTTGAAGACTCAACAAAGAAAAAGATCTCCCTTTTCTGTGATGTTCCGGCTGAGGCTGTGATAAGTGCAAAGGATGCGGATGACATATATGAGGTCCCTCTGATATTCAAGGAGGAGAGGCTTGATAGCTACATAGCAAGAAAACTCAGACTTGAAAAGAGAGACAGCAGTGGAGACTGGGAGAGTTTTGTTGAGAAGATGAGAAATGCAAGTGAGGAGGTTACAATTGCCGTTGTGGGGAAGTACATTGACGTGAGGGACTCGTACATAAGCATAAGGGAGGCTCTCAAAATTGCAGGAATTCACAATTCTGCCAAGGTATCTGTGATATGGGTTGACAGTGAGGACTTCGAAGATTTCAGCGAGATAGAGATTGAGGCAGACGGAATTCTTGTCCCCGGAGGCTTCGGGCAGAGAGGTGTCGAGGGCAAGATGATGGCTATAGAGTACGCAAGGGAGAACAACATACCCTTCCTCGGGATCTGTCTTGGATTCCAGCTTTCTGTAATTGAATTTGCCAGAAATGTTTTGGAATATGATAAAGCAAACAGCACCGAATTTGACAGAAATACTCCTCACCCTGTCATAGATCTGCTGCCTGAGCAGAAGGAGGTTGAGAGGCTTGGGGGAACGATGAGGCTTGGGGACATCGAGATCACGATCAAGAGGAATACCGTTGCATACTCACTTTATCGGAAGGAGAAAATTTACGAAAGACACAGGCACAGGTTTGAGGTGAATCCTGAATACATAGATAAACTTGAAGGTGCCGGTCTGGTCTTTTCAGGCCACTCTGATGGTGGCAGGAGGATGGAGATTCTCGAGATACCTTCCCACAGGTTTTTCCTCGCAACCCAGTTTCATCCGGAATTCAAGGCAAAGCCCTTCTCACCTTCACCACCCTTCATGGGTTTTGTCAGATCAGCAATCCAGTTCAGGAGGGAAATGAATGGTGAAACCTGAAGTATTTGTTGAAAATGCTGTTAAGGAGATAAGGGATAAGGTTGGAGATGGAAAGGCCATAATAGCATTGTCAGGTGGAGTTGACAGCTCTGTATGCACGGTTCTGGCTTATAAAGCAATAGGAGACAGACTTTATCCTGTTTTTGTTGATACAGGACTGATGAGAGCTGGAGAGCCTGAAAGGGTTAAGGAAATATTCGGAAAGATGAACCTGAGGTTCATCGATGCAAAGGAGGAGTTTTTTGAAGCTCTCAGGGGTGTTACAGATCCTGAGGAGAAGAGGAAGGTTATAGGAGAGCTGTTTGTAAGGGTTTTTGAGAGAGTTGCTGAAGAGGTTGAGGCTGATTACCTGATTCAGGGCACTATATACCCTGACATAATCGAGAGTCAGGGCGGGATAAAGAGTCATCACAATGTTGGAGGTTTCCCAACTCATTACAGCTTCAAGGGAGTTATAGAACCGCTGAGGGAGCTCTACAAGGATGAGGTGAGGGAAGTGGCCAGATATCTGGGTCTTCCCGAAGAAATTTCAGAGAGAATGCCATTTCCCGGTCCGGGATTGGCTGTCAGGGTGGTCGGTGAGGTCACTCCCGAGAAGATTGAGGTTGTCAGAAAAGCGACAGAGATCGTTGAGGATGAGCTCAGAGATGTGGAGAAGTGGCAGGCCTTCGCATCTCTCATAGGGAAGGCAACTGGAGTGAAGGGGGACATAAGGGTTTATGGTTACATAATATCAATCAGGGCAGTTGAAAGCAGAGATGGAATGACAGCAGATCCGCTAAGGCTTGATTATGACATGCTGAGAAAAATGGCTCTCAGGATTACTGGAGAAATTCCCGAAGTGGTGAGGGTTGTTTACGACATAACTCCAAAACCTCCCGCAACGATCGAGTATGAATGAGTGGTTTGAGAGGGAGAGCAGGGTGTTCATCCAGTTTTTCAACAGATACCCTGTGTTAATCGAGCATGGTAAGGGATGCTGGCTTTACGATTCAGATGGCAACAGATATCTTGATTTAATTGCGGGAATTGCATGCATTTCTGTTGGACATGGAAATGAGTATGTGAATTCCAGAATCAGGGAGCAGCTTGACAGACTTGTCCATGTTTCCAATCTGTTTTACACCAAACCTCAAATAGAGCTTGCAGAGAAGCTGAGAGAGCTCACAGGACTTGAGAGGTTTTTCTTCACAAACTCAGGTACTGAAAGTGTTGAAGGAGCTCTGAAAATTGCAAGGAGGACCACTGGAAAAAAGAAGTTTGTTTCGTTTGTCAACGACTTTCATGGGAGAACAATGGGAGCACTGTCCGTTACCTGGAAGGAAAAGTTCAGAGAACCCTTTGAGCCACTCATCAGGCCGGTTGAATTTGCAGAGTACAACTCCACCGAGAGCCTTGAAAATTCAGTGGACAGAGAAACATCTGCGGTTATAATTGAGCTCATACAGGGTGAGGCAGGTGTTTTTCCGGCTGAAAGGGAATTTGTGAAGAGAATTTTTGAGCTCAGAGATGAGTTTGAGTTCCTCGTAATCTTTGATGAGATTCAGACGGGATTTGGAAGGGCAGGAGAGTGGTTTGCAAAGGACATTTACGGATTTCAGCCCGATATAATAACCCTCGCAAAGTCAATGGGGAATGGATTTCCGGCTGGTGCCATTGGCATAAGCGAGGATGTTCACAGAGGAGTTGAAAGGGGAGACCATGGCTCAACATTTGGTGGAAATCCCCTGGCATGCACCGCATCCTTGGCAACAATCGAGTACATTGAAAAAGAGAATCTTGTCGAAAACTCAAGGAGGATGGGTGAGAGATTCAGGAAAGGTCTGGAAAAGATGGACTTTGTTAAAGAGGTGAGGGGTTCTGGGCTCATGCTTGGTGTCACTGTTGATGATGCCAAAAAGATGCAGGAATACCTGATGGAAAATGGTGTTCTGGTGAACGCAACCTCAGAGAAAGACATCAGAATCATACCTCCCCTCACAATAAGTCCTGAGGAGGTTGATATCGCTCTGGCTGTAATGGAAGGCTGGAAATCAAAGGTCGTTTAACCCAGCAACATTCCAATGGCATTCTAAGCAATCTCACATCCAGCTGACAATTTCACGGATTCTGTTTTATCAACCAAGCATAATTTGTGGGAATCTATTGCATAAAGGTTCCTTAGAACCCTTTCTTTTCAAGCTGAAGATGCTTCTCTATCATGTTTCTCTCAAAGTAGTCCATTATGTCCTCAAGCTGTGAAATCTTTTTTCTGTAAATTGGAGAGAGCTTAACGATCTCATCAATGCTCATACCCCTCTCATACAGCTCTTCCAGCATTTCATGTCTCCTGTCAAAGTGCTCTATGTACTGATTCAGCTTCCTCTCAATCTCTTCTCTGCCAAAAACCGGTTTTGAGTGAGAGGGAACAATGACATCAAAATCGTAATCAAACAGAGATTCGATGCTCTTTCTGAACTTGAACGGATCGCTTTCCGGATTCCCGTACCACGGTCCAAAATCTGTCAGGTCAACATCAGCGGAATAGAGGACTTTGCCATCCACAAGGAAGAGGTGCATGTCATCTGTATGACCCCAGGTTTTTATTATCTCGATCTCATGTCCGTTTCTGCTGAAATCAGATGAAGAGCTGTAGATTTCTGCATGAAAGTCCCTCAGTCCAACAAACTCTGTGGCAAACTCAATCCACCTCTCCTCCATTCCCTTTGCGAATCTTTCTGCCAGCTCCCCTACTCCTGTTGAGGGATGGGGGGCGTAGATATCTACTCTCATTTTGTTCAGGTACCATGCCAATGCTGAATGATCGGGGTGGTTGTGAGAGAGCACTGCAATCTCAATTTTATCGATCACAGTCTGAAGTAAATCAATTCCGCAATTTGGGTCTATGAGAATTCCACCAACGATAAGGGAATTGCAGTGGGGGAATTTTCCACCATTCCTCTCCTCGATGAAGTAAACTCCATCTGCAATTTTCATCAGCCGAGAGAAACAGACCCTGTTAATTAATTTCACGTTTGATTTTTTAATCCTGGCTTTATACCTTTCCCTGTGGAGCGAAAAATTCTGACCGTTTCGATTGCGAGATTCTCAGATTCATTTGGGGGAGGAATGGCGTATTTCGTTCTTCCAATACTCATCTCATCCCTTTCAACAGGAAATGTTCCAGTTGATACCGCATCAGGAATAGTCATTTCAATCTGGGGCATGTTTGCAACGTTTTTTCAGCCTCTCGCAGGAAGGATTGTTGAAAAATCTGGAAAGCCAAAGAAGTATCTTTACACATCTCTCGTTGCAACCTCATTTCTAATTTTTCTCTATTCAAGGGTTGAGGATGTTGCAGAGCTCCTCCTGTTAAGGGCGTTTCTTGGAATTGTTGAGAGCTTCATGCTTGTATCCAGCCTTACTGTAATCCTCTATCTTTCAGGAAAGAGAAGGGGGGAGGGATTCGGGATTTACAGCACCTTCACAGACCTTGGATTTTCTGTGTCTCCAACTGTTGCTGGATTGATCATTCTCTACGGAATTGATCTCGTCTTCTATTTCTCAGCATTTCTTGTTATGATATCCTCTCTCGGAATTCTTCTGTTCGTGGAGGATGTGAGAATTCGGGATGTTGGCAGGGGAAGATCTGCACTGAAAAATCTCAACAGGGAGATAATTCCCGTCTTTGTATCTCTGAGCTTTGCAGTTGCCATGATGTCATCCATCGTCCCATTGGAGAACTCTTTTCTGGAGAGGCTCGGTATCTCTCCCTTAGAGTTTGGTGCCTCGTTTACAATGTATCTCTTGGTCAGAACCCTTTCAAAC
The DNA here is from genome assembly GCA_002494725.1 of Geoglobus sp. UBA235. Lineage (GTDB taxonomy): Archaea > Halobacteriota > Archaeoglobi > Archaeoglobales > Archaeoglobaceae > Geoglobus. Next base: position 16,929 of record DACG01000011.1, read on the forward strand.
ACTCCTGCGGGGAAGCTAACAGACAGGGTTGGGAGCTGGAGGGTTTATGCCTTATCCTCGATAATTCTCTCTGTTACTGGTCTTCTTTTTATTGTGAACAGTTTCCATGTTTTTCTGGCGATCAGATTCATTCAGGGGTTTGTTGTTGCAATGGTTTACAACTCATCAGCCGTTTACATCGCAGAGAAAAGCAACTTGGGCTACGCGATGTCAATGGGACTGCTTTCATCCTCCATAACAGCCGGACTCACTGCAGGACCTTTAATTGCAGGTATTGTCAGCGGTTATTTTGGATTTGAGTATGTCTATGCTCTCTTTTCCTTCATGATCGTGCTGCCGGTTCTGGCAAAAAAGATCTGTTAACCCCACCCCCTGAATCTGTAGTACTCATCAAGCTGCTTTTTCAAGTCTGGAACGTTCCCCTCTGTTCCACCTGGTAGTGGTTTGAGAACGATTTCGGGAAGCCTGTCATACTCCCTCCCTCTTCCTGCAAGCTCGTTGTATCTCCTCTTGAGATTGAACACCCTTTCCCCTATGGAGTAGATTCTTTCAGGGGTGTGGTCAATTCCGGTGCCTGATGTCAGAAGTGCAGAGATATGGGAGGGCTTTGCAGGGACAAAAACACACATGACAAGGCAGTTGAATATTTCGGCAAAGTTCTGCATCTTCGCTGTGATCTCTCCCTTGCCCTCATTCTCAAATCTCCCACTGCTTGCTATTCCATACTCCTTTATCTTCAGCCCCATTTCAACGTTGTACATCTGATGGGGTAGATGACAAGCTCCCCTGTTGTTTGTTGCGTAGGCAACAGCCAAGCTGAAGAACGCTCTTGGATCGTGCATGGGGATCTCAAGCCCCCTGACATGTGCTGCAACACCATCAAGCCCCAGCTCTTCCTCAATTCTCATTGTCCCCTCGGCAAGCAGATCTCCATGACCTTCTCTGTATGCTATCAGCCTGAGGTATTCCTTAACCTTATCATCCTCACCAAATCTTATGCCAAAATCTGCCAGATTTCTTTCGGTAAGATGCATGGCCATTCCGATGGTTACACCGCATGATATCGTGTCCAACCCAAGAGAGTTTGCAAGATGGTTTATCTCAACAAGACTCTCACCTGAATCTATCATAAGCAGCGAACCGAATGAAGCGAGGGTCTCGTATTCCGGGAGATGGTATTCCTTTCCATTGTAATTCAAAATTTTTCCACACTTTATTGAACATCCCATGCATCCATCATGCCTTTTGAAGTATTTCTCAATCAGGTAGTTGCTTGATATCCTTTCAGCTTTTCCAAACTCTCCCTCGGTGAAATATTTGACGGGAAGATCACCGAACATCTCCGCAGACTCAACATATCCACCGGTTCCAACTTCCCTGAACATGTTTGCTGTGAAGTTATCCTTTATTCTGGATGCAAGCTCTCTGACAGCCTCTCTGAACCTCTCCGGGTCTGCCGGCTCGGGACTGAATGAAAAATCCTTCTCAACTGCAATGGCTTTAAGCTTTTTGCTCCCCATAACCGCTCCAATACCAGTTCTCCCGGCTGCCCTTGAATTGTCGGCAATTATGCATCCATACCTGACAAGATTCTCCCCTGCCGGCCCTATTGAAGCAGCAGAAATCTCTCCATGATCTTTCCTCAGAATGTCCATGGTTTCGTATGTTGTTCTTCCCCACAGATGATCTGCGTCTCTTATCTCGGCCCCATCAGATGTTACGTGGATATAAACCGGTTTGTCGCTTTTCCCCTCTATGATCAGCCCATCCCATCCTGCCTTTTTCATATAGCCCGCCATCTTTCCCCCAACATTGCTCTCGCCCCAACCCATTGTCAGCGGAGATCTTGCTGTGAACTGTATTTTGGAACACGATGGGGCTGAAGCTGTCAGGGGGCCATTCATGATCACAATTGGGTTTTCAGGGCTGAAGGGGTCTTTGGAATGAGATCCTAATTTCAGATGCATGTCCACAGCAATTCCGCTCCCTCCCACAAGCTCCCTGTAAACTCTCTTTTCGGGTTTATAAATGCTCACAGACTTTTCAGACAGATTCACCCTCAGGATTCTTCCCGCATACACCTTCTCACCACCCTTTCAATTACAGTTTCAAGATCCTCTCTTTCAGGAACAAAAGGCCCGGTTACTATGCAGCTGTCTTCCATCGCCCTTTCAGCAATTTCACTCCTGTGACTTTCAATTTCAGACACCGGTATATACTCGAACAGTCTGAGTTCAGCCTCAATTCTCTCGATCTCCCTGAGAATGTTCAGTCCGAGATTCCTGTTCATCTCACCGAGCCTTTCAACACCTCTCTCCGCATAAAATTCAAGAACAGGATTGAGAAATGCCCCCACAGCAAGTCCGTGAGGGATGCCAAGGAGTGCTCCTGCAGCATGGGCAAGAGCATGCACAACTCCAACCTGGGAGTTGCTGAAGGCGATTCCTGCCATTGTGGCTGAGATGTGCATTTTTTCCCTTGCGTCTCTATCTCCACCATAGGACATGATGAAGTTATCCAGAATGAGCCTTAAAGAATTGAGAGCTAAGGAATCGCTGAACGGGTTGCTGAATGAAGAGAGGAAAGCTTCAACCGCATGGCTGAGAGCATCAAATCCACCTGAAATTACAAGATGATCTGGCATGGAGTAAACAAAAGCCGGATCAACTATAGCAATCTCGGGCATAGCTCTTTCATGTGCCATGATCACCTTTCTTCTTTCTTTAATGTTTTTCAGAACTATCGCCCATGTTGCCTCACTTCCCGTTCCGCTTGTTGTTGGAATTGCTATAAGTGATGTTTTTCCCCTAAAACCGTATTCCTCAAGGCTGGTGAACGGTGTTATCTCTTCAGGTTCAATTTCTGCTTCCATCAGAATTCTTCCGGCCTTGGCAACATCTATGACACTTCCACCGCCGAGAGCGATGATAACTTCAGGCTCAATCTCTCTCATCTCTTCTGCCAGCTCAAGTGCATCATCTATACATGGCTCTCTGGCTCTTATTGTGACTGTTTCAGAATTTTCAAGGTGTTTTGAAACATCACTGACGTAATCCAGATTTTTTATTACCTCATCCGTAACTATAACGGCTCTTCTTTTTTCAAATCTCTCCAGATATTCAGTGGAGTCAGCTCCAAAAAGAATCTGAGGGGAAAGGAATCTCCACATCTCCATCACTAATCTGGAAACTCTGTCTCAACCTTCCGGGCAATCTCAACCAAGATTTTTGCAGCCCTCGCATACCTCATAACCTTCGCCATGTTCCCTTTCAGTCTGAACTTTCCCGTAACAAGCCCTTTAATTGGGTCTATATCACCATCAATCAGCTTCTTCCAGTTGGAATATCTGCCCCTGAACTCAAACGCAGGTTTAACCTTGGATGGATCGTCGACAGCATAGCCCTCTCTGGCCTTTCCGTGGTAAAGGTCAAGGTAGATATACATTGGTTTATCAAGATTTTCATCAGGCTCGACAACAAAAAGAAAGTCCCCTTCCCAGTCCTTTGCAGCATCCTCATACTCTTTGCTTTCATTGAGAAGTTTCATGTACTCTCTGACCCACTCATCTGAAAACAGCTTTGGCATGAATCATTTTTGGTTTTGATAATTATTAAATTTGGCGGTGCCCTATTCACCATCCCCGAGCTCCTCACTTCTGAAGTATTTTGTTACAAGTCTGGATATTCCCTCCTGAAGATGCTTGTGAACGGCGCTTTTTGAAAGGTTCATCACACTGGCTATGTCCTCAAGCCTTACCTTTCTTTTTCTGTCAAAATAGCCCATGTCGTATGCGGCTTTGAGAATCGCATACTGTCTCTCGGTGAGTTTCAACCCCTTGCTGTTCAGGCTTTTCACCTCAATTACCTCCCAGTTTCCAACTCTTTTCAGCTTCTCGTAGGCTTTTTTCAGAAGGTTGAGATCAGGGGCATAAACCGTGTATAGCTTGTTTCCGTCCTCCACAATAATGGGTGGCTTTATGAAGCAGTAAGATTCCTCAAATGCCTTAATACCCGTTGTATCTCTTATAACTGCAAGGAAGTCAAGGCTCGTCTTTGTTTTTTCAAGAATCTGGAAAAACTTTGTACTTTCATGGTTCTCTATGATCTCAAAGCATTCCCGAGGTTCGCAGTCTATTCTTGATATTCTGCCAAGAAATAAAGCCTCCTCATCATTCATGAGAATGTACTCAAGCAGCTCCATTGAAACCTGTCCGTTTTCCGTTGCCTTTGCAAGAGAGCATGTGTGCTGATTAACACGGATTTTTGCAATGAACATGCGTATATGTCCACTCCATCATATTTATTCATGAGGGTGGACATTTCCGCATTTCGAATATAAACCTGTCCACCACATGATATATCTATTATTAAAAATTATAATTGTTCGGTGATCGTATGAGAGAGATTTTTGAGAAGATGGTTGAAGAGGCTATGACTGCCCAGTGGGCAGATGTGAAAACTGTTAAAGAAAAGAGAGGAAAGGAATTTGTAATTGATGACGTGAAAGCCTATGTTGATGCCGCGAATAAGATGAAAGCCATTGGAGATCAGAGTAAAGCGGTTTTCAGACTTCATGTGGACAGTGTAAATGCACATTTCGAAATCCTGAAGAGTCTGACAAAAACAATAAGACCGGAGGATGATCCGTTTGTGGAACACTACCAGACTCCAGCGATTCTTGAGATTCTGTACGACGAAGATGAGAGCTTCAGGAAAAGCATGGAGGTTTTTATAGAAGCCATCGGTAAAAGCGAGGCACTGATAGGTCTTGAGTGTGTCAGGAGGTATGGAGGCTTTTATGGTCCAACATGCGTTGTTGACTTCGCTCTGGTTCCGGGAAGCACAAGCAATGTTGTTAACAGAATTCTGAAAACAATTGACATACCAGAGCATCACAAGCAGGCAATTCTCGCTGCAAAATCATGGGGCATGAACACCTCATACGGTATTGGAGAGGTTTTTGCAAACGAGATAGAAAACGGAGCTACATTGAGTGAAGCTGTAAAAAAGGAGATTGAGATGCTCCAGCTAATATACGATCAGCCAACAGAAGGACAGGCAAGGCTGATGGATGAGCTTGGTCACACATCCTTTGATGTCAGGGAATACATGAGCAGATACAAGAAGAGAATGGAGGGAGCTGTTAAGGAGGCGATTGATGATGGGGTGCATTACGGCAACATTGTAACCGTGCCAGCATACTGCGTAGGAGACATTGCCCATCACATAGCCCAGTCAACCTTCAACATGTGCAAGGATGATGTTGTGATGGCCGTGATTGAGACAGTTACGGAGGTTATGGACTCAACCCTGAGAAATGCTGTTGATAGATTTGAGAATGAGTACCAGCCCCTCTCACTTGCAACAGGAGCATCGGCAGTTGCAACGGAATACATTTTGGAGCTTGATGGATTCACGGCACCGATGATAGTGGATCTGCTCACAAAGCGCTTCCACAATTATGTCCAGCTCTATCCGACAAGAGGTGGAGCGGCAGAACTGCACAACCATGACTTCATGGACATGATATACAGGGGGTGGAAGTACTTAGACAGGGCAAGAAGAAACAAGAACGGGTCTGCTGGTAAGCTCGTGCCCAAGGTTGGAGGATTTGACGTAAATCTCGATCCAGTACATGAAAACGAGGTCCTCATGAATCCACAGCGTTATACATACCCGGGATGTGCCATAAGCGTGAGGTTCTCGGCACTTATGAGGCTGGCAGACTATCCATGCCTCCTGACAAGCGAGCCTGTCACGGCAACAATGGTAACAAATGTGATTGCACTTCACAAGGAAACTCCCGGCGCTCCAGCCAGAGTCTGTAAGGATTGTGCCGCAGCAGCACTTGTTGATGTCAGACACGACTACTGCCAGTGGAGAGAGGCCGTTTAACTTCTTTCTCTTTTTTCGTGGTGAAAGACCATGAAGTGCTACATCTGCGCAGAGCAGGGAAGGGACAGGGAGGCGGTGGCGATCTGCATAGTCTGCGGAATGGGGGTGTGCATGGAGCACCTCGTAAGGAAGGATGTTGAGCTGTGGAGAGGAGATTACCCGTTTCCTGCAAGGAAACTGAAGAAAGCCATACCGAGGATACTCTGCGTGATATGCAACGAAGCCTACGAGGAGGGGTGAAGAATGACACTCGTCAAGAGGTTTTTGGCCGAGCTGGTTGGCACCGCCTTACTCGTCTTCTTCGGTGCAGGTTCTGCGGTCATAACCCTGATGATAGCCAGAAATGCAGCGAGACCGAACGAGTTCAACATAGGCATCGGTGCTCTTGGCGGCATCGGAGACTGGCTCGGCATTGGAATGGCTTTTGCTCTGATAATTGCCGCTGTAATATACTCTCTCGGCAGAGTTAGCGGTGCGCACATAAATCCGGCCGTAACGATTGCGCTGTGGGCCACTAAGAGATTTCCCGCATCGGATGTTGGACCGTACATAATGGCCCAGCTGACTGGTGCCACTATTGGCAGCGCACTCTTTCTGATCTGCGTCGGGAGCGATGCCGCTTTTGTAGGAGGAATGGGAGCAACGGCACCTTTTCCGGGGATAAGCTACGGTCAGGCAATTCTTGCCGAGGCAATAGGTACGTTTGTCCTGATGCTGGTGATAATGGGAATCGCCGTTGACGAGCGCGCCCCTCCCGGGTTTGCAGGGCTTGTGATAGGCCTGACGGTGGGAGGGATAATCGTAACCATCGGAAACATAACCGGCTCGTCCCTCAATCCGGCAAGAACATTCGGGCCGTACGTGGTTGACTCGATGTACGGCATAAACCTCTGGCAGTTCTTCCCCATCTACGTCATAGGTCCCATTGCCGGAGCTGTTGGAGCAGCCTTACTGTACGATTACCTTGCAGGCGAGTGATCAGAACTTCCTTATTTTTATTACGAATCTCACGCCTCTCGGCTCGTTGTCCTCCACCCGTATTTCTCCATCGTACCTGTTCAGGATCAGCTTTGTTATGAACAGTCCAAGTCCCGTTCCTGAGGTGCTGAACCCTCTTTCGAAAATTCTGTCCTTCACCTCGTCTGAAATTCCGTGAACCACCCCGACGAGCACGTTGCCATCCTTCCAGAACACACCCAGCATCTCGAGCGATGGCTCCGATCTGGCAGTATTGCTGAAGTATTCAAGAACATCTCGGTAGTTCTGAAGTTCCCTCAGCTTGCCCGGATAGGGTGGCGAGATGTTCATGCTGTTCTCAATTGAGGCAAAGTCTCGCATGAGATCGTAAATGTGGGGGTGGTTCCTGACAGCCGAGAAAAATGCTTTCTGCAGGGCTATTTCCCTATCTATCATTTCCTCAATTGCGGTAACTCGGACTTTATAGCATCTCTGCTCCTCTCTTCAAAAAAGCTGCTGGCAGCGTTTATGAATAGGACAGAATCAGTACTGAGGAAAAGATTGAGGCTATGAACATGAAGGTGATGAGGCTCAGAAGAGTAAGTTTGAAACCGGGCATTGAAACATTGACAAGAATCTTCATAAAAATTTTATTGATATGATGAGAGCTGCATTTAAAAACTTCAAAGAGTTCTGAGTTTACCTGAAGACGATTCAAAATGTGACTGCATCATACAAAACATTAAATTGCCTCCCCGCAAAACCCATTACGTGCTTGCAAGGAGAGTCGCGAGAAATGCTCTGTACAACAGCTCGGCAACGCTCATAGGCAACGTTTCCGGGCTGATAATCACAATATTTCTGGCAAGAGCACTCGGGCCAGAGAACTTCGGAATATACTCTCTGAGCATATCCATCGCCTTTCTCGTTCTCGCATTCACGGATCTCGGAATAAACCAGACGCTGGTAAGGTACGTTTCGGACGCGCTGAGTAAGGGAAACCTGCCTTTAGTTAGGGGGTACATCAGGGAGCTTGGAAAGCTGAAGCTCATTCTGACGGTAGCCACTTCACTGACCATCTTCCTCCTTTCAGACTTTCTTGCAGAGTATGTTTTCCACAGCGAGGCCATAGCAACGCCGCTGAAAATTGTCTCTGCTTTCGTTCTTCTGCGCCCAGTTTCAGGATTTCTCGTTGGAATATTCAACGGTCTGAACGACTTCAGGGCTAACTTTGTGAGGTCGATTACCTACGAGTTTTTCAGGGCATCGAGCATAATAGTGCTGGTTTCCATAGGGTATTCAGTTATCGGAGCGATTATCGGCTTTGTTATTGCCACGCTTGTGTCTATCATGGCTCTCATGCTTTTGCTTTTCAGACAGTACCGACGTTACATCTTCGGCTTAGCAGAAAGAATAGATATGAAGCGGGTGATCAGATTCACGGGTTACCTCACAATCGGAAGCATAGCCTGGACAGTCTTTGCCTATGTGGATTCGGTCATGATAGGCATGTTCATGCCTGCCGAATATGTTGGATATTACAGAGCGAGCTACAGCATCGTAGGTGCGGTTGCAGGAATTCTCTCGCTTCCCGCAGTCCTCTTTCCCGTATTCGTTCAGCTGGAAGGCAGAAATTTGAAGAACGCCTTTAATAGAGTCTTCAAGTATTCAGCGATGCTTGCAGTGCCGGCATCCTTCGGACTGCTGGCAATATCGAGAGAGGTCATTCTCGCAGTTTACGGGCCCGACTATCTCTCCGCCCTTCCCGTTTTCTGGGTGCTGTCCTTTCTCATACTGAGGAGTGCTGTTGGCTTCTGGGCCGTGATATTCAACGCCAAGGAGAAGCCGGAATACCCTGTAAGGGCAGTTCTGATCGGGATGGTCATGAACGTTGTGCTGAACTACCTGATGATTCCTGCATTCGGCATTGTTGGTGCTGCTCTGGCGACTCTGGCTTCAAACATGGCGGTGTGGAGTATTTTAGCCTACCTTTCGAAGAGGGAGTTCGGAATCTTCTTCTCACCATCTCACATCGCAAAACCCGTCATCGCAAGCTTGGTGATGCTTGCATTTCTGATCAGCGTCACTCCTGTGAGTATTGTGGAGGGCGTTGCCATGGTGGTGGCAGGAGCCGCAATATACTTAGCGGCACTTTACATGGTAAGGGGCATTGACAGGGAAGATCTGGTGTACTTTTCGAGGATTCTTGGTAGATAGCTCACCTGTTAAAGCGAAACCTTTAATACCTGTTTTAATTACATTTAATTAAACTTAATTAAAGAGGTGATGAAGATGGCGGACGAGAAGAAGTACACGACTGTCTCAATTCCAAAGCCGCTCTACGAGAAAATAAAGGCCAGAATTGAGGGGACCGGATTCACGTCAGTTTCAGACTATGTTACGTACGTTCTGAGAGAGGTGCTCGCAAGCCTCGAAGAGGAGGAGAAGGAGGAGGTTTTCAGCAAGGAAGAGGAAGAGAAGGTAAAGGAGAGGCTGAGAGCTCTTGGATATCTGGACTGACGCAAGCAGGGGTTAAATATGGTATCCAAACCCCACGGAGGAAGAATCATAAGGAGAGTTGCGTCCAAAAAAGCAAGGGAGAGAATTCTGAACGAGCAGCATGAATACCCGAAAATAGGCGTTGAACATGGAGAGGCAATAGACGTTGAAAACATAGCCCACGGAGTTTATTCTCCCCTGACGGGATTTCTCACTGAAGATGACTACGTTTCCGTTCTCGACCACATGCGCCTGAGCGACGACACACCCTGGACCATTCCGGTCGTGCTCGATGTAAGTGACAGAGACTTCGGTGAAGGTGACGCTGTTCTTCTTCACCACAATGGCCATATCGTAGCCAGAATGCACGTTGAAGAGATTTACAGGTTCGACAAAAAGGAGTTTGCAGAGAGAGTTTTCAAAACACTCGACCCCAGTCATCCCGGAGTTTCGAGAGTCTATGCGATGGGAGAGTATCTGGTTGGAGGGGAAATAGAGCTTCTGAATGAGCTCGAAAACCCCTTTGCCAGCTACACGCTGAGGCCTGTTGAAACGAGGGTTCTCTTCAGAGAGAGGGGCTGGAAGACGATCGTGGCTTTTCAGACCAGAAATGTCCCTCACCTTGGCCACGAATATGTGCAGAAGGCTGCACTCACATTCGTTGACGGACTGTTCATAAACCCGGTTCTTGGAAGGAAGAAGACAGGGGACTTCAGAGACGAGGTGATAATAAGAGCGTATGAAGCTCTGTTCAGGCATTACTATCCAAGAAACGCTGCTGTCCTGGCAACGGTCAGATACGAGATGAGATATGCCGGGCCAAGAGAGGCAATACACCACGCGATAATGAGGAAGAATTTCGGTGCAACTCACCTCATAGTCGGGAGGGATCATGCAGGAGTTGGAGATTATTACGGCCCCTACGAGGCGTGGGAAATTTTTGACGAATTCCCTGATCTGGGAATAACGCCCATGTTTATCCGCGAAGCGTTTTACTGCAGGAAGTGTGGCGGAATGGTCAACGCGAAGATCTGCAGTCATGACGAGGAGTTCAGAATCAGGATAAGCGGAACGAAGCTGAGGGCCATGATCTCCGAAGGCACCGCTCCTCCGGAGCACATGATGAGAAGGGAGGTTTTTGAGGCAATAAGCAGCTTCGAAAATCCGTTCGTGGAGTGAAAGAATGGATCTGATAATACACCACTGGGATGCGGACGGGATATGCTCGGCTTCGCTCATAGCAAGACATCTTGCAAAAGGAGACTTCCTGAATGCATCACCACCTGTAGGCGAGTACAGGTTCGACGAAAGAATTCACAGGCTGATTGAGGGGGCAGATTCGGTTTTCGTTGCGGATCTTAACGTTCCGGGCGAGGTGGAAGGGGTCGGGAAGAGAACGATTTTCTTCGATCACCACATTCAGCCCAGAATTAAAAGCAGTGTGGTGAGGCAGATAAATCCGGTAATTGAGGGAAAAAATTCTGCCTCATGCGCAATCGTTGTTTCGCAGCACTTGGATACATGGGGCGCTGAAACGGTAATAGGAACCGTCGGAGATGCTGGAAGATCAGCTTTCAGCATCCCTGAAATAAGAAAGACCATGGAAAGGCTCGGAATGTCAGAAAATCAGGCAAAAAGGCTTGCAGAGCTTGTGGACTCCAGCCACATTTCCGGAAACAGGGCAGGTGTTGAGGAAGCCGTAAGGGTCATCTTGGAAAGTGACTGGAGAGATTTGCTGGAATACGAACCCTGGATAAGGCAGGCTGAGGAAATTGAAAGGGAAATTGAGAAAGTCCTGTCCGGGGTTGAGCAGAAGGGCAATACGGCGTTCATCGAATTCCGGAGCAAGTTCAACATAATATCGAGAGTTGCGAGAGCTCTCGTGTGGAGCATGGGGTTTGAGGAGGCTCTGGTGATTAACAGGGACTTCAACGGAAAGGTTCAGCTGTATTACAGGATCTCGAGAGAGGTTGCTCCGGAAAAGGGCACCGGCAGGATGATCTTGGATCTGAGGTCTCTCGGAATAAGCGCAGGTGGAAAAGAGGAGGTTGTCGGGTGTGTTTTCGAACCGGAAAAATTCGAGCAGGTTATCGAGGTCGTGAAGCGCTACGTGGGGTGGTTGGATTGAAGGACGGTTACGCTGATAGCGTTAAGAGAGTGTTCGTCATCGGTCTCGATTCTGCACCTCCAGAGCTTCTTTTCAACAGATTCTTCGATGATCTGCCGAACATAAGAAGGCTGCTCGAGAAATCTGTTTACGGGCCGATGAAAAGCTGCATTCCCGCGATAACCATTCCCGCCTGGATGGTGATGGCAACCGGAAAAAGCCCGGGTGAACTTGGCCTATACGGGTTCAGGCACAGAAAGAAAGGAACGTACAACGACGTCTGGATTGCCCACAGCCTGATGGTTAAAGAAAAGGCGGTCTGGGATTATCTGGGTGAGGAAGGAAGGAGATCCATTCTGGTGGGGGTTCCGCCAAGCTATCCACCCAGAAAGCTTAGGGGATGTATGGTGGGCTGTTTCATAACCCCAGATGCTGAGAGCGATTACACTTACCCGGGAGAGCTGAAGAGGGAGATAGAGAGGCTCGTTGGGGAGTATATCTTCGATGTCGTGTTCAGGAAGGACGAGAGAGGTGAAGTTAAAAAGAAAATCTGGGAAATGACGGAGAAGAGGTTCGAGGTCATCAGGTACCTTATCGAGAACAGGGCGTGGGACTTCTTCAAGTTTGTGGAGATCGGTCTCGACAGGGTGCATCACGCGTTCTGGAAGTACTTTGACGAGACTCATCACCTGCACGAGCCGGATAGCGAGTACAGGGATGCGATCCCGGACTACTACAGGCTCCTTGACAGGGAGATTGGAAAAACTCTGAAACTGCTCGATCTCGATGAAACTGCCGTGATGATCGTCTCCGACCACGGAGTCAAGGCGATGAAGGGAGCGTTTGCCATAAACCAGTGGCTCATAGAGGAGGGACTGCTCAGGGTGAGAGATGGGGAGATCAGGGAAGGCTCAAGGCTCGAAAAGCTCGACGTGGACTGGAAGAACTCAACTGCCTGGGCGTGGGGAGGGTATTACTCGAGAATTTTCATAAACGTCGAGGGCAGGGAGCCTGAGGGAAAGGTGAGCTCTGAGAGGTTCCATGAGGCGAGAGACGAGATTGCAGACCTCGTAAAGTCCATTCGGGGGCCGGATGGAGAGAAGTGGGACACGAAGGTGTACTATCCGGAGGACATTTACCCAGTTGCGAGGGGTGACAGGCCGGATATGATGGTTTACCTCGACAACCTCAGCTGGAGAGCCGCAGGAACGCTCGGCTACGAAACGCCCTATCTGGAGGAGAACGATACCGGACCAGATGATGCCGTTCACTCGGAATACGGGGTTTTCTCGCTGTACATGCCGGGCATGGAAGAATCAAGACAGGCTGTCACGGAAATTTACGATTTCGCTCCAACCGTATTGAGACTGTTCGGAATTGAGAAGGAATTCAGGGGGCGCAGCATCGTATAGGGGTGATGCAATGCTCAGAAATCTGGAAAGGGGGTTTACGGTGTGGCTTACCGGGCCAAGTGGGGCGGGAAAAACCACTCTTGCAAAGAAACTCGCCGAAAAACTTGCAGGCATGGGATTCAGGGTTGAGATACTGGATGGAGATGAAATAAGGAGAACTCTCTACCCTGAACTCGGATTCAGCAGGGAGGCAAGGGAGATGCACAACAGAATAGTGATTCACATGGCGAAGCTACTGTCGAGGAACGGAGTCATAGCGATAGTCTCGCTCATCTCTCCTTACAGAGCAGTCAGGGAGCAGGCAAGAAGGGAGATCGGTGACTTCATCGAGGTTTACGTTAACGCCCCGTTGGAAGTCAGAATAAAGCGCGATCCGAAGGGGCTTTACAGGAAGGCGATGAAGGGGGAGATAAAGGGTCTCACCGGCTACGACGGAGTGTACGAGGAACCCGAAAATCCGGAAGTTGCCATAGACAGCTCGAGGATGACTCCGGAGGAGGAGGTAATTGCAGTAATCAACAAGGCAAGAGAGCTGGGATACATTCCGTAGGGAGGCAGGGTTTTGGACGTTACGTTTGTGATTCTCGGTCTCACTGTCGGATTTCTTGTGGGTCTCACAGGGATTGGCGGAGGAGCTCTGATGACGCCCTCGCTGATTTTTCTCGGAATGGAGCCGCTGAGGGCAGTTGGCACAGATCTGCTTTACGTCACGGCAACGAAAGTGTTCGGGACTGCCTTCCACCACAGGATGGGGAGAGTGAGGTACGACATCGCCCTCAGACTGCTTGCAGGCAGCGTTCCTGCAGTCATCCTTGGCGGATTTTTGCTGAGGATTCTCGACAGAGATGCTCTGAATTCCTACCTCACCCTCCTGCTGGGTCTCGTTCTTGTATCAAGTGCCGCGATCAGCATGGTCAAGCAGGAACTCAACCCGCCGATCAGACCGAGAATGTTTCACCTCTACGTTCTCGGATTCGTTGTTGGCCTCACAGTCCAGTTCACGTCCGTTGGGGCGGGAGTTATCGTGAGCTTCACTCTCATAAATCTGGCAAGGATCTCCCCGGCCGATGTGGTTGGGATATCCATATTCTACGGGCTTTTACTTTCTCTGATGAGTTTTCTGAACTACGCTTCGATAAACAGTGTTGATTACACCATCGCTGCAATGCTGATCTCCGGCTCAATCTTTGGAGTCTTTGCAGGAACGAAAATCAGCACGAAGACCGAGAGCGAGAAGCTCAAGAAGGTGATAAACCTGCTGATCGCAGTAATCGGAGCGTTCACGCTGCTGAATTACGGCCTTCATTGACCCTTTCGATCTTGCATTGCACGGGAAAAAATTTGCCAGAATCTCAGATGAAGAAGTGGAGCAGATGAGCTTAGAGGAGCAGAAGAAACATGAAGGCTCTGCTTGACATCTCACGATTGAGTACGCTATGCCGTAGTTTTCTGCCGGAGTGGGTTGAGTTGAATTGCAGCTTTCCAGCAAACATTACTCAACAGTAACGCTCTTCGCCAGATTTCTCGGCTTGTCTATCTCACACCCCCTCTTTCTTGCGGTGTAGTAGGCAAGCAACTGGAGAGCGATGGAATGGGTTACTGCCGTGAATATGTGCTCTGTCTTTGGCACCCGGATAACATGATCCACGTACTTCTCCACCTCCCTGTCATCCTCTTCAGCAACGGCGACAACAATGGACTCCCTCGCCTTCACCTCCTTGATGTTGTTGAGCATTATCTCGTAAGTCTCGTCAGGAATGAGCGATGCAATGACTGGAGTTTTTTTGCCCAGCAGGGCAAACGGTCCGTGCTTGAGCTCCCCAGCCGGATACGCCTCAGCGTGAATGTAAGAGATTTCCTTCATCTTCAGTGCTCCCTCCATGGCAATCGGCACGCCTATGCCTCTCCCGATATACATCATGTTCTCGAAGGTCGCAAGTCTTTCAGCTGTCTGCCTGATTTCGTCTTCTCTTCCGAGAATCTTTCTTACCAGTTCTGGCATGATCCTTAGCTCGTCGATGAGCCTGTTCACGTCGCTTCCCGGCATCCCCGAAAGCTTCAGGGCAATCAGGTAGAGAACGATGAGCTGAGCGATGAAGGATTTCGTTGCGGCAACGCTTATCTCCGGCCCCGCCCTCGTGTAAAGGACGTGGTCAGCAATTCTCGTTGCCGTGCTGCCCAGAACGTTCACTATGGCAAGAGTTCTCGCTCCGAGCTTTTTGGCTATCCTCATCGCTTCGAGAGTGTCAGCAGTCTCTCCAGACTGAGTAATCGCTATCGCAAGAGCCCGATGCAGTGGTGGCTGGTGGTAGATGAATTCGGAAGCAAACTCCACTCTCACAGGAATTCCCGTGAGCTTCTCTATCAGGTATTTCCCAATCAGACTTGCGTGGTAAGAGGTTCCGCAGGCGATGAACACCACCTCAGAAATTCCGGCCGAGAAGCTGACATCTATTTCGATGTCCTCTGAAAGGTACTCGAACAGAGTGTCCTCTATAACTCTCGGAGTCTCGTGAATCTCTTTCAGCATGAAGTGCTCGTAACCTCCCTTCTCAGCATCCTCAATGCTCCAGGGAATTGTCTCGGCTCTCCTTTCGATTTTTTTCCCACCGCTCCAGATCTCAAAGCCGTTCCTTCTCAGAACCACGAGGTCTCCGTCCTCAAGGTAAACAACCCGGCTGGTGTAGTCGAGAATCGCCGGCACATCAGAGGCGATGATCCACTCCTCGTCCCCAACTCCAAGCACTAAGGGGCTCTTGTAACGAGCAGCAACAAGCTCATCCCTTTCAGCGTGAAGTGTCACAAGGGCATACGAGCCTCTGAGCCTGCTGACAGCTTTCTCCACAGCCTCCTTCAGATCTCCTCCGTAATTCTCCTCGATCAGGTGAGCAATCACTTCTGTGTCGGTTTCAGATTTGAATTCGTGACCTCTGTTTTCGAGCTCCTCTCTGAGTGACTGAAAGTTGGAGATTATTCCGTTGTGCACAACAGCTATTTTCCCGCTGCAATCTGTGTGGGGGTGAGCGTTAATTTCAGATGGCTTTCCATGGGTTGCCCATCTGGTGTGTCCCACACCCAGATTTCCATCGGCAACGTTGTAGGCTTTCGCATCCCCTATGGCCCCAACCCTCTTGATCAGCCGTATTTCATTTCCATGTTTCACCGCAATTCCCCACGAGTCGTAACCGCGGTATTCAAGCCTCTTCAGTGCTGAGATTATGACCTCATCAGCCCTCCTGAAGCCGATGTATCCGGCGATCCCGCACATTCACAACACCCTCGAATCATCAGGAATTCTGCCCGATACTACCCTGAGGGGCCACACCTCCACCCCGTTCCCTATAACTGCACCGGGCATCGCCGTCACCTTCGCACCTATCCTGCATCCCTCTCCGACAAAAGCCCCTGTTTCGATCCTCAAAACCCTGCCGTTTTCCTCAACAGATGCAGTGTCTTTCACCGCAGTAAATCCCGGCATCACTCTCGTTCCGGAATCGATCACCGAGCCCTCAATCCTGCTTCCGCTCCCTATTCTGACGTTGTCCCCAATCACGCTGTTCTCAACAACCGAGAATGGCTCTATCCTGGTGTTGTTACCTATGGAAACACTGGGCCCGACAACAGCGTTCGGTCCAATCTCGCAGTTCTCGCCAATTATCACCGGTCCCCGTATGTACGTGCCGCTCCTTATAACGCAGCCATCCCCAATGACCACGTCACCCAGAATGGAAACTCCACCCTCAACTTTCCCGGAGACGATCTTTCCTTTAAACCTGAGAGCGATCTCGTTCACCCTCGGGATGTCCCATGGATGCACCACATCGAGCCACACACCATCGCTTTCCACGGCCGTAAATCTCACACTCCCTCTGATCATGGAATTGATTACGGCCGTTAAATCGTTCTCGTTTCCAATGAATTCGAAGACTGAGGTGTTCAGGTGATAAACTCCAGTATTTGCGAGGTAGCTCACCTCCTCAGCTGGCTTCTCCACGATCTCGATGATCTCTCCACCTTCGCCAACCCTCAGCACTCCATATTTCGTCACATTCTCCACGACCTTGTATACCACCGAATTTTCAAGCTTCAGAGCGCTTTTTATGGTATTATCGTCGATTATGTTATCACCCGGCACAACGAGAAAGTCGCCCTCAACGAGCTCTTCCGCCTGTCTCAGGGCATGGGCTGTTCCGAGCTGCTGCTGCTGAAAAACGTACTCTATCTCAACGCCAAATTTCTTTCCATTTCCAAAGTAGCTCATCACCCTGTCCTTCCTGTAGCCAACAACCATCACAATGTCGGGAATTCCTGCCTTTCTCAGCGCTTCAACCACGTACTGGAGAATCGGCTTGTTTCCAACCTTAATCATAACCTTTGGCTTGCTCGCCGTAAAGGGCCTGAGCCTCTGGCCCTCCCCGGCAGCGAGAATAACGGCCCTCATTCACACCACCTAATACACCTTAGAGTTTGGCTCCACAAACCCGCTGACAACTGCTCCAAGACCGATGAAAACGTCATTTCCCACAAGACTGCCAACGTTTATCGAAGCGTTTATTCCGGTTTTCACGTTGTCCCCTATGGCAGCTCCAAACTTCTTCCTTCCAGTTTTCACGGCCTTCCCCTTGACGTTCACCACCACCTCTCCTTCATCCAGCCTCAGGTTGGCAATCTTCGTTCCGGCACCAAAGTTGCAGTTTTCCCCAATCACCGAGTCTCCGATGTAGTTGTGGTGAGGTATCTTGGTGTTGCTCATAACTATCGAGTTCTTGATCTCCACCGCACCGCCCACATGACAGTTATCTCCTATGGACGTGTAGGGCCTTATGTAGCAGTTCGGCCCGATTCTGCAGTTCCTGCCTATGATCACGGGACCAACTATGTAGCTGCCCGACATAACAACACTTCCCTCCCCAACAATCACGCTGCCCTTTATCACTGCTCCTTCCTCAACCTCGCCCTCAATCCTCGGCTCGATTTCTGACAGCAGGATCTCATTCGCCTTGAGCAGGTCCCAGGGATATCCAACATCAATCCACCCCTCAATCCTCACTGCCCTGAACCCCATCCCATCAGCGATCGCCATGGTTATGGAGTCGGTGATCTCATACTCTCCCCTGACCGAAACGGGAGTTTTCCTGAGATACTCGACGATCTCCCTCGTGAAGGAGTATATTCCAGCGTTGATCAGGTTTGAGGGCGGGTCATCTGGTTTCTCGATTATGCTCCTCACAAACCCCTCCTCAACCTCAACAACCCCGAAATCCTGTGGATTTTGCACTTCATGAACCGCTATGGCTTTTTTCTCTCCAACCAGCTTTTTCAGATCGTCCTCGAAGACTATCGCATCCCCGTTGAGCATGAGGAATCTATCATCGAGGAGGTGCTCGGCTGACAGCAGGGCATGAGCAGTTCCGAGCTGTCTCGCCTGCCTTACGTACCTGATCCTCACACCATCAAACTCGCTGCCGAAGTGCTTCCTCACGGTCTCTTCCCTGTATCCAACCACAAGGACAACCTCATCCACACCAACCCTCGCGAGGTTCTCGATCACATGCTGGAGTATGGGTTTGTTGGCCACCGGCAGCATAACCTTCGGCTTTGTGTATGTGAGAGGTCTCATTCTCGTTCCTTCACCTGCTGAGAGGATTACGGCCTGCACAGATAGGTCTATCCGCGTTCGACAGTTAAAAAGTTAACTGCACTTTAACCGGTTCATGTCGGGACAACATATAAATCTCGATCCACTCATAAAAAATTGTGAAGGTCGAAATTAAAGTTGTTAAAGTTGAGGGGGAGTGCGCCGCGAATTACAGGCCCGGTGATGCGATGCACCTGAACGGCTTCCTTCTCGAGCCGGAAAAGCCCGTGTGCATCCACGCCCTAATGGCCGTAGGGCATGTGGCATATGCCCTCACCCACGGAATGGACGCGAGCTCATTTGGAAAAGACGGGATCATCCTTTCCTGTCCAGATCCGGGAAAACCGTATGGAGATGGAAAGGTGATTTTCAGGATCGAGGTGGTTCAATGATCCCAATTGCCAAACCTGTAATCGGTGAGGAGGAGATAAGCCAGGTTGTTGAGGTTCTTCGCTCGGGTATGATAGTGCAGGGAAAGAAGGTTGCCGAGTTCGAGGATAGGTTCTCCAGGTACATTGGATCGAGGCACGGGATAGCCGTGTCCAACGGCACCGCTGCACTTGATATAGCCCTAAAGGCTGCGGGGATAGGCAGAGGAGATGAGGTCATAACCACCCCCTTCACGTTCATCGCCACCTCCAACGCTATCCTGTTCCAGGGTGCGAGGCCCGTTTTCGCCGACATCGAGGAAGAGACGTACAACATAAACCCCGATGATGTGCTTGAGAAGGTAACCTCCAAAACGAAAGCTGTTGTCGGCGTCCACCTATTCGGCCACCCGTTTGAAGTGAAGCCCATCCTCGAGATATGCGAGGACCACAACCTCATCCTGATCGAGGACTCTGCACAGGCTCACGGTGCAGAGTATAGAGGGCAGAAGGTCGGAAGCTTTGGGGTGGGATGCTTTTCGTTTTACGCGACCAAAAACATGACCACCTCAGAGGGAGGGATGATCACCTGCAGCGATGATGAAATCGCAGAGAGGTGCAGGCTCTTCAGGAGTCACGGGGAGATAAGGAAATACGAGCACGTCCTCTTAGGGCACAACATGAGGATGACGGACATCCAGGCGGCTATCGGTCTCACCCAGCTTGAGAAGCTCGACTGGATGAACGAAAGGAGGAGGGAGAACGCAGAGTTCTTCAGAAGGAACATAAGGGTGGATGGGCTGAGGAAGCCCGTGGAGAAGGGATACGCGAAGCACGTTTATCACCAGTACGTCCTCCTTCTCGAGGATGAGTTTCCGATGAGCAGGGATGAGTTCTCCAGTTATCTGTCAGAGAGAGGAGTTGGAAACGCGGTGCACTACCCGAAGCCCGTTTACCTCCAGCCCCTTTACAGGGAGCTGGGATACGAAAGAGGGCTGTGTCCCACAGCAGAATATGTCGCGGAAAGGGTTATAAGTATCCCCGTCCACCCCCTCCTGAAGGGGGTGGAGCTGAGGCACATAGTCGAGGTAGTAAACGGGGTGTGATCATGATTTTCGGCGTCATCGGCGTTGGCTCAATGGGCAGGAGCCACGTGAGAGTTCTCACGGAGATAAAGAGGGTTGATGACGTGGTCATCTATGACACCAACCCGGAACAGGCCGAGAGGATTGCAAGGATGTACGATGTCAGAACCACGGATTCCGTAGAGTCCCTGCTGAATGAGGTCGATGCTGTCAGCATCTGCTCGCCAACCAAGTTTCACTACCAGCATATAAAGATGTGTGTGGAGCGGGAAAAACACATTCTGGTCGAGAAACCCGTAACCTCAAGCTACGAGGAGGGTGTGAAGCTTCTCGAAATTCTGAGGGAGAAAAAGGGCGTAACCTTCGGGGTCGGCCACATAGAGAGGTTCAACCCCATAGTGTCGGAGCTTGCAGGGCTCGAGATCGAGGCAACGTACATAGACATGAAAAGACACAATCCCGCCTCGGCGAGAATAACCGACTCAACAGTTATTGAGGATCTGATGATACACGACATAGACATCGTCTTTAACGTTCTCTTTCCGGATTCTGAGGACTTCAGGCTGAGTGCTGCCGGTAACGGAAATGTTGTCCAGGCACTTGTGGATTTTGGAAATGCAATTGCATCGCTTTCGGCGAGCAGAATCTCTTCGAAAAAAATCAGGGCGATCTACATGGAAAACTACGAGTTCACGGTCGAGGGAGACTTCATGACGCAGGAGCTTTACATCTACAAGAAGCCGAGCATTTACCAGAACGTGAACGAGAAATACCTGCAGGAGAATGTTATCGAGAAGGTACTCATAAACAAGGTAGAGCCGCTGAAGGTCGAGCTGAAGACGTTCGTTGATGCAATAGACAGCAGGGTGGAGTTTCCTGTAAACGCCGAGCAGGCTGTCAGAAATCTGAAGATCTGTGAGACAATAAGGAGGCTTGTTCTTTGAGCACGTACATACACCCTACAGCCATTGTGGAGTCCAGCGATGTGGGAGAGGGAACGAGAATCTGGCACTTCGTCCACATCAGGGAGGGAGCAAGGATTGGCAGGAACTGCAACATCGGGAAGGGGGTTTATGTGGACACGGGAGTTGTTATAGGAAACAGCGTCAAGATTCAGAACTTTGCAACGCTTTACAGGGGTGTCGTTATCGAGGATGACGTGTTCATAGGCCCAGCAGTTGTGTTCACGAACGACCTCTACCCGAGGGCGTTCATATGGGGAGACGAGAAGATAGTGGAGACGAAGGTGAGGAGGGGAGCGAGCATAGGCGCGAACTCGACGATAGTGTGTGGGGTGGAGATTGGAGAGTACGCAATGGTTGGGGCAGGGAGTGTTGTTACAAAGAGCATTCCCCCCCACGCGCTCGTTTACGGCAACCCTGCAAGGTTAAGAGGTTTCGTGTGCTACTGCGGCAGGAAGCTGGAGAGTGTGGTGGAGAGTGGTGAGGACTCCATCACGTACACCTGCAACCACTGCGGCAGGAGCGTGGTAATAGACAGGAGGTGGATGGATTGAGAGTTGCGGTCATAGGCCTTGGAAAGGCAGGCCTTCCGCTTGCAGCGGTGATTGCAGACTCCGGCATCGAGGTCATCGGAGTCGACCTCGACGAGGAGAAGTGCGGAATGATCAACTCCGGGAAGAACCCGATTCCGGAAGAAACTGGACTCGACGAGCTGATAAGGAAGCACGGTGGGAGAAAGCTGAAAGCAACCCCCGACTATGAGGGGGCAGCAGATTGCGACGCTTACATCGTCATAGTCCCTCTCCTCCTTGACGACCTCAAAAATCCGGACTTCAGAATCCTGGAGTCCGCCTTCAGAGGGGTCGGAAGAATCCTGAAAAAGGGCGATATAGTTGTTCTTGAGACTACTGTTCCACCCGGAACGACCGAGACCCTCGTGAGGGAGTGGCTCGAGGAGGGGAGCGGTTTAAAGCTTGGGGAGTTTTACCTGGCATACTCACCTGAAAGGATAATGACCGGATACAGCATATCCCGCCTGAGAGAGTTTCCTAAGGTTATCGGTGGGGTGGACGAGGAGAGTGGCAGGAGGGCTTACAAACTCTACTCCAAGTTCATTCCCAACCTGCACTTGGTGTCGAACGCGAGGACTGCAGAGTTCATAAAGGTCATAGAGGGCTGCTACAGAGATGTGAACATAGCCCTGGCAAACGAGCTGTTCAAAATCGCTGAAGAGCTTGGAGTTGACTTTTATGAAGCGAGGGAAAAAGCAAATCACGAATACTGTCACATTCACCTGCCCTCAACAGGTGTAGGCGGGCACTGCATTCCCGTTTACCCATGGTTCCTGATAAGGGAGATGGAGAGGAGGGAGAAGTACGACCACGCAAGGCTGCTGAGGGTTTCCAGGGAGCTGAACGACGAGATGATCAACTACTGGGCTGAGAGGGTAGTTCTGGAGTGCATGAAGGTGAACAAGCCGCTAAGCGAGGTGAAGATTTGCATCAAGGGAATAACCTTTAGGAAGGGAGTTAAAGAAATCTATCACAGCAGAAACTTGGCTTTGGCTAAGCTCTTAGCTGAAAAGGGGTTGGACGTTGGAGTTTACGATGAAATGTTCACGCCAGAAGAAGTTAAGGAGCTCGGGTTAGAGTGGAGAGAGCCGGAAGAGGCGGATGTGGTGTTTGACTGTTTTGAGCTGAGACTCGATAAATGATGCTAAAATTCCAAGATGCCTCTTCAGAACTTTCCATTCTTACAGGATTGGTTGTTGACGTTCTTAAGAGAATTACACTCTCTGATAATCTTCTCAGTCTAAAAACGAGTTCCACAGAATTCTTATCGTCTGTGATCAGAGCTCTACCTTCTTCCTCCGCTTTTTCAAGAACTTCATCATCTGACGCCGAAGTTTTCCAGTCACCAGCAAAGATTACATCGTATCCGGCATTTTCCAGTAAAATCGAAAATCTTTTTCCAGTGCATTCATCCACAAGAAACTTCAGCGTTAAGCTTTCTCTACCACTGGTATTACCTCTTCTCCAGAAACGACCTTTGCAGCATACTCCAAAGCTGCTTTTACGCCATCTTCGGTAAGGTTTGGACACTCCTCCAGTATCTTTTCACACTCATTCTTTCAGCCAATCTTCTGATAATGGCATCAACTGAAATTCTCGTTCCCTTGATAACGGGCTTTCCAACCATAACTTTCGGGTTTACGACTATTCTCTCTTCCTTTCCCATACTTTAAAATCTGTAATTGTTGTAAAGTTATTATACTTTTCTCACATCTCACCAATCAAGGAAAGGATGGGTAAGAGATACTCAATAACTGCGTGCTGAAGAGCTATATCACAACAGCAGAAACTTGGCTTTGGCTTAGGGTCTTAGTCAGCGAGAGGATATTGCCCTCTTTCAATCAAATGTCACTCTATACTATTTTTAAAACGAACGGGTTTACGTGGAAAGAAAAAAGGGAAGTTTTTCCTGTATTAGTTTGAGAGGAACGCAAAGAAGATGGATAGGGAGACGAATATCACAACGGCTCAAGCTGAGATGAACGGAGTTCTCAGTTTCTCGCTGTTAAACAGGTTGGACAAGACGCCGGAGAGCAAAATCAGAATGAGCGATACGGGCAGTATTAAGAATTTTAATTTTCAGGAAATACTGAAGTGGGATTCGAGAGAACAGCGTCATTTAATTTCTTGGTAATGAGGAGAGTTGAAAGAGCTATTGCCAAGCTGTAGATTTCGAAATTCTCGGGTTCAAGAATTCTCGCCGAGATTACCGTTAGAAGCAGTCTTGACAAATTCCTGAACTACCAAGGATGAAGAGTTGTAACTCATTCCACAAACTCCGCATCAATTCCAATTCTCTTCGCAACTTTCCACTGTTTTTCATCGCTTGTCAAGAGATTACCGAGTTTCTTAGCCTGAGCAAGATACAAAGCGTCGTAAACGGTTATTCTCTCTTCCAGCGATATCTCCAAGGCATCATCGAGATAGCTCTCAAACGGCTCGAAAACTACGACGTCTTTGAGTTTTTTCAGCGCGTCAAACATTATTTTTGCTTCTTCGTGCGAAATTTCCCTGTAGATCACATGATGCTTCCAGACAGCGTTTGAAACCTCAGCCAAAGCTAACGTTAAAGAATATGACTCGTCTACCAGGTATTCTCTAACTTTCTCCCAGTTGTTCTCTCTGAGAATGTACTTCGCCAGCGACGAGGCGTCAATTACCATCACGGTCTTCCCTCACGTATTTTCTTGCCGTTCCCTTTCCTGTTTCTGGCAATTTTGAAAGCATCGCATCTATCTCTTCCAAAGCTCTTTTCCTCCTGTATTCTCTGATCCTCGCTTCAATGAACTTTCTCACTTCCTCACTCCAGTTGATCCCGGTTTCTTTCATTTGCTCCTTGAGCTCTTTTGGAATTCTGAAGCTCACGATCTCCATATATTACTCTACTGTATCACCAATATATAAACGTTCCCGTATTACGAAAGTCCGGTTAACTTAACAGCCTCGGCTGGTTGAAGTATGTCGTTGAAGTTTACATGGCTTTCCATGCACTGAAAACATTTTTTGGTGAGTTGGCGGATGTTGTGTTTGATTGCTTTGAGCTGAGATTTCACAATAAGAGCAACGTTTAAATAGGGATTTAAGGAGTTCGATAACCAATGTGCGGAATATTCGGTTTCTACGGACTCGAAGACAGAAATCTGCTGTTAAAAATGAGCGATATTTTAAAGCACAGAGGACCAGACGATAGGGGATTTTTCTTGGACGGGAGCATAGGTTTGGGTAATGTCAGACTAAGCATAATAGACATTGAAGGTGGGAAGCAGCCAATATTTAACGAGGAAGGATCAATAGTTGTCGTTTACAACGGAGAAATATACAACTTTAGAGAGCTGAGAAAAGAACTCGAAAAAAGAGGACACAGATTTTACACCAACACCGACACGGAGGTGATCGTTCACGCCTACGAAGAATGGGGATTCGACAGCGTTCTTAAATTCAACGGGATGTTCGCCTTTGCTTTGTGGGATTCGAACAAGAAGTTGCTGTTTTTAGCAAGAGACAGAAGCGGAATAAAGCCACTCTACTACACGATCCGCAACGGGAAATTTCTATTCGCATCTGAGATAAAGGCACTGCTGCTCCATCCAGAAGTTAAAAGAGAGCTTGATCTTCAGGCGTTCCATTACTTCGTAAACCTTAGGTACGTGCCAAAAGAGTACACACTGATCAGCGATGTGAAAAAGCTTTTGGCGGGCCACTACATGATTGTAAACGATAAGGGAATAAAAATCGTTAGATACTGGAGGCCAAGGATAAACGTAAAGGATCTCCCCAAGGGGTACTTCGTTAAAACGTTGTTGAAAATTTTGAAAAACGCTGTGAGGAGGCATTTAATTAGCGACGTTCCGATTGGCGTTTACCTTTCAAGCGGGCTGGATAGTTCAACAATAGTAGCTTTAGCTTCTCAAGTTAGTGAAGAACCAGTTAAAACGTTCACGCTTGTTTTTGGTGATCCGCAAGATGAACATTTAGATTCGAGGAGAATAGCGGAGGAGTTTGAAACCGATCATAAGGAAGTTCACATAGAGGAGTACAAATTACTGAAGGAGTATCCGAAAATGATATGGTACGCTGACATGCCCAAAAGAAACCTCTACCCGTACTACTTAGCGAAGGGAGTTAGGAAACACGTTAAAGTTGTTTTGAGTGGTTTGGGGGGCGACGAACTTTTCGGCGGGTACGACTGGAAGTACCAGTATGCGATCAACTTTGAAAAGTTTAGAAAAGCATTTCCAAAAAGCAATTTAAACAGGTTGAAAGGTTATGCCCACGAAATCGTAAAAGTTCTATCAAATTACGGATCTTTGGAGGACATAGAACTGATAAACAGATTGAAGAAAGTTCTCCACATAGACAGCAAAGTCGATCAGTACTTGGCAATTTCCAGCTTGGATGAAGTATTCGTCGAAGACTACTTAAATAATATATATGGAAACAAGCTAAGAGAACGTGAACTGAGATCTGTCAGAGAAATTTTCGAGGAATACTTCAGAGGTAACGAAAACTTCGTTGATCAGGTGTTACTAGCCGATTACAGCGTTAAGCTCGTGGATGATTTTCTGCACGTAGAGGACACGATGTCCATGTCAAACTCGTTGGAATCAAGAGTGCCATTCTTAGACAACGAACTTGTAGAGTTCGCTTTCACAATACCGAGCCATCTAAAATTCAACCAGCAGACAAACAAGTACATTTTGAAGAAAGCCATGATGAACGTACTACCAAAAGAGGTCATAAACAGAGAGAAAAGAGGGTTCGGTGTAAACGTTTACGCAAGGTTTAGGGATGAAATTAGAGAGTACGCAGAACAGATTTTACCAGAGGGTAACGCTGTCAGGCTGGGTTTAATTAAGAAAGATTATATAGAAAAAGTCTTGAAAACTTATCCCCAACCGGAAATGGCCAAGCACTACACTCTAATCTGGAATCTAATAACATTTGAGATCTGGTACGAATTATTTATAAACAGTGAAAAAATCGAAAAACCAAAATTTAATATTTAAATACTAAATGAACTAAATAATACTTAATTTTCGTATATTATTTTTAATAATAGTTTTTTCTTTTTTCGTTTTTAGCATTTTTATTTGAGACAGAAGTTTTTCTTCTAAATCATTAGCAATATCTTTTTCTTCATCAACGATATTTCGAGATTCTTCTGGGTCCTCTTTCAAGTTGTATAGCTCTCTAACAGATCTACACGCTGGTTTGAATAAGATGTCATTTTCCTTCCACTTATCGAGATACAACTTCTCCGGTGACGGAGAATAGATGTACTTGTAATCTCCAATTCTGATTGCGAATCTTTCTCTACCGGCTTCCATCGCAAATATCTGTCCGCGTAGATCTAATTTTTCCCCGAGCATAAGGGGTAACAAACTTTCCCCATCGAAGTCGTGGGATTTCGGACACACTCCCAAGATGTCCAGTATAGTCGGAACAATGTCTACATGCTGCACGAAACCTTCTATCCTTTGACCCTTTAAAACACCCCTCGGTAAAGCTCCTCCGGAGAAGATTAAAGGCACATGAATTACGCTTTCGTATAACCCAAAATGTCCCATGAAAATACCATTCCGCATGAGGTTATCCCCATGATCGCCAGTTACAATTATAAGCGTGTTTTCGTAAGTGCCTTCATCCTTGAGGAAATCTACCAGTCTGCCGATGTTGTAGTCCACGTAGTTTATTGCTGAGTTGTATATACACTCAACCTCGTGAACGAATTTCACGTCCTTCAAATGGTATCTTTCGACAAGATCTCTCCACTTACTGCACTCGATACTCTTCAACATATCCTCTACTTTTTCACTCTTTTCGTTTTCGTAAAACTTGTCAACGAACTCCTTTGGAATCGAATCGAAAGGTGTATGGACGTCCCAGTAGTGGATCAGCATGAAGAATTTATCCTGAACATTCTTAATTAAATCGATTGCCAAATTCGTATAGTCCCGAGCGTTGTGTCTAACGGGAATGTCGAGAGTCTTTCTAATTTTTCTCAGTACTTTCTGTATTGGATACGGCAGTTTGTACAGAGTTTTCCCGATAGATTCGATTAAGAGGTTGCGGTATCCTATCTTCTTGTTTTTTTCGGTGTATTCTCCGTAAAAACTGTAACCTCTCTTATGCCACCTCCCCAGCCAGTCTATTCCCATCGTACAATAACCTGCCTCTGCTAGAATCTCTGCCAGTAGTTTTGTACCAGTTAAACGGAAATCTCTTAACTCCTCTTCGGTAACAGACTCCTCGTGGTGTATTATGCCATGAGAAATCGGATACTTTCCGGAGAAAATTGTCGTGAATGAGGGGTCAGTATGATCCGAACACGAGTACGCGTTTTCAAACAAAACCCCTTCTTTAGCTAAGCGATCGATGTTCGGTGATGTAAGCTTAGGGTAGCCATAACAGCTCAGATTTTTTGCTCTTAAAGCATCGATAACAATGACTAAGACGTTTACATTTTCACCCATTCCTTCAACCTCCTTAGTTTGTGATAAATTCTCGGATACTTAGCAAGACATTTAACACCCAGAGCATATCTGACTTTGAAAAAGTTATATAAATGCTTTGATAAAGTTGGACTTTCTGGCATTTTTTCATCGTACTTGTCAGGCCAATCAATCCACCATTTTGAGAAAACGTTTAGTGGATGTATAACGATGTGAACAGATTCCCCAGGTTTTGCTTTACGTAGGACTTTAATTGGATATGCCGCACAATAGTACCAACCTCCTGGCACACCTAAGAAATCGCTCAAAAAGTGGTCAGTGTTCGGTTGCCAGAAATCATGCGAGTTCGGTTTCGTGTATGGCGAATACACACCATCGTGGTATTTTAACCCCAATTCCTCCGGACTAACGTACTTGTACACCTCCCAGTTAGTAGTCCTTAGTTCGTCGATTGACTTATGACCGTGATAGACCATGCCATATATCGGCTTGCTAATTAGCTTGCTCAATCTCTTAATATCCCTTCTGATTCCCTCCAACGCGTCATCGCCAAAAATTAATTGCTGATAGTAGTGATCTGTATGTAAACCAACTTCAAAACCCAAATCAGATACAACCTTCGGCACATCGCTTTTCCAAATGTTATAATACCTTTCAGGGAACGTTAGGAAGTAAAAACTTCCGTTGAAGCCATAATAATGTAAGACATATGCTAACCATAACGACAAATGCAAACCCGAGTCCACATCAATTCTGAGAATTGCATTCACTTTATCCGACGCACTTTTCCCTTCGATAAAGTATTCGTATACAGACTTTACCACGTATTTATCTCTTTCAAGCTCTTTAAACAGAAGTTTGTACGGTTTCATCAAACGGTTGAGAATTTCTTTTACTTTTTCAGACGAACTTGAAAACATCATTGTAATAAAATTGCAAAAGCCCGATATTTTGACTTTATGGTTTGAGAGGGTTTTGGGACAGAATTCTCAGATCAATCTTTGAGGATTATAACATAAGCCCTCTTCCCGATATGCTTTTTTGGAACGCTGACCTTGGCTGAAGTTCCGAAGGGGGTTACCCTCTTCTCGTACACGACTTCCACTTCATCTGTGAGCACAAGCTTGTCCTTAACGATCTCAATTTTCCTCATACCTGATATATCTATAGATATCTTTATTTAGTTTGTGGCTGGATTGAAGTTATTGAGATGATAATAACGAAGAAGATGGTAAGAGCGCTTCTAGAAGTTCTGGATGAGATAGTTGAGGAGATAAGACAGGAGAAGAAGGAAAAGTATCCATACACAGAATGGAAGCAAAAGAGAGAAATAGTAAAGGAAAGCTGAGAAGCCTTCCAGAGTATATCAGGGAGGCTGTTGCTGTGATCAGAATTCAGAAGAGAGTGGGGAGACCAAAGAAAGTTGATCTGGAGAAGAGGGTTATGCTCTTTTTGTTTGCAAGGCTGATGGACAAATCGAACAGGGATGTTGAAGAACTTCTTGAGTTGTTTGAACCTCTCTTTGGAATCAAAGTTAGCTACAAGACGATAGAAAGATTATACTCGGATGAAGAGGTTAAGTTAGCTCTGCACAACCTCTTCATCCTTCTGCTTATAGAGGAAGGTGTATCGGGAGAGTTTGCAGGAGATGAACTGGATACAGCTTTAACGATAACAAAGTACTACTGCAGCAATCCGAAGAAGAAAGGTAAAGACTTTCGCTACGTTTTCAGGGTAATTGATCTTAAAACAGGAATGTACGTTGGATTTGGCTATTCAAACAGATCTGAGAAGGACGCTTTCGAGAAGGCGATGAGGATGCTCAAAAGCATGGGTGTAAAGATTAATTCTATCTCTCTGGATAAGTATTACAGCAGTAGGAAGACTTTGAAGCTGTTTGATAGGGAGACAGCTATCTACGTCATTCCAAAGCGAAATCTTTCCAGAATAGGACTTGAATGGTTGAGGGTTATCGAGAGGATTGTTGAAATGCCATACAGATTTCAGCTGATAAGAGAAGATTTGGATGGGTGGTGAAGCAGAAGAGAGAAGATAGAAGGGAAATGGCTCTGTTTGCTGTCAGGTTGTTGCACAACATATTTGCTGTGAGGGTGATGAAGTAATTTTGTCCCAAAGTCGGTTTGAGAGAATAAAACTTAAAAAATCAGAAGTTATAACGTCTCTCGTTCATCTGGTGAGTAAGCATGCCCGTGCTGATAGTTGGTTCAACAGGATTCGTTGGGAGGAATATTATAAACGCTCTGAAAAAAGAAGACATAGACTTCGTAGCATCAGACATCACGGATTCGGTATTCGATAAGGATGTCGAATATATAAAGTTAGACATAACCAACAGAGAAGACGTTTTCAACGTATTTAAAGACTACGACATTGACTACGTTTTCCATCTCGCCGCACATCCACTTTCAGCATCTATCAACGAACCGACGAAAAACGCAATTGTAAACATCATAGGAAGTCTAAACTTAATGGACGCTTCGAAGGAGTTCGGGGTGAAGAAGTTCGTTTTCTCTTCAGCTTCTTCGATAGTTGGGGAAGTCGTGAAAAATCCCGTCAGCGAAGACCATCCTTGCAAACCCAAAACCCCCTATGCCGTTGCAAAGCTGAGCGTGGAACACTATCTGAGGGTTTATCAGGAACTCTACGGACTGAATTACGTGATATTCAGATTCTTCAACGTTTATGGCCCTTACCAGTATCCGAACAGCGGTGCTCTAATTCCGGTGGTCATGGATCGGATAATTAAAGGGCAAGAGGTGTACATCTACGGCGACGGTAGCACTGCAAGGGATTTCATATACGTCGGTGATTTGGCAGATTTTTACGTAGAGACGATAAAGAGAAGAGATATAAAAAACGAAGTGTTCAATATGGGAACCGGGAAGCTTACCACCGTAAAAGAAGTTATTGAATTGATCGCGAAAGTAGTCGGAAAGGAGCCGAAAATCGTTTACAAGCCCAGAAAACCCGGAGAAATAACGAACTTCTCGGCAAATGTGACAAGGCTTGAAAAGTTCTTCGGAAAAGTTCCCAAAACTACGCTTGAAGAGGGTTTGAGGAAAACTTACGAGTGGTTCCGAAATGCAGTAACAGTATAATCCCTCGGTTAATCGACAACAAAAAAGTTAAATGACTTGATTTGAATTCATGACTCCAATGAGAGTTTACCTAGCGAGACCCTACATCGGTAACGAAGAATTCGAAGCAGTAAAGAGAGTTTTGGAGTCAAAGTTTCTGACGGAAGGTGAAGTTACGAGGGAGTTCGAAAGGAGGTTTGCGGAATACTGCGATGCCAAACATGGAATTGCCACAACCTCTTGCAGCACGGCTTTGGAATTGGCTTTGAGAACTGTCGGAGTTAAGCCAGGAGACGAAGTTATAGTCCCGGACTTTACTTATCCGGTAACCGCTTCTGTCGTTGCATTGGTCGGAGCTAAGCCGGTTTTAGTTGATGTGGATCTAAACAGCTACAACGTCACAGCTGAAAGAATAGAGGAAGCAATCACAGATAGAACTAAAGCCGTAATGCCGGTATCGCTTTTCGGAAATCCGCTCGAAAAAGATGTTTACAAAATCGGCGAGGAGTATGGAATTTATGTGATCGAAGATGCAGCATGCAGTGCTGGTTCGACGATCGACGGAAAAAAAGTTGGTTCTTTCGCAGATATGACTTGCTTCTCATTCCATCCGCGTAAGATAATAACTACTGGCGAGGGAGGTATGATAACAACGAACAATGATGAGTTTGCAGAAAAAGCTCGGAGTTTAAAGAGGTTTGGAATTAAAAACGTGAACGGGCAGATTAGATTTGCTGAATTCGGAACGAACTACAAGATGAGTGACATACTTTCTGCGATAGGATTAGCTCAGCTCAAGAAGATTGAAGAAATAGTAAAAATTAGATCGGAAAAAGCCAAAATATATGCAGAGTTGCTTGAAGATATCGAAGGAATTAGACCTCCAGAAGTTAAGCCAAACGTAAGGCATAACTTCCAGAGTTACGTCTGTTACGTTGAGAAAGAGGGTATGAGGGACAAGATTAGGCAAGAGCTATCTAAAATGGGTGTCGAAACTCAAATCGGAACATACTGTCTACACTTAGAGCCAGCATTTAAAAAAGTCAAAAAAGTTGGAAGTTTAGAAAATTCTGAAAAACTGTTTCACAATGCTTTGACTTTGCCGTTGCATCACGAACTCACACTGGAGCAGCAAGAGAGGATTTGTAAGGTTATTGGAGATCTATTAGGAGGCTAAAAATTCATGGTTAAAGTAGAAGTGGTTGAAAATTTAAACGAATTAGAAGATTATGAAAGATTAATTTTAAATTCAAAAATAGGAATGTTCTATCACTCATGGAACTTCTTGAGATTCTTAGATCACTTATTGGATGCCAAACCAATTGTCATAAAATATTATGAAAAAAATAGGCTTGTAGGTATATTACCTATGTTCTTAAAATTTAACAGAAAATACGGTAATATACTAAACTCATTACCTTTCTATGGGAGTCACGGTGGTGTTGTAATATCCAGCAACTATAAAGATTCATATAGAATAATGATAAACCTTTTAAATTATTTAAAAAATGAGATCATAGATGTATATGATATAATTGCCTCTACCTTAATCACCACTCCGTTCGAAACAAATACCAGTATTTACAAGGAATTGCTGCAACCGAATTTTTTAGATTACCGAATTGGACAAATTGTAAGGCTGCCATCTAAGTACGATGAAAACCTGTTACTATATTCTTTTGAAAGTAGATGTAGAAGAGCAATACGAAAAGCTATAAAAAACAACGTTAGGGTTGAAATAATGAAAAACTGGAATCAGAATATAATTGAGAAACTTTACAAACTACATTTGGAACATATGAGGCAGGTCAATGGATTGCCAAAACCTTCTGAATTTTTCAATAATTTAAATAAATTTTTTGAAATTAATAGAGATTTTCAGATTTATTATGCCATTCACGATGAAGAGATAATTGGAGTTCTCTTACTCTTTTATTATAAAAGTTTTATTGAGTATTATGTTCCAGTAACGGATGCTAAGAACAGATCGCTGAATCCTATGAATTTAATAGTCTTTAGAGCGATGTTAAATGCCATAAAAAACGGTTTTAAACTATGGAATTTCGGTGGAACTTGGAAAAATCAAAAAGGTGTTTACGCATTCAAAAAAGGTTTTAGAGCAAAGGATCAATTATACTCCTATTTTGTTAATATATATAACGACATTTCAGAGTTACTGACTTTAACCCCAAATGAAATTCAGAAGGAATACAAGTGGTTCTATGTTTTACCATTTGATAGATTGGGGGTAAAAAATTATGAAGAGACATAGAAAGAAAAGAAAAAAAGAAAAAATTATAATGTTCGGCACTGGTGCATTTGCACAAGTTGCATATATCTACTTTACAAAAGATAGTCCTTATAACGTAATAGCTTTTACAGTCCACTCGGATCATATAAAAGAAAAGCGATTGTTTGATTTACCTGTTATTCCATTTGAAAATATAGAAGAACTTTACCCGCCCGAAAAGTATAAAATGTTTGTTGCAATTGGGTATAGTAATTTAAATAAATTAAGAGCAAAAATATATTACGAAGCAAAGGAAAAAGGATACGAATTAGTTACGTACATAAATTCAAAAGCAATATATTGGGATGAATTAGAAATTGGTGACAATTGTTTTATTTTTGAAAATAATGTAATCCAACCGTTTGTTAAGATCGGGAACAATGTAATAATCTGGAGTGGGAATCACATCGGACACCATTCGACTATAGGAAATCATTGCTTCATATCATCTCACGTTGTGATTTCGGGATTTTCAAGAATTGGTGATTATTGTTTCATAGGTGTTAACGCCACAATAGTAGATGATATAAAGATTACAAAAGAGTGTATCATCGGTGCCGGAGCGTTAATCGTGAAAGACATAGAAAAAAGTGGTGTCTATATTGGCCAACCTGCAAGATTCTACAAAGAGATTAAAGAAGATGAATTCGGGTGATGGAATGAAATGGAAAAAGTTAGGGTTGATATTTTGTCCTAACGGAGAACTATGGTGGATACGAACTCATGCATCTTTACCAACTCCAGTCAAAATTGGAGGGGACGTATATAGAGTATATTTTGCGTCAAGGGATGACGATAATAGATCAAGAATAGGGTATATTGATATTAATATAAAGAAACCAAACAAGATAATAAACATATCGAAAGAACCAGTGTTAGATATTGGGAAACTGGGAGATTTTGACCATTACGGTGTTTATCCTTCGTGTATAGTAAAATATAATAAAAATTTATATTTATATTACATAGGATGGGATAGGGGTTATGAAGTATGGCGTGCATTTATCGGTTTAGCAATAAGCAATGAAGGTAAAACATTCAAGAAAGTTTCTAATGTTCCCATAATTGATAGATCTCCAGTAGATCCATATTTATGTACATCTCCTTACGTGATGCTAGACGGTAATATTTGGAAGATGTGGTATACTTCTGGAGTAAAGTGGGAAAGAATCAATGGTGAACCGAGACCCAAATACCTGATAAAGTATGTAGAATCTAAGGATGGTGTAAACTGGATAAGGAAAGGTACCGTATGCATAAAATTCGAATATAAGGATGAGTGGGCAATAGCTAGGCCGTGCGTTATAAAGGAAGACGACATGTACAAAATGTGGTATAGTTATGCAAGAGGTGATAGAGGATACAGAATTGGATATGCAGAGTCGAAAGATGGCATAAATTGGATAAGAAAAGATGAAGAGGTGGGGATAGATGTTTCTGAGGATGGTTGGGATTCCGAAATGATTTGTTATCCTCATGTTATAGTTCATGAAGGTAAAAAGTACATGTTTTACAATGGTAACAGATTTGGTAAAACTGGATTTGGCTTGGCAGTATCGGGGGGATAATTCTATGAGCGATTACAGCAATATAATCAAAGATGTTGAGCAACTGTATAGATCAACAGCTAGGAAATACGGAAATACACCCATAGCTGTAGGCTGGAAAGATTATAAATCTCAAGAATTAAGGTTTAGCATATTATCGGAAATTGGGATATTTGACGGTTGTTCGGTACTCGATGTTGGATGTGGCTATGGTGCGTTTTATGAATTCTTAATCAAACGGTGTAATATAGGGTATTACTTAGGTATTGATATAGTAAAGGAATTTATTGATACTGCTAAAAAGAAATACAAAAATTATAAAAATGTCGATTTTCTTCTTATGGATATTATGGAACTAAATAAGAAATATAAGTTTGATTTCGTATTTAATTGTGGTATATTTCATGTGAAATTTAATTATACTAATGAAGAATTTTTTGAAAAATTTGTAAAACCATTGATATTAAAGATGTGGGAACACACAAGGATTGGTATGGCATTTACATTTTTAACTGATGCTGTAGATTATAAAAAACCGAAGTTATTCTACTGTTCACCGTCAAGGATGTTCGAATTTTTACGAAACAACGTTTCAAAATACATCGTGCTAAGGCATGACTATAAACTATTTGAATACACAGTGTATGTGTACAGGGAAGGGAAAGATTATGAAAAGAGTAATTGATGCACATACACATGTTACTGAAGACGGTAGGTGGTTTAATACGAGTTATGATGCATCACTAGCGAGATTATTTAACGAAATGGAAAAAGCAAAGTTAGATAAAGTGATACTATTGCCAGTGTCTCCTTACATTTCAAACGAGTTCGTATATAGGATTTGCAAAGAATTTCCCAACGAGATAATAGGTTTTGCTTCCGTGGAACCCTTAAAGGTTAAAGCCATCGAAGAACTCGAAAAAGCAATAACAAAGTACGAGCTAAGGGGTTTAAAGTTACATCCAAGGTTTCAGATGTTTAGACCTAATGATGGGAGACTATATAAATTATACAAAAAAGTTGAAGAACTTGGAATACCGATAATGTTCGATTGTATACTCAACAGACCTACTCCATTGAGAGACCAACTACCAATACTCTATGATGATGTGGCAAATCTCATACCTGATACACCTATAATCTTAGCACACATGGGTGGATTCAAATTCTTAGAAGTCCTTGCAGTAGCCAACAAAAACAAAAATATCTACGTAGATACATCCCTAACGTTAGAATACTTTTATAGGACACCATTTCAAGAACAAGTAAGATTTGTTCTCGAAAAAATTGGATATGATAGAGTGATTTATGGTTCCGATTTTCCAGAAAGGAGTCTTGTAGCTACTCTAATAAGTGCAAAAAAGATACTTATCGAGTTCGGTGTAAGTAACGAGAATCTATATAAGATCTTCTATAAAAATATACTTAGATTAATAAATAAATAAAATAATGGTGATTTAATGAAAAAGAAAATATTAATCGGTATCAATGAGGTTACAAATACAATTGCAATTTACGGAAGAGAATTAAAGAGGATCGGATATGATGTAAAGACCATTGTTGCGTGGAAAAACAGATTTTTCCTTAACGAGGAATATGATTACGCTATATTTAATAATATTCAAGATTATAAGGGTAGGAACTCATTAGAAAAAATACTAAAACACGTATATCTCAGTTTAAAATTAATAATATTATTTATTAAATATTTTAAGAAGTATAATGTTTATATATTTATATTTAACAAATCATTCTTACCATTGAGATTGGATTACATATTACTAAAACTCCTCGGTAAGATTATAGTATCCGATTTCAGAGGCTGCGACATCAGACATTGGAAAACGTATGAATCTATGGCCAAAAAATATAACATATTTTCTATTTGTACAGACTGCAATAATAAAAATACTTACAGATGTTCCTACATCCGAAAGAAATCCCTTGTACTAATATCTGAAAAATTTTCTAATTTACTATTTACATCTAAAATTGATTCTCAATTACTCTCTAAGCCATTTTTTTATAATTGGATACCTTTAGAACTTAGCAAATACAACTTTAAAATTCCAAAGAATAGAATTCCGGTAATAGCGCACGCCCCATCAAACAGAGCGATAAAAGGTACGAAATATATCTTGGATGCTTTGAATAGATTAAAGAAAGAAGGGTACGACTTCAGATTGGTCTTGCTCGAAAATCAACCAAATGAGAGGGTTCGAAAAATATTAAGTGAAGCTGACATAGTAATAGATCAGCTGTTCTCAGTCGGTCCGGCTAATTTAGCATTGGAAGCAATGGCATCCGGTTGTGCTGTACTGACGGGATATAACGAGGAATTTTTCCCAGCTAAGTGTCCAGTTATTCCAGTTACCAAAGAAAATATATATGAAAAAATTAAATATTTATTAGAAAATAAAAAAGAAATATATAAATATGCAATTAAAGGTAGGCGATACGTTGAGGAGTACCACGATAGCAGAAAAGTTGTAAAAAATCTAATAGACATAATCGAAGGTCGTAAGGATGGTGCTTTAATGAAACCCAAAAAGTAGTAATTTCTACTTTTAACATTATATCTTCGCTAAAACTCTTATTATTGTAACTCCAATAAAAACTACAGCTACGTTAAAAGCATAAATCGCTAAGTTTAATTTTGTTAGAATTTTCTTTGTTAACACATTCCAAGGGTTCTCGCTATAGGTTTTCCACTTCTCGTAGTAGTGAAGAAAAATAGGATCTCCCGTGAGGTTGTACATTATCTCCATCTGCTCAACATGTACTTTATGATATTTTTCATTGGCCATAGTCCCAACAAGATCGTAACGCGTCCAACTCCCAGTATCGTATTCGTGTAAATGCCTCTTCAATTCCTCTACACCTTTGTTGAACAGAAATAACGCTTTCTCGTCGCCAGTAATTTTATAATATTCGTGAATTCCCATTAGAGCATATATAAACCCGTTTAGTGTTCTTGGCTTCGGTTCACCTTTGTATCCATACTCTAAGTACCACCATCCACCGTCTTCATCTATATGGAGAACACCACCTTCTTCTACGGGAATGATAAAAGCGTTTAACGCAAGCTGGGCAGCTTTTAAGTATTTTTCGTCACCTGTTAGATTATAAGCGTGAGCTAGTACCGTAAGTCCTAATCCCTGAGCCATTCCCGAAACCCAAGGCGGTTCTAGTGTGAAATTTGGATATGTTATTCTGCTCTGATATACCCAAACGCTGTAATTACCTCTTATCTCAGCGTTTTCCACGAGCCAATCTGAACAGTTTAGAAACAGTCGCTTGTATCTTTTATCATCAGTTTTCTTATACTTCTCAAGGTAATCCATAGCAAATTGCGAGATCGTTACGGGATTTCTTCTCATTTCTCCAACATAGTGACCTTTCTGCCACTTGTAATAGAGGTAAGGCACACCCCTCTCATCTAAGACTACTTTCTTAGGCGACTGGTAGTGTAAAGCATCAGATATCGCAAAAACAACTTCCTTAGCAATCTCGTAATCGAGAATAGAAAGTGGCAAAGCTATCAAACACGAAAATACGAAAATCTTCAAAATCTTATTCACATTTCCACCTCCCAAAACTCCTATAAATCTCTATCAGTTTTTTCTCCATCTTCTCCCAGTTCATTTCTCTTTCAACAAGCCCTCTTCCCCTTACACCCATTTTCCTAGCCTCAGCCGGATTTTCAAGCAGGTAAATTATCGCATTCGCAATCTCTTCGACATTGTTCGGATTTACGAGGATTCCGCACTTAGCTCTTTTTACGATCTTACTGATCTCAGGATAATCACTTGCGACAACAGCTAACTCACATAGCATGTAGTCGAACAATTTGTTCGGCAATCCAATGTAGGCGTTGTAGAATTCAGATTTCATAATTACTAGGCCTATCTTCCCTTTTTTTATCTCCTCATACATTTCTCTAAAAGGCCGAAAACCTGTGAACATTACGTTCTTAGTTAAACTATGTTTTTCTACAATAGATTCTATGTTCGCTTTAACGTTTCCAATTATCTTCAGCTTAACTCCAGAGTTATGTTTCCTCACTTTCAGCAGAGCAAATATGATCTCATTTATACCGTGATAACTTTGTATTCCCCCACCCATTTGAACTATTTCACAATTTTTTTCATAGTCTGAGTTTTCTATCATATCAACTAACGGCACATTTGGAATTAAGAAAAATCCGGAGATCTTTCTGAACCTCTCACCCACGCTGTTGCTAACAACCACTATGCAATCCGCAGATTTGGCAAGGAACTGCTCTATTCTGAGAGACAAAAATTCAACAACTTTTCTGAGAATTTTGTTCCTAATTTTAAACCAGCCGTAGGCGATTTCGCTTGGCCAGTGCTCGTGAGCGTCGTATACTAATTTTACCTTATTTCTTTTCAATAGCTTGAGAATCACACCAATCATAAGCGAATCCGGCTCATGGCAGTGATAAACCTCGCAATCCTGCTTCAACCCCTCTTTTAAAACTCTCCAGAGCGTAATAAAATGCAGAAGCTTGTTTTCCGGTTTTTTAACAGCAATTATTTTCACGTTGCCCACAGCTTTCTCCCACGCTTTCTCGTCTGGAGCGACTATAACAACTTCGCAGAATTTTGATAGACTTTTACTTTCCTTGTAAAATATCCTAACATCAAGGGGTCCGTGGGTTGTTGTTAGCATGCATACCCTCATGGCCCCCCTCCCAAGTACCCCTCAACAATGACCGCAATTTTCTCGCTCGCTCTTCCATCTCCAAACCTATGACCATAACTATCTTTGTTAGGCTCGAATTCACGAACAGCTTTGAGTATCTTCTCCTTATCCGCTCCCACGAGCACATTCCAACCGTCTTCTACAGTCTCAATCCATTCAGTAGTTTCTCTAAGCGTCACACACGGAACCTTGAATATGTAAGCCTCTTTCTGAACTCCGCCAGAATCCGTTATGATTTTCTTGGCATTCTTCTCAAGAACAAGCATGTCTAAGTAACCTACTGGCTTTATAATTCCGACGTCTTTACGTAATCTATCCCATAACCCGTACCTCCTCAAAAACTTTTCCGTTCTCGGATGGCAGGGAAAAATTAAATTTTCAATTTCGCAGAAAGCGTCGACTATATTTTTTAATCTATTGAAAGTGTCCGTATTCTCGGCTCTGTGAACCGTCGCTAAAAAATAGTCTTTTGGCTTGATGCCGAGCTCTCTAAGTATATCCGATGTTTCTTCCGCAATTTTTATATTCTGACTGATTGCATCAACCATGACATCTCCAGTTAGGTACACACCCTCAGTAATGCCTTCCCTCTTCAGATTGTCCACAGCTCTTTCAGTGGGACAAAACAGCAAATCTGAGCAGTGATCGGTCAAAATCCTGTTTATTTCCTCTGGCATGCGTTTATCGTAGGATCTCAAACCCGCTTCGACGTGCGCAACTGGAATGTGAAGCTTCACCGCTGCAAGTGCTCCAGCAAGAGTGGAGTTTGTATCCCCAAAAACTATGGCCAAGTCCGGTTTTTCACTGATTAAAACTTCCTCTATCTTTTTGAGCATCTCTCCAGTCTGGTGGCCGTGAGTTCCTGAGCCAACGCCGAGGTGGTAGTCGGGATCCGGCAATCCGAGCTGCTCGAAAAAGAGTCTGTCCATCTCGTAATCGTAATGCTGCCCGGTGTGCGCGACCACCTCGTCAAATTTCTTCCTGACTTCCTTGGAGAGCGGTGCCAGCTTTATGAAGTTTGGCCTCGCACCGACGACAGACATTACTTTCATCCACGATCACCTGAAACGGTACTGCACTGCATCATCCCGGGAAAATTCATCTAAACTATCAGGATATTCCTCAATGAACCACACCATAAACTCTGTTATATCGATACATTCGGCAAACAAGGACTTTCGTTTATTCATCCAGCTCTGTTTTACTTTATTTGACTGTGCAATTTCCTCAGCAAGCTCAATGGCTTTTTTGGGATTTTTTACATTGAGTAACAGACCAAAGTTCTTTTCCAACTCGACAAAATTACCCATGTCTTTTTCACCAACAAATTTATTGCATCTCACTGTAGGAGTCCCCAGAATTGCCGCCTCTGTGGCCATAGTCTGTGTGTCGGTTACAAGCAGCTTTGCGAAGTACAGCACGCTGTGGATCTTGCTTTTGTTAGTTTTAAGCAGATATTCTCGCAATTCCGGTGGAACATTGCTCCCCTCGTAAGAAACAAAAACATCCACATATCTTTCAAGTCTCTTTACGAGACGTAACTTGTCCTCCAGGCCAAATCCGCTGACCCCAACATCATGAGCGGCGTCGAACGCATTGAATCTGACAACAGCAAACTCCCCCTCTTCAACACCAAGCTCATCCAAAACATCTGCATCTGGGACAAAATACTTGGGGTGCAGGTATGCCAACTCTTTGAATGATCTCACCCTGAGGTGTTTGTGCCCGAGATTGTCCCGAAAAGCATACGGGGTCAGTATAGCATCCACAATGGGAAGATACGCCCTGATCTGAATGCTCAGCAGCCTGTTAACCCTCGGTTCCGAATCGTAAAACACAAAGCTCCTCGAGCCGAGCAGTTTTGCTGTGTACGGAGCGTAAATTTCAAACCCGGTTACCAGATCGGGTTTAAAGTCAGACAAATATCTTCTCGCCCGGAGCACGTCAGCGGGAAGCTTGTAGATCCTGTCCCAGTTGGAGCGAACCTTTGAGAAGACATAGCCGTCATACCTGTCCAAGATCTCAAGCGTTTCCCCGTAATCTCTAACGAGAACCCTGACCTCCACACCTTTCCTTTCGAGACCATCGATTATGTTCTTATAAAAGTGGAACTGTGCAGGTGTTGAGATGAATATGCCAACCTTCTTAACCATTTAAACACACCTATCAAGGGGGATTTATAACACTTTGGACAGAGTCTCCGTGCTAAATAAGACCCCACATTTTTAAAGGTGTCCCTGAGTGCCACAGACGATCCTTTCACATTCTGCGTTAATTCCGCTCTTACGTTTCCCAAGCACATTATCAGACTGCTGACCAAGGGGCAGCAAACGGGGCGTATGAAAAAATTTTTATCTCACTCACCTTATCTCTGCCAATGAAAGAAAAGGTGGAAAGATATTGGCACATTCCCTTTGTCCTCATCGCAATAGTTCTTGGCCTTTACCTGAGAATCGTGAACCCGTGGAATCTCGTGTTTGTTCCTTGGATGGAGGGTGCAAGGCTGAGCGGGAACGACCCGTGGTACTACTTCAGGCTGATTGATTCGGCGATCCACAACTTTCCGAGCAGAATATGGTTCGACGCGTTCACCCACTATCCATACGGCACGTACACGCATTTCGGGCCATTTTTGGTGTACCTTGGAGTCTTGGTATCGATGTTAGCCGGAGCCACGACTCCTGCGGAAATAAGGACCGTGATCGCCTTCGTCCCTGCATTCGGAGGAGCTCTGCTCGCAATACCCACATACATCCTGACGAAAGAAGTATTTGGAAAGAGGGCAGGAGTCATCTCAGCATTCATCGTCGTTCTAATTCCCGGCCAGCTCATGGCAAGGAGTGTTCTGAGCTTCAACGACCACCACATATGGGAGGTATTCTGGCAGATTTCTGCTCTCGGCACGTTCATAATGGCATACACCAGGTGGAAGGGGAAAGAATACGGGGTGAACCTGAGAGATAGGAGTCAGCTAATCTACTCTATCCTCGCAGGAGCCTCCATTGGACTCTACCTGCTGGCATGGTCCCCTGGATTTATCTCAGCCCTGCTCATACTCGTGTTCGCATTCCTTGCATTTATGCTGAAAGATCTGATTGAAGCAGATACAAAGAACCTCACGTTTGTTTCAGTAATAGCATTTCTGGTCGCTGCACTGATATATCTTCCATTTGCGTTCAGATATCCGGAATTTAACACAAACAGATACTCACCCTTCCAGCTTCTCGTGTTATTAAGTTCAGCGATGCTAATAATTTCTTTTTACATAATAGAGAGGTATGTGGAAAAGGGCACATTTGACAAACTTGGTGTTAACAGAAAATACGCATTTCCGGCAGTTATACTGACAATATCTGCCATAGTTGCAGTTGCTGTGTTCGTGCTTGCTCCGGACTTTGCCAGAAACCTGCAGTATGTGTTCAGAGTGGTTCAGCCAAAAGGAGGTGCATTAACCATTGCCGAAGTCCAGCCCTTCTTCTCCCTTGGCGGAAAGTTCAGCTTGAGCCCTGCATGGCAGAATTTCAGCATAACGTTCTTTTTTGCGGTTCCGGGAATGCTCTACTACCTTTACAGGCTGATAAAAACAAGAGATGAGAGATTGCTGTTTATCCTGATATGGGGTTTTGCCATGTTCATTGCTCTTGCAGGACAGAACAGATTTGCATACTACTTCGGAGTTGTTTCTGCAGTTTTTGCCTCAGCATTGGTCAGCGAGATTCTTGAGAAGTTGAAATTTTATGACTACATATCTGCCGCAGTAAAAAATGACAGGAAAGCGATGAAGAAGATAGGTGTGAAAGGTCTTGTTGCAGGAGTCCTGTTGTTGTTCATCCTCATCTATCCTACTTTTTCACAGGCAGACTTCTATTCCAAGCATTCAGCAGGAGGTATAAACAGGCAGTGGTACAATGCACTGGTATGGATGAATGAAAACACTCCTGGAAAGGAGATGTACGATGAATTTTACTATCAGCTCTACCTGCCTCCTGAAAATCCAAGGGAGAGGTACCCCTACTACCCGGAGGGAGTTTACAGCATAATCAGCTGGTGGGATTATGGCCATTGGATAACAGCAATAGCCCACCGCATTCCTGTGGCAAATCCATTTCAGCAGGGTATAGGAAACAAATACAATGATGTACCCGGAGCAGCACCATTCTTCACGACATTCAACGAGAGTTACGCAAACAGAATTGCAGATTTCTTTGATGTGAGATATGTTGTAAGTGACGTTGAGATGGCAACAGGAAAGTTCTATGCAATGGCAGTGTGGGCTGAAGGAAGCCTTGAAAAAGCAGGGCAGATGTATTTCATTGGTACAGGAATTGCATACATAGATCCAAATGGTAACATTGGACTCTCTCTGTCAGGCAGATTACCCCCAGGAGCAAGGCAGCTGTCCACTGTAAACATCCCGAGTGTTAATTACTACAAAACAATGGAGGCAAAATTCCACATATTTGATGGTAGCGGGCTCAGGCATTACAGAATGGTCTATGAGAGCGAATCGAGCAGAAATACGTATTCTGGCTTTCAGGAGTTCATGTACCGGAATATATACAATTCCATGTATGCTGAAAAACTTGGCTACGGAAAGGTTGATGTAACCTCCACCGGATACGTGAAGATATTTGAGTACGTCAGGGGAGTGGTGGTTAAAGGCAAGG
Organism: Geoglobus sp. UBA235; assembly: GCA_002494725.1. Taxonomy (GTDB): domain Archaea; phylum Halobacteriota; class Archaeoglobi; order Archaeoglobales; family Archaeoglobaceae; genus Geoglobus. Next base: position 61,202 of record DACG01000011.1, read on the forward strand.
CAAATGGGGAGGAGGTAACAGCGAAGGTAACAGTCAAAACAAATCAGGGAAGGACGTTTGAGTACATCCAGAAAGTCAGGGTTGTTAATGGAGAGTACCAGCTCGTGCTGCCCTACGCACAGAACACAGACTATCCTGTGAAACCGGTTTCCGAGTACACAGTTGAAAGCGGTGGAATAAGCAAGACACTGACTGTCACTGAGGATCAGGTTCGGAATGGGGATGTTATTGTTCTTGATCTGATCTGAATCAGTTTTTAACATTTTTTTGGATTTCCAATTTCAGGGATTCATGCTTTGCTTTATGGAATTGCTGTTCAGGAAATGTGTGATCTGATTTTGATAGGGGAATTGTTCTGGGAGCATTCATCTGACAGAAAAATCATCTGGCATACAAAAAAGAGAGCTTCAGAACCGGATAGATGATTGGGTTTCAGACTGCCCGATCTCATCGAAAGATTTAAATCTATCTGTTCTTGGAGGAGAGGTAATGAAGTTCATAGTCTGCCCTTCGTGCGGGGAAGAGATAGTCATAAAGGATCTCTATGAAGGCGTTGAGGTGCAGTGTGAGCTCTGCGGTTCTGTGCTCCTCTATGAGGAGGGGAGGTTTATCCTCCTTGACACAAACGAGGAATTCAATCCGGAAGATCTGGAGAAAGATTTCTCAGAGGGTGAGGAGGAACTCGAGGACGAGTTTGATGACATTGACTATGACGAATACGATGACTTCTATGGAGAATAGAAATGCTTAAATTTTTGAGAACTCTCTGCTTCACATGAAAATTTTGACGATAACTGGAACTAAAAGAAAGGGTAACAGTCTCTTGAGTGCGAGATACATTGCAAAAAAGCTTGAAGCTGAACTGGACATTCTGAACATGGCAGATCTCAGCATTGAACCCTGCAAGGCATGCTACGCATGTCTTTTTGGTCAGAAATGCATGATTGAGGATGATGTTGAGATGGTTTTTGAGAGGATTGAAGATGCTGATGCTGTGCTTTTAATAGCCCCGGTTTACTGGCTGGATCTAACAGGGAAGATAAAGATGTTTCTTGACAGAATGTTCATGGCTCTGCCGTATTTGAGAGATTTCAGAAGTAAAAAGGGAGCGGTTGTCTATCTTTATGGATTTGAGGATCTGAGAGGGTGGGCATCCAACACATACAACATATTCCTGAGGGTTCTCGGAATTGAGCCATTGGCTGTTGTTGGGATAAATGCTGCCCTGCCCGGAGAGGTTCTGAAAAAGGGAAATGTTGAAAAGCTTGACCTGATTGCAGAGGTGATTGAAAAGGGGAAGAGAGTGAGATTTGACTATCAGTGCCCTGTATGCCTCTCCGAGATTTTCAGGCAGGAGAATGGTGTGCTGAGATGTCCCATCTGCAGATCGAGGCTTGACATCGATCTCAACGTGGTTGAGGAGGGTGCTGTTATGAGGAACGAGTGGATGGACGAACACTATGAATGGCTGAGGGGTATGAAAAGGCTTTACATTGAACAGAGAGATGAGCTGGCAAAGCTAAGGGATGTTTATGGGGTTTGAGGATGATATAAGAGCAATATTCGATGAGGAATTTGTTAAAAGGGCGGTAAAGCTGAAGATAACCGGAAACATATTCAATCCGGTGTTCTACATCCTATTCACGAGGCTTGTTGAAATATCGAGCCTGATAAACGATATAGTTCTGCCAACAAGATTTGAGATAGAGGAGATGTTCAGAACCAGGAAGGAGTTTCTCCAGCTTGATATGAGGACAATCAATGAAACCCTCAGGCAGGCATGGATCTCTGAGATAAGGAGGGGGGAGGAGTACAGATTCAGTAAGGGCATTGAGGATCTCATGTACATAGTCTACAGAATGAGGGATATTCAGAAAAGAATAGACGATACAATACTCTCTCACATAAAGAAGTGGGACAAGGAGGAGATTCTTGAGCTTTACTTCATCCTTGGCAAGGTACTCCTTGAGATTGAGGAGGAGATTGTTGATGTGGCATCGAAAAGGGCAAGGGTTGAATGGCTCAGGTGGATCGTGGAAGAGCTGAACATAGACCCGGAAATTGTTGAGAAAGTTTTTTCAGTTATTTCTAAATCCAGCAATCCGCCTGCAATGATAAGGCTGGCTGAGATTGAAGAGTACGGCGAAATTGAAGAGCTGCATGAACTCCTTGAAGAACTTGATGAAAATGAGAGAAGAATTATTCTTAGCGGCATGAAGGTTGTTTTCAGGAAAGATCTTAAATAACGTTTGGCACATCTATTAACTGTTTTTTAAGTTGATGAATAACTCCGTAATCTGGTTTTTTTGTAGGCTCCGTTCAATGTTAAACTCCCATAACAGATTGTACAAGTAAGATTTTCTGCTTTTTTCTCACCCTTCTGCCAGTTCCTGTTGATTCCCCCGACTATCCTTTTCTGTTGGTTCGTCATGAAAAATTCAGAGATCTGAAACTTCTTTTTCACCTCTTTCAGCTTATCTGAGCAACTTCGGCCAGTTATTTCTGATCTTCATCACACCTCTCTGCTTTGAAAAATTGATAAAATCGGGCCAGTTGTTAGATTTTAAATCAAAAAACCCTGAACGTCTCTCTTGAAACAGAGCAGAGGGGGCAGACTTCAGGAGCTTCGCCAACAAATATGTACCCGCATGTTGGACAGACGTATATCTTCTGATCAAATGCCTTATCCCTTCCGCTCTCAACAAGAACTCTAAGCTGCCTGTATATCTCTGCATGCTCCTTTTCCGCTTCCATGGCCCATCTGAAAGAGGTTGCTGCCTTCTTTTTCTTTTCAGCTATCGCCTCTTCATAGAACTTGGGATACATCTCCTCAACCTCGTAGGTTTCACCCTTTATCGCCTCATCAAGTGCCGCAATCGGATCATCCAGCTCTCCTCCCCTGATGTTTTTCAGGTGGTTCTTTGCATGAATGAATTCAGAGTATGAGAATGCCTCAAATACTCTTGCAAGATTTTTCAATCCCTTCTCCTTTGCAATTTCGGCAAAAACTCTGTACCTGATGCTGGCCTGACTCTCACCAGAGAATGCGTTTTTCAGATTTTCCTCGGTTGTCATGCGATCACCCGATAGAAGGTGTTGAAGGAAGGATATATATCTTTTTGAGATTCAGTCAATCCTTCTCAGGACCTCGTCTCTGATCTGGATGTAGGCTCTTTCACTGAAATTCCTCTTGTAGGATTTCATCATAGATATCAGATCATCCTTCGGCATTATTTTCCTTTTGAAGTTCAGATACGTCAGAAACTGGGTCAGATTTGAAGGTCTGTCCCTGATAACTCCTCTTTCAAAGTCAACAAGGACAATTCTGTTTCCAATTATGATGTGTCTGTCCGGATGATTCATTTCCTCCTTCTGTATGCTGAGCCTGTCAAGAGTTCTGCATGCATCCATTATCTCCACGAGCTCTTCTGAGCCAATGCTCGAGATAACATCTCCTATGTTCACCCCCCTGATGTACTCCATATTTATTTCAAGTCTGAATGGATCCGAGCCGTACAGTCTTGGAACAAAGGAGAATGGCTGAAGTGTGCTGAGGAATTTCAGCTCCTTCCAGAAGTTGTACCTGAACTGAGGATAGAATTTCTTAACAAGGGTACCGTTTCTCACTTCAATTTTTGAATGCCTTCCTCTCATATCCTCATTACATGAACACAGTCTGCCATCTTTTCATCTATTGCTATCTGAGTGTTGTCAATCTGAATTAAATGTGCTGGAAAAACCCTGATAACCTTTATTCTCTTTCCTGGCAGAATTCCAAGGGCGATTATCTTTTTTATGATCTCATCATCTCCAGAGAGATATCTTATCTCAGCCTCCTCTCCTGGGGATAGATCTGAGAGTCTGAGAACTATACTTTTAACCTCCTCCTGACCTTTTATGCAGCATTCTCCAGGAGGTATCTCTCTTCCGTGAGGACAGACATCGGGATGTCCAAGCAATGTGCAAATCGCCTGCTCAACCTCCTCACTTATGAAGTGCTCAAACTTGCATGCAGAGCTCTCAACCTCTCCCTCACTTGCACTCAGAACGTCATGGAGCAACCTCTCAGCAAGCCTGTGAAGCCTTATTATCTTCCTTGCCCTCTCAATACCAATCTCAGTTAAATTCCCCTTATCATCAACATAGCCAAGTTCATGAAGCTCTTTCATGATCTCCCCGTCTGTTCCAGCTTCACACTCATATCCCTCAATTTTTTCCATATACATTTCTTTTAATGCGTTTTCATGTTCTTCCTTCATGATATCCACCCCAGAATTGTTTTGAGCAGCATTCCAGCTGAAAATGCTATGAGTATCGCTGTTAAAACAGTTACTGCTGCAAACCTCAAACCTCTCTCCTTTGTCATCATTGAAAACTGGGCAATGCATGGAACAAAGAGTGTGAGAACAACCATTGAGATAAGTGTCTGCTTGTAGTCAAGAATTCCCTGGCTTACAAGATCATACAGTCCTGCAGTTCCATAATCTCTTCTGAAAAATCCGTAAAGAAAGACTTCACCCATCTTTTCTGGAAGTCCGAGCAGTGATGATGGAACTGCGAGAGCTGAGACAATTACATCAAAAATCCCGGTAATTCTTCCAGCCCATATGGCAAGGCTTATGGCAATGAAAATTGGTATGACTTCCCTGAAGTACCATTCAAGTCTTGAGACTGTTTTCATAAGGATGTTGGAAATGGATGGAAGTCTTAGGCTGGGGATTTCCATGTAAAAAACCGGCTCCTGACCTGGCATGTACTTCCCTGCAAGCACCCCTATGACCATTAAAACTGAAAAAACACTTGCCGCCCAGACTGTCAGAGCCTTAAAATCAGGGGCTATCCCAAGCATTATTCCCAGCTGAGCAGAGCATGGAATGGCCACTGCAAGCATCAGTGTGGCAATCATCCTTTCCCTTCTCGACTCCAGAACCCTTGTAACAATTACCGCCATTGTTCCGCATCCAAGTCCAAGTACAAGTGGTATTACAGATCTTCCGCTCAATCCAAATTTTTTGAAAAGTTTATCAAGCAACATGGCCATTCTGGGTAAAAATCCACTATCTTCGAGAATTGCGAAAGCCAAAAAGAACATGGTAACAATTGGGAATATTATTGCAATTGCGTATCTCAGCCCCAGGGTGATAATACCGTATTCACCCCCAAAAAGCTCTCTCACCCAGTAATATGGTACGTTCTGTTCCAACCAAGAATTGAGATTTGTGTTGATAATGCTCTCAAACTGCTCTTCTATGTAATCCACCATGATCTGCGCTCCAACAACTCCTGCAAGAAGATAAAGAAAATACAGAGCGATTAGTGACATGGGAATGGCGGTTATTGGGTTTAGGGTTAGATTGTTTATCCAGTCGTACAAACTTCTTTCTTTTCTTTCGACTCTTACAGTTCTTTTCACGAGTTCTTCTGCCATTCTCTGGTATTCAAGAGCGAATCTGTAGGCTGGTGACACACCGAATCTCAGTCTGTACCTCTCAATTAGTTCTTTATCAATATTGTATGTTTTCAAAATCTCCTCATCTCCTGTTAGGGCAAGTATCGCCATTATTCTTTTGTTTATTGGGAGATCATTCTCGATCATATCTGTAACTTCTCTCACAGCTTTCTCAGTTTCTTCCGAGAATCTGAGTTTCGGTGTGTGTACCGGAAAGACTGAAACTTCCTTTATTTTATCAACAAGTTCCTTTATTCCTTCCCCTTTTACCGCTACAGTTTTTATAACTGGAATTCCAAGCTCTTTCTCAAGCTCTTTCTCATTTATTTTTATTCCAAGCTTTTCAGCCTCATCAACTGCATTTAGAACGAGAATCATATTAAAACCGCAATCGAAAAGCTGAAAAGTTAAGGTTAAACCTCTTTCGAGATTTTTGGCATCGACAATATTGACAACAACCTTCGGATTTGAGAAAAGCAGTATCTCTCTTGCAACTTTCTCCTCTTCTGTAATGGAGAAAAATGAGTACATCCCTGGCAGATCTGCAAGTTTGAGATCTGTGCCCTTTATCTTCCCTGTAAGAATGTCGACAGTTGTTCCGGGATAGTTTGAAACATCTGCATATTTTCCGGTAAGTCTGTGAAATATCACACTTTTTCCAACATTCGGATTACCCACAAGGACCACGTCAAATCTGAGGTCATGGCTGTGTGCATGGCAATGCATAAATTTCGGGTAACCTAAAAATTTATAAATTTTTCTACGGTTCAATTCCACGATCTGTTATTTCAAATCTGCACTCAATGCCTTCAGGCTTTGATCTGTGCTTTACAAGTCTGGCAGTTCTTTTTTTACCAGATTTCTCGAACTTTACTATGGTCTTTGAGAGGTGATCTATGCTCGGTCCCCCCAATGGCTTCACCTCTCCGGTGTTTATGTCTGTGAACATCTGATTTGTGAATACAACGGCAATGTCATGCTTTCTCGCAAGTCCCAAAAGGAATGTGAGCTGCGAGGTCAGCTCTCTCTTGAATCTGAGCTGCTTGCTCTCATCTTCGAGCTCACTTCTGTATAAGGCTGTGAGAGAGTCCAGGATCACAGCCCTGATGTTTTCTCTTTTTATCAGTCCTGAAACCTCCTTTATTGCTGTACTCTGCTGTCTGAAATCGAAAACCTCGTAGATAAAAACGTTCTTCAGAACGTTTTTATCCTGAAAAATCTGATCTATTCTTTCGCCTGAAAGGCCTTCAGTGTCAATGAATGCCACCTTTCCATTTTTTGCCGTTGTGTATGAAAAGAGAAGGCAGAATGAGGTTTTGCCTGTTCCGCTCTCTCCATAAATCTGCGTTACAGTTCCTGTCTCAATCCCTCCTCCAAGAAGCTCATCTATGCACTTACTCCCTGTCTCCAGCCTCATCCAGACTCTCCTCTACAATTTTTCTCACCCTGCCAATTGGCATATCCATCTCTTCAGCTATCCTCCTCAGATCATCAAATTCAGGCTTTGATGTGTAATCAGAGATTTTAAACCTTACATTAAATGTTTTGCCACCAATTCTCACCTCTTTTACAACTCCCTTTCTTTCAGCCTTCACCCTGTGATATACAGGAATCACCCTTACACCAATGGAGGTTGTGTTTTTGAATATCTCCTCTGAAACCTCTTCAGCTCTCTCGAAATCTGTCAAAGCTTTCATAATCCATCCTGATCTGCCTTTTTTTCCTGTAGTGGGAATAACTGACACATCATGGCAGATACTGCTTAGCTTTTCAACAGCATAGGCCAAATCCTCAGGACTCATGTCATCTATGTTTGTCTCGATCATCACAATTTCATCATGAACAGTGGATGTGGCAAGAATCAGCCTTAGCAGATTTGGTTCGCTCTTATTTCTCTTTCCCGCACCGTAGCTGATTTCATGGATTGATACTGGATATGATGGCTCTCCTTCTGAGAAATGGGCAAAAATTGCCGCTGCTGTTGGTGTCAAAAGCTCTCCATCACCTGAAAAAATTAGCTTTATCCTGCTTTTTTTTGCAATTTCAAGAACGGCTGGAGCTGGGACAGGAATTTTTCCATGAGAGCCCTCAGCAAACCCTCTTCCTGTTGCCATGGGGGTGGTGAAAATTCTGTATCCCTTTTCTCTGAGTCTGATAATTCCTGTAACAGAGCAGACTATATCAAAAACGGCATCATCACTTCCAACTTCGTGAAAAACTGCATCTTCATAGCTTCTTCCATGAACCCTCCCTTCAGCTTCAGCCAGCTTTCTGAAAACCTCTTTACTCTCTTTTCTCACATGATGATCAATTTCTGATCTTTCTATTATATCAATAACCTCCTTAAACCTTCTTTCACCGCTCTCTTCTCTCACATCAATCATATTTGCCACTATACCGGCTCTTTTCACCTTTCTTATTTCAAAATCAACGTTGAGGTGAAGCTTTTCCACCACATCTCTCAAATCCTGCTCATTTAGAGCGATGCCAAGAAGTGAGCCAACAATCATGTTTCCGCTTGCACCTGAAAAGCAGTCAAATATTGCTAACCTCATCATACCACCACAACGCTTTTTATGTTCACTTTGACTTAATTAATACTATGGAGGAAATCACTCTGAAGGTCAATCAGGCTTATCCAAGCGACTCCGGGAGGGGTATAGCCAGACTTGATCCTGAAACCATGTTCAGACTCAATATCTCACCCGGGGATATAATTGAGATAGAAGGCAGAAGAAAAACTGTTGCAAAGGTCTGGAGAGCACCAAAGAGAGACTGGGGGAAGGGCATAGTAAGGATTGACAGATTCATCAGAGATAATGCAGGAGTTAACATAGGAGAGAATGTTAAGATAAGAAAGGCTGAGTACAGGGTTGCCAAGCAGGTGATTTTTGCCCCTCTGAAAAAACTGGATTTCAGGATAATCGGCGGGGATGTGGAGAGCTATCTCAAGCATCAGTTTCTGAAGAGACCTGTCACAGAGGGAGATATCATCCCGGTTCTCGGAACAGCATTCACCTTCGGAAGACAGCCCCAGCAGGCAGTTTTACTTGCAATTGTCAAAACCGAGCCAAAAGGTGCTGTGATAATAGACGAGATAACAAAGATAGTCCTGAGAGATAAGCCTGTAAAGGGATTTGAGAGGTTTGGAAAGTCTGGAGTGACTTATGAGGATATTGGGGGACTCAAGAAGGAGCTTCAGAAGGTCAGGGAAGTTATAGAAATACCTCTCCGCTATCCCGAGCTTTTCCAGAAGCTGGGAATTGATCCACCAAAAGGAGTCCTGCTTCACGGTCCTCCAGGCACAGGAAAAACACTCATTGCAAAGGCTGTTGCCAATGAGATTGGTGCGAGCTTTTACACCATAAATGGTCCTGAGATAATGAGCAAGTTTTACGGAGAGAGTGAGCAGAGACTGAGAGAGATATTTGAAGAAGCAAAGGAAAACTCTCCAAGCATAATATTCATTGACGAAATTGATGCAATCGCACCAAGAAGAGATGAGGTAACTGGAGAGGTTGAAAGGAGAGTTGTTGCCCAGCTGCTGACACTGATGGACGGGCTTGAGGAGAGGGGACAGGTTATAGTAATTGGAGCAACAAACAGGATTGAGGCTGTTGATCCGGCTCTGAGAAGACCAGGAAGATTTGACAGGGAAATTGAGATAGGTGTGCCTGACAGAGAAGGAAGATTTGAAATTTTGCAGATTCACACGAGAAACATGCCTCTCGAGCCCGATTATTCTCTTGACTTTGTCATTCCAGCCTTGGAAAACCTCATGGAAACTTTAAAGGAAAACGGAGATTCAAGGTACAGGGATATTGAGTTCTTCATAGAGGACGTGAAGGAAAGCGAGGTTAGAGATGAGATAAAGAGAACCTTGGAAAAGCTTTTGCCGGATGATCTGAGAGAGGAGCTTGAAAGGGAGATAGTCAAGGAAATGTTAAGATATCTGGCAGATCAGACTCATGGATTTGTTGGAGCTGACATCGAAGCGTTATGCAAGGAATCTGCAATGAAAGCTTTAAGGAGAATTCTGCCCGAAATTGATATCACAGAGGACGAGATTCCTCCTGAGGTTCTTGAGAATCTCAAGGTAAGATTTGATGATTTCAGAGAGTCACTCAAGGAAATTGAGCCATCTGCAATGAGAGAGGTGTTTGTTGAGATACCAAAGGTGACATGGCATGATGTTGGCGGACTTGATGATGTCAAGAGAGAGATAATCGAGGCAGTTGAGTGGCCGCTGAAATATCCGGAGAAGTTCAAGAAATTCGGGATAAAACCACCAAAGGGTGTTCTGCTTTACGGTCCTCCAGGCACAGGAAAAACACTCATTGCAAAGGCTGTTGCCAATGAAAGTGAGGCAAACTTCATAAGTGTTAAGGGAAGTGAGCTACTTTCAAAGTGGCTTGGAGAGAGCGAGAAGGCTGTTAGAAAGATATTCAGAAAGGCAAGGCAGGTGGCACCGTGCATAATATTCTTTGACGAGATTGATGCCATCGCCCAGATGAGGGGAATAGACGAGGGCAGCAGGGCTGTTGAGAGAGTGGTCAATCAGATTCTCACAGAGATGGATGGCCTGGAAGAGCTTGATGGTGTTGTTGTTATCGGAGCAACAAACAGACCCGACATTCTGGATCCTGCACTTCTCAGACCAGGAAGATTTGACAGGCTTGTGTATGTGAGGCCACCTGACAAGCAGAGCAGAATAGCGATCTTCAGAATTCATGTCAAGGACATGCCTCTTGCAGAGGATGTAGACTTGGATGAGCTTGCGGAAATAACTGAAGGCTACGTTGGGGCTGACATTGAGGCAGTCTGCAGGGAAGCTGTGATGCTTGCACTGAGAGAGGACATGCAGACCGAGAGGATTGAGATGAAGCACTTCCTTCAGGCCATAAGAAAGATAAAGCCAAGCATAACAGAGACAATGATCTCATTCTACGAGAAATTTGAGGAGAAGGCGAGGGAGGCAAGAAGTGCTCAGAAGGCCCTTCTTGGATACGGATAGCGAAAATTTTATACCAGCCTTCACTCATTTTTTAACAGGTGGTGATGATGGTTTTTGTGAGGGAAATGCTCAACAAAACTGTCCTGCTCTCTGACGGAACGATTGTTGGGGTTGTGCACTCAATAACCTTCGACTACAAGACTGGAAGTTTGGTGGATGTTGTTGTTAGACCCAAAAATGAGATTGAGGGGCTGAGAAAGGAGGAGGGATATTACATACTCCCATTCGAGAGTGTGAGATCTGTGAGTGATTACGTGGTTGTGGACAGGAAGAGAGTGTAATGAGAGATTACTTCTTTCCACCGCTTCTCCTGCCACTTTTCATTTTCTTAATTCTCCTGCCATTTTTTGCAATTCTCTTTGTTTTTGGTGCATCATCTGCGATATCCCATGTCCTCGGCCTCTCTGTTGAGGACGGGATTGTGATCCTCTTTCTGGTTATCATAGGGTCCTTCATAAACATACCCGTGTTTGAAAAGGAGGGGCAGATGGTTGAGAGGAGGTATTCTTTTTTTGGCCTGATATACACAGTCAGGAGAAAGTCCAGAATTGTGGTTGCCGTGAACCTGGGAGGCTGTATCATTCCAGTTCTGATATCGCTGAAAATTTTGCTGTCAGTCACAGGCGATGCCTTTGTTCTTGCATTCATCCTCACATCTATTGTGACATTTCTCTCCGCAAAACCCGTTCCCGGGGTTGGGATTGCAGTTCCTATGCTTATCCCGCCTCTGGCCTCAGCTCTCTTCTCCTACATTGCTGTATCTCTCTTTTCAGCACCGGCCATGGAAATTCCAAAAATTGCATTCACTGCCGGAGTTCTTGGAGCCCTTTTTGGAGCGGATATACTCCACCTGAAGGATCTGGAAAAAATAGGGGCCGGAGTTGTGAGCATTGGAGGTGCCGGGACTTTTGACGGGATATTCCTTACCGGTATCTTTTCAGTATTTATAGCGCAGTGGTTCGTTTAGGATTGTAAAAAGTTATTAATGATAAAATCACCTTAAGGGTATGAGCATTACAGGGGTCTTTTATCACGAGAGTTTCAGCAGAAGAAGTTATCTGACAATAGGAACAAGATTGAGAGATTTTCCAGAGGCATTCGGAGAATTTCAGGGCAATGAGAATTTCAGGCTGATTGAAAGCCCCGAAGTTGGTGAGGAACTTGTGCTTCAGGTTCATACAAGGGATCTGCTGGAAGGCGTGATACTTGACTCGTTCTGCTCAACAGCCTGGAGATCTGCTGGAGGTGTTGTGAAGGCGATGGAAATGGTTTATTCTGGGGAATTAAGGAATGCCTTTGTCTACATTGGAGCCGGAGGACACCATTCAGGCAGAGACTACTTCTGGGGGTACTGCTGTTTCAATGATGTTGTCATCGGCACAAGAAATCTCAGAAATAAACATGAGAATGTGAGGGTCGCTGTGATTGACACAGATGCACACCACGGGGATGGTACGAGAGAGCTTGTAAAGAACGACCCGAATTTTCTTCACTACTGCATCTGTCCGACAAGCTATGAGAGCAGGGATGGGCTGAAGGTGGATGTGAGCTACTTCACGGCAAACTACAACCGTGCTGTCAGGGATTTTGAGAGGTATGTGGAGAATTTCAATCCCGATATCGTGATCTGGTACTTTGGCCATGACACCCATCAGGGAGATTACGGGGATATCGGCCTTACGGTAAGGGATTACATTGAGCATGCCAGAATAATAAAGGAAACAGCCAGAAAATACTGCGATGAAAAGCTCGTTGTGGTTCTGGGAGGGGGAAGCATATCCAGCATTGCAAGAGAATCAAGTCTTGCAATTATAAGGGAACTTCTGAAATGAATATGTCAAAAACGTATCTGTTAACACGGGGAGCAAAATTACCACATTCTCTAAAGCTTTCAACGAAGCCTGAAAATCCTCTTTTCTCAATTTCATGAAGTATCCATCTTTTTCTGTCTTCGACCTCTTCTTCACCTGCGAATGTGTAGAAGTGGATGTATCCACGGCTTTTAGTTTTCAGAAGTGCTAAATGGAGGAACTCATCTGCATTGTATGGGGCTGGCATCACCACTCTGTCAAACTTCCCATCAAGCTTTGGAACCTCCTGCCTCACGTCTCCCTGAATGGCCTTGACAACTCCCTCAACTTTGTTCAGCTTGATGTTCTCCTGAAAGTATCTCACGGCTTCAGGATTGAGCTCTATACCGATAACTTCTGAAGGCTCTGAGAGCCTTGCAATGACAATTGCATAGGGCCCAACTCCGGCAAACATCACAAGCACCCTCTCTCCCTCCCTGACTTTTCTTGCTATCCTTTCTCTCTCTCCTGAAAGCTTTGAGGAGTAGTATGCTTTTCTCACATCAACCCTAAACCTGCACCTGTGCTCCCTTGCAACTGTCTCTGTGTCAGACCCATAAAGAATCTCGTACTCGGCAATCCTGTATTCTCCCTTTGTCTCCCCGGTTTTTCTCAGTATGGTCTTAATGTGTCTGTGCTTCATTTTCACCCACTCAACTATGTCATCTTTAAGATAGAGAAGATGATCGGGCAGATCGATTATCATGATGTCTCCTATTATCTCGAAGCCTCTTCTGAGCTCACCTACATCTTCCTTCCTGGCTCTATCTTTCAGGTACTCCTTCAGGTTTCCGGGTCTCATTCTCATGAAAGGATCGGGTTTGGGGTATTTACCATTTTCCTGCGTTATTGAAAGGATCATCTCAAAACCAGCAAGCTTTTTATCAATTCCTGAAAAACATTCTCTGTATGGTTAAAATAGCAGTCTCAGGAAAGGGAGGTGTTGGAAAAACCACTCTGACAGCAGTTCTTGCTCATCTATTCGCAAGGGACGGTTACAATGTCACGGCAATTGATGCCGACTCAGCAATAAACCTTCCCTCTGCTCTGGGAGTGGGCCATGTTAAGCCCCTTTCAGAGCTTAAAGATGTTATAGATGAAAGGGTTCGTGGACCCATGGGGACGTACAAATTAAACCCGAAGGTCGATGACATATTCGAGGATTATTCTGAAAGAAATGAGGATGGTGTCAGGGTTCTTGTTCTCGGAACAATTGAAAAAGGTGGAGATGGATGTTTCTGTCCTGAGAATGCATTTTTAAGAGCGATTCTGAGACATGCCATTTTCAGGGAGAAGGATGTTCTTCTGCTTGACATGGAGGCAGGGATAGAGCATCTGGGAAGAGGAACGGCAAAGGGAGTTGATCTGCTTGTTGCGGTTGTTGAGCCGGGAATGAGAAGCTTTGAAACTCTTGAAAGGATTGAAAAACTGGCAAAGGACATAGGAATCGAGAGGGTTGGTGTTGTTGTAAACAAATACATAGAGAACAGCAGGGCAAAAGGACTGATAGAGAGAGTGGATCATCCAGTCCTTGGGATCATCCCCTACAGTCAGGATTTTGTCAGGGCAGATCTTGAGAATATCCCGCCGTATAAGGTTGTGAATCTCAGACCCTTTGTTGAAATAAAAAACAATCTGCTGAAAATGGTGGGTGAAGTATGAAAGTAGCCGTTATTCTGAGAAAAAAATATGGAAAGAGGGCTGTTGAACTTATATCCAAAAAATTTCAGGTTGTTACATACCGCATTCCAGATGAACTTCCCGAGATAATAGATGAACCTGAGGAAATCGAACTTCCGGATGAGATATTCGATGCCGACATAATTCTGAGCTATGCTCTCCATCCCGATGTTAACCACGAGCTTGTAAGAAGGGCAGAGGGGAAAAAAGTTAAGGCGATCATACTCCCGGGGGGTGCAAAAAGTGGATCCAGAGCACAGCTTAAAGAGCTTGGAGAGAAGTATGGAGTGAAGGTGATGTGGGAAGATGTCTGCTGTGCAACTCCCTACATTCAGGATGAAGATATCTCAGAATTCTTCGCTGAATTTGGTCTGCCGGAATTTGAAGTGGTTGTTGAGAACGGGAAGATAATGGATGTGAAGGTAAAAAGGGCTGCAATCTGTGGTTCAACGTATTTTGTTGCAGAGAATCTCAAAGGAATGAGTATCGATGAGGCGCCAACAAAAGCAGGTTACTTTACGCAAATTTATCCGTGTTTCGCAACACGGGGAATAGATGGCAAGATCCATCAGGCTGCCAACATACATAAGAGGCAGATTGAGAAGGCAATTGAAAGAGCTAAGGAAGGACATCGAGAATTACTGTGATAAGGAGGACCGAGCTGAGGATAGCATTTAAATAAAAGAAAGATATCTGGATTGATCGCTCATCTCTCCAGGTCCAAACAACTGCATGTTCAGCAATAAGGATGATTCCAATCAAAAACAATCCAAAAACTGCAATATGCCCAGAAGGATAGATCACAAGGATTGAAATTGAGAGGAGCAGGAAAAACACAACATGATTGATTGCTGACACTATTTTGGCCATCTTTATCCCCAATTTTGCCGGAATGCTGTGTATTCCATGAGTGACATCAAATTCATAATCCTGAATTGCGTAGATTATATCAAATCCAGCCACCCAGAAAATAACTGCGATACCAATCAGGAATGGTAAAAAATCCTTCCCAAGGATGTCAAAGGAGTTTGTCACCGCAATCCACCCCCCCATGGGAGCGTAAGCAAGATTCAGACCAAGAACATAATGAGAGAGAACCGTGTATCTTTTTAGATATGGATACACATACGCTGTTACAGCCGGAATCGGTGAAAGGAGAAAGGCGAGATGGTTTATCAGATACGCTGAGATAAAATAGACAATCAGTGATACAACCGCAACCGTATAAGCTTCATTCAGAGAGATAAGACCTGCAGGAAGATGTCTGTTTGCTGTCCTTGGATTCAGGGCATCAATTTCCCTGTCTATTATTCTGTTGAGAGACATTGCAGCAGTTCTGAGTCCTGTGAAGGCTGTGGCAATGAGGATGATTTTGTCTGCAGGAATCATCCCTCCCTGAGCCATAAATGCACCTAAGTATGCAAATGGGAGTGCAAAGAGTGTGTGCTCGATTTTTATGAAATCCATTATCAGCCCAAGCTTTTTAACCATTGATGGCAAGAGACTTTCTGGGTTTAAAAAGGTGATAGTGATGGAGCGGTATGAGAGGACTGCTGTCAATGCAGTCTTGTCAATGCTTCTGGAAGTCTCTGCAAACCCAAAGCCGGGGAATGTTGACAGAGAGGATGATTTTGACGATCTGAGGTACGAGGACTTTCTGATCTCATCAGCATCCTCATTTCCTGTCTTCCTGAAAATCGCAAGGAATGAGATGGGCATTGGAGAGGGGATTTACAGGCTTGCTGAAACCACATCCAGAATACATAAAGCCGGAAACGTTCACTTCGGTGCCTTTCTCCTCCTGACCCCACTTGTCCATGCTCAGGGGAATGTAAGGAAGGCACATGAAGCCATAAAGTCAACAACCCATTTAGATTCAAAATTTGTCAAAAAGGCTTTTGAAGTGATAAAACCAAGAGTTATGGATGCTGAAAACCTTGATTTGAGAGATGAGGTTGAGAGGATGCTTGAAGAGAGAAAAATGAACCTCTACGAGTGGATGAAACTTGCTCCTGAGGAGAATTTTATAGCCGGGGAGTATGTCAGTGGCTTCAGACTTTCTTCTGATGGAGCCAGAATGCTCTCTGACATCATCGGGATCGAGAAGGACATCAACAGAGCAACAGTCCATCTGTACATGAAATTCCTTTCCGAGCTCGTTGACCCTCTAATAATCGCAAAAAAAGGTTATGGGCTTGCTGAAAAGGTCAGAGATATGGCAGGAGATTATCTGGAGCTGTATCTTAAAACGGGAAACCTTGCTGTATTTGAGGAATTTGACAGGAAGCTCCTATCGATAAGGGTAAATCCTGGAAGTGTGGCTGATTTGGTTATTGCATCGCTTTTCGTTGCTCTCTGCAGGGGGTTGGAGATTTGATGGAAAAATATGGTCTGTTTGAAGGGATAAATGAGGTCATAGGCATAACAGCCGGTGAATGGCTGAATACTGCACCGCTCGGCATTATTGTTGGGGATGGTATCAAGGTCAGACTTTACAGCAACCATACCAGGAATCTACTTGAAAAAAGCGGAGAGCTTTTTATCAATGTTATCTATGATCCTGTTGTTTTTGTTATCTCCGCTTTTGAGGATCTGCATGAAGGCTGGTTTGAGAGCACTGAACCACCTGTGATAAAAAATACCCTGGCCTGGGTAAAATTCAGTGCGAGAATGGAGGGGAATTTTGCTCATTTGGAGTTCATTCAGGGTGAGGTTTTGAGGAAAGATATCCGGGCAATCAACAGAGGGTTCAATGCTGTAATCGAAGCAGCAGTTCATGGAACAAGGTATCTTCTGAGCAGGAATCCTGAGCTCAGGGACAGGATACTTTACTACGGCAGAATTGTGGAGAGATGTGGTGGAAAAAGAGAGAAGGAAGCTTTTGATTTGCTTCTGGGTTATACAGGGATAAGGGTTTGATGGACTTTCTTTTTAATATTCGGAGATTGAAAAATACTTTTCAAGGAGCAATCTCGCGGGTCTTGCTGGAGTGGAAAGAATTCAGGGAAAGCTTGAGAGATCGTAAAATCCTGTTCATAAACCACATCGGAGTGTGTTTTGCGGAACATTCTTATTGCCTTCTGTCAAAAGCAACACTGTAACTATGGAAAGCACAAGAAAGGTTAAAGGTCATAAAGTGCCGGAAGAGCTGGATGAGCTTCTTGAGAAGGTGGCTGAGAAGCAGCTGAAGGCCGACTATCGGAAAAGTCTTGGAAAAGAATATGCAAGAAGAAGCTGGGATGTTGAGATAGAGAAAATTTTCAGGAAGAAGGAATAAAAACACAAGCCAAATTCAAAGAAGGAATTCTCTCAGATCCCAGAGAAGCTTTGGTTCCTTTTTAAACAGTTCAAGTGCAAGCCTCTTTACACTCATCTCTCCTATCGGCATATCTCCAATACCTTTGAAAAGCCTGTCAAAGGTACTGTCATCCAGCTTGAGCATTTTCTCCTGAAGCTTTCTGTTTCTTATCAGAGTCTGACCAAAATCATCCATCCACCTTCTGTCATATCTCTTCAAAAAACTTTCAGAATAATCCCCTTTCTCAACTGCCTCAGATGCAGTAATTCCAGCCTTGTATCCTGCCTTCATAGCATTAATTATTCCTCCTCCAGTTATCGGATCCGTGTGTCTTGCTGCATCACCGACAAGCATCACGTTATCTGCAACTGCAGTGTCAATTGCTCCTTTTACAGGAACTCCACCAATAACAACCTCCACTATCTCTCCGTCAGGAAAATTCTCCCGGACAAACCTGTCAAGATAGTATTTTGCAGGCTTGTCTGCCATGCTCGGCATAACCCCTATACCAACATTTGCCGAATTATCACCCTTTGGAAAGAGCCAGATGTAACCACCGGGAGCGTATTTTCTGCCAACCCAGAAATATGTTGTTGTAGGATCAAAATCTATGTCTGTCATCAGGTACTGAACGCAGCTTTCAATCTCATTGAGCCTGAGGGTTGTATCGATTCCCGCCCATTTAGCAACTCTGCTTTCAACACCATCAGCACCTATCACAATTTTGGTCGTTAACTCCTGGAATTCACCCATGCTTCTTATTCCAAGTCTAACACTACCGTTCTCCCTTTCCATTGATACAGCTGAGGTTTTTGTTAGAACCTCTGCTCCAGCTCTGCCTGCAAGCATGGCAAGGTGTCTGTCAAATATCTTCCTCTCAAGCACATATCCAACCTCATTTCCCGCCTGATCTGCTGAGAGCTTCACTCTGTGCCCGGATGGAGAATAAAGCTCGGCATTCTCAATTTCGCTGGCTATCCACTTTTCATCTGGTTCCACAAATTCCTCAAATTCCTTCCTTCCAACACCCTCAGCACATCTAACAGGAACTCCAATTTCCTGTCTTTTTTCAATGAGAAGAACATCAAGCCCCTTTTCAGCACATGTTTTTGCAGCCATGCTTCCTCCAGGGCCGGCACCAACAACAATGACATCATAATCTGTCATTCAACCACCTCTAAGGCGTTCATGGGACATGTTTTAACACAAGCCATGCAGAGTGTGCATTTATCCTCATATATTTCCAGATAAGTTTCAACAAGCTCATTGGCGTTGAATTTGCACACCGCTATGCAGGCACCGCAGTAACCGCATTTATATCTGTTTACTGCCAGTCTTTTCATGTTTGCTGATAGCGTATCCGTATTAAATAATCTTTTCTGCCTTTGCTTTTGCATACATCAGCAGGATAAATATCTGAATGAACTGGTGAAACATCACATAGACAGCATAGATCGGAGACAGAGAGAGGGTGAGGATGGCGATAACGGTTGAATTATTCTTTCCGGCTCCGATAAAAACATATGAGAGGTGCTCCTCTTTTGGGATTTTCATGATTTTCGAGATGATTTCTGACAGGAGAATTGCAGACAGGATGAAGGATGCGGAGTACGGCATCTGAATGATAAAGCTTGATGGATGGACAAACTCTGCCTTGGACAGGAATATTGTGAAGACAAGGGCGTTGAGGCTGATTTCTGTCAGCCTCGAAATCACACCTCTGCTCGGTGTTACGAATTTTCTTAACATCTGACCGAGGATGACGGGCAGGGCTATCACAACAAGGAGTGATCTGACTACCTGAGAGATGTCCATGTGTATTCCATGCAGACCCGTTATCAGAGACAGCAATCCCGGGTACAAGATAACCCCAAGGAAAAAATTCAGGGTCATCAGAGAGACGGAGAGCTCGAGAGCTCCTCCAGAAATCAGAACGTACATTGCATTCATGCTCGGAACCGGCATGAGCAGGAGTGAGGTGAGCGAGAGGGACATAATCTCATCACCAACAAGTTTCAGCATTAAAAATGCGTAGAGAGGTGAAAAAACAAAATTTATGAGAAGTGAAGCCATCAACGGCTTTTTTGAAATTTTCAATCTTTCAAATCTGAAAAGAAGCATCGAAGGAAAGATGGTCGTGAAAACCAAGATGGTGATAATGTAGGAGAAAACCTGCTGGTACTGTCCGAGTTCCACAATCCTTCCCAAGAGGTATCCAAAAATTGCCGAGAGAAAAACAAAGTATGTCTTAGACGTCAACTCTCACCTCATTCAGATATATCCCTTCTCCCTCCTCCACATGACCAACAACATCGCCATCAAGCTTCCTTCTCAGCTCCTCAGCAGTGCCTTCATCGCAGATCAGCATGAACCCCATTCCCATGTTGAAAGTTCTGTACATTTCGTCCGTCTCAATTCCTCCAAGCTCCTGAAGGAAGGTAAAGATTTTGTGGGGCTTCAACGGCCTGTCAATCACAAATCTTGCCTTTTTCAGCCTCTTCAGGTTGAGCAACCCCCCTCCAGTGATGTGGGCCATTCCGTGGATGTCGTGTTCCCTCGCAACACCAAGCACCTCTGAGTAGATTCTCGTGGGGACGAGAAGTTCCTCTCCGATCGTGTGATTTTCGAACCTGTCGTGATAGCTCAGACCGTTCTCCTCCACAAGCTTTCTCGCCAGCGTCAACCCATTGCTGTGAATGCCGGTGCTGGGAATGGCGAATATGAGGTCACCATGCCTTATGCCCTCTCCGGTGATCATTCTGTTTTTGTCCACGAAGCCTATCACAGTCCCGGAAAGATCCCAGCCACTGACGATGTCGAGCGTTGCCGTCTCGCCACCGACAAGGGTTATGTTCGCCATCTCGCAGCCCTTATTCAACCCCTCACCGATTTCTGCCATTACTCGCTCGTCTGGCCTGTTTGTGGCGATGTAGTCCACCATCGCGACGGGTTCGGCGTTTATCGCGTAAAGGTCGTTCACGTTCATCGCGACGCAGTCTATTCCGATCGTTCTGAAGTTGTTCATGATCTCGGCAACCTTTATCTTCGTTCCAACTCCGTCAGTTGTGATTGCGATTCCAAATTCTCCAGCGTCAATAACGCTCGCGTAGTGGTTTGTCAGGATGGGCTGTCCTGAGCCTTTTCTGACGAACTTCAACCCGGAGATGAGGCTCTTTACGGCCTTCTCTTCCTTCTTTATGTCAACTCCAGCATCAGCGTAAGATTTCATGGACTGCCTTCTGCACCAAACCTTAAAAAATCTACTGCGTATGGTGGAGCAATGGACAGGCTTGAGAAACTCAGGAACTTCATCTCTCAGTTTGAAAGCGTTGCTGTAGCATTCAGCGGTGGAGTTGACAGCTCGACCCTCCTCGCCTTTACGGCGGAAGTTCTTGGAAGGGAGAGGGTCACGGCAATCACGGCTTCGAGTCCCACTGTACCGTCGAGAGACATGGAGGATGCGAAGAGGTTTGCCGAAGAGATTGGAGTGAGGCATGTTTTCATCGAGCTGAACGAGCTCGAGGACGAGAACTTCAGGAATAACCCGCCCAACAGGTGTTACTTCTGCAAGAGGATGCTCCTCTCGAGGATAACCGAATTTGCCAGAAGAGAGGGGCTTCAGGCTGTGTTTGAGGGCACAAATGCCGATGAGCTCAGGGGACACAGGCCAGGATACAAGGCATTAGCGGAGTTCGAGAACGTCTACTCTCCATGGGCTATGTTCGGCTTCACCAAGGAGGAGATAAGAGAAATCGCGAGAGAGATGGGATACGAGTTTGCAGACAAGCCATCAATGGCGTGCCTTTCCTCGAGAATTCCTTTCGGGGTTGAGATAGACGAGGAGAAGCTTAGGAGGATAGATGCCGCCGAGAATCTTGTTATGGCCATAGCCGGAGTTAAGCAGGTGAGGGTGAGGGATTTTGGTGAAAATGCGGTGATTGAAGTGGGCAGGGAGGAGAGGGGAAGGCTGTTCAGCGAGGAAGTGATGGACAGAATAGTGGAAGAGCTGAGGAAGCTGGGTTACAGGAACGTTCTGATGGATCTTGAAGGATACAGAACAGGGAAGCTGTCGGAAAAAATTGCTGGTAGATGAGGTGATTCACTCTCTTATCATCACCAGAAGCATCTTGAATCTGCTCAAAGCCTTTAAAGCGTGGGGCTCGTTTGCAGGCATCACGATCATGTCTCCTTCCTTCAGGTGGTATGGCTTCCCCGAGATCGTTACCTCCACCTCACCCTCCACGACATAGACCATGGCATCGAACGGGGCGGTGTGCTCGCTCAATCCTTGCCCCTCGTCGAACGCGAATAATGTTACTGTGCCGGTTTTCCTGTCTATCACGGTTCTGCTGACGATTGAATTCTCCTGATAATCTACCATGTCTTTTAATTTCAAAACCCGGGGTTTTTCGGACATCTGAATCACCAATTTAATCTTTTCCTGATGACTCATATATGATTTTTCGCTAACATTTTAGTGAAGAGCGATTCAGACGGTCCACGATGCTGGACCTGTGCATACCTGAACCTGAAAAAATTTTGGAGAGCTGGGATGGGCCCGTAATTTTCAAACCCTCTCAAACACGGCCGCTATCCCCATTCCACCGCCTATGCAGAGCGAAGCAAGTCCATAATCTGCCTTTCTCCTCTCCATTTCGTGGATCAGGGTTACGGTTATCCTCGCTCCCGTCGCTCCAATCGGGTGTCCGAGGCTTATTCCGCTGCCGTGGACGTTCACCTTCTCGAGGTCTAAGTTCAGCTCCTTTATCACTGCCAAGGCCTGCGCAGCAAAGGCTTCGTTCAGCTCTATGAGGTCGATGTCGTCGATGCTTATTCCCGCCCTCTTCACGGCCTTCTGGATCGCAGGAATCGGGCCAAGTCCCATGTAGGCGGGATCTATTCCTGCCGATGCGTAGCTGACAACCCTGACCTTGGGTTCGAGTCCAAGCTCGTTTGCGTAGCTTTCGTCCATCACGAGGAGTGCAGCAGCACCGTCATTAACACCGCTGGCGTTTCCCGCCGTTACCGTGCCACCCTTCTTGAACACCGGAGGGAGCTTCGCGAGCTTCTCGAGACTCGTGTCCCTCCTGGGATGTTCGTCCGTATCGACCACAACCTCTCCCTTCTTCGTCTTTATCACAACCGGCTCTATCTCCTGTGCGAATATTCCATCATCTATCGCCTTCACGGCCCTCATGTGGCTCTCGTAAGCCAGCTCGTCCTGCTCCTCCCTGCTTATGCCGTAGAGCTCGGCTATGTTCTCTGCCGTGTTTCCCATGTGGTAGCCGTAGAACTTCTCCCACAGTCCGTCGTAGACCATGACGTCGATCACTTCATCAATCGCGTTTATGCTCATCCTGTAGCCCCATCTGGCCTTCCTCATCGCGTAGGGCGCGTTACTCATGCTCTCCATTCCTCCCGCAATTATCGCTTTGGCTCCATCGCTGATCGACTGGGCTGCCGCTATAACAGCCTTCAGACCGCTACCGCAGACCTTGTTGAGGGTGTATGCCGGGACCTCCTTGGGGATCCCTGAATAGATTCCGGCCTGCCTCGCGGGATTCTGACCCTGTGCGGCCTGGAGAACGTTGCCCATTATCACTTCCTCGATCTCGACCTCAACTCCATCGAACTCGTAGTCGCCCTCAAGTTCAATCTTCCCTTTCGGCAGCCTTGCCGGGTAGAAGTCGTGGGAGTCCTTCGTTGCGAGGGGTTTAATTCCAGCTTTTTTCATCAGGGCTCTTATCGCAATTGCACCAAGCTCGTAAGCCTGCAGGTCCTTCAGGGAGCCTCCAAACCTGCCAACTGGTGTTCTGACTCCGTCGACAATAACGGCTGGCATACTGTCACACTTGATGGTGACAATATAATCCTTCCGTTTTTGTCAGGTTCTGGATTTCAGCCGGACCTCTCTTCGGGGCCTATAGTCACTGCCGGCTCAGGTTCGATGTACTTTCTTACGAGTATCCAGTCGTAGTGGGCGGGAGGATTGTTTGCCTGACTGCTCAGTCCGGGGGATTCTGGAGTGATTGCTCCGACGTAATACGATCCTGATTTTGCATGGTTGTACAGGGCAGAGATATAGCCATTATGATATGCTATACCTGCGACCTGCCAGCTTGAGGGGTTCACAACGTCACCGAAAGATGATAGAAGAGTTGCCTGCCAGTAGTATGTTGGTGGCGCGCTGTAGAGAATCAGCGTTTCCTCCGTACCGCTGATTCCCGTGCCGTCGTAATGCGAAACCCTCATGCTGGCTATGTAGAACTCACCGCTGGCACTCCTTATCAGCGCACCGAGTGAGTCGTCGTCCTCTGTATACGCCCGAACCTCCACTGCGAAACTCTGTGGCAGGTTCACGTTGGCCGTCAAAAAGTAGTCCGCATTGGAAGTATCGGTGGCTACCTCGCTGTTCGCTGGGTTCCAGATGAATGTTGGATTGGCATTTGACCAGCTCTCCCAGACGGTGTATGATGGACTCGAGTCGGAATCGAAGTGGTCGAAGTAGATGAAGGTGGACACCCCACTGCTTGCAGAAGATGCTGTGGAATTCCCGTAGTACATGTACACGGTTGCTGTGCCACCTGCAGGAATCGTGGGGACCTTAACCCATATTTTTGCACCGCTCCCGTAACTCCACTCCTCTATCCAGTAGCTCAGCAGATTGCCGAAGATGTCGGTGAACCTTATGTCGGATCCGTCGCCGTTCACAGCGCTCCAGTTGAATGACGCGTTTAACGAAACGAGCACCTGGTAATCTGTCAGCGAACTGCCGGAGTTCTCCTGAATTGTCACAGGAACCCTGTAGCTCCAGCCAGTCAGCCAGAAGGTTGTGACGTTCACAACACTCAGGCTCAGCACGTCTCCAGCATCCCCGGCAAATGCGTAAACCTTGACACTCCCGTTTGCCCTGGCGAAAGCCTGAACTCTGACAATTCCGTTTGAATCTGTAAGTGCTGTTGTGGTATTCAGTGTTATTACAGACGTGTTCGTAACAGAAAATCTCACATCAATCCCAGGAATTGGCGTTGACTGAGAATCAGTGACTCTAAGTGCCAGAACTCTTTTACCCCCTCCGGCACCAGCGTCCCAGATTCCACTGCTGTTCAACCAGTCTACCTGAATGAGTGAACTTCCATTCCCAGTTTGAGGTTGGATTACTGTTATGCTGTAATTCAAGGTGAAATTACCACTTGAAAATACAATTTCTCCATTTCCGGGGGAGGTGGCTATGAATGATACTGTCGCTGCTCCTGAAGAATCTGTCTCAAGTGATTGAGGTGTTACTGACCCCACTCCTCCACTGATGGATGCGTCTATTTGGACACCTGAAACTGGATTTAAGTAATTGTCAAGAGCTAATACTCCGAACTCTTTTGAGTCTCCAATTGAAAATGAGTATGAATCAAAGGGGTTCGTTTTTATCAGATAGCTTACGCCGGTTTTTCTCTCCAAGTCTGACACAACCATTATTGAAAAAGCTCCTGAAGTTATGTTGGTTCTCACAACTCTACCCGAAACTGAAAAACCTATTTCTTTCCAGTAATCGGGATTAATGCTGGTAAATTCTACTGTTATGTTCTCTGCGTAATATCTCCCTCCTGACGAAATTGTTTTGAATGAGAACTCGTGGGGAGAGTTGTAAGCTTCTGATATCTCTGACTGGATGATGATAAGATATACTCCGTTTCTCACAATGCTCTGTTCACTTGCTATACCGTAATCACCGTTGTTTCTCTGGAATACGGCAGTGTTCTCAAAAATCAATGTAGTATCTGGGTAGAAATAATTATTCATTTGGACATATATTCTTCTTGTCTCATAGGATTTTGCAAGACTCATCTTGCTGCCGTTTGGCAGGACAATGTCTGCAGATACATTAATTTTGAAAGGTTCAGTCCATATCGAGAAACCTGCTGGTTCTGGAGTTAAAAGAAAAAGATAATCCGGATATTCTGGTGTTTTTACCAGCAAGTAGGCGTTTGAGCCAGAAGACAACATTGCAGAAAACTTTACCATTTCAGATCTGAGAGATCTCACGTTATCAAATTCAATTTTTTTGAGCTGGTCGGGTACTACTGTTGTTTGAACAAAAGCAAGGAAGATGATTAGTATTTGAAGCAGTAAGATGAATCCAATTACAGGTGAGACAGCTTTTGAATCCTTCAGCACGTTAATTATTTTGTGAGCCTCAATAAAAGTTTTCTGTTCCATTTAACAAAACTCTTTTATTTTTGTAGTTAAACTAAAATTGATGCTAACGAATCCCTATTACAACGATCTCAGAGAGCTAATGGACCAATTTGGTGTTGAGATTGTAGAGGAAATCAAGTCTGAGACGAATGAAGAGGTTATTGATGAATACTGGCTTATTGAAAAAGTTGCCAGAGCAAGAATAGTTGAAAATCTTGAAACGCTGAGAAAAAAATACTGGGTTATAGAACCACAGATATCTGAGCAGGAGGCAGTTCTTCTTTATTCAATTTATGAAGATGTTAGGCACAAGCTGATTTATTCTCCAGGCGTTAGCGTTTTCGAAAAGCTGATGAATGCTGTAAAAAGAGTTATGAATGATTATTCGATAAAAACAAATGATGAGCTATTCCTCAAGATGCTCTACTACTTTATCAGAGACTTTCTTGGACTCGGGATAATTGAACCCATCTTATATGATGAGAACATTGAGGACATAAGCTGTGATGGATACAGCATCCCTGTTTTTGTTTACCACAGGAAGTACGGGAACATGAGCACAAACATAGTCCTTGAAAAGGATGTTCTGGACAACTATGTTCTTCTTCTAGCCCAAAGAGCCAACAAGCACCTCAGTTACTCAAATCCCATTGTAGATGCAACACTGCCTGATGGGAGCAGGATTCAGATAACCTACGGAAGTGAGATATCAACAAGAGGAAGCACCTTTACTGTCAGAAAATTTAGAGAAGAACCTTTTACACCTGTAGATCTTATGAATTTGGGAACGATATCTGCAAGAATGCTTGCATACTTCTGGATTCTGATAGAGCACAAGAGAAACATCATGGTTATTGGTGAAACGGCAAGTGGAAAAACAACAACCCTGAATGCCTTACTGATGTTCATCCCACCGGACAGTAAAATCATTTCGATTGAGGATACGAGAGAGATCCAGCTGTATCACGATAACTGGATCCCTGAAGTGACAAGATTGAGCATTGAGGGCCAGGAAATTGACATGTATGACCTGTTGAGAGCAGCTCTAAGGCAGAGACCGGAGTACATTGTTGTTGGTGAGGTTAGAGGCAGGGAAGCACAGACACTGTTTCAGGCAATGGCAACAGGACATGCATCATATGCCACATTCCACGCTGGTGATGTCGATCAGCTCATTCACAGGCTTGAGGAAGAGCCACTGAATGTTCCAAGAGTTTTAATCCAGTATCTTGATGCTGTTGCGATTCAGGGGAGGCATGTGACAAGAACTGAAAAAAGGAGAAGAATCAAAGCAGTATTTGAAATTCTTGGCATAGAAGGTGAGACCAAAGAACTGCTTTTAAATCCCGTTTACAGATGGGAGTCTTCAACGGATAGATTTATCGAGAGCTCCTCTTCGACAAAACTTGACGCAATCTCTCAATCAACCGGTCTGACTATTGGTGAGATTCTTGAAGATCTTGACAGTAGAACAAGGTTCCTTGAATTACTGAAAGATAGAAACGTATCAAAATACAGGGATTTTGTCAGATTCATTTCTCTCTACTACTCCAATCCTGAGATGGCCTTTGAGGAGCTTGAAGTTCTGGAGGTTTAGTGATGCCCTACATACCTTCATTTCTTAGAAGGAGGTACGCAAGGAAGGTAAGCAGAAATAGAAAAAAATACGAAGAGCTTGAAAGAGCACTAATCTCTTCCAGAACAAGTCTAACTGTTTATGAACTTCTTGCAGTAGCATCTTTCTATTCTTTTCTGGTTTTTATATTGACTGTGCTGTTTTTTTCAATAATTATAAAATTATTTTTCGAAGATATTATTTCAACACTTCTTTCCATCTCTCTTAACGAGGCAGCGAGGTTCATAATCCCCACTGCGAAAAGATTGCCTGAGATTGGATTCAATCTTCAGCATTATATCAGATCATTCGAGTATTACGCAGTTCGATATTATCTTGCATTATCTTTAATTCCGGGTTATATTACCTACAAACTTGTGAAATACCTTGTTCTGTCATATCCTTTTTTTGTTTCAAGCAGAAGGAAAGGTGAAATAGAATTGTATCTTCCACATGCAATAAACATGATGTATGGTATGGCCACCGGTGGTCTGAATCCCATCGAAGTCATAAAGGAGATCTCCAAACTTGAACATCTTTTTGGAGAGCTGAGTATTGAATTCAGAGAGATAATGAAAAACTTTGAGGTTTTCAGGAAAGATATATTCACGAGTATTAGACACGTCAGAGATACAACCCCGAGTAAAAAACTTTCAGCATTCCTTGACAGTCTGATTGTTGTGATGCAGGGTGGTGGAAAGTTTTCAACGTATCTTAAGTCAAAATCTGAAGAATATGAGGAAGAGCAGGAGATTGCATTCATGGAAGTCTCGGGTTTTATGGAGATTCTGTTTGAGATATACATCTCAATTTTCATGATATTCCCGATGCTGCTTCTCATAGTCCTTGTTGTATCTAAGTTTGTTTCGGGAGAAGTTATGGAAGGATACATCACAGTAATGTATCTGATCCTTCCAATCTCCGCTGTTGTTATAGTATACCTGGCCAGATCATCGCTGCCCTATGCGAAGGCAGGAATAATGGAATTCAGGGAAATGCCTGTTCTAACAAATGTGTATACGGTCAAAAACAGTAAAAGGAGATTCAAAGTTTTGAGGGTGAGGAAGATTCTGAAGGCAATTCTGAGATTCGTTCTTCACCCCTACACAACACCACTACCGTACATAAAGCTCCACATTCTTTTAGCTCATCTTATTATTTATTTCACAGGAATTCTGTATCTTCTTTACAGATACGGTTATGTTGATGTAAGGGATTACATTGTACCTGGCTTTGCTGTGTTTCTTATAATTACTGCGATTGTAGAAATGAAGCACAGAATAATCAAAACCGCAGAAGAGAAGCTTCCGGAGCTTTTCAGTGAGATTGCAATGCTAAATGAGTCAGGGGTTTCGATATTTGATGGACTGAGACTCGTTTCAAAATCAGGAACAGACATACTTTCACGAGAATTCCAGGTAGTCAGCAGTTTCTCCGAATATGGACTACCGATAACCAAATCTATTGAAAGACTGACCTACAGAATAAAAAGCGATATTTTTGCAAAAGCTATACCAATTGCGGTTAAGGCTTTAGAAACCAATTCAAGTATAAAGGATGCCTTTTTGACAGTATCGAGGTATATAGACTCTGAACTGACCTTCAGGAAAAGGCTTAAATCAAGCTTAATGCCTTATGTGGCCATAGTCTACATGTCTGTTGGGATATTTCTTTTTGTAACGTATATGCTCATATCCAAGTTTATAGTTGTTTTCAGCGGAATGAATGTGGAGTTTATGGGGATTCGGGCAACGTTTGATGTTGATATGATCAAGGAAACCTTTATGAAGACGATATATCTTGTTGCATTCCTTTCAGGGATGATGGCTGGAAGCATAACAGAGCTCAGAGTTTCAGGTGGGTTGAAGCATGCCCTTTTTCTGACGTTTCTGTGCTATTTGGCGTTTACCTATTTTATATGAATTATGGATACTGAAAACAGTTAAATTTCAAAGGATCAATTCTCTGCTGTGCTCGACTTAATAGATGAAGCTTTGAAAATCTCAAGAAAAAGGATTTTTGAGATTGACGAAGGCAGGTTCTCAATTGTTGGCGATATTCATGGTGATCTCACGTCACTTGAAAAAATTTTAAAGAGAGCATACAGACCCGTAGTTTTTCTGGGTGATTACGGTGACAGGGGTGAAAGACAGGTAGAAGTTTACAAGAGCGTTCTTCGGGGTTATATTGATGGAGAGTACATCCTTTTAAGAGGAAACCATGAAACCGATACATGCTTTCCACATGACCTGCCATTTCATCTAAGGGAACTTGATGAGCGGGGGGAGATATACAAAAAACTTCAGGATTTGTGGGAAAAACTACCTTGGTGTGGAATCATTAATGGAGAGATTTTCGCTGTGCATGGTGGGGTGTACACCAAAGATTGCAAAATTGTAGAGGAAGGAATCGAATTTAAAGAACTCGGAGATGATAGAGCCTTCTTGGAGTTGATGTGGAATGATCCATGGGAGAAAGAGGGGTGCGGGCATAATTTTGAGCGGGGTATTGGATACTTTTTTGGAAAAAAATCAACAGAAAGATTCTTGGATGACCTTGGTCTTGAGGTTGTTGTTAGAAGTCACCAGCCATACAAGATCTTGAAAGTAGAGCAAAATGGGATGGTGGTCACTGTTGGCTCAACAGGTGTTTATGGTACAGAAATTGCATTCCTGAATGTTGATGGAAGGGTCGGGGATGGTTATGAAATGATCAGAAAATATGGACACGTCTTTTAGGTCATTTTTGATTTCACATTGGCGAGTATTTTCAAGAGACCATTTATTGCCAATATGGCACCAATGAGAGCCAGTATAATGTGTGTACCACCTTCATAAGCCGGAATTGCACCAGAGCTCAAAACCCACATCCACATTCCGGCAAGCTGCAATCCAGCAACAGTTATACCAGCAAACACGAGCATCAGGAGAAATTCTTTCC
Source organism: Geoglobus sp. UBA235 (assembly GCA_002494725.1). Taxonomy (GTDB): domain Archaea; phylum Halobacteriota; class Archaeoglobi; order Archaeoglobales; family Archaeoglobaceae; genus Geoglobus. Next base: position 91,241 of record DACG01000011.1, read on the forward strand.
AGTAAAGCCTGAACACATCCATATTTATACAGAAATAGATAGGTATTTAAGATTTCCGAGATTTCATCGGTTCACTTGTGGCACACTGTGCAGCTCAGTGTTGGATAGTGATCAATTCTTTCAGTGTGGCAGCTCTCACACGTTGGTCGTATACCAACTTCTTGGTGGGGAACATGGCATGAAGTGCATTTTTCGTCTTTATGGTTCTGGTGTATTGGTTTTTCTGGTAGAGTATGGCAGCTCTGACATGAAAATGGCTCTTCTGTTACATGGGGATGGTGGCATGCGCTGCAGTCACTGTTAGCATGGGCTCCCTCTGGCATAGATAGTATCACATACCTGTCTGCATGACACTTCCTACAGTCCTGGGCCTTTGGAAGTGGCTCATCTCCGTTGATTTTGACATCTGCAAGGAAGTTATGGCAGTTGGTACAGTGAAAATTCATCTGCTCAACCTTTATGACCTTGTCACTGTGACACTTCATGCATTCAGATCTGTCGGGGATAAATCTATGTACTCTTCCTCCATGACAATCTATGCAGTTGGCATATTCGTTTTCGAGATGAAATTTATGTCCAGCGGTGTCTGCAACATAAGGCCATTTCTCACTCCTCGTGAAGTGGCAGTGTTCGCAGTTCTCATTTGGAATGATAACATGGACATCATCGGAAACCTCTTCAGGTCGAAGAGTAAAATACGTAACAAGAAGTCTCATGTTGTCTTCCATGCTCGCTCTGTGACATTCATGACAGGTTATCCCGTTATGGGGACTCTCATTCCATTTATACCATGCCTCTTCCATCAGGTGACATGTCTTGCAGAATCTTGGGTCATCTTCAATGAACTTGTAGGTTGCAAAACCCTCCACAGCAACAATTATCCCTGAAATGATGAGAACGGCGATGATCGACAGTGGCTTGATTTTCATATTCCCCTCTCAAGAAAATTTCATAAAAATTTTGCGATTTGGGTCGGTGGTTTTAATTTTCATGTTACTCAGCTACTGTAAAACAAAAAAGAAAAGATTGAATTTACTCCAGCTCGACCCTTTCCCACTCGTGCGGTTCCTCCCATGGTGGCAAGAGCTTCACCAGAATTGCAAGTATTATGAACGGCAGTATCCATATTGCCAGTGCAAGTGAAATACTCTCAGGTCCAAAGAGCGGCATTATGTAGGTTGAGTAGCCAAGATAGGTCTTTGAAATCAGCTGACCACCAATCACAACGTTCCATCTCATCGCAAAGACTCCAATGAGTGTCAGTACAGTTGCAAAGATGTACAGGTACTTTCTTATGTTGAACTTCACTATTCCTGTTCTTGCGAATATGAGCAGACCTATCGGTACCAGGGTTCCGAGGAATATCTGTATCACTATGAACGTCCAGAACATTTTGTCCATTATCAGAATTCTTATTGCGTCAATACCTTCTTCCTGTGTGTAGAAGAGGTGTGCAAGCTCCATGAATTCAAGTGAGAGGTCGAGGAGGTATGCGTAAAGCAGATAGTTTGCCAGGGTGTCTGTGCATGCTCTGTCAAGCTCAACTCCCCTGATGTAGCTGCTTGCAATGTAGATGAGCAGAACAAGGGCGATACCTGATACCATTGCCGAGAACAGGAATATTATCGGCATGAGCGGTGAACTCCACCAGACGTTTGCCTTTATGCTGCCAAATATGAATCCAACATATCCATGCAGGAAAGCAGCTGATGGGAGACCGATAACAGTCACGATATTCACGATTCTGTTATCTGCTCTCACTGCATTTTCGCTTATGTCATAGTCTCCCAGGGTGAGGATTTTGTAGATGAATCCCTTGATACCTGTTTTCTCCTGAGCCCACATCACTATGTCCCTTCTGTAGTCAAAGTACAGCTCAAACAGCAGAACTGCCATCAGATACCATGCGTAAACAAACCCGAATCCTGCCATGGCTGATGTCAGGTGGGGAGTCATCATTATCTCAAGTGCCCTTTCCATGTGGCCCAGGTGAGCGACAAGTGGTAGTGGGGCTGCAAGGAGAAATGCAAGAGCGGTGAGAAGAGCGAGCCTGTATGTTGGCTTGACAGCCTCGACCTTGAATATTCTCTCCAGAGATGCAACGATGAACGCTCCGGCAACCAGACCTGTGATGTAAGGATAGAGGGCAATCAGAACGCTCCAGTTCACTTCAACCTCGTTTGGATATATGTAGCCCTGAACCTGCTGAAGAGCCTGCCACAGTATTTCGCTCATTCACCTCACCTCCGAGTCAAGTCCAAGGTAGAAAACCTTTGGTTTGGTCCCCATCTCTGGTTTCAGTACCTGAATCCTCTCTTCTTCGATTATTTTCCTGATCTCATCTTCCGGATCCATCAGATCCCCAAATTTCCTTGCCTGAGTTGGGCATACCTCAACACATGCCGGCTTGTAACCCCTCGTTATTCTGTGATAGCACCACGTACACTTGTCGGCGGTACCCCTTCTCGATTCCCTCGGCCCGTCAAATGGATAGAGGTATCTTGCACCGTAAGGGCAGGCCTGAATGCAGTACCTGCATCCGATGCAGTACTTCTCATCAACAAGAATCACACCATCTTTTGTCATGTATGTGGCACCAACAGGGCAGACCTGAACGCATGGCGGTCTTGCACAGTGGTTGCAGAGTTTCGGAACAAAATATGACTTGGAGATGGCTCTTTCATCATACTCGGGGGGAAATCCATCAAATCCACCATTCGGAGAATCCACATTGGGCTCCTCATGCCCTTCAAGCCATACCCATCTCTCCACCCATGTTCTGAAGAAAAATGGAAGCATCGGAACCTCGTTTTCTATCTTACATGCTCTCACACACCTTCCGCACCCTATGCACTTGTTCGTATCGACCACGAAAGCATAATAATGCTTGTTCCAGTCGTAGTTCTCTGTTGGTTCCTGAGCTTTCACCGTTTTTCTGAGGGATGCAAATCCTGCAAGAGCTGCAATTACAGTCAAAAGCTTTCTTCTGCTTATCATTGCTCAACACCTCCTTTGAACACCCATGGTGAGTGAGGATTGTGACAATCAACACACAGTCTTCCATATCCGTGCTCATCGGTAAACTTCTGCGGAAATCCTTCAGGTCTTGTTGGATTGTACTCATGACACAGCTTGCATAGTGCTCTTGATGTGTCAATTTCAGGCAGATTGTCTCCTGGATTCTGTACATGCTTTATGCTAGGACCATGGCATGTTTCACAGCTCAGGGTTGAATGAGCCCCTCTGTTCAGAAACTCTACTTTATCCTTGTGACATCCAGCACACATCTCCTTGCTGGCAAATTTCATATCAAGCTGCATTATTTCCCTCACCGAGTCCGCTCTGAACCATCTGTAAGTGTAGTCGTCTGTTAGCTCTCCAAATGATGGTGGCACTATTATCGCTCTCAATGCTAAGAAAACCACTATAAAAGTCAGATATATCAGCAGAAACCTTTTTGTGGCGGTTCTCATGGTTATTCCCTCACAGAGTTTTTCACTGTTAAACAATGCCATGGCTTTTTAAAATTTTCCATCTTTCCTGTGATCTGGCTCTATTTTTTTAAATTATAGGTGATTTTTTGAAAAAAATCTAAGTAACACCCGGATATTTTTCAAATCCCGATTATTTTGGCTATGAGCTTAAATATATTATTTGCAATATGTATCCCGTTCATTTCAAGCAGAACATTCAAGACAGCCCCCACTATGGCTCCAACGATGAGAGAAGATATCACTCGGATTTTTATAATCAGAATTATTGCAATTACAAGAAGGACCAAGGTCGAAACTGCTCCGATCTGGGCGAGTTGTTGTGCAGTCTCTTCCATTGCCATATTCATGAAATTGAAAAGAGTGGCAATTCCGGACATTCCGAAAAGAAGACCAATTACCAGTCCAATTATGATAAGTGTGTTATCGCTCATGGTTCAGCTTTGATCTCGGAGGAATATAATTTTAACGTTACATTTTTCATCTGAATCTGTTCTTAGAGGGGTTGATGAATGATGCTTTCAGGATGAATCCGGAATTTTTTGAAAAATATCAGGATATAGACGGTTCTGATGATTTCTACGAATTTATGTCGAAGCCTTTGAGGCAGAGTTTCAGAGTAAATCTGCTGAAGGGAAAAATTGACTCGGTTGTTGAAAGACTTTCAGAGGAATTCAGGATTGAACGGATTCCCTGGGTTGAGGAAGGGTTTTTTATTTATGGTAATGGCGTAACAAACACTCCTGAATTCGCTCTTGGTCTCATATTCATGCAGGAAGCAAGTTCAATGATCCCTGCAAGAGTTCTTGAAGTTGAGCCCGAGATGCTTGTTCTGGACATCGCCGCATCACCTGGTGCAAAAACGACGCAGATCTCTGCTTACATGGAAAATAGGGGTTGTATAGTTGCTAATGATGTGAAATATACCAGAATAAACATCCTTGCATCAAACGTCCAGAAGATGGGATGTATTAATGTCAAGATCACCATGAAAGATGGTAGATTTTTTGGCAGATTCAGGGACAGATTTGACAGGATCCTGCTTGATGCTCCATGCAGCAATGTCGGCATGATAAGGAAGAACTACAAATACCTGAAACTATGGAAGCAGAGAGACGTTGAGGCATTGTCAAGACTTCAGAAGGAGCTAATAATGGCAGCTTACAGAGCCTTAAAGCCTGGAGGGGTTCTTGTATATTCAACATGCACTCTCGATCCTGAAGAGAATGAGGAGGTTGTAGATCACCTTCTCAGCAATACGGATGCTGAGATTGAGGATATAGATCTCCCATTGAAGTCCCATGAGCCATTTACAGAGTTCATGGGAAAGTCTTATGACACTCAAGTAAAAAAATGCCTGAGAATCCATCCTCAGGATAATGACACCGAAGGGTTTTTTGTGGCGAAATTTATAAAACCTTAAAATTTAAAAATCTGGAATGCATATTTTCAGCTTTTTATAGTGTACTTGCCCATGTGACAGAGATTGCACTTTCTCTCATCCACTTCAGGTTTGTGTTCCGGTCTCTCGTGGCATGAGATACAGTCTATTTTGAAACCATCAACGTGAACCATGTGCATTTTTAGATCTGGCACCGATTCATTTGTGATCTCTGTTACATGACACTTTTTACAGTTCTGACTCATGTTCCCGTAAAATCTTATGGTGTTTTTGTGGCAGAACTCGCATTTTATGTCTCTACCAAGATGAATAGAATGGTAAAATGTTACATTATTAAATTTAACACCATCTGATGGATTTTCATGGCATGAGGGACAACCTGTGATCGGGATCCCTTCTGGTGTTTTGTAGAAATGACAGACAAAGCAGGTTGTATCCTTTACAGCAATATGGCTACCTATCACAATTTCTCTGTGGCAGCTCACACATTCAAGCTTCAGGAAACCTCTCTTGTACCCATCAAGATGTCTGTTGTGGCTGAATGAAAGGTTTTTGTATGTGAGTGTTCCAATTTTTGTTATGTTTTTGTGGCAGTGGAGACAATTTTCTGATGATACATTGGCAGGTAGATTAACATAAGGAGGTTTTTTCGCTGCCAAAACGGAAAGAGAGTGATATGCACCTCTTAGAAAATCAATTGGATTACTACCATAGTGGCATTCATAACATTTGACCTCTCTGTGGGTTGACTCCTCCCAGCTGTGGAAGTAGTATTCCATCTGATGACATGTTGTACAGAGGGCGGGGCTGCTTGCGTATTCGATTCCAAGAAGAACAACATTCCCAAGGAGGAAAGCTCCAATAAGAAATAGTGAAATCATGTATTCAGGTGGTCTTTTTTTCACTTCCACCAGTTTGTCTCCAGATTTTTTAAACTCTTTACCGCATACTTCGCACTTATAATCTTTCGAATCGTTTTCCGAATGGCAGAAAGGACATACCCACTTCATAGTCCTGCCCTTAATTTTCTTTCATACGGAGGAAATATGTAAGCTACGACTGGCAGCATGATAAATGGAGCAACAAGTACTCCAAGAGCTGCAATCAACCCTTCTCTACCCCAGAGTGGAGGAGTGTATGAGACAAAACCTCTCAAACTGTAATCAATGAGCTGTGCACCTATAACCATATTCCATCTCATGGCAAATACCACAACCAATATCGTTACTGACGCTATGGCTATGAAGGGGGTATCGATTTTACCCAGGTTGCACCTGTAACACACGTATTTCAGGAACAGCAAAGCTTCAAGAGACCCTATAACTTGGATGGCAAGAGGTACAGCAAGCTCAGTTGAGGCAAGTTTTATGACGGCCCAAGCAATATCCTCTTTGTAGGCATACAGTATTGTGTTTATCGTTTCAAGAGCAAAGGCTGCAAGCATGAAATAGAATGCATAGTTTGCAACAGTTGATATGATATTTGGTTTTCTCTCAATGCCGTAGGCTCTGGTGAATGCCAGATATAGCAGAAGAACCATTGCTCCACCTGCCGCAAGCCCCCCGAATACAAAACTTACCGGAAGTATGGTTGTATTCCACCAAGGGTTTGATTTCACAACACCGAAGAGGAAAGAGACATAGCTCAAACACCATGCAGCTATCAGCTCTATACCTGTTAGGATCTTGATGATTTTTTTATCGAGCTTTATTGCCTTCTCACTTATATCATAAACTCCTAAGGTGAGGATTCTGTACAGCAACCTCAACAATTTATTACTCTCGGTTTGAGCCATTCTGACAATATCAACTCTGAACAGGAACCACATCTCTCCCAGCAATGTAAAAAGCTCTGTCAGGTAAACAATTCCAAAGACCGCCATTACGGAGCTGAAGTTTGGAGTTAGGTAAATCTCAAAGGCTCTTTGGGGCTGTCCGAGATCGAGAAGTAGGGGTAAAAGAGCAGAGAGGACAAAAGGAAGGCTTGATATAACAACAAGCTTCTCTATGTCCTTAAGTTCCTTTCTCCAGAACTCGGCAATTGCATATACGGTGACCATTCCCGTTATTATACTGACAAAGTAGGGGTAGATCACTATCAGTACCCCCCAGAATACTTCGTGATTAGGATAAACAAACCCTTCAACAACTGTTGTAGTCATCTACCACACCTCCCATCCCACGTTTTCGTAAAATACTTTGGGCCTCGTGTTCAGTTCTGGTTTTAGAATTCTGATGTTTCTCTCTCTCAGGGTCTTTTGTATGTGTTCATCCTGAAGCTTTCCAAACATTCTGGCTCCTGTTGGGCAGACTGTAACACAGGCCGGCCTCATACCTCTCATGATTCTGTGATAACACCAGGTGCATTTATCCACGACTTTTTCATGGTGATTGAAATACCTTGCACCGTAAGGACAGGCTTGTATGCAGTACTTACAGCCTATGCAGTGGCTCTTGTCTATGAGTACAACACCCTCCTCTGTTATCCATGTTGCATTGACAGGGCAGACCTTTACACATGGTGGCTTGTCACAGTGCATGCAGAGCTTCGGAACAAAGTATGCTCTCAGTATCTCATTTTCATCTACATCCAGATCTCCAAATCCAAACTCCCCACCATTCGGGGATTCAACAAAAATGTTTTCAAGTTCTCCGTTTGAAGTTACAACGTACCTCTCCACCCATGTTCTGTATTTTCTTTCAGGAACATGGTTTTCGGCTCTGCATGCTTTTACACAGCTTCCACATCCTATGCATTTTTTGGAGTCAACAACATAAACAAAAATATCTTTACTTTTAGCTGGCTTAATCAGGAAAAAAGCGAGTGAACCGATCATGATTGTTTTGATAAACTCTCTTCTTTTCATGATATCACCTCAATCAAACCATGGATGATGGGGATCATGGCAGGCTGTACACACCCTGTCTTTACCGTGATTTTCCCAGTTGTGAAGAACTCTGATAGTCTCGTTGTCCCTTCCTATGGTTGCCTTATGGCATCCCAAGCAGAACTCCCTGCTGCTGTCCACTTTCAATCTCATTTTTGGATGATCTGATGCTGCTCCGTGACATGTTTGACAGTCAAAGTTGTGTTTTCCCTGATCACTTTTCCTGTAAATTTCTTCATGACATTTGGAGCAGTATTCTCTTCCCTCTGCGTGAACAGGTTTCTTGATGATTTCTTTCTGTTCTCCACTTGTACCGTATATTCCCTCAACACCAAACAGCTTGTCAGCGATGGCCGGATACACTTCTTCTCCCAAACCCTTTATTCCAAAAATAACAACTATAAGTATAATTAAAATATTTATAAAAACTACTAAAGCTCTACGTACATGTTTCATGAACCTCACCAAATATTAAATTCAAAAAATGAAAATTTATGAGAGAGTCTCTTCCTTCTCTGTGGTTGAGAGAATTGTCTGTACTGCTATTGCAACCACTGATATGCCTGTTAACCCAATGATTCCAATCATTGAGGAGAACATCACTATTGCTCCAAACCAGCCCATATTGCCGTAAAGTGCATCAACAAGTAAAACACCGATTATCGGAAACAGCAGTGCAAGGGTGAATATTGCAAGCAGCTCCCATTTCTTTATGTAGGACAGCAGCAGGTTGGCAACTCCTCCCAACACCCCAACCAGAACAAAAACCATCACCTCGTTCATACTCATTCACCTCCAATTAATTTGGTTTTACTAAACTATTTAAAGGTTTTGAACTCTTGATACATGGAATTATAGTGTCGGACATAACAAACTTAACCAATCAGGAATTTACTAATCCACCTCC
>DACG01000003.1 GCA_002494725.1 Geoglobus sp. UBA235
GTGGTCATGTTGACAGTCCCAATTGAGACCAGAAAAGAGATTTCTTTTCCTTTTTTGTGGAAGTACTTGCGTAAAAGAAATGATTTGAGTTTTGGAATTGAGTGGGAGTGAAAAACTCCTTTTAATGAAAAGCAGAATTTAAAAGAGCTGTAAATCACATACTCCACAAATTTCCACGATTCCAGCTCAGATTTGACTGCGGATTTTTTGTAACGCATTATAGCTCCAAGATCGGTTACCCGGCATCCCTTCCAGATACTGCAAAGATAAAAATATTTAAATTATTGCCTGCCCACTTACACCCCATGAGTGAGATCATGGAAATGCTTGTCAGAAGGGGTTTTATCTGGCAGTCATTTGAGATTTACGGTGGTATGGCCGGGTTCATTGATTACGCTCCTCTTGGAAACGGTCTGAGGAGAAAAATAGAAGATCTCTGGAGAGAGTTTTTTGTGATCAACGAGAGAAGCGTTGAAATAGACACGCCAACAGTTGGTATTGAGGATGTTTTTATTGCCTCAGGTCATGCTGAGGGGTTTACGGATGTTGCCATTGAATGCTCCAGCTGCGGCAGAGTTTTCAGGGCAGATCATTACGTTAAAGAGAAGCTCAATCTTGAAGTCGATCCAACAGTGGAGGCTGTAAAAAATGTTGTTCAGGAGTTCAATCTGAAATGTGAGTGTGGTGGAGATTTTAAAGAGCCCGAACACATCAATCTAATGTTTGAGACGAAAATTGGTCCGGGAAGGGGTAAGAAGGGTTATTTAAGACCTGAAACTGCCCAGGGGATCTTCATCGCATTCAAGAGGCTCTCAGACTATTTCAGGAACAAGCTGCCTTTTGGAGTTGCCCAGATTGGAAGAGCATACAGAAATGAGATAAGTCCAAGACAGGGAGTTATAAGGCTCAGGGAGTTCAATCAGGCTGAACTTGAATTTTTCTGTCATCCGGGAGAGAAAAGACATCCTGAATTTGACAGGTATGCTGATGACGTTGTCACGCTGGTTGATAAGTTCGATAAGGAACACAGGGTAACTCTGAGAGAGGCTGTGGAAAAGGGAATAATTGCCCACGAGCTCCTCGCATATTTTGTCGGAAAAACCAGAAGATTTCTCTTGGCTGCTGGAATAAGGGATGAAAAGCTCAGATTCAGGCAGCACAAGGATGATGAGAGAGCACATTACGCTGTTGACTGCTGGGATGCTGAGGTTCTGCTCAGCTACGGATGGATCGAGGTTGTGGGGATCGCTGACAGAAGTGATTACGATCTGTCAAGACACACACAGTTCAGCAGAGAGGATCTGAGCGTGTTTGTCCCGTATGATGAGCCGGTAAAGGTTAAAAGGAGGAGGGTTGTACCCAACATACCAAAACTGGGTCCTGCTTTCAGGGACAGGGCAAAGAAGATTGCTGAAGAGCTCGAGAAACTGGAAGATGCTGGAGATGAAGTTGTATTAACCATAAATGGAGAGGAAATAAAGGTACCGTCAGAGTATTATGAGATAAGGGAGGTTGAGGAAGAGGTGCATGGTGAAAGGGTTGTCCCTCATGTAATTGAACCCTCTTTCGGGCTTGACAGGATAACCTATGCAGTTCTTGAACATGCCTTCGACACGGACACTGTTGATGGTGAGGAGAGAAGAGTTCTGAGACTTGAAAGGAGGCTTGCCCCGGTTCAGGTGGCGGTTCTTCCACTTCTTTCAAGGGATGAGTTCGTTGAGGAGGCCGAGACAATAGCAGGGGAACTGAGAGAGAATGGGATCTACACCGAGCTTGATATTACGGGCAGCATTGGAAGAAGGTACAGAAGGTATGATGAGATAGGCACACCCTTCTGCATCACAATCGATCATCAGACCTTCGAAGATGGGACTGTGACGATAAGAGACAGGGACAGCACATCTCAGGTGAGGGTTAAAAAATCGGAGCTTGTAAGGATAATACAGGAGCTTCTCAATTCCGGAAAAAGCATAACTGAATTTGGTGAGGTTTTCAGACCCTGATTTTATTTTCCAAAGATTCACAAAGATTCAGTTTTTCAAACAGCAGAATTATGAGAGAAATGTCTCCATGGTCTGTTCTCTCCTTCTCTGAAACCCTACAGAGCTGTTATCCAGTATCTCCTTAAGTTAATTCGGTACTGTTTGAGAGTTCTGTTATTCTCTGTAATTGACCGGTGAGGTTGTTGGAAGTTAGGGTTAGAGGGAGATATTAACTGCTGAATCTCTTTTTTTCTCCTAAGCTGGAAAAACGAGTGTAAAAGGTTTTTCATGTCCATATTTCATCCCAGGCCTGTTTGGATCTCAGGAATGATGCTGCTTCTCCCATCTGGTGTAAAAAGTATCTCGCCGGTTTGAATGCCTTTTACCGACCAAGGAAGGGTTTGTATGCTTTTCAGACCTCAGTTTTGTTTAATCCATCACAATAAACTTTCTCTTCTTCTACGAGAGCCTGATCACCTTTATGAATCTGTGATTGTGGATTCTAACATACCCGTGACTTAATTTCTGAAATAATTGTTTTCTGTCTGTCCTGGCAGTTTTCGGATAACTGTGGGTTTTTCCTGTGAACAGAAGGGTTTTGCATTATATGCTCCAGAAAAATGACAGTCAGTCTGCTATCTCAGGGCGGATGTAGGATTTCCCGAAAAGGTTTTATCAGGCAATGTGCTTTTATTTAAGAGATCTCTGAAGCTATTTCAAGTTATTCAGACTGAAAGTGGATGAGTGGGTGCTCAATCCATAATTTTAAGCAGTTCGACAAGTTTGAAGGAGTGTTCAGGAGTTTAAACCAGTAAATCAGCATAGATCATGATCAGACTGAAACTCGTTTTTTGGATGCTTGTTCAGCTCATCCAATCTGACCGATCTTTGCAAAACATCCGACTAACAATCTAACTTTCAAGCTCCTTGAGAATTTCAGTGATCTCCTTCATAATCCCAACAAGCTCTTTCACATCATGAATGCTGTTTGATTTCAGAGCTTCCGTTACAATTTTATCTAAAAGCGCCTCAAGCTTTTCCGCAAGATTTTTACGATCTTCATGCCATTCAGCAGATGCTGCATCGTCATGAGACTGTATGTGATATGCAGACTCTTCAGCAGGTTCCACAACCTTTGTTCCATCCTTTTCAATAATTCTGTATTTTTTCTGGCAGTGCGGACAGAACACATTGCTTTCCATTTCAAATAAAGGTGTATCACATTCATTACAGTGAAATCCAAGCATTTTACCGCCTTTCAGTAAAAGTTCAACAGCATCCGAAATTTTTTTATCTTCAACCATATCACGAGACATACATTCCTGTATTTAATTTTGATTCAGGGGGTGATGTGTTTGAGTGAAGCTCTGAACGATGTGCTTGAGATTTTAGAAAGAATAATCCATGACGATACCGTTCCGAGAAATGTGAGGAGAACTGCAGGGGAAATTAAAGAGGATCTGCTTCAGGGAGGAGACATCCCTCTTAAAGCTGCCACAGCCATTTCAACACTTGAGGAACTGTCATCAGATCCCAACCTTCCAATGCACGTCAGAACCATGATCTGGAACCTCGTTAGCAACCTTGAGAGACTGTCTGTTCAGTAAACTAATTTATAGTGTCGGACATAACAAACTTGACCAATCAGGAATTTACTAATCCACCTCCTCGCA
>DACG01000005.1 GCA_002494725.1 Geoglobus sp. UBA235
ATAAAGTTTTGTCTTAGACTATACGTTCACAATCTTGGTGTTGTGCTTGTTGCAGCAGCAGACAATTATGGAGCATCATCTCCAAATTATCCAGCAGCTTACAGTGAGGTGATAGCAGTAGGCGCAATCGATCAAAATAATTAATGTACCGTGGTGGAGCAACAGGGGTGTTGAGATAACTGCACTTGGGGCCGATATTCTGAGCATGTATCCAAATGACAAATACGCGTACCTTTCCGGAACATCCATGGCAACCTCTCATGTCAGTGGTGTTGTTGCTTTGATCCAAGCAGTACACTACAACAAATATGGAGATGTTTTATCATCTGGAGAGGTTAAGGATATCCTTCATTCAACAGCAGATGATCTTGGAGACCAAGGATAGGATATGAGTTACGGATATGGTGTTGTCAGAGCAGATCTGACCCGTCAGCAGGCAATCCAGTAATCTCTAAATTTTTTGACATAATATTCAATCGGAACTGAATTCAATTTTTTCAACAAGGGTTTTCAGAATTCTTATGTATCTTCCAGTTTCTTCAGCACCCTTTTCTGTTATTTCAACAACAGTTCTTGGTCTGTCAGCGATAACCTTCTTGATTCTAACATACCCCTCTTTTTCAAGCCTTTTCAGATGTGAATCAAGATTTCCAGGTGTTATTTCAAGTATCTCTGCCAATTCTTTAAAAAGAACCTTTCCTCTTGGCAGAAGATAGAGTATTATGCTCAGTCTGACTGAATTTCCGAGAGCATGATTTTCGATGAGCTCCCGGAACATTTACTCACCTTAAAGCTCTGAATGCTGTGTAAAGATAGGCAAGCACTGTAAGGCTGAACCCAAAGCCCACTGCAAAGCCGGCATAGATCATACTTTCTATAGTTACGATTCCAAGTGATGCAATAGCTAAAGCCGGAATCAGAAATGCTGGGATCATCTCTTTCTCCAAGCTTTTTGCAAAATAGAAGAATGTCAGAAACATGCCAAATACTGAGATGCCAATGAATGAGAGGAAACCAATTGCAGAAATCTTTTCCACTCCCATTTGTAATAGAGTTGCAGGAATAATCATCCATCCCATTACGGCACCAAAAATCCAAGAAAGAGCCATCCCAAGTCCAAAAGATGGCTTCTTTTCCATGTATCCCCCATAACTTTTAAAGAGATTGATCATTCTTTTCCATATCTTCATTGATGCGTATGAAAATAATACGAAAGCTGAAAGCCAGTATGATGCAGTAAGTTGCCATGGTATGCTGTGAAAGAGCGCAAGTATAATGTAGTAAAGCAGCATCACCACAAGCCATATCTGGAACTGTATTGCCGAGTATATCTTTCCTGCAGATATCAGCTTCTCTTCAATTCTTTCTAGTGTCTTTTTAAGCTCAATAATGTTCTGTTCCATGTGGTTCTATTGACCTACTTCTTAATAAACTGAGTTGTTTTTCTGAAATCCAGAGAAAAAAACATATGGATATGTGTTTTCAAATATTAATTTTTAGCATCTAGAAATTCTTTGCCGCTTCTCTCAACCTTTTTTGCCCCTCTTCACTGAACCACAGCTCAACAAAAACATCAACATCTTTTTCCAGCCTTTCAAGTGCTTTTTCTTTTATGCTTTCAGTTCTGTTCTCCTTTACCGCAGCAAATGCTTTTCCTGGCATTCTTCCAAGGTTTCTGGCTTTTTCGACCGATTTTTCAAGCAACTCCTCTGAGCTGAAGATTTCATCCACAACACCCATTTCAAGGGCTTTTTCCGGGCTGTAGAATTCCCCACCATAGATCATCTCAGTTGCAGTTCTCTCTCCGGCTGTCTGCTCCAAGATTTTGTGAGGTAGGTATGGCACTGAAACACCAAGCTTGACCTCATTAAGACCAATGAGCCTCTTGCCTTCACTCATATATCTGTAATCACAGCAAAGAGCAAGAATGCAGCCCCCTGCTATTGCATGGCCATTTATCGATGCAACCGATGGCTTTGGCAGCGTGTAAATGTCCAAGCAGAGGAGATTGAATTCTCTGATGAATTTTCTGAACTCCGATCTTTCAAGGTCAATCAGTCTTGGCACATCAAGCCCTATTGAAAAAAACCTGTCATCGGAGCTTGTGAGAACCAAAGATTGGATCTCCTCACCTTCCTTAATTTCCTCAATCCTTTCAGAGAGATCCTTAACGAGATCGGGATTTATCGGGTTCTTCCTCCCACTGCTGAGTCTGACAATTCCAACACCACCTGAGATTTCAGTCTCCACTGTACTCATGAGATCTTGGTTGGGTAAAACATATATCAAATTTTTGAAATTCCATACCCTCTGTTTTTTCAGTCACCGAGTTCAGCTCTGATCTTTTCTGAAATTTCCTCTGCTTCGGTGTTGAGAGAAATAATTTCGATCTCTTCAGGAGAAGACACTCCAATACCGAGTTCGGCAGCCCTTTTTATCTGCTCCTGATCAAAAACGTCCCCTCTTGAAACCTCAGGGATTGTGCCATGAATTCTGAGCAGTGCAACTCCAACAGCATCAACGGCCACCCTGTCTCTTCCTGCAATCAGCAATTCTGGTCTGATCAGCTTTCCTTTATCAGGTCCACCTTCAGAAAAGCCTTCAATTGCATCCATTATCACCAGAAAAGGAGAGTACGCGATGTTTATCTCTGCAATCATTTTTCTCTGGTTGGGAGATCGGTGAAGCTCTGCCATGTAGTCATGGCCGTTCCAGTATCTCGCCACCATCCCAACGCTGTTTTTGAGAGATAGAGTGAAATGCCCGCCAAATCTGTGGGTTTTCAGGCAGCATGTCTGGATTATGTGATCTGCTCTGTAAAAGGCACCTGCAAAGAGAAATCCATTTTTCCAGTGATCGGCATCAAACCTGACCCACTCTGTTTCTCTGTCAAGGACTATGGTTTCAGCCCCGTATCTGTTTGAAATTTCCTTTGCCCCCATTTCTTCAAGCACACGCTCAGTATCTCCCATTCCGCTTCTCTCTGCAAGGATTATGCTGTCGGTGTATTTTTTCAGGATTTCAAGGATGCTCTCCAAGGTTTCAGGGTGGGTTGATGCAGGAAATCTATCGGCACTGTTGTAGTTGGCCTTTACTGCAACCAACTTGCCCCTCAGGTCTGAAAGATCAAACTCATTCATCAACCTCTCCACACCTTCTTTCCTGTTTGATGTTCTTATCAGGTAAACTCTCCCATCCGGATTGCTCTCCATTTTTGGCTCACCTTCAGCAACATTCATACTTTCACCTCCCTTTTTGGAAAGATCTATGAATGAGCATCCTGCAATAAATGATCCTGCTGCAATTGATCCCAATATGAATTCCCTTCTCCTCATGATATCTACTGGATTTTATCTCCTAAAAAGATGCCGCATTCTTTACAGCAATGCAAAAATCCGACATTGGAAAATGATCTGAAAAAATCAGGGGAAAAGCGGAGGAAAATCAAGTCCGGTTTTCTCATCAAGTCCAAGCATAACGTTCATGTTCTGCACAGCCTGACCGCTCGCACCTTTAACCAGGTTATCTATTGCCGATACAACAACAATTCTGTCCTCTCCCTTATGTATTGAAATATCCACAAAATTGCTGCCCCTAACATGGCTCAGCCTCACGCTCTCCTGAAATCTTATGAAGTAGCAGTCCCTGTAGAAATTCTCGTAAATGCCCATCAGCTCATCTCTGCTGAGCTCACCCCTGAGAAAGATGTGGGCATTCGTTAAAATCCCCCTTGATCCAGGAAAAACCTGGGGTGTGAATGAAATTCTTATATCCTCCTGAAACCTCCTCAATTCCTGCTCCATCTCGTAGTAATGCCTGTGCTCTGTAATCTTGTACGGAACGATGGATTCATGCAGATTTGGATAATGTGTAAAATCAGTTGGCATCGCCCCTGCCCCGCTTATTCCGCTTTTTGAATCAAAAATGACCCTTTCAACAAGCTCAACATCTGCAAGAGGTGCTGCTGCAAGAATTGCACATGTTGGATAACATCCCGGGTTTGACACAAGCTTAGCTTTTCTGATCTCTTCTCTGTGGATTTCTGTCAAACCATAAACCGCCTCAATATAAGCCTCATGTTTCTTTCCATAAACTTCTTCGTATTTCTCTCTTGAAAGCCTGTAGTCTGCTGATAGGTCTATAACCTTTATGCCCATTTCGTACAGCTCAGGTACATACCTCATAGCCTCTCCATGAGGGACTGCTGTAAAGACAACATCGCACTCTGAAAAAATCTCAATTTCTGGCTCCACAAACTCTATGTCATAAAACCCCCTGAGGTGGGGGTGAACTGCATGGATTTTGTTCCCCTTCTCCTTTCTCGAGCTGACAGCGATAACCTCAACTTCTGGATGTAAAGCAAGGAGCCTTAAGAGCTCTCCACCAGTGTATCCTGTTCCACCTATGATGCCTGCTTTGATCAACATATCACCTCCTACCCTCAATCTGAAATCTTTCAGATCCATAAATTGATTTCAGGGCAAGCATCTTCTCTTTTATCACATGACTTTCCAGATCAGGGTAAATTAGCTCCTTTATGTATTTAAGAGAGTTTCCATTCATTCTGACTGCAAGCTCAACTGCATCCTCAAATTTTCCAATTTTTGTTACAATGCCCATGCTCAATGCATCTTCAGCCTTGAATCTTTCGGCTGTTGAGAGAAGTCGTAAGGCTCTTTTCAATCCAACAGCTTTCGGAAGGAAGTACGAAACACCCATGTCTGGGGCTATCCCAAGCTTGGCAAATCCAGTTGAAAAAACTGCATTGTTATCAGCCACAATACCATCACATGCCAGTGCAATGCTGAAACCTGCCCCAATTGCATATCCCTGAACAAATGCAACCACAGGCTTTGGGCATTTTGCTATTTTCAGGATGAGATCGTTTACCAGATCAGCAAACTCTGAAATCTCTTCTTTTG
Source organism: Geoglobus sp. UBA235 (assembly GCA_002494725.1). Lineage (GTDB taxonomy): Archaea > Halobacteriota > Archaeoglobi > Archaeoglobales > Archaeoglobaceae > Geoglobus. Next base: position 4,923 of record DACG01000005.1, read on the forward strand.
ATGCTCTCTGTACGAAATCCAGATCGAGACCTGAGCAAAAGCTTGGCTCACCTGCAAAGACCACGGGATTTTCGCATTTCTGAAATTCAAAGTAAATCTCTCTCACATGATCCAGATCGAGAGCGTTGTGTTTTTCAGATCTTTTGAATCTGACAATGTCAACGTCCATGCTGATCTTCTGACTGCCATCTATAAAAATCCAATCTATTCTGGAATGTTATAAAAGATGTTCTCATATCGTTCTTTTTCATACCTCCTGTTCACCCTTTTCATTTAACGCAATGAAAACTGCCGAAAGAATCATTGCTGCTCCAGCAAGCTGAACTCCTGAAAGCACTTCACCGAATGCCAGAAACCCAACAATTCCCGCAGTCACAGGCTCAATCAAAGCAATTACCGGTCCTTTTTCAACCCTTACCCTTGCCATCCCGTAGCTTAGGAGGATAAAGGGGATTGCCGTTGGAATCAGACCAAGACCGAGAATTAGAGGTAGGTTGCCTGTCTCAAATCTCTGGAAAGGGAGCAGAAGGATCGTGCCAACTGAGAGGTTGGAGAATGTTATCTGTATTGGGCTGTAGTGATCTCCAATTCTGTTCAGCATTATGAAAACTCCGGCGTATGTCATGCCTGAAAGCATTCCTGAAACAATGCCGATGCTTAGCTTTGCTTCAGGCATCAAAAGCAGATAAAGCCCTGCAATCCCCAAAACAAGAGCCATCACAGAGTGCTTTGACACCTTCCCCCTCATCATTGCATAGATCATCACGTAAATTGGAGCCATGTAAAGCAGCAGTGCTGCCATTGCTGCACTCAGATATGTTATGGCTGTGATGTAGAAAAAGACCTCGCTTACATTGAACAGACCGAGCAGTACAAGACTGAGACTGAACACGGGTTTTTCTTTTTTCAGCATAAGGAAAAGACCGACAAATAAAAGGCCAAGGGACATTCTGTAAAATGTTGCTGAGATTGGGGAGAGTGAGAGTGATTTTATGAAGAATGGCAGAGTTCCCATGAGAATTGCTGAAATGAGGACGGCATTCTCACCTCTCATTAACTTTAAAAACTCTAATATTATCATATTTATTCTTGCTGTGCTTCATGATATCATGACACATATATAATGCAGTTTGCTGTGTATACAGGTGTTGTGCTTCGGTTTTTTCAGAAACAAAAAAGGTGAGGTGGTGGGCACGCCTCGGGTCGGCCCTTCCAGCAGGAAGCTTGTGCTCCAGTCCCCATCCTCCCCGCACCCCTGAAAGCGCCGAGCGTCCGGGGTGAGCCTGCTCCCTTCCGGGCCTCAGCCGGTTTCCCCGGTAAATACGGCGGACATCTCCTCCGAGAAGCCCGACCGTAACCGTCGGCCCTCCAGGACGGGGATTCTACGAGGACTGGAGCACTTGCTCCCTGCCTTTCAGGTCTTCCCTCGGCTTCGGCCCCCGCATGACGACGGTTTCGGGTTACAGGGGACGCCGAACCCCCCGGCCTAGCCCACCGTAAATTAATGGTAGGGTATTGTATAAAACTTTAATCGATCAACCCCTCTCCTTGACAAGGTCTGCCAGAATTTTACCCTCCTCTGTTAGCGAGAGCACTCCAGCAGATTCAACCACACACTCTCCGTTTTTCAGTATGTCTATGTGATATCTGAGCATTTTTTCATCTATGCCGGTAAGCTCTTGAAGCTGGGAAAAGCTCCTGTCACCTTCAAGAAGAAGTTTGAGAATTTTTCTTCTTACTGAGTTGTTTATTGCCATTTTGAATCTCTTTCTGAACTCTTCAGCTTCCTCTGGTGATTTTGCACTTATCCAGTCCTCAAATCTCATCAGAATGTTTTTCTTAAGTGTTCGAAATTAACTTTTCCCCTCAGATCTTTGGAGAAGTATATTTATTCCTGAGGTAGAGAATTATTACTATGGCTCGATATTATGAGCTTAAAGAGCTGGAGTCAAAGGCTCCAAAACTTTTTGGAATTCCAACTGGCACAAAGCTTGATGAGATGTTTTACAGGATAGAGAAGGCTGGTGAAGGATATGTCAGAAAGCCCTTGGGTGGAATTCCCCATCTTGCTGTCATCAACATAACCGGTGTTCCTGATACGGGGAAAAGCTTGCTGGCAGAGCAGTTTGCGGTGAAGCAGGCATCATCCGGATACAGACTGCTATTTGTCACGGTCGAAAGTCCGGCCAGCTTTCTGTATTCTGGGTTGAAGCAGAGATCACAGGCGATGAATGTGGATTTTTCAAAAGTTGAGGAGAACGTGGTTGTGATCGATGCAGCGGAGGATGATGAGCTGAGAGAAAATGTAAGGGCACTCATAGATACAATGGCATACGCCATTAAGGAAAAGAAATGCTCCAATGTTGTTATAGACAGTGTTACAGGGCTTTACGAGCACAGGGAGGTGATGGCAAGGCAGATAGTCAGACAGATATTCAATTTTCTGAAAAAATTCAGGCAAACCGGAGTGCTGGTGTCCCAGAAGAGGTCTGCTCAGGCCAGTGAGAGCGCTGAAGCCGCAGGAGGGTTGGCTGTTGCACATATAGTAGATGGAACAGTGGTACTTGACAAAAAGCTCATAGAATCGAGGTGGGATGTGAGCCTTTACGGTCTTGAAATCGGGGATGTGTTAAGGACTCTCAGAATAGATGGCTGCAGGCTGACTGCCCATGACACCAGAACATGGGTTTTTGAGATAACAGAAGCTGGAATTGTGGATATAATCTCTCCTCTCCCTGAATTCATAAAAAGAAAGGAGAGGTGAGTGTTGTGGAGATTATAAGGAGATCTTCTGGTAAGAGCATTGACGAGATCGCCGAAATGATATTCATGAAGAGTATTGAGATACTTGGCGGTCTTAGAAGGCTCATGGAATACAGAAATCTAACCTGGCTCCCTTCTCTGGCGGAATCAGCCTATGCAGTTGCTCTTAGGAATGAAGCGTTAAAAACTCATTCGGAAATAGCCAAAGAGCTTGGAATTGCTGAGAACACTGTGAAAAACATTCTATCTGCAGACGAGGATAGAGTTATGGAATATCTGATCGGGAATAACATGGAAAAGCCTAAGGAGCACATTGCCGGGGGAATCGCAAAGCTTGCATACAGAGCACTGAAAAAAGAAGGGAGGATATGATGATCCGGGGTGGAAACGAGTTGCCCGATATTGGGAAACTTATTTAAATAATATTTCAGGATTTTTACCAAGATGATTGAGAGCTGGGAGGAATACAGGATCATCAACTCAGCACTGGAGGAGCTTGTAAACGGTCTAAAGACTCTTCCAAAGGTAAAAAAGGCAGTCAGCCACCTCATAAAGGCAGGGGGTAAAAGAACAAGACCCATAATAGTTCTTTTGAGTGGAAAGCTTGGAGGGGGAGATTACAGGTCTCTCATTGACATGGCACTTGCAGTTGAGCTCATCCACACCGCAAGCCTCGCTCATGATGACATAATTGACAGGGGAGTTGTGAGAAGGAATGTTGAAACCCTTAACGTGAAATACGATCCGGCTCTTGCCATGCTGGTTGGGGACTGGCTCATATCAAAATCCGTTGAGCTCACATCAAAGTACGGCAATGAGGTTGTGAGGAATTTTGCAAGAACCGGGATGGTTATGAGTGAGGGTGAGATCCTCGATGTTTACAGCCTGTCAGACGAATTTGGTGAGGATGAATACTATCAGTGCATAGAGTTCAAAACTGCCGCTCTGTTTGCCTATGCTGCAAAGAATGCATACAAGTACATAACCGGTGATGATGGGAGGGCTGAAAGCCTGTATCAGTATGGACTCAATCTGGGACTGGCGTATCAGCTTGTTGACGATCTCCTTGAGTTTCTCGAAATTTTTGAAGACAAGAAGAGCGAATTTGAGTCCATAACGCTCCCCATGCTTCTGGAAAGAAAATTTGGCTTCAGGGAATCTGTGAGCATGGTTCTTCGAATCATAAAGAAGTTCACGGAAAAGAGCAGAAAAGCTCTTGAGGTATTCCCTGCATCGGAGGCAAAGGAAAAGCTGAGCTATCTGATAAACTACATGACTGTTGACATGATAAGGGGGTATGTCGCAAAAAACAGGGAAGTGATATCACTTATAGAGTCTCACAATCTTTGACGAGTTTCTGAAAACCCTTTCCACATCCCTCACTCCCGCACCTTCAAGAACCTTTCTGGCAAAATCCTTGGTTATGAAGTCGGAAGGGGAGTGGGCGTCTGTGTTGATCACAAGCTCAACCCCGCAGATCTCTGCAGTTCTTGCAACATGTCCGTTGGTAAGGCAGTGTCCCTTTCTTGATGTTATCTCGAAAAAAACATTGTTCTCTCTTGCCAGCTCAGCTGTTCTCTCATCAACCATCCCCGGATGTGCCAGTATGTCAATCTCCTCCTGAACTGCTGCGATATTTGTTCCTGCCCTTACAGGTTCAGCTATGGTTTCTCCGTGCACAATCACGAGCTCAGCCCCCATTTTTCTTGCACTTTTCACGGCTCTCGGGATCAGCTTTGGAGGGATGTGCGTGAGCTCTACCCCGGCAACCATTCTGATCTCATAGTCATCAGCGAGCTCTCTGAGTTTTAGCAGTGACTTTATTATAAATTCCATGTTTGAAAAATCAGCATGGTCTGTTACGGCAAAAGCCTCATGTCCGAGTTCGGATAGCCTTCTTGAAATCTCAGATGGGACAAGCTCACCGTCACTGAACACTGAATGGACGTGGAGATCTATCATACAAAAGGATTAAATATAGGGGGATAATAATCTTTCTGTGCCAGGAATAAGAAGGCTTGTGCTTGATGTGCTCAAACCCCATGAGCCCAGCAACCTTCTGCTTGCAAAAATACTCAGCGAGCTGGATTTCGTTGATGGAGTCAATCTGAGTCTGTACGAGATAGATCAGAATACAGAGAACGTCAAAATAACCATAGTTGGGGATGAGATGGATTTTGAGGAGATAAAGAGAACGATTGAGAGCCTTGGGGGAGTGATACACAGCGTTGATGAGATTGTGGCAGGTAAAAGGATAGTGGAAAACGTGCTGACAGAACAGGACAGGTAAAATACTTTTTGTATTTAGTTTCGAATCGAAAATAATTTATTTGTTTTATTTAACTCTGCAACGATGGATCTGAACATATGCATTTCTGGAGCTGCAGGCGATGGTGTAAAAGAAGCGGGTGAGCTGTGTGGAAGGCTTTTTGCTGAACTGGGATATGAGGTTTTCATCTATCAGGAATATCAGTCAATCATTCGTGGTGGACACAATGCCAGTGTTGTGAGGGTATCTGACAGAAAGATTCATTCCCACAGGAGGTATTACGATCTGCTCATATGTCTCGAGGACTATATCTACAGGATACACGCTCCCTTTGTAAGGGGAGATGTCATATTTGACAGCAAGTTCTCGTGCGAGGGTATAGGAATACCGATGACCCAGATTGTGAGGGAGGAGCATGAGCCCATGATATTCAGAAATGCTGCCTCAATTGGAGCTCTCGCGGCGTATTTTGGAGTGGAGTTTGAAACCGTGATAGAGATGTTCAGGGAGAGATTTGGAGAGAAGGCCAGAGATGACATTGTCATAGCCAGAAGTGCCTACAATTATTACATGGAAAACTACACTCCAAAAATGAGTGTTGGGAGAAATGGGCCAAAGGGGAGGCTGATCTCAGGGGCGAATGCGATAGCGGATGGCATGGTAAAGGCAGGTCTCGAGTATTACTATGCCTATCCAATGACTCCAGCATCCCCTGTTCTGCATTATCTTGTCAGGAAAAGGGGAGTCATTGCCTATCAGCCTGAAAGCGAGATATCTGCCATAAACATGGCAATCGGTTCTGCAATCGCAGGAAAGAGAAGTGCCACTGGAACAAGCGGAGGGGGTTTTGCTCTGATGTGCGAATCCATCGGACTTGCAGGGATCGCCGAGATTCCGGTTATGATCATAGAGGCTCAGAGAACAGGCCCATCAACAGGAATGGCAACTTACAGCGGCCAGGAAGATCTTGATTTTGTGCTTTATCCCTCTCATGGGGAATTCCCCCTTATTGTTGGAACCCCCTACACCATTGGAGATGGATTTAGGATGGCAGGAGAACTGATGAACCTCGCCTGGAAGTATCAGACCCCTACCATTCTCCTGACAGACAAACATCTGATTGAGAGCACTGAAACGGCAGAAATTGATGAGAATGCTGTTGAATGTGAGGAAATTGAGATCCAGAACTCCAGTGATGGTATTTTCAGAAGATATGAGATCACGGAAAGCGGAATATCAGGATACGCAATCCCACCTGCGATTGTCAAATTCAATTCAAATGAGCATGATGAATTCGGCCTTACAACCGATGATGCAGATCTCAGAGAGAAAATGCATGATAAAAGAATGAAGAAGGAAAGGATGATTGAAAGTGATGTGAGAGACATTGCCTGGAAGGAGTTTTTCAGGGGAAGTGATGTGGTGGTGACATGGGGCTCCACATTTGGAGCGCTTTTTGAGGTTGCTGAGGAGCTCGGATACAGGCTTGCTGTGATGAGGTATTTCAGACCCTTCATACCTCCCGATTTCAAGAGGGCCACTGTTGTTGAATGCAACTACACCGGACAGCTATCGAGAATGCTCAGGGAAAAGGCAGGGGTTGAGGTTGAGACCATTCTGAAGTGGGATGGCAGACCTTTCACTCCTGAAGAGCTTAGGGAGAGGCTGGGGTGATGGAATTGCTGAAAAAGATTGAATGGTGCCCCGGATGTGGAAATTTTGGAATTCTCAAAGCATTCAGCACCACAGTGGACAGGCTTGAAAATGAAGGGATAGAGAAGGGGAGAATCATGGTTGTTGCAGGTATCGGCTGCCATGGAAAGCTTCCGGACTACATCGAGCTTCCAAGCTTCCACACAATCCATGGAAGAGTTCTTCCCGCTCTGACCGGCATGAAGCTTGCAAATCCAGACCTCTATCCTGTTGGCTTTTCAGGAGACGGTGATGCGATGAATGAAGGTCTTGAGCACCTCCTGCATGCTGCAAAGAGAAATACAGATGTAACACTATTTCTCCACAATAACGGTGTATTTGGGCTTACAACTGGCCAATTCACCGCAACAACACCAAGAGGTGTGAAGACAAGAACGACACCTTATGGCAATCCTGAGGAGCCCTTGAATCCATCTCTCATTGCTCTGGTTTCAGGAGCAACATTTGTGGCAAGAGGATATGCTGGGGATATGAAGCAGCTCTCTGAGATAATGTATCAGGCGATAATGCACAGAGGCTTTGCCTTCGTTGAAATACTCCAGCCATGCGTCTCTTTCAACAACACCTGGGATTACTACAGGAAGAATGTCAGGAAAATAAAACCTGCAGAGGATTTTGATACTGCAATCAGTCTTTCAAGGGACCTGCTCAACACCGGAATCATCTACAGAGCAGAAAGAGAGACGTTTGAGGAGGCAATGCTCAGAACAAAATAATACCTTCCGGCCCAGCATCAAACCAAAAAGTTTTAGGCAGAACCTCTCATAATCGGGAAACAGAAAAAAATTATAATACTGGAGGAAAATCAACTGAGAGGGCAAAGAGGGGTAACGGTCATGAGGTTCTTTGCAATAGGATTCGGGCAGGCAGGCGGGAAAATACTTGACCTGTTTGTTGAGAATGAAAAACTCAGAGGGTCTGATACACTTAAGGCAATAGCAATAAACACCGCAAGAACAGACCTGATGGGTCTCAGGCACATTCCACCGAAAAACAGGATACTGATAGGCCAGACAACTGTCAAGGGGCATGGAGTTGGAACGGACAACAAGCTTGGTGCCAAGATAGCTCAGGAGGAGATTGATACCGTTTTGAATGCCATTGATGAGCTTGGGACTCATGAGATTGATGCATTCCTGATAATTTCCGGTCTTGGTGGAGGAACTGGAAGTGGTGGCTCTCCTGTTCTTGCCAAATATCTGTCTGAAATGTATTCTGAACCTGTGTATGCTGTAGGGGTTCTTCCTGCACCTGAGGAGGGGAAGCTGTACTCCCTGAATGCTGCCAGGAGCATGGTAACGCTGATGAGGTATGTTGACAATCTGATCCTCGTTGATAATGGTGCCTGGAGGTTTGAAGGGCTGAGCCTGAAGGAAAGTTATGCGAAGATTAATGAGGAGATAGTCAGGAGGCTTGCAGTTCTTGCAAGAGCAGGTGAGCCTGTTGAGGAGGGAATGGTTGGAGAGATGGTTGTTGACAGCTCTGAGGTCATAAACACACTCAAGGGTGGAGGAATTTCATCCATTGGTTATGCCACACTTCCGATTGCTGAGAAGAAAAAATCGGGACTGTTTGGATTCATAAAGAAAAAGAGCACCCCTGTTGTAACTGCAGAGGAAGACAAGTCAACAAAAATTGCAACTCTTGTAAGAAAGGCTGCTCTGGGGAGGCTGACGATTCCATGCAACATAGGAAGTGCTGAGAGGGCTCTTGTTCTCGTTGCAGGCCCACCTGAACAGCTCGACAGAAAGGGACTTGAAAAGGCAAAACTGTGGCTTGAAGAGCAGATATCTGGAGTTGAGGTCAGGGCAGGAGATTACCCAACAAGGCGGACAAGGTACATCGCAGCCCTTGTGGTTCTTGCAAACGTTACCGAGATACCGAGGGTGAAGCAGCTCCAGAAGCTTGCATCTGAGGCAAAGGAAGAGGTTGAAATTGCTGAGAAGGAGAGAATAGATAAGACAATTGCTCTCTTTGAAGAAGAGGATCTGGAACCTCTATTTTAGTTCATCCATCTTTTTAATCGCGTAGGGCAGCATTTCAATAACATCCATTGCCGTGAAGCAGTAACCTTTCTCCTCTAAGCACATGTCCCCTGCAATTCCTGTTATGAACGCCGCTGCACACGCTGCTTTAAATGGATCGTCATTAATCGCGAAGAATGCCCCTGCAACTCCAGCCAGAACATCTCCTGTCCCTCCTACGGTCATTCCTGCATTTCCGGTCCTGTTTATCTTCAACCTGCTCCCATCACTTACCACATCCTCCTTTCCCTTGAGCAGAATGGTTGCACCGCTTTCTCTTGCTGCACTCAGGATACTCTCAGCATCTCCATCCCTGCCGAATATCTTCCTGAACTCCCCCCTGTGAGGAGTCATTATTGCATTACATTCCACTACATCCACCAGCCCTCCGGCATCTATAACCATTTTCCCAGCCTTTTTCGATATCATTCCGGTTATCTCTCCTTTGTCAACAGTTCCCATACCAAAAACAGTAACATCATGTCTTTCAGCGAGTCTGATAATTTCCGGAACATTTTCTGAAGTTATCGTATCTCCTTCAAGCCTCACCGGTATTATCTCGGGAGAAAATGAGCTTGCATGGCTGTATATGCTTTCTGGAACCGCCATTGTAACCAGATCGGCACCAGCTCTCAGGGCGGCAGCTGCAGCTAAAAATGGGGCCCCAACGTACTCTCCACCTCCAACAACAAGAACCCTCCCGTGCTGGCCCTTGTGGGCATCGTCATCTCTCCTGAATGCCATTTTGAAGTCTCCAGGGCCGATGAGCTCTTCAAAATGTTCTGGAATTCCTATATCCTTCACGACAATCTCACCGGCCATATCGGAAGCCTTCAAAAGTCCTGGCTTTACCCTGTGGAATGTGACTGTTAAGTCTGCTCTAACTGCCACCTCGTAATTCCCTGTATCTGCATCAACACCACTCGGAATGTCAACTGAGACGGTGAATGCATCAAGTCTGTTTATCTCTTCAACAATTGATCTGTATGGCTCTCTGAGCCTGCCCCTGAATCCTGTACCGAGAAGGGCATCGATTACAACATCAGGTTCTTCACATTTCTGCTTGCCCCATTTTGATATCCTGAATCCTGCTTTTTCAAGTACATGTAGGTTTCTCCCTGCTATCTCGCTCTTCACATCTCCTGCCAGAATTATTTCAACATCGAAGTTTTTCAGAAATCTTGCTGCGACAAATCCATCTCCTCCGTTGTTCCCCGTGCCTGCATAAATAGCCACCTTACCTTCCTTGAATCTTTTCAGAATCTCATCTGCAATCCCTTTTCCTGCATTCTCCATAAGCTGAATCCTTGAAAGGCCAAAGTATTCGCAGTTCAGGTCGAGAGCCTGCATTTCCTCTGAACTGATTGTTTTCATCGCCTTCAAGTAATTCTGGAATTATTTATACCTTACCTCAACGCCGTTTAATTTAACAACCAAAAAGTTTAAATATCGAACAGATTAAGTAACAAACATGGTAGAGTTTGGTGACAATCAGAACAAAATTGGAGTCGCAAAGGGAACTGAGTTTGAGGAATACAACGAGAGAGAGTTCATGGGCGAGTGCATGGAGGTTGGGCTTTACCTTGCCATGGCAAGACAGGCTGAAAGAGAGGGATATCCCGAGATAGCAAACATTCTGTTTAGAATTGCCATGGATGAGGCATATCACGCATCAAGATTTGCAGAGCTCAACGGAAAGATAAAGGATACAATAAAGGAGAGCTTGGAGTACATGCTCGAGGGTGAGATGAAGGCAAACGTTCACAAGAGAAAGGTTGCGGTTGAGGCAAAGGAAAAGGGACTTGATGAAGTCCATGACATCTGGGATGAGGCTTCAAGGGATGAGTTCAGACATGCGAAGGCTTTGAAAGGCCTTCTCGAGAGATACTTCTGAGTATTAAAAATTAAATACTTCATTTTCCCATTTTTTTTGTGGATTCCATTTACCTGCCCCTGCACCATGGAAAGGCTCCACACTGGCTTCTTTCAAAGATGAAGAGACTTGCCAAACCACTTTTAATGCTGATTGTTGATGAGTTCGGAGAAGGGGAACTCATAAAAAGACTCTCAGACCCCATATTCTTTCAGAGCCTCTCGAATGTTCTCGGATTTGACTGGAACTCATCAGGATCAACTACGGTTCTTACAGGAGTTCTCAAGTCCGTTCTGAACACAGAGGGATTCGATTTGAGAATTGCAGGTGGAAAGGGAGAGAATGCCGTGAAGACTGTGAGTGAGATAGAGGTGCTGTCTGATCAGATCGGGCTGAGCAGCAGAAAGGCTGATGAGCTTGTGAAGACAAGCAGACTCAGTGCCAAGATAGACAACGTGGCTCTGCAGGATGGATACAGCCTTTACCATCACTGCATAGTGTTCAGCAGGAATGAATGGACTGTCGTTCAGCAGGGGATGAATGATCGGCTGAGACTTGCCAGGAGATATCATCACCATGGCAGAATCTCTGCCGAAGAACCACATTCAGGTATAATCACCCAGAGATTCGAACAGGAGGTTATGGATTTGACATCCAAGCAAAGCAGGGATGCAAGAAAGATCATTGTTGACGTCGTGAATGATGGAACGTACAAATTTGACTATTCCAGAATTCTGTCAATGAGGAACTACAGGGAGAGTCTTATTCCAAAGAGGGTTGACTGGAAGGTTCTCGAGATGGCTTATAATTTGCAGCCTGAGAATTTTGAGGATCTCCTTCTCATCAGAGGAATTGGAAAATCGGCGGTGAGAGCCCTGGCACTTATCGCAGAGCTTGTTTATGACGCTCATTACAGCAGGAAGGATCCTGCAAAATTCTCTTTCGCACTTGGAGGGAAGGACGGAGTTCCGTTCCCTGTGAACAGGTATGATTATGAGAGAGTGATAGAGTTCATGGAATCTGCAATCAGACAGGCTGAGCTGTCGGACTTTGAAAGAAGATCAATGCTCAGAAGGCTTTTCAGAATCTCACCTTCCCGAAGTAAAATCCGTCAACCGTAAATGCTTCAAATTCCCGTACGTGTTTGAAGATGAAACCTGCGGGCTTTTCCAGATTTACAGCAGTTGAGCTGCAGTACTCATTGAAGGCTGGCATGACAATGCACTCCATATCATCTGTTTTGCTGTAAAGCCAGGCTCTCTCCTTAATCCCACCAACCTTATCGGGAATGAAGACTGCCGGATGGCTGTGAGCAAGGACAAGTCTTTTCGCATCCATAATGTCACTGTACTTTTTGTGACCGTGTGCAAAGACTGTCCTTCCATCTCTGAATGAGCTGTAAACCTCAGTCACCTGATCCAGATAACCATCGTGATTTCCTCTGATCACCACAAGTTCTGAAACAGAGTCTTCAAGCTGCTGGATGAGCCTTTCAGCAGAATTTAGCTCAGCTCTTCCAAGCCTGTGCTTCACGTCACCGTTTATTATCAGCCTTCTGGCATTGCTCCTCTCATAAGCTGAAATCAGCTTTTCCAGTATTGTGAAGTCCGGAAAGCCGAGAATACCCATGTGAAGATCAGCAACAACCAAGTTCTTTCCAATGATGAGTGTGCAGTCAGAGGAAAACTTCATCTGCTGAACATCTCCCTCTCAACTTCCTCAATAAAATCCCTGACATCAATCTGGTTTTCCAAAGCGTAGATAAGTGCCACAACCTCGATATCCAAGATGTTGCCGAGCTGAAGCTGTTTCTGATTTATTTCAGCAATCACAGATGCCCGGTCTTTTCCAGTTTCGGAGACAATTCTGTCCACTATTCTGTCAAACAGACTCTCATCGCTGAATATCCTGTTCACATCTGGCCTGAAGTCTGGCTCTATCTCCTCATCATCAAGCTCAAATGATGGTTCAAGAAGCCCCTCAACCTCATGAAGGATCCCCTTCCTTTCGGCCTGCTCAACCACCTTCTTGCTCGTCTCATGGGAAAAGAACTTTAGATCGAATGAGAGTGTGTATGTTAGCTCTTTTCTGTCCATCTTCCTTTTACCCTTGGACTTGTACGCTGAGGCTATGGTTTTTCTGAGCATCAGGGGAAAAATGATCGGGAGGAAGATAACCGTTACGATGCCTTTATAAATTAGCCTGCAGCCTTAAGAACATGTTCACTGTCAGGGTGAAGGAGGTAATCAGGTACGGCAGAAATATTGCCACAGTGAAATTCTCATCCCGCTTCAGATCATATCCCGGACAGTTCATAATGCTCAGCCACTTTGAGCATGAAGAGGTGCCCCTGAGCCTCTCCTCTCCCGATGGTGTAACTGTCAAGGCGGTTGGCGAAACAACACGGGCTCTTGTAAATGTGAGGGAGGGAGACATTCTGGGAGTCAGGGGGCCATTTGGGAATCCTTTCTCACCATCGAAAAATGCTCTGATTATTGCAGGAGGAATAGGCATCGCTCCCATGCTGTTTCTGTATAACTCACTGAGGGGCTTCGGAGCATCTGTGAGAGTGATATACGGTGCAAAGAGCAAGGATGAAATGGTGTTCCATGATAGATTTGAAAATGCAGTTTTTCTGACTGAAGATGGGAGTTACGGGGCTCAGGGAACGGTTATTGATGGAGTTAAACGGGAAAATCTGGATCGGTATGAAAAAATATATGTCTGCGGTCCTGAGGGGATGATGTCTGAGCTTTTGGAAGTTTTTGAAAGGAAGAGTGTTCTTGAAAAGTCAGAGTTCTCTCTTGAAAGGTACATGAGGTGCGGAATTGGTGTTTGCGGGTCGTGCGTTATAGATAATGGCTTGAGAGTTTGTGCTGATGGTCCGATTTTCAAGGGGAGCGAACTGTTCTGATCAGTAGAGGATATCAAGAGCTGGTTTCTTCAGGATTCCCCTTTCCTCGGCCATTTCAAACAGCACTTCCATTGCTTTCACAACACTTTCCGGCATGGATCGTGTGTATTCATTCACGTACATCAGGGCAAACTTCCTGGCGGTTTCAAAGTCCATTCCCCTTGCATACCTCATCGCGTATCTCATGGCTTCATCCGGGTTTTTCAAAGCGTAATCTATGCTGAGTCTCATCGCATCAAGAAATCTCCTCTGAACATTTTCCGGAATTTTTCTTGATATCACGTTAACGCCGAGGGGCATTGGCAGCCCTGTTTTGCGGTTCCACCATTCCCACAGATCGAGAACCTTCACGAGCCCGTGCCTTTCGTAGGTGATCTGCCCCTCGTGTATCAGCAAACCTGCATCAGCGTATCCACTTTTCACGGCATCAATGATTCTGTCAAACCTCATCTCAACAGCCTTAAACCCATCAAGAGCGAGCATTAAATAAAGATTTGCAGAAGTGTACCTGCCTGGGATTGCAATTTTGAGGTTTTCGCTATCTGTATTTTCCTTTGCAACAACAACTGGGCCGTATCCATCTCCGACACTTGCCCCTACTGACAGAATTCTGTATCTGTCGTGAAGGTATGCATAAGCATGAACTGAGAGGGCTGTGACGTCTATGTTCTCTGAAAAAGCCATTCTGTTTAGAGTTTCTATGTCCTCTATTATGTGAGTAACCTCCAGATCTGTTTCAATTTTCCCGTTCATCATCGCATAGAACATGAAGGCATCGTCTGCATCTGGCGTGTGAGCAACTCTGAGCATCATGATGTCTATGGGGTTTGTTTGGTTTTTAACTGCTTTGTCTCATCTGGATACGATTTCCATCTCAACATCCACTCTGAAGTACTCCATTCCCGGCTGCACTTCAGGAATTATGCTCTGAACAATGTGGAACTCGTAAACCTCCTCGCCGAATCCAAAGTACTCATCCTGTTTCTTCAGAACAATTGCAACATCAAACAGGCTTGAGATTATTGACCTCTCTATTGAGGTGTAGCTTCCCAGATTTGTTAGTGCATAAACTCTCAGATTATCCTTGGCCCTTTCAAGAATTTCGAATATTATTTTGGGATAGTCTTCTGACACTATTTTCAGGTGGGACCTGCAGACGATTATCAGTGTACCATCTATGGTTTCAATATAGCTCAGGAGGTTATCAATGTCGTCATAACTAAAAACTCTATTCACTCCCTCTCCAACCCCATCACTGTTCACCAGTATAACCTCTGCTGAATAAAGATCGAGGTTAAGGTATCCTGAGATCAGTTTAAGCTGCCGTAAAGTATTGTTTGAGAAAAGTAAGAGATGTGCAGTTTTTCTTTCCGCAATCAGTCGTTTTAACAAAGCTATTGCCGGATATATATTCTCATAAAATATAACCGTTCTGCAGTTTCTTTTTTCAATTTTTTCAAGCTTGTATAAAATTCCTTCCAGCCCCTCCATGTTATCTGATTAACAGTGAAAAACATTAATTTTTTCTTGATGATGAGGGGACTTTACTCCAATTTTCCACAAACCAAAACATTTATCTACATCTTGGACGATAAAATGAATGGGGTGCCGTATGCATGTTTCTTAACGATCCCGCCGCCACCGATACGTTTTAATGGCACCCCCACGGTGAATTTTTTGCCATATTTTCAATTTTCCACTGTATTGCTTTGTGTGTAACGTTTTATTGCAACCTGTCAGAATCAGCCATTCTCTTCTGGGAATTTGCTGATTATCTCATCCTATGAAAATGTATGTATATATGCGGATGCTTATGTAGGTGTCGGTTTAGGTCAATAAATATTTACGGTATCAATTACAAAATTAAATGCAAAAAATCAATTTATATTGATGTTACCATAGTGGAGAATGTCCAAGGGAGGTGAGGTAAGGTGGTATTGAAAGGTAGAAAAGGTCTGAAAAAGGATGAGAAAGGTGCGATAGGTATTGAAATACTGATAGTCTTCATAGCCATTGTACTTGTGGCAGCAGTGAGTGCAGCAGTGCTGATACAGACTGTTGGATTCCTTCAGCAAAAGGCAACTGCTACTGGAAGGCAGACAACACAAGAAGTTGCAAGTGGAATTAAAGTTGTGAAAGTACTAGGAAACGTACCAACGCCAAAACAGAGCACAAGTACTGTTGACTATCTGGCAGTTATTGCAGAAGTTAATACAGGAGGTCAGGATGTCGATCTGACTAACGTAAGGATACTCCTCTCTAACGAATCTAAATCAGTAACGTTGTATTATGACGCAAGTGCCACCAACAAGTCTTTTACTGATGCAAAGACCGGAATTGATGATATATTTGACACTGCAAATGATGCTGCCTGGAGTCAACTTTCAGCAACTGAGTTTGGAATCATAGTACTCCAGGATGCAGATGGATCACTTAGTGCTGCATATCCAGTATTGAATGCAGGAGATAAGATTATACTAACGATCAACGTTACGGCAGCGTTTGGTTCAGGATTCAAGCCTAGAGAGGATGTTAGTGGAGAAGTCAGGCCTGAGTTTGGTGCACCCGGAATAATTGAATTCACAACACCACCTGCATACACAGAAAAAGTTGTTGAACTGCAGTGATATCGTTAAACCCTATTATTAAAATTTTTTTGAGGTGATTTTTATGAGATTAAATTTATTTAAAAAAAGAAAAAAAGAGGAGGTGAGTGAAGAAGAAGTTGAAGAATCCTTGGAAGGGGATGCGGATGAAGACCTTGCTGTTGAAGAGAGAGAGGAGAAAGAAGCTCAGGATGATGACATCATAATGAAAATCAATGAAAGGCTGAATGACATCGAGAACAGATTACCAAGGATGGATATATCAATGAGCAATCTCAAAAAGGAGATTGACGGGATACGAGATGAAATAAAAAAGATAGAAGAATCCATGAAAGATATGATGGCGTTATATGAGGTAGTTTCGGCACAAATAAATCCTTTTGTAGGGAGTTCGAAGGCAACAAAGCTCAGCTTTGAAAGAATTGATGAACTTGAAAGGAAGGTGGAGGAGTTCGAAGAGCGAATTCTTGAGCTTCAAATGGACATCAGAATGATCTTCAGAACAGCTCTCAACCTGAAGCAGATAGTCAATGAGGTCCTTTACGAGGAGGTGATTGGTGTTGAGTGATGATGATATCAGAAATGTGATATATCTCGATGAACTCCAGGAGGGTTCAGAGGAAGAGCAGGAAAAGGGAGATGAGGAAAAAAAAGATATATTTCTTTCGGAAGCCGAGTTGAAAAACAAACTTGACAGCTACAGAGGCAGGATTCCTGCCATCATTCTAAAGGATCTTTATGAAGTCCTCAGAGGTAGAAAGCTTACAGAAGATCAGCTTAAAAGGATTATAGCAAATGTTGAGAAGAAACTTAAGGATAGAGGGGAAGTGGATGTGGGGGAACTTTATGCAAAGATTGACAGGCTTGAAAAGACCTTACAAAAACTCCTGAGAATGCAGGTGAGGCAGGCTATCATGTCATCTCATGAGGAAACCTCACAGAGTGGACTGAGCTCTAAAACATCTGAACCAGAAGAAACAGTGGTGGGTAGGGGGGAAGAAGTATCTGTGGATGAGGACAAAAAAATATCTGATGCTATACGGGATGTATTTCCGACACATGATGCTGGCAGTGTAAAAAAAGAGGAGGAACGGATTACTTTTTTGGACAGAATACCCAGGAGCACGGGTTCAATGATGTTCCTTCTTAAATGGATCGAACATCTTATTGAAAGGGTTGGGTACAGTGGTCTGGAGGATGTTCTTGATTACTACGTTGATATAGGATGGATATCCGAGGAAGTTATGTTCGACGTTCTCAAATATGCCAAGGGGATAAGACTCTATCACGAAAACGCTGATTGGAGACCTGCTGGCTACATGAACGTTCACGATCATCTGATGTCACTGCTTTTCATTGAAGCACTTAAAACAGGTAGAATGAACAAGGAAATTCTCCATGAGGTTGAAAGGCAGGTCTACAGAATAAAGAAGGGGGTCAGTGAGATAAATGGGATTTAGCACAACTGCAGCATTCTCAATACTTTTTGTCTTCTCTCTTATTGCATTTGGACTTATTTACTCGGTTGTGGCTGATATTGCAAAAACGTATGCTGTGGAACTTAAAGAAAAAAAGGAAAGGATCGAACTTACAACAAATACCAGGCTTGAAATCTCCATGCTAAATACAACTCCTTATGGGTCCCAGCACAACCTGACTGTGCTTGTAAAAAACACCGGAACTTCAACCCTTCATCCCGAGTACTTTGATATGCTTGTAGATGGTATAAAATACAGTTTCGACTACTCCACCACCCCATTTTACCCAAGTACAGAAGTATGGTTCAACATCACAGGGGTGCAGGGAGGCATCAATACAACTCACAGGCTGAAAATGGTGGCTGAAAATGGTTATGCAGTTTATGTTGAGTATCAGGTGAGGTAAAATGGGGTTCGGTGATGTAGCAACGCATCTGATATTTTTCATTGCTGCAGTCATACTTGCATCCTCAGCAGCTGCGATAATGTTTGCAACTGTCCAAAAAGTAACAATAGAAGCTGATGAGCAGGGAGAGGTAATAAAGAAAATTGTTGGAACTGACTTTGAGATTATAAATGATCCGGCAAGTGTTGTGTACAACTCAACAGCAGGTGCTTATGTAATCTATCTGAAAAATATTGGAAGCGAGGACATGTTTGTAACGACATCAACACTGACAGTGCTTTTAAATGGTGCAGCGGTTAATTTCCAGTCTGACGTGTATGAGATCAAACCAGGGGAAACTGCAACGCTTTATGTTTATTCTGCCAGAATAAACGGGACAGCCAAACTCTCTGTTATAAGTGATGTTGGAATCAAGAAGACATTTGAGTTTCAGGGGTGATGGCTGTGACCTTCTATTCTGTGCAGGTCCCCAATGACGAGTTCCACAAAAAACTCGGTGGAGGAATCCCAAAGGGAACATTTGGAGTCATTGTTGGTGAGAGCGGAAGTGGTAAAAGCATAGTATGCCAGAGGATGGTATACGGCCTCCTGAGAAATGATGTCTCCGTTACATATCTCTCAACTCAATTCACAACAGTTGATTTTGTCAAACAGATGTCGAGCATAGGGTATTCTGTTGAAAAGTACATCATTTCCGGAAAGTTAAAGTTCTTTCCAGTGTATCCGCTGATAAGTTTGGTAAAAAAAAGGAAAGACTATGTGAACAAGCTCATATCTGCCAGACATGTTTTTGATTCTGATGTTGTCTTCATCGATTCCCTCTCATCTCTTCTCAAGTTCGACCTGAACAGAGAATCTGCAATTGATCTGGTTGCATTTCTGAAGAGATTCACGGCAGCGGGAAACTCGGTTATAGTCACGATTCTTCCAGGAGAGATTGATGATGAGTCTCTGCTTGAAATAGAGGCCTCATCAACTTTTCTGGCTGAATGCACTCTAAGGAAGTTTGGAACGGACATAAAGAACACCATGACGATAAAGAAGTACAATCTTGCTCCTGCTCAGTATCAGAAGCAGATCGCATTCAGAGTTGAGCCGAAAATAGGACTTGTTGTTGAGATTGCAGCAGTCGCCTGAGGTGGTTGCAATGAAGGCAGTGAAAAGTGAGAAGCTTGACGTTGCGATTAAAAGAAACCCTCATCTTAGGAGGTACTTGGACACGTTCAGAAAGAGAGAGGGAACAATACCCAACTTTGTGGTCCAGCTCTCCAGAGAGATGAAATCCCTGCCAAGACCGAACATACTTTACCCTGTAGGTGATCCTGTTTTCATCCACATATACACTGACAGGGAAGGGAAAAAAAGGTACATTGCAATAGAACCGAGATTGAGGAGAGAAGAGGAGGAAAAGTTCAATGCCGTGCTTGATGCAATGCTTGAGCTCGCCCCTTATGAACCACCACCAGAAACAGATGAGGAGATGGAAAAGCTCATAGACAGGCTGTTTGACAGGGTTGTTGAGATAACCAGCACGAAGAAGGAGTTCAGGAAAAAGAGCAGATTTTCTCTTTCATTCTCTAAGATTCCACTGACTAAGGAGGAGGCCTATAACTACAGGTACCTGATAAAGAGGGAGGTTATAGGCACCGGCCCTCTTGAACCTCTGATAAGGGATCCTCACATCGAGGATATTCATGTTATCGGGCCGAAAAACACCCATGTTGTTCATAAGATATTCGACATGATGCCCACAAACATCGATTTCGGTGACGATCTGAAGATGGCAGAGTATCTGAAGAACCTCGGGGAGAGAATGGGGAGGCCTGTGAGTGAAAAAGAACCCATTGTTGACGGTTCACTGCCTGATGGGAGCAGAATAAACATAATATACTCAACAGATGTGAGCCTTAAAGGCCCCTCATTCACAATCAGAAAGTTCACGGCGGTGCCGATATCGATAACCCAGCTAATAAACTGGGGAACTTTAAGTGCCGAGGTTGCAGCCTATCTCTGGCTTTGCCTTGAATACGGAATGAGCATATGGGTTAGTGGAGAGACTGCAAGCGGAAAGACCACAACCCTGAATGCCATGATCCCATTCATCAAACCTGATTCGAAGATCTACACTGCAGAGGATACACCTGAAGTTCAGGTTCCACACCCTGTCTGGCAGCAGCTCAACACGAGAGAGAGGGGTGAGGCAGGAAAGGTTGACCTCTTTGATTTGCTGAGGGCTGCATTGAGAAGCAGACCAAACTACATCATAGTTGGAGAGATAAGAGGTAAGGAAGGTTCAATTGCGTTTCAGGCAATGCAGACCGGGCATCCGGTTCTTGCGACATTTCATGCAGGGAGTGTCAAGAAGCTCATACAGCGTCTGACTGGTGATCCGATAAATGTCCCCATAACATTTGTAGACAACCTCAATGTTGTTCTCATTCAGCAGGCAGTTTACAGAAAAGGACAGTTTTTGAGAAGATGTCTTGTTGTTGAGGAAATTGAGGGATACTATGAGGAGATAGGAGGAGTTGTCACAAGATCGGTTTTTGAGTGGGACAGTGTGAATGATGAGCACGTTTTCAGGGGGCTTTACAACAGTTACGTCCTCGAGAACAAGATCGCCCAGACGGCGGGATATGAGGATCCGAGAGAAATCTACAATGAACTTGAGCTGAGATCGAGAATTCTCACGAGAATGATAGAGGAGAAAATACTGGACTACTATGAGGTTGCCAAGGTAATATGGAACTTTTACAAGAAAGGGATTGAAGGTTTGCCTTTCAGGTTGTGATAACATGAATGTGAGGCATCTGGGTATAAATGTGGAAAGATATCTGAGATTCATTCTACTTCCATCACTGATCGGTGCAGTCATCCTCTTCTTCGTGATTTACTTTGTCCTTTACTCAATGCTCGAGCCGCTTGGCATGTTCAGAATTCTGATCCTGACAGTTCCCGTTTTTGTGATCCTTCCAGCGATTCTCTACATAAAGATGGTTGAGGTCAGGATGAAAAATGAGATTGACAATAACATTCATTTCTACATAACTCACATGGGTGCTCTCTCAACCTCTGAAATTGACAGAAAGGAGCTGATGAAGATTCTGTCAGAGAGATCCGAGTACAAGGCTCTTGCAGAGGAAACCAGAAAAATATTCCTTTTAATGTCAAAGTGGAGGAGAAATCTTGCTCAGGCCTGCAGGTTTATAGCAAAGAGAACTCCAAGCAAGATATTCTCGGATTTCCTTGACAGAATGGCTCACGAACTTGACAGTGGTGAGGATTTCAAGGAGTTCATCAAAAGGGAGCAGAAAGTTGTCATGGAAGATTTTGTTACACTCTACAACGGGAAAATGTACAGTATAGATATATTTAAGGAGATATACGTATCCATAATTCTTTCACTCAGTTTCTTTGCAGCCTTTGCAATAATAATGCCATTCCTTACCGGAATAAGTGTGAAAACTACAATATATCTCGTCATGATCTTTTTCTTCATAACAGAGGCAGGCGTTTTACTCTATCTGAAGGCTGTTGTTCCTGAAGACCCTATCTGGCAAACGTCTGGAGAATATACTGAGATAGATATAAGAATATACAGAATATTCGTTATTTCACTTTTTGTGTTTTTGATTCTATTTACTGGATTGCTTTATCTGAACTATGTTATGAATTTAATCGACCTTCCTTTCACATTCCTTATGGCTTTAGCGATCACACCCTTTTTAATTCCAGGATTCTTGGCGAGAAAAGAGGAGAAATTAATATCGGAAAAAGACAGAAATGCGCCATCCTTCATAATGAGTCTTGGTGCCTCATCATCTGCAAGAGGGGGAAATATACTCGAAAGTCTCAAATATCTAACAGCACACGACTTTGGGGCGCTGACCGAAGACGTAAAGTCTCTTTACAGACGATTGAATTCAAGAATAAATAAAAAACGGGCATGGGAAAAATTTGCGATATCTACAAACAGCAACCTGATTTACAGATTCACCGATATGTTTGTTGAAGCGATCTCTCTGGGAGCTGAGCCAATTGATGTTGCAGAGATTGTTTCATCAAACTTCATCACAATAAACAACCTCAGAAAAAGGAGAGCTCAGACTACGAGCTCATTTATTGGAATCGCATACGGTGTGATAATAGGGATTTCATTTGCCCTCTACATATCCTTTGGTGTTGTGGAGTCTATGAACAACCTGTATTCAAGCCTTGAAATACCTGCTGAAATGATTGGTTCAATACTCCATGTTGTTCCTGCAGAAGATCTGACTTTTGTTTCAAGGCTCATAACTCTGCTTATGCTCATACATGCTGTTTTATCCACTATAGCCATAAAGGTGATGGATGGAGGTAGAATAACCGCAGGGCTTATTCATATGGTCGGAATGATGTGGGTCGCAGCTATAGCCGGATATGTGAGTCAGGTTACGATCACCTCTCTTCTCTCGGCAGGGGGTGTGTGAGGTGGGAGAGAATTGCATGATGATAATGAGGATAATCATTTTATATTGGAATTTGACATAATAATGCCAGAGGTGAAAAACATTGATCCCTTCACACCTTTTTACAATCGACCCTCACATTCTCAGAAGCATCAATAAAAGCATCCTGCGGAGGAAGGTTCTCTTTTACCTTTGCAACATTCACCCCAATGCAGACT
>DACG01000028.1 GCA_002494725.1 Geoglobus sp. UBA235
TAAAAAGAGTTTTCTGTTATGGCAGTTAAAATTACTTAAAAAGATAAGATATGCAGTTCTATTTTCCATAACTATCTCCCGGGACTTAATGTTTCGAAAAAGAACGCCGGGGGTGGGACTTGAACCCACGCGTGCCTTACGGCACACGGGCTCTCCAGGCCCGCGCAGTGCCTCTCTGCCACCCCGGCATTTATGTTGTTCAGCAGTTTTTTCTGTCTTTTTAAAAAAGTGTTTATCAAAATTTTGGTAAACGGATGTCCTTTGAGGAGCATTAAATAATTACTTCTCTGAATTCTAAGGCATCACAAAACTCTCCAGTGAACTTTAAGCAAAAGTCAACTGAAGTGCTGAAAATTAACCTGTTGAATGATCCCTACATCATCCTTTCCGGCAGAGAAAGATGGAATTTAAACTGTAATCTTCGTTTTAGGAAATTTTATATCTACGTTTAAAATCAAATTTTCTTAAAAGCCGATGTAGATGGAATTTTTTCTTGGTGTCAACATCAGTTTCAATCCTTAACTCTCAATCAATTTCTTTTTTAGATTATGGTTCCCTCTAACTTCCTGTCGTGGATAAGATCTTATTGATTCGCAGTTTTATTTTCTGGAACGATGGGATAATTTTGATAGTTGTTCTCAGCCCATCAGGTCAAAGTCAGTGAAGGTTTGGTGCTATGGGCACGGCAATATCCTTCACAGAATCTATCAGTTTATATTCTTGATTGATCTACAGCGGGCCCGGCGGGATTCGAACCCGCGATCTGCAGCTTAGGAGGCTGCCGCCTTATCCTAGCTAGGCTACGGGCCCTGCAAGCTTGGGTTTATCTACGGTCCACTTGATATTGTTAAATGGTATGATGCAGAACTCTCAATCAGTTTATAAGAATTGTCCATGAATTGGTTTATCTCTTTAAGATGCAGAAGAGTGACCATTAAAAACCATGGGGGATATCATTGAAAAGCCAGACAACGGATCAGCAACTTGATTGCTGGACAGATCAGCAGCCCCATGACTTTTGGTTCTTACAGTCACTAACAAGTTTGAAATTGTTTTCAGAGAAAAAACAGAAATCTACTGCTGTATTCTGGAAATTGTAAAAGTGATTCATTTGAGTTATCCAGATGGTTGAGAGATTGACCCTCAATTTGTGATATCAGCTCCAGTAAAATCTTTAAAATTATTAATTCGAATTTTTATAAATAAAGTTTAACAATGATACCTTTAACTACCAAAATCGGCTAATTAGTTTCGAAGCAAAAATTATTTAATATTGAATCTTTAACCATATTTGAGGGATAGTATGGGCAAGCACAGGAAGAGGTGGATTACCGACTGGTGGCCGAACAGGCTGAACCTGAAAATTCTGAGGCAAAACTGCCCGAACTCGAATCCCTACGGCGAAGATTACAGCTACGCCAGGGAGGTTCGAACGCTCGACATCGACGCTGTCATCGAGGATCTGAGGAAGCTGATGAAGTCCACGCAGGAGTGGTGGCCGGCAGACTTCAACCACTACGGCCCCATCTTTGTCAGGCTCGCTTGGCACAGCGCCGGAAGCTACAGAATATACGACGGCAGAGGAGGGGCGAGAGATGGAAGCATTCGCTTTCCTCCAAGACTGAACTGGCCGGACAACATAAACCTCGACAAGGCTGTAAGACTGCTCTGGCCCGTAAAGAAGAAGTACGGGAGAAAGATCTCGTGGGCCGATTTAATAATTCTCGCGGGAACGGTTGCGCTGGAGGACATGGGGGTGAAGATTCTCGGCTTCGGACTGGGCAGAGAGGACATATTCGAGCCGGATGAAAGCCCGGACTGGGGGCCGGAGGAGGAAATGCTCACCGCAAGGCGTTTTAAGGGGAAGGAGATCTCGAAGCCGTATTCGGCCACGGAAATGGGATTGATCTACGTGAATCCAGCCGGGCCCGGAGGTGTGCCGGATCCAAAGCTGTCCGCGCGGGAGATAAGGCTCGTCTTTGCGAGAATGGGTATGAACGACGAGGAAACGGTGGCGCTTATTGCCGGAGGGCACGCTTTTGGAAAGTGTCACGGGGCGGCGCCGGAAGAATTTCTTGGGCCAGATCCGTCATCGTCGCCTGTGGAGCAGATGGGGCTGGGCTGGAAGTTCAGTTACGGGACTGGGAAGGGCTCTGACACCTTTACTTCTGGTTTTGAGCTCACCTGGTCTCCAACGCCGACAGAATTTGGAATTCACTACCTCAGACTGCTCTTTGAATACGAGTGGGAGATCGAAACGAGTCCAGCTGGAAAGCCCCAGTGGGTCGCGAAGGACGCGCCGGAGATAATTCCCGACCCCTACGATCCGAACAGAAAACACAGGCCGAGGATGCTTACAGCCGACTTGGCGTTGAGGTACGACGAGAAGTACGCTGAAATCGCGAGGAGGTTTTTGGAAAATCCCGAAGAATTCGAGAGGGCATTCGCGAGGGCGTGGTTCAAGCTCACCCACAGGGACATGGGACCGAAAATTTGCCACATCGGAAAGCACGTTCCCGAGGAGGAGTTCATCTGGCAGGACCCTCTACCCGAAAGGGATTACGATCTGATAGAAGAAGGCGACGTCGAGGAGCTGAAGAGGAGAATTCTCGACTCAGAACTGAGCACCTCCCAGCTCGTCTACACGGCATGGTCCTCCGCTTCGAGTTACAGAAATTCCGACAGAAGAGGCGGAGCCAACGGAGCGAGGATAAGGCTCTATCCGATGAACAGATGGGAGGTGAACCATCCGGACGATCTGAAGAGGGTTCTCGGGGTTTATGAGAGGATTCAAAGGGAGTTCAACGAGGAGCAGGAGAGGAGTGGAAGCGGTAAGAGGGTTTCCATCGCCGATCTGATCGTTCTCGGCGGATGCGCAGCAATAGAGAGAGCTGCCAGCAAAGCCGGAACAGGCGTAGAGGTTCCGTTCACTCCGGGGAGGGTCGATGCCACTCAGGAACAGATAGAGGTCGAGTTTTACGAGGCTATCGAGCCCTTCGCAGACGGTTTCAGGAACTACTTCAAGGATCCGAGCACGATAGACGAGGACGACGTTTACACGACCCCCGAGTACTTCTTAATCGATAAGGCCCACCTTCTCGGGCTTACCGTGCCCGAAACAGTCGTGCTCGTCGGCGGGCTCAGGGTTCTGGGAGCGGTTTACAGGTATGGAAAGCAGGGAGTTCTCACGGAAACTCCGGGGGTTTTGACCAACGACTTCTTCGTGAATCTCCTTGACATGAGCTTTGAGTGGAAGCAAGCGGACGAATACCGCTACACCTTCAAAGGCTACGACAGAAAGACGGGAGAGCAGAAGTGGATCGCCACAAGGGTAGATCTGATAATCGCTCATCACGACGAGCTGAGGGCCGTTGCGGAAGTTTACGCATGCGACGATGCGAGGGAGAAGTTCGTTCGCGACTTCGTAAAAGCCTGGAACAAGGTGATGAACCTCGACAGGTTTGATACCGTCTGAATGGTTTCGTAACCTCTGAAGGTGGGGCGGAGTCAATCGAAAACCCTCAGCATACAATTAACTTTCTAAAATTAATTTTTTGATAGAATTCTCCGAATTCCATTGCTAAGGCATGGTATTTTCTATTCTCAGAAAATAAGATCGGAACGGACAAGAAATCGTGTTCGTATGTTTTTCAGCCTAAACAAGTCTCACCCCCTTTGGCATTATGCTCGTGTTCCCGCAGCTCATGCACGTGTAGTAAACAAACCTCTCATCCTCATACAAGTATGAAAACCTTCCACTTCCGCAGTTTGTGCAGCCCATTTCAACCACCTTTTGGAATGATAAATAATTAAGTTTTAAAAATCTTTCGTTATAAATCATGAAAATTTTATCGAGAGCACAAAAATATTACAGCCCAAGAATATATGATAGAGACAATCATAAAAACCGGTTTAAGTTGTCACTTCAATAATTTCTGAATTATCAAAATCAGGCAAACATCTGCTTTGGAGGCTGCTTCGATGGTTTCAGCACTCTGCTGACAGATGCGAGAAAGTCCTCAGTTGTCAGCTCACTCTTACCCTCCACAATTGCCTTGTGAAGGGATGTCTTGATGACCTTTTCAACTATGTCCCTTCCAGAAAAACCTTCCGTTATTCTGGCAATTTCATCGAGATTTGCCTTCACAGCAACAGGAAAATCTTCAAGATTTTTCTTCATGATCAGAAATCTCTCCTCAGAAGTGGGCAATCTGAACTCAATTTCCTCCTCAAACCTGCTCCTGACTGATGAGTCAAGCATGTCAATTCTGTTTGTTGCTGCAATCGTGCAGATTCCATCGTTCTTTTCTATACCATCCAGCTCCGTTAGCAGGGCATTGACAACCTCGCTCACATCTCCTCTCAGATCCTGATAGCTTCTGTCGAGAGCTATGCTGTCAAATTCGTCAAGAAAAACTATACATGGAGCCACCTGTCTTGCCCTTTCATACAGCTCATGTATCCTCCTCGCACCATCTCCCACATGCTCTCCAATCAGCTTTGTTGATTTAACCGAGAGGAAGGGGACATGGGCCTCATTTGCAAGAGCCTTTGCCATCATTGTCTTTCCTGTTCCTGGAGGTCCAAAGAACAGTATATTCTTTGGAGCCCATTTACCAAATTTCTCAGGACTTTTGAGATATTCTAGGACTATTCTCGCCTTCTTTTTTGCATCATCCTGCCCAACAACATCTTCAAGGCTTATATCCACAACAATTTCCGTCTCGATCTCTTTATTGGGACTTTCAACAAGAAAAATTGTTGAATCTCCAACATATCCGCTCTCAGGGTCGCAGGCTGTGATTTCGAAAGCAAAATCGGGAAACATCCTCATGTCAAAGAGCATCTTGCCTTTGTGAATGAACTCCCCCCTCCACTGATCTTTGGCGTATCTGTCAAAAACCTTCAGGTTGTCAATCCTGGGATATTCATGATAGCTTGCTTTAAGGGGATACCCGAGAGGTTTCATGACAACATATCTGACTTCTCCTCTGCTCTGGCTTTTACCCTTTCCAGTCATTCAGACCAAAAAACTATTTGAACTTATTAATATTCTTTGCCCTTATGAGACTGTTTGTTGCAGTGGACATTGATGATGATCTCAGGCATAACTTTATCCCGCTGCTCAAACTGCTGTCATCGTTCAGAGGTGTGAAGGCTGTTGAACCTGAAAATCTGCACATAACGCTGAAATTTCTTGGAGAGGTTAATGAGGTGAGTGCAGAGAGGATTAAAGATGAACTGGGAAAAATTCATTTTTCTCCTTTCGAAATAGAGTTCAGCGGAATTGGATTTTTCCCCAATCCAAACTACCTGAGAGTTGTATGGGTTGGTGTAAGTGGAGATGGAATTTACAGGCTTGCAGATGATGTTGAGAAGAGAATGAGGAAGCTTGGATTTAAAAAGGAGAAGGATTTCAAAGCTCACCTTACTGTTGGGAGAGTTAAGAGGATTGACTCATCCTCAAAAACCAGACTGCTCAGAGATCTGGAAAGTTACAATACAGAATTCGGCAGAATGACTGTAAAGGATTTCAGACTTAAGAAATCAACACTAACACCAAAAGGGCCGGTGTATGAGGATGTCGCCATTTACGGTGAACAGAGATGAATGGGATTGAGAAAGTTATTGAGGAGGCAAGGAAGCTTGTAGAGCCAAGTGCCGATACAGTTGAAAGAGCCAGAAAGGCTGAAAGAGAGATCGAGAAAAGGCTAAGAGAGATCCTTGAGGGGTACCCGGAGATAGAATTCAGGTTTCTGGGCAGCTATGCAAGGAACACTTGGCTTCCAGAGAGCCTTGAAATTGACGTTTTTCTGCTTTTTCCTGAATCATACTCGCTTGAAGAACTTGAAAGGATTGCCCTTGAGATTGGGAAAAGGGCAGTTGATAGCTACGAACTCAGATACGCTTCCCATCCCTACGTCCATGGGATTGTGAGGGGCGTCGAGGTTGACATTGTTCCCTGCTACAGGCTCTCAAAAATTGATAAAATCAAAAGTGCTGTTGACAGAACACCCTTTCACCATGAGTGGGTTAAGGATAGAATAAAGGGGAAGGAGAGCGATGTGAGACTTCTGAAGAGATTCATGAAGGCCATAAATGTCTACGGTGCAGAGTACAGGATAAGAGGTTTTTCAGGATATCTCTGCGAGCTTCTCATCATCCATTACGGTTCTTTCCTCAATACTGTGAAAGAGGCATCAAGATGGAGAAGAAACTTTGTAATAGATCCTTCCAAGGGGAGAACTTACACAAAAAAAGAGCTTGATAGCATTCTTGTTATTGATCCTGTGGATAAGAAGAGAAATGTGGCGGCAAACCTCAGCATAAACAGCCTTGCAAGATTTGTGGAGGCATGCAGAGTATTCCTTGAGAAACCATCTACCGAGTTTTTCATTAGCAAAAAACAATCGTTTGATAAAGAAATACTGAGAAGAGAGGTAAAAAACAGATTCATCTACTGTGTGGTTTTTGAGAGACCGCCGATAGTTGAGGACAACCTTTACACGCAGCTTGAGAGAGCTGAGAGGAGAATGGTGAAAATTCTTGAGGAAAATGAGTTCTCTGTGCTCAGAAGTGGACATTATGCTGAGAATAACTGCTATTTGATTTTTGAACTCCTCTCAGGTGTTATTTCTGGCGTAAAGAAGCATTATGGACCGAGATTTGAAAGCTATGCTCACAGCATGAAGTTCATTGAGAAAAACGTGGAATATTCAAGATTTTTTGAGGATGGCAGGTATGTGACGTTCAGAAAAAGAAAGTTCAGAGATGCAAAGAACCTGTTGGAATATGCTGTAACCAGTGAATACAGATCCATGGGAAAGGATATATCCGAGTTCATAAAGAAGGGCAGAGTTCTGGAAGGCAATGAAATACTGGGTAACGAAGAAGTGCTGCCATACCTTTCTGAATTTCTGGGGGTAAGTCAATGAAGATAACATTCCTCGGAACAGGTGTGTCAGTGAATGTGGCTAACAAGGCACAGCAGTCCATTCTGATTGAAGATGATAAGCTTGTGCTTGTTGACTGCGGCTATGGGGCAATGCTAAGACTCCATCAGGCCGGATATGACGTTAAAGATCTGGATGCAATCCTTCTGACTCACTTTCACTTAGATCATTGCGGTGAGATTATGGGCATACTTAAGGCGAGATGGCTGAGCGATGCAGATGAGATAGCTATATACACTCCCAAAGGAGGAGAAAAAGGTTTTGAAGCATTTTTACAGGCTTTCTCATATCTTTCCGGAAAGCTTAGATACAGAATTTACGAATTGAAAGATGGCACATCATTCTCAATCGGGAGCATGAGGTTCTCAGCCAGAAAAACAGTTCATTCTGTTGAGAGCCTGGCATATTTTATCAATGGTCTCCTGATTTCAGGAGACACCTGTGCCTTTCCAGAGCTCTATCATGATGTTGATGTTGCTGTCCATGAGATGTCCTTGGATTTTGGAGGAAATGCTGATTTTCACACTTCTCCGGAGAATTTTGCCAAGAACGCCGGTTCAATCAGCAAGGCATATCTGATCCACCTCTATCCTCCAGCATATCTGAACCGGAAAAAAATTGCAGGGTTTCTGGAAGAGAAAGGGATTAAAACTTATTTCCCTGATGATCTTGAGAGGATTGAGCTTTAGGTTGATGTACCCTTTTGACGTACAGAGTTTTTGCTTCTTGACGTCTCTCTTTATTGACAGGTTTGAGACCATGAAAAGTGTGCATTAATACCGCATCAGGAAATGATTGCATCATATCCCATTCTTGCTCAAATCAGTCACTTCCTTTCCGATTTTCTCTTCACTGAAAACAAAGTCGAGCCTTTTCAATATACGGTGATAACCGAGTTACCTTAGAGTCCCCGTCTGCTCTCCTGAAAGTTTGACAGTCGTTTCTTCACGTCTGAACAGGTCGATGACAAAGCTTGTATCGAAAAGGTACATCACATCAACCTCTTCAGCCTTTCAGTATCAGCTATCCTTTGCTCCTCTATTGGAGTCCTTATCATCTCAGCATCAGCATCATCGAGAATTTTTTGGATGTCACTCATTCTCCTCCGCTTCATCAGTCTCCTTATAACATCACTGAAGCTTTCCCATTTCATGCTTTCCCATTTCATTCAGAGCCTATTCTCGGTTTTTACTTTCATAAAACTCCTTCACTAAAAACCCATTAGAAAATTCCATCTCAATGGTTAACAATCAACCTGCAAGAGACAAAAGAATGGTAAAAGAATGGTGGGTAAGGAAAGATCTGTCGAAAACTTTAAAGCCTTTCCGTTTTCCTTGCTCCCATGAAAATACTCCTGCTTCACTCAGACTACATCGAGTACGAGGTGAAGAAAAAAACCAGATTTGCCGAGCAATTCGAGGGAAAAGGAGCAAGAATTGATGAAGCTCTTGTTGTTTTTGTTTCAGTTGAGAAGGGTGACACAGAGGAGACAGCATTAAGGGCTGTTGAGGAGATAAGGGATGTTGCCGGGAAGGTGAATTCAGATAAAATCGTTCTTTATCCTTATGCTCATCTCTCATCCAGTCTTGCAGACGCTGAAACTGCCGTGAAACTTCTCAGGTTCATGGAGGAGAAACTTTCAGATGATTTTGAGGTTCACCGCTCTCCATTTGGATGGTACAAGGCATTCAAAATTTCGTGCAAGGGTCATCCGCTGAGCGAGCTTTCAAGGGAGATAAGGGGTGAGGAAATTGAGCTTACCCAGGCGTTGAAGGATGAGGAGAAGGCCAAGAGCTACTGGTACATCCTTACTCCTGATAAAGAGCTTGTGGATGTTGAGAAATTCGATTTCTCGAATTATCCAAATCTCAGAAAGTTTGTTGATTATGAAATAGCAAAGAGAAGGGCTGTTGACCAGACTCCACCTCACGTGGAGCTGATGAAGAGGCTTGAGATTGCTGATTATGAAGAAGCATCAGACAGCGGACATATGCGTTATTATCCCAATGGAAGGCTCATCAAAAGCCTGCTTGAGATGTTTGTTACCGAGAAGTGCATTGAGTACGGAGCAATGGAGGTTGAAACACCGATAATGTACGACAGAGCCCATCCAACTCTCAGAAAATACCTTGAGAGATTTCCTGCGAGGCAGTACATAATAAAGGGAGACAAGAGGGACTTCTTTTTGAGATTTGCCGCATGCTTCGGGCAGTTTTTGATGACCGCTCAGGCAACAATAACCTACAGGCATCTTCCTCTGAAAATGTACGAGCTCACGAGGTATTCGTTCAGAAAGGAGCAGAGAGGTGAGCTTGTTGGACTGAGGAGGTTAAGGGCTTTTACAATGCCTGACATGCACACCATAGTCAGGGATATCGAGGAGGCGAAGGAGGAGTTCTACAACCAGTACAAGCTTTCAGTGGAAGTTCTGAAGGAAATAGGTCTTGAACCAGATGATTACGAGGTTGCAATCAGGATAACGAGGGATTTCTATGAGGAGAATAAGGACTTCATCCATTCCATAGCTGAGGTTCTGAACAAGCCCATTCTGATTGAGATGTGGGATAAAAGGTTCTTTTACTTTGTTCTGAAGTTCGAGTTCAACTTTGTTGATGCTCTTGACAAAGCCTCAGCCCTCTCAACGGTGCAGATTGATGTTGAGAATGCTGAGAGATATGGTATTACCTACGTGGATTCAGATGGGAACGAAAAACATCCGATGATTCTTCACTGCTCTGCCAGCGGTGCAATTGAGAGAGTAGTTTATGCTCTTCTTGAAAAAGCCCATTTATCAGCAGAAAATGGAGCTCTCCCAATGCTCCCAGTCTGGTTATCTCCAACTCAGGTGAGGATAATCCCCATAGCAGAAAGGCATCTTGAGAAAGCCATTGAAATTGCTCAAACACTGAATGAGAACAGAATAAGAGCTGATGTGGATGACAGAGAGGAGACAACAGCAAAAAAGGTGAGGGATGCATCAACAAGCTGGATACCATACATTGCTGTCATAGGAGACAGGGAAATTGAGGAAGGGGTGCTTACAGTAACTGTAAGGAAGGAATCCACCCTCAAAGGTCAGAAGAGGGTGAAGATGACCTTGGAGGATCTCATGGATGAGATCAAAAATGAGACTGAAGGAAAACCATATAAGCCCCTGCCAATGCATTTTATGTTATCAAGAAGACCATCCATGAGGTGATTTAATGGACAAAGATCTGATAAAAACAGTTATTCCACTTGCATTGGGTATTGTGGCAGGAGCAGTCTCATTTTCGTTCACAGGGAACATCAGGGCAAGAGACCCTTTTGGAATAATAATTCTTGCATTTTTCATATACCTTCACAAGTTCATTCTTCCCAGATTTCAAATTCAGATTGAAACAAAAGATTGGCTTGGAATAGGTTTTTTGACACTTTCAAGCTGGTACATATCCTGGACATTACTGCTGAATCAGTGATCTCCAATCCGGAACCCTTATATTACGCCTCCATTGCCTCATCCTGAAATGAGCATCAGGATAGCTGTTGTTGATAAGGAGAGGTGCCAGCCAAAGAAGTGCAGTCAGGAATGCCACAAATACTGCCCTGTTGTGAGAACAGGTGGAGAGGCAATTGTAATTGAAGACAGGGCAGTGATAAGTGAGGAACTCTGCCAGGGATGCGGAATATGCGTTAAAAAATGCCCCTTCAATGCAATTTCAATTGTAGGACTCCCCTCTCAGCTTGAGGGGCATGAGGTTCATCGATACGGTAAGAATGGTTTCATTCTCTACAACCTTCCAATTCCAAGGAAAGGGAGTGTTGTTGGACTTCTCGGGCCAAATGGAACTGGAAAGAGCACGGCAGTGAAGATTCTCTCAGGTCAGCTGAAGCCAAATCTTGGAAGGGAGAATGCAGAATGGGACGAGATCCTTGACAGATTTCAGGGGACAGAGCTTTTTGATTACATGAAGGCTGTTGCAGACGGCAGCATAAAAGTGAGTGTAAAACCCCAGTATGTTGAGGCAATCCCGAAGGTTTACAGCGGGAATGTTAAGGATCTTTTGAGGAATGTTGATGAAAGGGGTGAGATGGATATTTATGTTGAGAAGCTTGGACTTGAGAACTCACTGAACAGGGACATAAGAGATCTGAGTGGAGGAGAATTGCAGAGGGTTGCAATACTTGCATGCATTCTGAGAGATGCTGATTTTTATTTCCTTGATGAGGTCACATCCTACCTTGATATCCACCAGAGAATTGAGTGTGCCAAGGTGATAAGGGAAATCGCTGAGAGAAAGCCTGTTCTCATTGTTGAGCACGACCTTGCCATTCTTGACATGCTTGCAGATTATGTTCACATCAGCTACGGAGAACCTGCTGTCTATGGTGTTATAACTAACGCAAAAGGTGTTAGGGTTGGGATAAACCAGTACCTGAGAGGGTATCTTGCTGAGGAGAACATAAGGATAAGAGAGAAGGAGATTGAGTTTGAGATATTTCAGCCATCAGAGTCTGAAATAGAAGAGGTTCTTTTTGAGTACCCAAGCTTTACAAAAACATTTTCTGGGTTTAAACTTTATGCAGAAAGCGGAAAACTGAAAAAAGGAGAGGTTGTAGGTATTCTTGGGCCAAACGCAACCGGAAAGAGCACATTTGTAAAGGTCCTGGCAGGAGTTTTGAGAGATGATCAGGAAAAGGTCAGGCTTGATATGAAGGTTTCATACAAGCCCCAGTATGTTAAGGGTGACGTATCAATGCCCGTGATCTCATTTCTCAGAAGCATAAACCCCATGATCGACTCCTCATACCACAAAACAGAGTACATAAAACCCCTGAATCTTGAAAAGCTTCTTGACAAGAACATAGATGAGCTGAGTGGAGGAGAATTACAGAGGGTTGCAATACTTGCATGCATTCTGAGAGATGCTGATCTTTATTTGCTGGATGAACCCTCAGCTCATCTGGATGTGGAGCAGAGAACAGAGGTGGCGAGAATTCTGAGGAGGTTTGCCATGAACAACAGCAAAACCGTGCTTGTTGTTGACCATGACATCTATCTGATTGACATGATATCTGACAGAATAATGGTTTTCGAGGGAGAGCCTGGAAAGGAGGGCAGGGCGAGAAGGCCATCAGGGATCAGAGAAGGAATGAACAGATTTCTGAGAAATCTGGACATAACCTTCAGGCGGGATGAGGAGACAAAAAGGCCGAGAGTGAACAAGCCAGATTCGAGGCTGGACAGGGAGCAGAAAATGGCGGGGGAGTATTACTACTATGTGAGAGAGTGATGTAGGGTTTTTAAGCAGTATCTGAAGGAAAACATAAATAAAATTGGACTGTAAAAATCAGGCCTCAGCTTCAACTTTTTCTGAAGCCTTTGACAGAGCTTTCTCCTCAACGATCTGTTTTGGCTCCTTTATAACCTCTATTTTCCTTATCTCGACTCTTCTCAGCGGGTAGATTTTCTTTGCGTTTCTGTAAATTTCTGCAGGAATCTTTCCAAGTATCGACTCCTGAAGGAACTGAACAAAGCTGTTTTTCTCTGCATTTGCCCTGATGATCTCGTTCATGACTCTCCTTATGCTCCTTTTCTGAGAACTCTGACATCTCTTGACCGTGAATGCAACACTCTTCACTCTCAGCACATAACCGTCTGATGTTCGGACATCAACTATGTCCTCAATTTTGCTTGTTCTCCTCCTTGTGAGACTGTTCAGGTAGTCTCTCGTGAGCTCGTATCTGTGGAATTTTGTGTATGCATTCTCTCCAGCAACCCTGAAAACCTTGAAAACCAGCTTCTTGTACGGGTTCTGGTTTGAGTAGTCATTTGTGAGCTCTGCAAGAGTTATCTCAACCGTTCTGTCAACAACCTTCCTCTCATCGTCTGCTGGAGTGTAGCCTATTTCTGACATTCCGAAATACTCAGGAGCAATGAGAGTGAACCATTTCTTCATTGTCCATTTGTCCTTGACTCTTGTCTGCCTCTTTCTCCTTGCCATTTTAACACCCCTTAAGCCTTGGAAAGCAGTGCTATTAATAAACTTTTTGTGCCAACATTTTTCCACCTGTGCTGCTGTTTGGAAGCTTTTCCCCTCCTTGGACCTCTTCCGGAGATGCAGCTCTCCTGCGAACAGCTGAACAGGATACCTGACCACTATTTTTGGCCGATCATTGGCTTCATAGATGTGGAATGGATAACCTCTTGAGAGAGTCATTGGCATATCTTTTAGAGATACTGAACCTGTCTTCAGAATTCTTCATGAATACCAGAGAGGCTTGATATCGATCTTGCTGCCAAATCAAAAAAGTTTTAATAACCCTCACATTTGCCCATAATCATGCTTCCTCCCAAATCCAACTTTTCCGAGTGGTATCATGAGATAATCCAGCAGGCTGAAATCATGGACATCAGGTATCCTGTTAAGGGACTTTATGTGTGGTTTCCTTTTGGATTCAAGCTCAGAAATCTGATCTACGGAAAACTCAGAGAGATCATGGATAGAGAACATGATGAGGTTTACTTTCCAGCTTTAATCCCTGAAACTGAGCTTGGAAAAGAGGGGCAGCATATAAAGGGGTTTGAGGATGAGGTTTACTGGATAACCCATGGTGGGCTTGATAGGCTGGATGTGAAGCTCGCTCTCAGGCCAACAAGCGAAACAGCAATGTATCCGATGTTCAGGCTGTGGATAAGGAGTCATGCTGATCTGCCCTTGAGGGTTTATCAGATTGTGAATGTTTTCAGGTATGAAACAAAGCACACGAGACCGCTGATCAGACTTAGAGAGATAACATCATTCAAAGAAGCCCATACAGCCCACAGAAATTATGAAGAGGCTGAGGAAAATGTCAAGATGGCTGTGAATGCTTACAAAGAGTTCTTTGACTCTCTTGCCATCCCCTACTTTGTCATAAAACGCCCGGAGTGGGACAAGTTTCCGGGAGCAGATTACACCATAGCCTTCGACACAATAATGCCAGACGGCAGAACCCTGCAGATTGGTACAGTTCATCATCTCGCCGACAACTTTGCCAGAACATTTGACATAAAGTACGAAACCCCTGAAGGAGATCATGCATATGTTCATCAGACGTGTTATGGGATATCTGAAAGGTGTGTTGCCTCTGTGATATCAATACATGGCGACGATGTTGGTCTGATCCTTCCATTTCATCTCGCACCCCATCAGGCGGTTATCATCCCCATACTCTACAAGGAGAGAGAAAGGGAAGTTCTCGAGCTTTCCAAGGAAATTTTCAGCAGGATGAAAGAGCTTGGCCTTAGAGTGATTTTGGATGACAGTGATGAGAGACCGGGAGCAAAGTACTACAAATGGGAACTTTTTGGTGTTCCGCTGAGAATTGAGATAGGTCCCAGAGAGGCTGAGAACAGAGAAGTTGTGGTATCATTCAGGGATGAGAAGGTTAAGAGAAAGATACCTGCTGAAGAAATCACGGAAGAGAGGATAGCTGAATGGGCTGATGAGATGCATGAAAGGCTAAGAAGAAGAGCACTCGATTCAATGCTGGAAAAGGTCAGATTCTTTGAAAATCTTACAGAGATGGAGGAGTGGATGGGCAGGGGAGTTGTACTCTTCCATCTATGCGAGAGTCTGGAATGTGGAGAGAGTATTGAGGATCAGGTCAAGGCAGGAGTTCTTGGGGAAGTAATAGAGATGCCTGAGGGAATTGAAGCTGACAGAGATGGCAAATGCATCATCTGTGGTGGAGATGGAAAGCTAAATGCCATCGCAAAAAGCTATTGATCTGTCCCCCGGAATTAACACTGCTCTTCATTACTGGCAGATGCCATCTCGGAGCAGCTGACCTTCCGGGGCTGTTCCATGCCGGGGTTGCCCCAAGGTCATTGGCAGAGCTTTTGCTCATTCTCACCCGGGGACCATGCGACATGGTGTAACCCCAGCGCTTGCAGGGGGCTTCATCGCAGGCATTGCCTTCTCCACACCCTCCCCGGCTGGGGCATGAACAACTCTACCTCAGAAAATAAATACCAATCGCAAACTATATCAATTTTTGCCAAGCATTTATAGCCATGCAGGTTGAGGTTTCAGATCTTACATCCTCTCTGAAGCTCTACAGGGTTGGTCTGATAAACTACTATCTTTTCAGGGGTGAGAAAAACATCCTGATTGAAACAGGCCTGACTTGCACAGCTGAAAAACTGCTTGAAGAGATTGAGGAAGACCTGGATGCTGTCATCATCACCCACTCCCATTTCGATCACATTTCAGGGCTCTCCGTGATTCTCGAGCAGTATCCTGATGCCGAGGTGGCAGGGCATGAGAGGATAGCGCCTCTGCTGAAAAAAGAGAAGGTGATAAAGTCATGGTACTCAGATAACCACCATTTCTGCAAGGAAGATGTTCAGGAACCGGTTTTGAGGTTGGATGTAGAGCTTAAAGAAGGGGACAGCTTTTACGGACTGGAGATATTCGAGTTTCCGGGACATGCTCCGGATTCAATAGGGGTTTACAGCAGAAAAGATAATGCACTGCTCGTCACAGATTGTTTGGGATACTTCACATCCTCAGGCAGAATAGTTCCGCTTTTCTTCTACAACTACCAGCAGTATCTGGACTCTATCAGGAGAATTTCAGGCTTCAGACCTCAGGTTCTGGGTGTTGGGCATCTGAGAGTTTTCAGGGGGAGAGAGTGTGACCAGGCAGTTAAGGATGCGTACAATGAGGCTGTGAAGCTCGGAGACATGATAAAATCGGAAATGAGCGATGAAGAGCTTATTGGGTACTTCTTTGTCGATGAGCTCAAACTTTACCCCGAGCAGGCAATGAAGGTTTCAGCTGGACTTCTCAAGAGAAGAGTTCTTGAATCCTGAATTCTCTGCTTTCTTTTCTGAATTCAGTTATTCCGGGAATGTCGGCAAGAATGGTGGAGGCTCTCACCAGAATTGAATGGGCTATCCCGGCAGAAATACTTCCCGTTACAACAGACACCATGAATCCGGAACCGCTCTCAAACAGCCCCATCCCTCCCGGAGTCAGGGGAAGAAACATCAGAAGTGTCCCGAGAGGCTGGAGAATCATTGATTGAACAAAGCTCACATTCAGTCCAAGTGCCCTGAAAATCAGGTACCACTGAACGCCAACAACAACCCATCCTGCAATCGATATTCCAAGGATAAAAACAGCATTCTTCTTTGTTTCTCTCGCATACCTCCTTATCATTCTGATTCTCTCAAAATCAGGAGGCATGTCGGTCCACAGATACATCACGGCAATGGCGCTTATTAGGAAGGGCAGGACAATCAGGGAAAGCTCGTTCAAGCCAAGAAGATACACTATCCCAATGGATGCACCGAAGACCTTGACAACCATCTCCACAGCCTGAGCAGATAGAATTGTACCCATAACTGCTTTTGAATCCATGCTGTAAGCCGAGGCAAAAACGGGAGTGGAAAAGTAACCTGCCCTTCCCGGAGTGAAGTCTCCAGCAATCATCCCTGCAAGATGAGCCTTAAAAACATCGGCAAATCTTGACTTTATCCCCATACTTCTGAGAAGATGGTGAATTCTGTAGGCAAGGAGGACATTCAGAATTTCGTAGCAAACAACAGATCCTGCAAAAAATGCGGGATTTGCTGAAAGAATGTAATTGACGGAGTCCCTGAAAAACAGAACAAGAAGCACGATAATTCCAGCTCCTGCTGCAATCTTCAAACCCCGCATTCTTAGTCTGATTTTCAGAATGAAATATAAAATGTGTGGTTTCCCTGAAAATCATCATTGGCAACATTAAAATATTCATGGGATTTATGGCTGCTGAATGCTGAGCATAATTCTTCCAGCCTACAATGAAGCGAAAAGGATTGAAAGTGCTGTTGAGAGGATAATGGAGTTCATGAATTCAAATTTTCAGGATTTTGAGATAATAATTGCCGAGGATGGCTCAACAGATGGAACAGATAAAGTGGCAGAAAAGCTTGCAGAAAAATATGGGTTTGTCAGGCATTTACACAGCGATGAGAGGCTTGGGAGGGGGAAGGCACTGAACAACGCCATAAAAAGGTCAGAATATGAATTTGTGATCTACATGGATGTTGACCTCTCAACAGATCTAAAGCATGTGAATGATATTTACGAGGCTCTGAAGGCTGGTTATGATATTGCAGTTGGCTCAAGGCTCCTGAAGAGCAGCAGGGCTAAAAGACCATTTACAAGAGACCTCTCATCGAGGGTTTATAATTTCCTTGTAAGGGCTCTGCTTAAATCAGGAATTCATGATCATCAGTGCGGATTTAAGGGATTCAGAAAGAGCAGAATTGCAGATATTCTTGATAGCATAGCTGACAATCACTGGTTCTGGGACACCGAACTTTTAGTTCTCGCCCAGAGAAAAGGATTGAAGATCAAGGAGATCCCGGTGACATGGGAACATGGAGGGGAGTCGAAGGTTAGTATTCTGAATGACAGCATATACATGCTCAGAAACATTTTCAGAATCATGAGGAAACGATGATCGGAGGGATCATCCTGAGGCTTGAGGAGAAGTGGGATCTTGATGCAGATCATCGGGAAGTCATTCCAAAATCGAATATCGATCCAAAGAGGAAAATCAAAGGTTCCCATTCAACCATCATAGGTGGAAGAGATGGCAGAGAAATGCTGAGGAAAATTGCAGAATCTGAGTATGTTAAAAAGATAATTCCTGGAGTTATCGAGAACAAAGGTACATCAAAAGGCTCTGTAAGGGTAAAGCTGACAAGATGTGACAGAAATGGAAATATAAGAGCTCTGCTGATTCATGGAGGGACGGTTCAGCAGATCCATGTAATAACAACTGCAAGGAGTGAAAAAGAGGGAAAATTGCTGATTGAAAAGCTAAAAGCTCTTCTTTAGATCTCTGTCGTGTGCCCACACCTCTCCATCCAGATACACCTCCTTCTTCCATATTGGAAGCTTTGACTTGAAAAGCTCCACAGCTTTCTGTAACGCCTTCCACAAATGCTCTCTGTGCTCTGTCATGACAAGCACGTAAACTATATCCTCCTTTGGCACCACAGTACCTGCCTTGTGATAAATTCTGACCCCTCTGACTCCTTCCATCTGCTGGACCTCAGACTCAATCTCCTCTCTGATTCTGTCGTACATTTCATCAAACCTCTCGTACTCAAGTCTGACAACCTCCTTTCCATCATGTATCTTTCTCACAAATCCAATGAAAACTCCTATCGCCCCGCAGAACTCGGAGCTCTCTGTCTCCTTGAGCTTTCTTATCAGGCTTTTGAGACTCTCACAGTCCTCTGCTCTCTCCGCTTCATCTGCATTCCTTATTTCAGGAATCCTTATTCCAAGATTGCTGATTTCCCTCACATCGAACCCCTTCAGCAGTGCATAGTCATATCCAAGATCTGCAAGCAACTCTAAAACTTCTCTGAGATTCCTTGGCTTAAGTCCAAACCTCACACAGTCCTCGCCGAAGTAAAGCTTCTCCTCTCCATTGCCTCCTTTCTCAACCAGAATCGCACTGCCCTTTTTTCTCAGATCATCCAGTATCTTCTTAACATTCTCTCCAGCAATACAGACCTTCATCCCATCATCTCCCTGAGCTTCACATCTATTCCGCAGGCAAAATCCCTGACAAGCTCAAAATCAACATCAAGCTTTCCATCCTCCACATCAATAACAGCACAGCTTGATGCTGAGAGCCTTGGAGCTGTCGGACTTCCTGGACAGATAAGAACAGCCCTTCTCATTCTCTCCACAACATATCTGTGAATGTGTCCGAATATCAGCACATCCACATCCATTTCCATAGCCTTGTATCCAAGATCGTGAAACTCGTTAAGAAAATTTCCCCTGTGAATCAGTCCGAATTTCAGCCCATCAGCCTCAAATATCTCGGTTTCGCTGAGCCTTTCTCTGACCTCACAATCATCCGCATTTCCGTGTACCCCGATGAAGTCATATCTTCTTTCAAACTCATCCAGAACGTCTGCTGATGTGAAATCTCCAGCATGAACAACCATATCTGATGAATCCATTATGGAAATCAGCCTTTCAGGAAGCTCGTTGAATTTTTGAACGTGAGTGTCTGATACTGCTACAATTCTCATAACAAGAAGTTCTGATAACTGATTTAAAAGTTATTCCTCGATTTACGGGGAGATGCTTTCCCCTTTTCTCTGGATATCTTTAAGCTCAAGCTCATTTGCGAACCACACAACTCTTTGCGGGAAGGGAATCTCGATTCCATTTCTCTCAAGTTCCGCCCTTATTTTCTGAAGCAATCTCATTTTCACATCATACCACACCTGAACTGGAGCCCATATCTTCACAGAGACCATTACAGCATTGTCTCCAAGTTCATCAACAAAAACAGCTGGAGCAGGGTTTTTCAAAGCAAATGGCTCCTCATCTATCACCTTCCTGATTACCTCAACAGCTCTCTCCGCATCATCTGAATACCTTATTCCTATCCTGTACTCAAACCTCCTGACAACATTTCCGGTGTAGTTGGTTATGTTTCCTGTGAAGAGAGTCTGATTTGGTATTCGGACAAAAAGCCCATCATAGGTTCTGATTATTGTTGACATCACATTTATGTCCTCTACAAAGCCTGAAATCCCCCCAACCTGAACCTGATCTCCTATCTTTATCGGCTTCTCCCACAGAATGAAAATTCCGGAAATTAAATTGGAAACTACACTCTGGCTCGCGAAACCAATCACTATACCTGTTATTCCTCCGGCAACCAGAAGTCCTGATGGATTCAGGCCAAGCACCGGCAGAATCGTGATAAACCCGACCAGTATGATCAGATAGTAGATCAGCTTTAGGATGAGTTCCCTATAATTCTTTTCCATCCTGTCACCTATGATTCTTCTGAGATATATCGTGACGCTTTTTGCCAGAAGAACCGAGAGAGCCATTACTACTACTGAAAAAATCACCTCTCCAACAGTGATGTCCCCGTAAACAGGACTTCCAAGCACGTCAATCATAACCCCCACTCCATGAAGAACCTCTTGGCCACAATCTGCACTTTCCTTGGGGGGAATATCTCAACCGCCTTCTTCATATCCCTGCTCAGTGGCTCCATTAGAAATCTTGTTTCAGCTGATCTCTTTGAGCTAACCTCCATTTCGACCTTTGAAAAAACGGTGGTATCATTGTAGAATATTTTCATAAGATATACGTTCAGAACGCATTTTGAGATCTCAACCCACTCATCAAAACGGTTTACAATTCGCAGTTCCATAATCCCCTCTCTCAGAGGGTCAACATCGCTTGGAGAATCGTAAATTTCACTTTCCCAGTATCTGCAAACGATTCCATTCCTCGGGTCACCATAAAGCGTGTATTTCTGTTCTGCGAGAGAGAAAACATCAATCAGTTCAATATCACCGCTTCCTGAAACGAACACACCGATCTCAATCGGAAATTTTACAAAGACTCTCTCTTCAAAATCGGGAGCAATTACAGTGCTTTTTTTAAACTGAATAAGTAAAAAATTCGTGATGCACGATGGAAGATTTACGGGCTCAATAGGATTTATCACGATATTTCCATCGTTTGACGAGATTATCTTTTCCGTTTTACCCAGTTTTGACTCTCTCAGATAAATGTACTTCATGTTCTGTTTCTTGACTGTTATTCTTGCATTGTCTGTTATTAGATTTATGTTATCAAGGGGGTATACTCCAAAAAAACTCAGAACCCCACCCCCAGGAAATACTTGAACACAAGAATCGTTACAACTACCATTATCAGAGAATGCTTTAAACCGGCTCTTATGCTTCCTGCTCCCATCACTCCTGCAACAATCCCGCTAAAAAGACCATTCAGGAGCGTAGCATGGTAAAAAAGGTTTGTGAGTTTAAATGGGTCCGGGAACGAAAAATATATGCCGGTAAGTTCGCTGGGAGCTGTTATGTTTCCAAAAACGGAAATGAAATTCTGGTTTAAGACAACCACTGTGAATAGAAATACTCCGAATGTTATATACACAATAACTGTATACACAAACATCTCTGTTGCAACTCTTTTTCTGAAGTCCAGATAGATCTCGGCATCACTTGCTGCGGTGAAAATAGCAGCTTTCACGTTATCAGTGGCTTCAAGGGCTTTCACAAGAATTGACACAACCTTGGATACAACAGGACTCCCGATCCTTTCATCAAATCTTTCAAAAGCTTCTGTGATTAATCTACCCCACTCTATGTCCTTTCTAATATTTCTAACCTCCTTGGTGAGTGACCCCAAATCTGAAGTGGATATGACTTTAAGGGCATTAACCAAAGTCAATCCGCTTTCATTAAGGCTTCCAAGTTGTTTTAGAAACTCAGGAAGATCGTTTTCAAATTTTCTAAG
The DNA here is from genome assembly GCA_002494725.1 of Geoglobus sp. UBA235. Taxonomy (GTDB): domain Archaea; phylum Halobacteriota; class Archaeoglobi; order Archaeoglobales; family Archaeoglobaceae; genus Geoglobus. Next base: position 21,287 of record DACG01000028.1, read on the forward strand.
TCTATACGATCTGTATTCAAAAATTACTATGTATGGGAATGAAGATATGAGAAAAATTCCTCCCAAAATTGTCTCAATTCTCATGTTGAAGTTATAGTATGCATATACTCCCACAGCAACAGAAATTGGAACTGTAAGAATGAGGGTGTATTCTGGATTTCTGAATATAAACCTTGGACTAAGTACTCTCTGAAGAAATCTGAAAGTTTTGAGGAATAAAGCGACTATTCCTCTTTTTCTTTTGAACTGAGAGGACCTTCCATTATTTATTATCCTTGCCTTCAGAAATACAGGGATTGTCTTTCTCGTAAGCCATCCTGGTTTTTCTTCTTCAACCATGGATTTAACGAGCCACGTAAACATCAGCCCGCCTATCGGTATGTAGGCATATACGATGATTTTTGAGACCGTTTCAATGTTCTCTCCGAGCAAACCCATAACAACAAAAACAATCAAGGTGAAAAGCGGTGCTACAACAAATACTGCCACATAAACCTCTGCCATGATTTCAAGGGAGTTTATGAATATCTCATGGAATCTTTCCCTCTCTTCAAGATAGTGGGCAGATTTGAATTCTAAGAATTCACTTAGCTTTCCACCACCTTCCACAACACTGATAAGATCTTCAAGAAACTCAGAGAGTTTTTGGGATGGTGTTGTGTTTGCAACATATCTCATGGCAGATATCAGGTCTTTGTGAAATACTTCAACTTCTCTGAAAATAATCCCAAATTCTTTACCAACCTCGCCGGTAATTGATCTCTCTTCTGCAATCGTCTTTATTATTTCAAGCAGAGGCGTGCCACCCTTAGACATTCCAAGCATTATATTTACCACATGTGGTAATGCTGAATCTATTTTGGACTTTCTCTGAGCTTTAAGAACGACAGGATAAAAAAGAATGATTTTTCTGGCAATGTAAAACATGAGAACTGTCAGTACAATCAATGATCCCACTTCGATAATAAAAACATCGGGTCTCTGGATGGAGATACTTATGGGAGACCTGACGTAGGTGTAGATGTCTATTGGGAGGAGTGATCTGAATGATCCGGTATAATTGGCGTACCAGATTCCAATAAATCTGGAAACACCAAGAGATACTACAAAGAACAAAGGTAACAGTATCAGAGGATAGAAAAGGGAAATGGCCATATATCTCGGAACTGAAACAGGCATCCTGGATGATACAAGATTTCTCTCAAGATCTTGGTATTTTTCTTTATTTTTCTGGTATCTATGTCTGTAAAATTTCACAATGAATCCGGGAACAGGCAGGGTAAAGCGCTCTCTGAGATAACCGAGATCTTTCCTATTCGGCTGTGATCTCATATTTCATACCCTCTCTGAGTATTTCTTCAAAAGTCTCTTCTGGATTTCGATAATACGAATGAATTATATGGGTGAGGTGTATGTAGTCTCGTATGTCCTGTTTATCCAGAAATCTCAGGAAGTTCGCTCTTCTTTGCAATTCGTTCAAAGTTTCTTCGTAAGATTCTCCTCTAATAACAGCAATTTTTTCGAGTTTTTTCGGCTGGTTGATCATATAGTACCTGTCATCATATGATTCCCACCTGTAAACCTCATTGATCAGAAGATTCTTGTCATTTGGATCTACTCCAAGAAACTCATATATGGCTGTAACCCTTCTTTTTCTGATACCGGCTTTAGTCCATTGAGTCTGGATGGGTACAATATCGAGGAACTGGATCAGACTTCTCGGAACGTTCAGAGGATCACTTTCAAGCCTGTATATCGTCTGATGGATATCTCCCGCATGAAGCGTTGAATATGCTGCATGTCCTGTGCTCATTGCCTGGAAGAGAGTTTGAGCTTCAATGCCCCTAACCTCTCCAACGATTATGTATTCTGGTCTCTGCCTGAGGGCAGCTTTAAGCAGATCATACATAGATATTGATTTTTCGTCTCCTGTAGTCACCTCTCTTGTAACTCCTGCGATCCAGTTGTCATGTCTTAACGAAATCTCTCTCGTGTCTTCAATTGAAACAACCTTGGCGTCTGGCGGGAGAAACATGAGAACTGCATTGAGAGTTGTCGTCTTTCCCGCTGCCGTCTCTCCAACAACCATCAAGTTAAGTTTGTTTTCAACTGCAAGCCAGAAGTACGCCATCTGCTCTGCAGTGTAGGTCCCGAGTCTCATAAGATCTATTGGGGTCAGCGGTTCTTCAGTGAATTTTCTTATTGTGAATGACGACCCTCTCGGGGTTATTTCTGTACCGTAAGTGGCCTGAAGTCTGCTGCCATCTGGGAGTGATGCGTCTATGATTGGATTTCCGAAGCTAATATGTTTTCCAGATAGTTGAACCAATGCCTGGACATATCGGTCAAGTTCAAGATCCGAAAATATGACTGTTGTCGGTATGTTACCGTATTTCTTGTGATAGACAAAAACAGGTATGTTGTAGCCATCGCAGCTTATATCCTCAACATACGGATCATTCAGCATTGGATCAATTGGTCCAAGCCCGATAAAATCTCTGTAGAGATAGTATAAAAGCTTCAATCTCAATATGGGATCAAGCTCAACTAAGAACTCTTTTACAATTTCATTAAATGCATCGACAAGAATCTTCTCCTTCTGATAGACATCTACGGTTATATCCTTTAGGATCAGTGTGTTTCCAAGTTCAATATAGATCTTTTCCATTAACTGAAACTCATCAATCGTTAATGTTGGTTCCATGGGGATATACTTGATTCCTTTTGTATCAAAGTCCTTTATAATTCTAATTGCTACAATGGGTCTGAAGATCCAGTAAGATTCAAGAAGTTCTCCATTTTCAATTTCTTCTAAGTCCTCGATTATCATCTCTTCAGAAATATCTTCATCGAGATATTTCTGAAATAGATGGTAGTATTTCGTTGCAACGACCACCATATCAAAGCTAATAAATTAGTAAAATATAAAAAATTTGCTCACCTGCTGTATTGAATGTTCAGGTCTTGAAATCAGGTAAAGTCCTGAGCCTTCACTCTCGCTTCATGTCTCTGAATTTTTAGATAAGTCACCAAAGGTTTTTATAACTTTTATATAAGCCTTAAACCGATGACAGTGAGAATCCTTGACACAACTCTGAGGGATGGAGAGCAGACACCTGGAGTTTCACTGAGTGTTGAGCAGAAACTCATGATTGCTGAAACACTTGACAGGCTCGGTGTTGATATAATCGAGGCCGGAACGGCTATCTCCTCACAGGGAGAGTTTGAAGCGATAAAGGCGATAAGTGAAGCGGGTCTTAATGCTGAGATATGCAGCTTCGCAAGGATAAAGTTTGAGGATATCGATGCCGCTGCAGATGCCAATGCAGACTCAATCTTCATGGTTGCCCCCTCATCCGACATTCACATCTCAAGCAAGTTTCCGGGAAAGACAAGGGAGGACATAATAGAGATGTCCGTTCAGGCAATCGAGTATGCAAAGGAGAGAGGTCTGATAGTTGAGTTTGGAGGGGAGGATGCCTCAAGAGCTGATCTGAATTTCATTATCGAGCTTTACAGGAATGCAATCTCTGCAAAAACTGACAGGCTGGCATTCACAGACACGGTTGGAGTATTCACACCTGAAAAGGCCTACGAAACCATGAAAACATTAAGAGAAAACTTCAGGATCCCGATTGCATTTCACGGTCATGATGATTTCGGACTTGCAACATCCAACACGGTTTATGCCGTGAAGGGTGGGGCTGATGAAATACATGTGGCCATGAACGGGCTTGGAGAGAGAGCTGGAAACGCTGCCCTTGAAGAGGTTGTCATGACCCTCGAATTTCTCTATGGTATAAAGACAAACATAAACAAGGAGATGATCTATCCTGCTTCACAGCTTGTTGAGAAGCTAACAAGAGTCAAGGTACCTCCAAACAAGCCAATTGTTGGAGATAATGCGTTTACTCACGAAAGCGGGATACACACTTCCGCACTGCTCAAGAATGCAAAGACATACGAACCCATTTCCCCTGAAGTCATAGGAAGGAAGAGATCGATAGTTCTCGGAAAGCATGCGGGCAGAGCGAGTGTGGAGGCAATAATGAAGGAAATGGGTTACAGGGCCAGCAGGGATCAGATGAAAGAGATTCTGGCAAGAATCAAGGACATAGGTGATAAAGGAAAGCGTGTTACAGATGCAGACATAAGAACAATAATCGAAACTGTGCTTCAGATAAAGAGAGAGAAAAGAGTTGATCTGCTCGATTTATCAATAGTGAGCGGTGTTCACGTGATGCCAACTGCAAGCGTTAAGCTGAAGATAAATGGCGATGAGGTTGTGGAGGCTGGAGTCGGTCTCGGTCCTGTTGATGCTGCGATAAATGCGATAAAAAAGGCCATAAAGGACTACGCTGACATAGAGCTTGTGAGCTATCACGTTGATGCCATAACAGGAGGAACTGATGCGCTCGTTGATGTCGTGATCCAGCTCAAAAAGGGAGACAGAATAGTGACTGCAAGAGGAGCGAGAACAGACATAATCATGGCAAGCGTTGAGGCATTTATTGAAGGTCTGAACATGCTCATAGATTAATCGAGAAGGATAATGGCAACTGACCTCCCGTCACCTATTTTCAATCCCAGCCCTGAAACATTTATCCCAACAGATGAGAGAGAGGGTCTGACCTTCGGTGATTTCGGGCATCTCTGGGTTCTCCCATAATCACATTGCTGGCAGAGATCACACCCTCCGGGAAACAGAGCAAACGCCATCGGATAATCAGAGATCAGTCTGCTTTCAATCTGGGGCAGGATTTTCTGGAGCTTTATCTTATCCAGCATGTAGTCTTCGAATCTGTAGATAATGGCTATTGCCCTGCTGTAGGATTTCAGAAATTCGTCATAACTTTCGGGAACATTGGGAGGGCAGGAGTACCTTTTCCCGAAGTATCCACATCCAAACCTGCATTTCCATCTTGCCCTCCTGTCGGGGGTGAGCTTTCTCGCATCTATTTCCACAATATTCTCAACATTGATCCTTTCCGTGGAAAGCATTTCCCTTATCATCTCATGCAGATCGACCATGTTCCTCAAACTTCCACGTAGATGAAAAATTTGACGGAAAGTATTAATAATTCCCGGATACAAGATTTTCAGAATGATAAAGGTCGAAGTTGCAGGTGTTTACCTGGCTCCAAGCATATTTGGTGGTACACCTGTTGTTCTGCTCAGAGACGAGAACAACAGGTTTCTTCAGATATTCATAGGTATTTCCGAGGCTCTTTCAATACACTCTGCACTGAGAGGTGTTGTCCCTCCAAGGCCTATGACCCATGATCTTTTTGTTGAAGCCCTTAAAAGGCTGAATGCAGAAATTGAGAAGATAGTGATTGATGATCTGATAGAAAACACGTTCTATGCAAGAATCCACATCATTGCCGATGGAATAGATCACGAGATTGATGCAAGGCCGAGTGATAGCATAGCACTTGCTGTCAGGTTTGATGCTCCTGTTTATGTTGAGAGCAATGTTTTCGATGAGGCAGGCTACCTTGAGGAGATACCTGAAGACTACGTCCCTTTTGATGAAATTTCCGTAGAGTGAGAAACATTTTTATCCAATGCATTCAAGGTGCTTTATGGGACTCAGGGAAAGGGTTGAAGAGGTCATAGAAAAGGAAATCAGGCCGGCACTGGCAAGAGATGGAGGGAATATAGCCGTTGTTGATGTGAATGAAGATAATGGGGAAGTGCAGGTTAAGCTTCTCGGTGCATGCTTTGGCTGCCCCATGTCTCAGATCACGCTCACCATGTTTGTGGAGCAGCAGCTGAGAAGCAGGGTCCCTGAAGTGAAGAAGGTTATTCCCGTGTAAAATTTTTTAAATCACCGGTGCATTTCACATCTGATGATCGCATATCTGGAGCCTCTGAAGCTTCTCATTTATGATGAAAGAGCAATACCAGGAACATCCTCATCAGGTTTTGGTGGGTTCTGCGAGTGTGGAGGAGTGATGACCCAGAAAACGTGGCATCAGAATGGAGAGCTGAAAATTCTTGTTTCAGAGTGTGAGAACTGCTGGAAAATTGAAGCACTCGTCTTCAGAGGGGTGGATGTGATTGAGAGGGAAAATGTGAAATCTTTCAAAAGAAATGAACTCAGAGACTTTCTATCAGTCATTCTGACATCAACAGAGCTTGAAGCTGTGATGAACAGGTGGAATGAGATTGAATACAACTACAACGCCTACAGCAGGGCGAAAAAGAGGCTCGAAGAGATGGGTCTTGATCTTGAAAAGCTGATGTCCGAGATTATTTTCTGATCTCACTCAACTCTCCTCATGGCCTCCCACTCAACTCTGCTGTTTCCTGCAAATTTCATCATTGCTGATATTGAAGATAGCTGAAGAATGAGTGCATGGAGCAAAAGCCCCCCATAAATCCTGACCCCCCTCTTTCCATATCTTACAAGAAGAGCCGGCAGTGTAAGAAAAGATGGGATGAGGAACATCACTGGAAAGTAGGTGGCCGTCAGGGCCAGAATCCAGGACAAAACAAACTTCGGATTTCCCGATTTCACAACATCGCTGAAATATCTCCAGAGTTCCATTCCTCCAAAGTACCATCTTTTTCTCTGAGAAAAAAGATCCTTCCAGGTAACAGGTGCCTGCTCAAACATGAGAGAATCACATATCTCAGCCTCAAGTCCAAGGCAGTGCATCCTTGTCGAGAAGTCAGCATCCTCGGTGATGCTTTCTTCATTCAGCCTGTACCTGAAAATGTATTTTGGATTCAAAAGTCCTATGAGCCCATTGAACTGTCTGAATCCTGATTTTTTCAGTAGAAATCCTATGAGCTTGTATTCTATAAAAACACCCTCCGCCACGATCGTGAAAGGGTTTATCACCTCCCTCCCTGATGAGGCTATGTACACTCCAGATTTCATTTTCTCAAGGCATTTCACAATGAAATCCTCTGATGGCCGTGAATCGACATCAAAGATGGCTATGTAATCTGGTCTGAATTTTTTAATAGCCTCAAGACCGTCATTTATTGCTCCTGCTCTCTTTCCACGATTTGTATTTCTTGCAAGAACATCAGCCCCTCTCCTCTTCAGTTCAGCCACCCTCTCATCTTTTTCATCTCCATCAAAGACGTAGAGTATTCTGACGTCATTTTCACCATAATCAATACCTGAAAGATGATCGGCAGACTTTATGAGTGTTTCAAGGGGTTCATGGATCGAAACAGGAATGATAACACCGATTCTGCCCATTACATCCTGAAAGCAATACCTTGTTTTTATCTTTAACTGATTGCAGAGGGAGAAACAAGTGTTATATAACTCTCAGGACTGGCTGAATTGATGGAAAAGAGAGTGGCGGTGATAGTTTCTGTCTCACCATCGGAGCCTGAGAAGGTTGTTGAGAAATCAGCCCAACACATCATGAACCTCGATTTTGACGGATTGATCACGAAAATAGTTTACGTGATCGATTTAAAGGACAGAAATGACAGAAGAGGAGAGAAGATAAGAGCAACGGGAGTGGATGTACTTGAGAGAGACCATAGAAGGGGGAAAAAGGCTGGAGCAATAAATGACTGTCTGAATTTTCTTCTCAGCTCGGGCTTCAAGCCTGATTACCTAGTCTTTTTTGATGTCGATTCAAGACCATCAGAGGATTTCATCAAGAAATGCGTAAAAGCACTGGAGGAAAACAGAAATGCATTTATTGCATCATCAGAAAGAATTGTGATCAATCCAGATACTCTTGTTTCAGAGACCCTTGATCTGGAATACAGAATCTTCAACTTTCTAATAAAGAGATCAAGATTCAAGAATTTCAACGGTCTCATTGGGGTTGTTAGAGGAGATGTTATCTTAAAATACAGAATGGACGAGAGCTCATTTGCAGAAGACCTGGATTTCTCTACAAAAATGCACGCTCTTGGTTATGAATCTGTTTTTGTTGAAGGTACATCCATTTACGAGCAGGCACCTGTTACCTGGAAGGATCTTTTTTCTCAGAGAAAAAGATGGTATTACGGTGGTCTGCAGCTCTTTAAAAACAGGCATCTCAGGAAAAATAGACGAATGGCATTTGAAATCCTCTCTGCTGTGATTGCTGCTCACCTTGTAATTCTCCTAACGCCCCTTCTGATTCTATCCCCACTTTACATACTCTACAGATTTCGAAAAGTTAAAAAGTTGAGATTGGTATTAGGGCTGGCGATTTATCTGCTGGTAAATCAGGCCGCCGCTCTGGCATCACTTTACAGCTTTATGAGGGGGAGAGAAATAGAGTGGAAGGGAATAAAAAGAGTAGAGCAGTAAAAACAGCAGTTCTCGGGATTCTCATAAGCTTAGTTACATCCATCGCAATTCTGAAACTGACCGAAACCAGCCTGACGTGGGAGGCTGTTAAAACAGCCAACATCTATTACCTGTTTCTTGCAGTAATTCTTCAGGCAATGTTCTGGTTCTTATGGGCGTTCAGACTCAGAGAGGTTGTTCAGTTTCTCAATCATGAAATCTCCTTCGGATACGCTCTTGAGATGACCATAGCAAGCATGTTCCTTGCCGCAATAACCCCATCCTCAGCTGGAGGGGAGCCATTAAGAATAAAGATGCTCTCAGACAGAGGTGTGAATGTTGGCTCAGCTGCAGCAGCTGTTCTGGCTGAGAGGGTTCTTGATTCCATCTTCTTTGCAACCGCCCTGCCAGGTTTCATCCTTATTTCCGATTTCTCAACAAGGTTCGGGATTGAGGTGACAGTTATATTTGCAACACTTCTTGCCACGTTTCTCTTCTTTTTATATCAGCTGTTCAAAAAGCCTGAAAGAGTTGAAAAGCTTACAGAATACATTTACAGAATTTTCAGGAGATTCAGTGAGAGAAAAGCCCACAATTTTCAGGATTACATAAAAAAAGAGCTTTTTGCATTCAGGGATGCTGCAATTCAGCTATCAAGAGTTTCAAAGCTCAATCTCCTTGTTCTTTTTTCTCTGACAGTTGCCTTATGGACAGTTGGGTTCATGATCCCCTCTGCCATACTTCTGGCCCTTGGCTCAGAACCGTTCTTTCTGCTATCCTACACATCCCAGCTAATCATAGTCGTAGTTTCACTCATTCCACTCACCCCTGGAAGCAGCGGGATAGCAGAGGCAAGCATGGCTTATCTCTATTCAAGATTCGTCTCCAATGAAATTCTTGGAATCCTTGTTGGGATCTGGAGATTTGTAACCTACATTCTGAACATAATAGTGGGGCTGTTCGTTAACATAAGAATTCTGAAATCAAGGTATCTTTCAAACAACAACAGCTAAAGAATTCTCTCAATCTCAAGGATCTTTTTCGCCCACCAGAGCTTTCTCCCTTTTATTCCTTCAGCATTAAACTCAAAGCCATGGAGGATTATTTTCTTGGCACTGAATCTTTTTGCAATCAGTGCCGCTCTATCTCCATCTGTAAAACCTCCAAAGTTGTATATTCTGTCAAATGGCACATTCTGGGTTGTTCCCACAAATTTTCTGACCTTCGGAACAACAGACCTGACTCTGTCCATGTTGTCACCGTGAGCGTGAAGAACAAGAACTGCTCCATTTTTTTCAAGACTGATCAGAATTTCATCGGGCTCCTCCATATCCGTAACATGTACGTCAGGGGTTCTGCCTGACAGTTTCATCCACCTTACAATCGCCTTTCCGGCAGTTATTATCACCTCACTTTCAATTCTCCCCTTAACTGCCCCTCCAACAACCGTGACCTCTTTTCCCGAGATTGCTTTTTCAAGAACGTCGCAATCAAGAAGCTTCTCCCCTCCAAGTCTGTGCATCAGCCTTGCAGACTCATCATCCTTGTCCGGAGAAAAACCGAAATCAGATATTATTTTTCCGTAAATTTCGAACCACTCTTCAAGCCTCATACCTTTCTATGCCTATCCTGATTCTCCTGCCATCAACGTCCCATTCCCTGATGTAGCCTGAAGGTTCTCCAAAGATGATTTCCTTTGATCTTGTTTCCTCTTTAATGTACTCAATCCATCCCTCAACCTCGCTCTGGTTGAAATCAGCTGATGTCTTTATGAACTCATCAACATCAAGGTTCATCTCCTTTCTCATCTCCTGAATTCTCCTGACTACCTCTCTGGCAAATGCCTCCCTCATCAGATCTTCATCAAGAACAGTATCAAGGTAGACCGCTCCTTTACCAAATTCTGCCACGCTGTAATCATCTCCAGCATGGTACTCAATTTCTAAGACTTCATCAACACTGAGCTGGATGCCATCAAACTCTATCTTTCCACTTTCTACAATTCTTTTCAGTTCATCCTGATTCAGTGACTCCACAAATTCAACAAAGGTTCTGACACGCTCCTTGAGCAGTGGACCGAGCTTTCTGTAATTTGGCTTTGCAACAACTGTCTTCTGAAATTCCCCAACATATTCAACTTCCTTAACATTGCACTGATTCTTTATTATCTCCTCCAGATTCTCAACCGCCCTTTTGACATCCTCGCCACCCTCAACAATCATTTTTCTGAGGGGCCATCTGAGCTTTGTCCCTGCCTTCTGTCTCGCGTTGTAGCTTGCCTCGCTAATGTCCCTGACAATCTCCATGTCTCTTTCAAGCTCCTCATCAACCCACTTCTCCTCAAACTCAGGATATCTTTCAAAGAATACAGACTCCTCTCCTCTTCCAAACTTCCTGATGAAGTTCTGATATATGTATTCAGCAACAAATGGAGATATGGGTGCTATTGCCAGCAGAACCTTCTTTATAACCCTGAACATAACCGCATAGGCCGAGATCTTTGAGGGGCTGTCTCTCTCCTCCCACACCCTTCTCCTGCTCAGCTGAATGTACCATCTGCTGAAGTCCTCAACAATAAAGCTCGAAAACTCCCTAACAACTCTGTGCAGCTGATAGCTCTCCATCGCCTCATTTGCGATCTTCACAAAGCTTTCAAGTTTAGAGAGAATCCACCTGTCCTCCGTTTTCAGCTCAACCTCCCCAACCGGGGCCTCTCTAAAATCATCAAGGCTCATGTAGGTGTGGGCAAATCTGACAGCATTCCAGAATATGTTAAGAACTCTGAGATGGTTTTCAGCCTCATTCCAGCTGAACTTTAAATCTTCCCAGAGAGCAGAGGAGAGGACGTAAAGCCTGAAGGCATCAACACCTACCTTCTCCACGACCTCTTCAGGTTCAACCACGTTTCCAAGGCTCTTGCTCATCTTTCTGCCCCTCTCATCAAGGGTGAAGCCATGCATCAGCACGGTTTTGTATGGGGCTTTGTCAAATGCCACAACACTTGTGCCGAGCAGAGAGTAGAACCATCCCCTGGTCTGATCATGTCCCTCTGTTATGAAGTCAGCAGGCCATAACTTTTCAAAAGCCTCTTTCTCGTATGGGTAGTTCAGGGTTCCCCAGCTTGCAACACCGCTGTCAAACCAGACATCAAAGACGTCCTCAACCCTTCTCATCACCCCACCGCATTCACATTTGAATGTCACCCTGTCTATCCATGGCCTGTGCAGATCCAGATCTTTCTCCCATTCAATTTCATTCACATCCCCAACAACCCTCTCACTCCCGCACTTCTCGCAGATCCAGACTGGAATCGGTATGCCCCAGTATCTCTGTCTGCTTATGCACCAGTCCCTCGCATTTCTGACCCAGTCCCTGAATCTTGACATTCCCGCCCACTCCGGAACCCAGTTGACCCTGTCTATCTCCCTGACCATCTCATCCTTGAGCTGGCTCACTTTCAAAAACCACTGCTCGGTTGCTCGGTAAATTATGGGTGTCTTGCATCTCCAGCAGTGCCCGTACCTGTGGGTTATTTTTTCATCTGCAAGGAGAAGCCCTTTGTTTCTGAGATCCTCTATTATGACTCTGTTCGCCTCCTTCACATGCATTCCAGCATACTTCCCTGCCTGCTCGGTGTAGATTCCCCTGTCATCAACAGGATTGAATATCTCAATTCCATGAGCAATTCCGAGCTCGTAATCCTCAAGACCATGGCCGGGAGCCACATGAACGCATCCTGTGTTCTCTGCAGATACAAAATCTGCCATGTACACCCTGTGGGGCTTCTCCTTCTGGAGTGGTACCTCATCAGAAAGAGGATGCTCGTATTCAAGCCCAACAAGATCCTCTCCAAGCCTTGTTTCGATTATCTCCCAGAGCTCGTACTTTCCTTTATCAAGCACATTCTTTGCAAGCTCCTTTGCCATAATCAGGTACTCTATCCTTCCATCCTTCATCGCCTTGACAGTTGCATACTCCAATGAAGGGTGGACTGCAACAGCCATGTTTGCAGGGAGGGTCCAGGGCGTTGTTGTCCATATCACAATGTACGAGCTCTCCTGTCCCTTTACAGGGAATTTGACGTATATGGATGGGTCTGTCTCATCCCAGTATTCCACTTCAGCATCTGCCAATGCAGTCTCGCATCTGGGACACCAGTTAACCACCATGAGCTTTCTCTCAAGCAAACCCCTTTCATGGGCTCTCTTCACAGTCCACCATGCAGAGTTGATGTACTCTGCCTTTACAGTCATGTAAGGATTTTTCCAGTCCATCCACACTCCAAGCCTTTTGAACTGCTCTGTCATCGCATCTCTGTTCTCAATGGAATACATCATGCACTTCTCTACAAATTTATCAATTCCAAAGCTCTCTATTTCTTTCTTTTCTTTTATTCCAAGCTCCTGCTCCACCTTGACCTCTATTGGCAGTCCATGCATGTCCCATCCAGGCCTGTCTGTAACGCGATAACCCTGCATTCTCCTGAATCTCAGGACAGTGTCCTTTATGACCTTGTTCCATGCTGTTCCCAGATGTATTCTTCCTGTTGTGTAGGGAGGACCGTCAACAAAGAAGAATGGTTTCTCTCCTCTTTCTTTTGCCTTTTCGTAAATCTGATTATCCTTCCAGAATTTTTCAACCCACTCCTCAACTTTCCTGAAAGAGTAAACGTTAGTGAATAAAGTCATGCTTCAATGGACAATTATGTGATTAAAATATTTTATGAAAGACTCATCCAACCCAACCGCTGCTGTTTCTGGCATTTTTCCGGAGGTACGGTTAAATACCACTTTATAGATCTATTATAACAATGGAGATTGAGGAGTATGCAAAAAGCTTAGGTGCAGATGTTTTTGGTGTTGCGGATCTTGAGCTTTTAAAGGATTACCCCGTTTATCCGGAGAATCTCCTGGAAAAGTTCATCAGAGGGATTGTAATTGGTGTCAAATTAAGTGATGCAGTCTTTGATGGGCTTCCTGAAACAAGGGGACTCTATGCCAAGCAGTATCAGGTGGCAAACGACAGGCTTGACAGAATGGCCTTTGAAATAGCCAGAATGATAGAAAAAATGGGTTACAATGCAATTCCAATTCCGGCATCAAAGATGCTCAAGGATTTGCACTGGAGCAGCTTCATATCCCACAAAGCAGTTGCAAGAGCCGCAGGAGTTGGATGGATAGGTAAAAACCTGCTTCTTGTAACTAAGGAGCACGGGCCGAGAATAAGGATGGCCACAATCCTAACAGATATGCTCCTTGAACCGGGAGAGCCCGTTAAAAGAAGATGCGGCAAGTGCAGGGAATGCATTGATAGTTGCATAGTGAACGCTCTGAAGGAGGTTGATTTTGAGAATTATCCAAAGAGGGAGGAAGTACTTGATGTTGACAGATGTGCTGAAAAGCTCACGGAATTTGCCTCCGATCCGGACATTGGTTTTATGGTGTGCGGGATATGCGTGAAGGTGTGTCCGTGGGGAAAGAGACGAAAAGTGAATCGAAGTATGCGGATTGATTAACTACAGGGAGGTTTATCGCAACAGGTTCCGGAGCACAAGATAATGTCCATCAAAAACCTATATCCTTTTTCTCGAAACTTTTCCGGCACAGATTTTTCTATGGTTTATTAGGAGGTTTCTCGGTAATCCCGAGTTATATTCTCTCAGAGGTGGATACAAAATGGCGGAGTAGAATTTTTACTTTTGGGGAGAGCGTGGATATTTTCAATTCCAAACGAAAAAGGCATGCATGGCTGGAAGGATCATGCTCAGCAATATTTAAATATCCTCTCCTTAAGGCAAGTGGCAGAGGGTGATTGAATGGAGGAGGGTTTCAAGCATATTGTCAGGATTGCAGACACGGACCTTGATGGCAGAAAGTCTGTGATTCATGCTCTAACCGGAATCAAGGGTATCGGTCTGAGGCTTGCAAGATCCATAGTGTACAGTCTCGGGATAGATCACAGCAAAAAGCTGGGAGAGATGGATGATGAATCGATAGCCAGGCTCAAGAAGTTTGTTGAGGAGGAAATTGAATCCCTGCCATCCTGGCTTCTCAACAGGAGAAAGGACTACCACACGGGCAGGGATCTGCACATCCTGAACAAGGACATTGACTTTGCAAAGATGCTGGACACTGAGAGAATGATAAAGATAAGGGCTTACAGGGGTATGAGGCATGCAAGAGGTTACAAGGTCAGAGGGCAGAGAACCAGGTCAACAGGCAGAAAAGGAGCAACAGTTGGTGTTATCAGAAGGAAGAAGTGAGGTGATGCTGAATGGGTGATCCCAAAAAGCCAAAAAAGAAGTACACAACTCCAACAAAGCCATGGGACAGGGTGAGGCTTGAAAGGGAGGCTCCGCTTGTTATAAGGTATGGGCTGAGAAACAAGAGAGAGCTCTGGAGATTTCAGAATTTGCTGAGGAAATACAGAAGGGTCGCAAGGGATCTGCTGGCAAAGGTTAACTTTCCTGGCAGAGAGGGGGAACTTGCCAAGGCAAAGGCCCAGCAGGTCATAAAGAAGCTCAACAGAATGGGGATACTCCCTGAAAACTCAACCCTCGATGACATTCTCAACCTCACTGTTGAGGATTTTCTTGAGAGAAGACTTCAAACAATTGTATTCAGGCAGGGTCTTGCAGGAACAATAAAGCAGGCAAGACAGTTGATCGTTCATGGACACATAGCTGTTGATGGAAGAAGAGTCACATCGCCCAGTTTCATTGTTGAGAGGGATCTTGAGAGCAAAATTGGATATTATTCTGGATCACCTTTTTCAAAACAGGTAGTGGAGGGATGATATGGCTGAAAAGAAGAAAAAGGGTGTTTGGGGAATAGCTCACATATACTCATCCTACAACAACACGATCATAACCATAACCGACATAACGGGCAGGGAGACAATTGCAAGGATAAGTGGTGGGATGGTTGTTAAGGCTGGAAGAGATGAGGGCAACCCGTACACAGCAATGCAGGCAGCACTGAGAGTTGCTGAGGTTGCAAAGGAGAAGGGGATCGAGGGAGTCCACATAAAAGTCAGGGCTCCTGGTGGAAACAAGCACACTACCCCCGGGCCTGGAGCCCAGGCAGCGATCAGGGCTCTTGCAAGAGCAGGGCTGAAGATCGGCAGAATTGAGGATGTGACACCAATACCCCATGATGGAACAAGACCGAAGGGTGGAAAGAGGGGGAGAAGAGTTTAATTACTCACTCCTTTCAATTTTATCCGGTGCTGAATTATGAAGGTTGAGGTTATAAGGGATGATGGATTCTGGACAGAATTCATTCTCAGAGACTCAAATCCGGCCTTTGCAAATGCCTGGCGAAGGGCAATGAAGAGTCATGTTCCTGTTATGGCTGTCGACTACGTGGACATCTACATGAACTCATCCTACCTTTACGATGAGATTCTGGCCCACAGAATCGGTCTGATACCCCTCAAAACCAATTTAGAGAAGTTCAATCTTCAGAACCAGTGTGTGTGCGGAGGAGAGGGCTGTCCAAGCTGTCAGGTTTCACTCAGGCTGAATGTAGAGGGGCCAAGGGTCGTCTATTCCGGAGATTTTGTTTCGGATGATCCGGAAACAGTTCCTGTTTTTGATAACATTCCCGTTATCGAGCTCTTTGAGGGTCAGCAGCTCATGCTTGAGGCTGTTGCAAGGCTTGGTTTTGGGAGAGAGCATGCCAAATTCCAGCCGGTATCTGTATGCACATACAGGGTGCTTGCCAGGGTGAGGATAAATGAGTCCTGCTCCTCATGCCGGAAATGCGTTCAGGTATGTCCGAGAAATGTTTTTTCAGTTGATGAGGATAGGGTTAGGGTTATTGACGAGTTCAGCTGCACCCTCTGCAAGGACTGTCTGAAGGTGTGCGAGGAAAATGCGATAGAGCTCACAGAAACAGATGACTTTCTGTTCACGGTTGAATCCATCGGTCAGATGGAGGTCAGAGAGGTTGCAAGGAGAGCACTTGATGCAATAAAATCAAAAGCCCAGGAAATGGTATCGCTGATGGAAGAGCTGTAGAAATGAAAAGGGAAGCATACTGCGACACCTGCAGGGACGAAACATCTCATTCTCTCATAAACCCCTCGAGAAATCTGTTTAGATGTGAGGTGTGTGGTTCGGTTGTTGAGATAAGGCCGGAAAAGAAGATTGGTATCAGGGCAATTATCAGCCTCGATGACAGATCTGAGAGGGGAAAGGTTGAGCTTTCAAGGTCAGAAGTTGTTCACAGAGGCCAGGAAATTGTTGTTGAAACCAAAAATGGATTCAGGATTGGGGAGATTACCTCAATTGAACTGAAAAGTGGGAAGAGGGTTGAGATCTCCAAGGCTGAAGAGATAGAAACAGTGTGGCTGAGGGATGTTGGTGAGGTCAAGGTTAGAATAAGTCTTCACAAGGGAGCGGTTACAACCCCTTACGAGATATTCACCTCGGGAGAGGTTGAGTTCAGTGTGGGAGAGATACTCCCTGTTGAGGGAAGGAACTACAGGATTACAAGGATAAAGCTAATAAATGGCGGTTTGCTAAAAAGAGATGGGGAGAAGGCGAAAGCAAAGGAGATAAGAAGGGTCTATGCCAGATTCATCAGGTAAGCCTCTGAGACTCAGAGATTTCATCAGAGTTGGAGATCTCTTTTTCTCAGTGGTTGGTTACAGAAATCATCCTCATATCAGGTGCTTCCTCAGATATGCTCCGGGAAACGGGGGGAGGTTCAGAGAGGGAAAGAAATTCAGGAAGCTTGGCCATGATGATGCAGTGAAAATAGGAGAGAAATTTTTCAGAAAGGAAGAGGGGATATTCAGGGTGCCACGTGACATTGTGGACGAGGTTTTCAAGCCGGAGGAGAGACTTGGAGAGGTCATGGATTATGAGGTCAGAAAGGTTGTTAGTTATTTTGAGGACATTCCGGTGACAAACATGGGGGTGACCGGTTCAAGACTCATAGGGCTGAGAGGAGATGAGAGCGACGTGGACTTTATAATTTACGGGAGGGACTGGTTCAGAGGAAGGGAGAAAATAAAAAGAGGAATCCAGAGAGGAAAGATATCTGAGCCAGATGATGATACCTGGGAGTTCATATACCGGAAAAGAAGACCTCCCATAAATTTCGATGCATTTCTTGTCCATGAGAGGAGAAAGTTTCACAGGGCATTCATAGGGAGCACGTATTTCGATCTGCTCTACGTGAGGGGTTACGATGAGCTTGACAGGAACATTCCTGAGACTGTTGGCAGGAAGATGGGCAGGATGAGGGTGGCTGCAGAGGTGAAGGATGACAGAAACATCTTTGACTACCCTGCATACTATCCCGTTAAGCATAAAGAGATCAAAGCGGTTCTCAGCTTCACGCATACGTATGCGGGACAGGCATTCAGGGGAGAGATTATTGAAGCATTTGGCCAGGTTGAGGAGATTGAGGGAAAGCTTTACCTCATTGTTGGAACAAAGAGGGAGACAGAGGATGAGTACGTTGTCTCGAGAACCCTTCTGAATAAACTCGGAATTCAGGATCCCTTCAGTTAGCCTCTGCAATACCAAAATTTTTATTAATCTGGCAGAATCTGAAATTTCAGGGGTCCGTGGTCTAGCGGTTATGACGTCGCCTTGACGAGGCGAAGGTCCCCGGTTCGAATCCGGGCGGACCCACTTTTGATAAGGTCTTTGGTGGTGTTGCAGTTACACTCATCTTTCGATACATTCAGTAAATACTGCTCCTAACAATTCTGAAATTTTCAGCTGTGAACATAACATATAATTTCTATCAAAGATTATTATATAATTTTTGTATATGTTATAAAGATATTAATTATATATTTTGTACTACTGATAGCTGTGTTCTCAAGGCAGGTGATTCAGGAAAATCTCCAAGTTTCAGAGCTACACATCTCCAACCTGTCTCAGTTTCTCAAAGACCGCCTTTTAGAGTTTCTAAGATGGGTAAATCACCCGTTAACTTCTTTCAAAATATGGACCGGTGGGGATTTGAACCCCAGGCCTCCGCCATGCCAAGGCGGCGCTCTTCCAGACTGAGCTACCGGCCCTCAGACCAAAATGCATTGAAATGAGTTCTGAGTTTGTTTATAAGTATTGTGGATATCTCTCAGGTATCACTTAAAAAGTTGGATGTAATAATTTAACACTGCAAAAACCTTTATAAAACTTATTTTACGACAATGGTAAAAAGATGTGAGGTAGGTGAGATATGAGAGTTGTCAGAATTGCTATCCTGCTCATGGCTTTTCTTCTGCTAACGCATCCTGTGTTTTCAAGACCGGAATACATGAAGAATTTTAAAGAGTTTCCAGAGGATGTGAAAAAGTGCACTCTCTGTCATATTCAGAGTTCCGGGTATGGTGGTTTGAATGCTTTTGGTGCAGATTTTGCCAAAATAAAATCTCTCACACCTGAGCTCATGCAGCTTGACAGCGATTCAGACAGCTTTTCCAACATAGAGGAGCTGAGGGCAGGAACAATGCCTGGAAATCCCGAGTCATATCCGGGAAAGAGAACTCCCGACTTTACGGCATGGATTGCAGTTATTGGTCTGGTTGTGGCAGCATTGTTCACAGCAAGAAAAACTTAAATAACTTTTTACAACAAACGTAAAATTAGGTGATGTGATGAGAATTGATATAATGCTGGTGGTGCTGATCACAGCAATCCCGGGAATCGTAAACGCACAGTACAGCTCAATTGATGTTGAGAGTAAAATATACTGTCCGTGTGGATGTGGTGAGATACTCGCGAACTGTCACTGTGAGACAGCCATAAAGCTCAGATCGGAGATAAGCAGGGGTTTGCTTGAAGGGAAAACTCCTGAAGAACTCGTCAATAGGTATGTTACAATGTACGGGAGCACTATACTTGTCAATCAGGAACTCGAGGCAATAAAAGATGCATCCAGAAGAGACAGTCAAAGCATGCTTCCATTCTACATCCTTGGAATCGCTATTACCGGGTTTATTGCGTATAACATTGGAAAATCAAGAAAAAACAGTGAGAAAAAAGGTAAAAAAGGTGAAAAAAGTGGTGAATGGGAGCTTTAATCGGAGGAGGTGCGTATCTTGGACATAGGTCAGATAATTGTATATATGGCACTTTTTGGGTCTCTCTACTCAATATGGGCATATTACACCGGGATCAAAAATAAAAACCCGAAGATGCTTTATTATGGGGAAAGAGCGATTTATTTCACAGCTTCCATGGTGGTGTTGGCATCTCTGCTTCTCTGGTATTACTTCCTGACTGACAATTTCTGGATAGAGTACGTTGCATCTTACTCAAGCAGAAACCTGCCTGATTTTTACAAGTTTACAGCCTTCTGGGCTGGGTCTGATGGTTCGCTGTTGCTCTGGACCCTCATCCTCTCTGGTTATGTGGTTGCGTATCTGAGAATTGAGAGAAAGGATACTCTCTCTGCCTACACAATGCTGGTTTCAATGATGGTGATGTCCTATTTTCTGTTTCTCCTTGCCACGGTATCGAATCCTTTTGAGAGACTTGATTTTCTTCCGGTTGATGGAATTGGACTGAATCCACTCCTTCAATATCCAGAGATGGCTGCACATCCTCCAACCCTCTTCCTTGGGTATGCAGGTTCAGCCATTGTTTTTGCTCTTGCTATCTCCGGAGTTTTTATTGCAGATGAAAGGTGGGTTTACAGAACAAGGAAGTGGGCAGTATTCACTTGGATATGGCTGACTCAGGGCATTTTCTGGGGGGGAATATGGGCCTACAAAGTCCTCGGATGGGGAGGTTACTGGGCATGGGACCCTGTCGAAAATTCCTCCCTTTTGCCATGGTTGACACTCTCAGCACTGCTTCACAGCATAATGATCCAAGAAGCCAGAAGAGGTATGAAGCTATGGAATATCCTGCTTGCATTCATTACATTTGAATTTGTAATCCTTGGCACATTTATAACCAGGAGTGGAGTTATCAGCAGCGTTCATGCATTTGGCCAGAGCAATCTGACACCGCCTTTCATGCTGATGTTATTTATGATCCCTGTAGCAACACTCTGGGTGATCTACGATAAAAAAGATTTTATAAGGAGTCAGGACATAGTGGAGTCTCCTGTATCTAAGGAGGCTACCTTTCTATTCAACAATCTCATACTTGTTGCTTCAGCCCTGACAGTGTTCTGGGGAACAATATTCCCGCTGATAAGCGAAGGTTTAACTGGGTACAAGGTAACAATTGGCCCTCCATTCTACAATCAGGTTATAACTCCACTTGCGGTTGCTCTAGTAATCCTGCTTGGACTGTGTATAGCATTTCCATGGAGAAAGGCTCATGGCAATGAGCTTATAAGAAGGTTGAGAATACCTTCAATTGTCTTTCTGTCTGCTATGGGCGTATCAATTGCCTTTCAGCTGAAAATTGAAATGACTATTGCACTTTCCATATTCCTTTTTGCTCTGACAACCCATATCCAGCAGTATATCTGGGATACGTCCAATTTCAGAGAAGAGTACGGAAATCTCAGCATGATAAAAATAGTTTTTAGAAGGAGAAGAAGATATGGTGGTTATACAGCTCATCTGGGATTGCTTTTAGTTTTTATAGGTGTTGCAGGTGGGATATACGGGGAGACCTATGAAAACGTTTTGATGAACGTAAACGAACAGAAAGTATTTGACGGTTACATACTTGTGTACAGAGGTTTGGACTTCACTGAGGACAGCCTGAAAATGACATGGTACGCCAATGTGGAGGTCTGGAAGGATAACAATCTTATCACTATTTTAAGGCCCGGAATCGAAAAATACAAGACTGGTGGAGGAGAGGAGATAAGAAGGGTTGACATATATACGGAGTTCCCCAAAGACCTTTACATCATAATGAATGGAGCTGAACAGAACCGTGCACTCTTTGAAGTTAAAATTGACCCTACCGTCAATCTGGTGTGGCTTGGCAGCTGGATTTTGACTGCTGGAGGATTATTTGCCTTGATTCCAAGAAGTCTTGTGAGGGAATTTGTTTTTAAATCTGAAAAGGAGGTATAGGAATGAAAAGAGCAGCTCCACTCTTGCTGATATTCCTGGTTGCATTGAATGTAGAGGCTCTGACGCTAAATGAGATCCAGGGGGATGTTATGTGCACATGCGGATGTGGAAAGGTTCTTGAAAACTGTGATTGTGGCACAGCGGAGATGATGAGAGAGGAAATAAGAGGGATGATGGAAAAGGGAATGACAAAGGATGAAATCATCAAAGAGCTTCAGTCGATGTATGGGAAGGAGGTTCTCATCAACCCACCCAAGGAGGGTGTATTTACAGGATTGTGGTATTATCCCGTAGTGGTGATAGTTATAGGAATGGCAGTCATTTACATGGTATTGAGAAAAAGAAATGCAGAGTGGTATGGAGATCCGGACGAGATGATAAATGAAGATGACTTGGAATTAGAGCATTAGCTGTAAAATTCATCAATTTTTCTTTTTGCACTAATCAGAGCATTCTTTCCCGCAATTCTCTCAGCATACTCGTCCGCCATGATTTCTATTCTATCCTGAGAAAGTGGTAAAAAGGTCAGATATTTCATTCTGTTAAGAAATGGTGTTCTGTTTTCAATAACGTGAAATTTCTCATGGGCTAAAACTGCTTTAAGTTCATTCTCTTCGAGTAAGTCAATCATGCCCGCGCTCACAAAAATATCTCTCCCGAGAGTGAAGGCTTTGGGCAGTGATGTATTCAGGATGTAAACTCTTTTTACCCCAACCATATCCTCCAGCTCTTTATCCCTCTGAAAACCATAAATTCTTTTCAGGTAATATCTGTAAGCCATCGGTGCTATACCCAAAAATAAGAAGGCAATGATGGCATACCCAAAATAAATTTTCAGGAAAAGACTCATGCTGCATTTCATGGAAAAATAAAGTATGGGTGCGTTTACCAGAGCAAGAATGTTTGCGAACCAGTAAAATCTGAGTTTTCCAATACTGTTTCTCACGAGAAAATATCCTGTTAGGGACAATACAAATCCGGTTAAGATAAAAGCTGAAGGTAAGAACAGTGGTGAGGTGGTCAGGCAGAAAAATGTGCATTCAACAGTGTTCATTTTTTGATCCCTTTTTTATGGAAATATTCCGCAACAGCCTCCCCAAAATTCTCCATAAGCTTGTCAAGAACATTTTCGACAAACTTTCTTTCAAGCTCGTCCTTAGAAACTACAGGGTAAAACACAAATTTTCTCCTTCCATCTATCTTTTCCTGTTTTCTCTGGACCAAGCCGTTTTTGACAAGCCTGTCGAGGGTTGCGGCTACACTTGAAAGTGATGCATCGATTTTCTCAGAAATGAGTGCCACGTGGGCAGGACCATTTTGCCAGAGAAATTCCATTATTCTCTCTTCAAGAGGTGATAGCGGAGATATCTTTTCGTCAAATTCAACCCTTTCGACTTTAACCATATTTAAAATTTACGTCAGATGTTTAAAAATGTTTGGCTTTAATGGCATTATCGTAAACGATAAATGGTCTCAAATCTCGTCAAATTGCTTTTTCATAGCCTTTAAACCCTCTTTCCCCAATTTTATCTTAAAATTATTCTTAAAATTATTCTTAGATTTGATTGTTTGGAAACTACTAACTGTTCCCGGAAAATTTAAACCTCCAAAAGAAAGTTTTTGGCATTGACTATGATCGAACGTGTTTTTAAATATTTGGGAACGATTAATTGTGAGGATGTTGCTGACAGGGTTTGCGGAGGTCTGATAAAATGGCTCTGACAACAACAGTGGTTATTGGGCTTGGTTTGCTAATTTACGTCGTTCTGTACCTAACATACGGCAAAAAACTGGAAAAAGAGGTTGTAAGGGCTGACGCCTCCAGAGAGACCCCAGCAAAGAAATTCTACGATGGTGTGGATTTTGTTCCAGCAGACAGGCCGGTTCTTTTCGGGCATCACTTTGCATCTATTGCTGGTGCAGCCCCAATAGTCGGACCTGTCATGGCAATGGCCTGGGGATGGCTCCTCGGACTTGCCTGGATATGGCTCGGAAACGTTCTGCTTGGTGCTGTTCATGACTATCTTTCCCTGATGGCGTCTGTAAGGTATGACGGAAGAAGCATTCAGTGGATCTCGGGTAGGGTGATGAGCAGAAGGACATCTCTGATTTTCCAGGTGTTCATATACTTTGTCCTGATTCTTGTGGTTGCAGCATTCGCAGCTGTCATCACCTCGATATTCGTCAAAACCCCGGAGGTTGCATCGGCCTCAATACTGTTCATAGTCTCGGCCATAATCGTTGGTTTCCTGATGTACAGGGCCAGAATTGGAATCGTTCCGGCAACAGTTGTTGGACTTATCATGCTTGTTGGCAGTGTTTGGCTTGGGTTCCAGTTCCCGATCTCCCTGACTGCTGATCAGTGGTATGTAGTTCTGTTTTTCTACATAATCATCGCAGCAGGACTGCCGGTATGGATACTGCTTCAGCCAAGAGATTACCTGAATGCCTGGATTCTGTGGTTTGGTCTGCTCGCAGGTGGTCTTGCGTTTCTTATTGTTAACAGGGAGATAAACTGGCCCGCATATACAATGTTCTCGGCAACTGTTGTTGGCGGGAAACCATCACCCTTCTGGCCTGTCATACCTCTCGTCATCGCCTGCGGTTCACTCTCGGGGTTCCACAGCATTGTCGCATCAGGTACAACATCCAAGCAGCTTGCAAACGAGCTTCACGGACTGACAATCGGATACGGTGGAATGCTGACCGAAGGGTTCCTCTCAACCCTCGTTGTAACCTCCATTGCAGCATACGGAATGTCCCTTTTGAGCAACGCTGGCACAAAGCTTGCCGAGGCCGGGATCGAGGTGGCAAAGCTGAGCGATCCAACGTATATGGGCACCCACTACGTTGCCGCAATGCTGAAGAGCTTCGGAAAGGTTGGAATATTCGCCCAGAGCTACGGTATGGGATGGCAGGATGCCTTTGGTGTGGATGTAAAGATTGGTACGGTGTTTGCAGGTTTGTGGGTGTCTGCTTTTGCACTCACAACCCTGGATACAACAAACAGGCTTGCAAGGTTTACATGGGGTGAGATTGTGGCCGAGGTTGTCAAGGATGAGTCAGCAAGGAACATGCTCAGCAACAGATGGATAGCCTCAGTTGTGGCCGCGCTGATCGGCATCGGACTTGCAGCAACAGGAAACTGGACAATAATATGGCCGGCATTTGGAGGAGCAAACCAGATGCTTGCTGCAATTGCACTCATGACTGCTGGCCTATGGGTCAGGAATGTCCTGAACATCAAGGGAATCATGAGATATCTCGTTCTGCTACCGGCTCTCTTCTTATGGCTGACTGTAACTCTTGCCTACATCTGGTTCATAGCTGTGGTTAATCCATCAAAGCCCGTTCTTGCAATTGTGGCAATTGAGCTTGTGCTTGCACTGATGCTGCTGTATGAATTTGGAAGGGCAGTGAGAAAGGAAAGTAAGGAGGCTGCACCTGCGTGAAAAAATCAGGTCTCCAAAAAGTTCTTAAAGATTTATCAAATTTTTTTGATGGTTTTGTTCAGGGATTCCGGGGCAGGTCTGTTGAGTTCATACGTATAGAGGAGAGGGAGCTTGAGAACGTATTCTCCCTTTTACTTTTCGGGAGCTACATAGGTCTTCCATCTCCACCTGCTTTTTTGAGCCTTGAACTCCTTCCGCATGTTGCAAAAGAGCTTTATGTTCTTGGGATTTCTGCTGAGAGAGCAGATGATCCTCTAAGCCAGATAGCAGAGTTCTTCGAGCTGTGAGGATGACAGGCATGAAAAGAGGATTTGTTTTCATTGGAAAGGGAGGCGTCGGGAAGACAACATGCAGTGCATCTCTTGCTTTGAGCCTTGCAGAGAAGGGGAGAACACTTATAGCATCATTGGATCCGGCACACAATCTGGGAGATGTTTACGGTGTTGAGCTATCTGACAGACCGGTTGAGATTGCACATAACCTGTATGCCATTGAGGTAGATACCGATCTTCTGACGAAAAGATACCTGAAGAGAACTGTTGGAAGAATAAAGGAGATGTACTCCTATCTGAAAGTTCTCAATCTCGACAGGTACGTCGATTCTCTGAAGTATTCTCCGGGAATAGAGGAATACAGCATTCTTGAAGGTCTCACAGAGCTAATATCAATGGATCATGAGTTCATAGTTCTCGACATGCCACCAACCGGACTGACTGTGAAGGTACTGACCCTGCCCTACACAGCTCTGATATGGATCGAGAAGCTCATGGATCTAAGGAATGAGATCCTCAGCAGAAGAAGAACGATTGAAGAAATAGCAGGAAGAAAGTGTGTTATCATAAATGGAAAGGAGATTGCCATCCCATCTGATGAAAAGGATGACCCTGTGATGAGGGAACTGAAAGAGAAAAAGAAAAAAATGGAGCTTGTGAGAGGTTTTCTGGCAGAGAAATGCAGCCTGATACTTGTTGCCAACCCTGAACCTCTCTCACTTTTTGAAGGTGAAAGGGCCGTTAATGCCCTGAAAAATTTCAGGCTCAGCGTTACAGGAATAATAATAAACAAGTTCGTTCAGGAAAACAGGATAACCGAGAAGCTTGAGAGGCTTGGTAAGGCTGTGAGAGTTCCCATGTTTGATCAAATGCCCCACGGCATTGAAGGTCTGAAAAAGATTGGAGAGATCCTTGAAGAGCTTCAGGAGGGGATGGGTGAATGAGCAGTATCCAGGCTGAAAAAATAATCGAGATGCTGGATAAAATAAAGGACCCCCAGTTTGAACTCAGCATAGTGGAACTCGGTCTGATTGAAAGGGTCAGTGTTGATGACCAGCAGATAAGGGTGTTCGTGAACTTCACAAAATCCCTCCCCCACTGCAAGTCCTGTGTTCCTGTTGCCTGGATGGTTCTGAGAGCCGTTTTAAGAGAGATGGAAATGGTTCTGAGAGAGACCGGAATGAGATTTACCATCCAGGACAGCTCATCAGATATCATTTATGGAGAGGGATAAAATGGCGATTTTTGATCTCTCAAATCTGTTTGCAATCCTGATTCTATTTGCAGGTGTTGCAACGCTTCAGTTCTTTTATGGCAGGAAGCTAAACCTCTTACTGATGAAAAATGCTGTGGATGAGCTTGAAAAAACAATAAAGCCAAAGGACCAGCTATACACATGGCTTGGAGGGTATGTTGGCTTCAGGGCTGAATACAGAATTGACGATCCGGATGTGGAGAGGGTTGAGGTTACCCTCACCCTTCTTCCAAGGCAGAGCATACTCTATCTTCCTGTTTCAAAGCTCACTCTCGGTGGAGACAGAATGTTCTTTGTTCTGAGATGCAGACACGCAGTCAAGGGAGATGTGCATGTTGTGAAAAGTGGAACATACAGGTTCACCAGCCCGATAAACGGTGAAATCGAGTATGTGAGGGAGAACATCCAGATAAACGGAATCAATTTCATCGCATACTACAGAAGAAAATCTGACCTTGAAAGGCTTGTGAAACTTCTTGAAGGTATGCCGCTGGAAGGCCTGAAGCATCTTTCAGTAACGCCATCAACAAGGGTCATCTACGCATTCATAACTCCAGAAAAGGGAATTGTGGAAAAGGTTTATCCAAAAATGCTCAACGTTGCAAGGGAGTTTACAGGATTCTGATTCAGTACCCCCTGCTTTTATCAACAACATTCATGAGAGGTTCACCTTTCAGAAATCTCCTCAGATTCTCTGTGAATATTCTCACCGCCCTGTCCCAGTATGCAGGTGTTGATCCCGCAACATGGGGAGTAATTATCACATTTTTCAGGGTCCACAGTTCGGAGTTTTCGGGTAGAGGTTCGGTTTCGGTGACATCAAGTGCTGCACCTGCAATCCATCCTTCCTTCAACACTCTGATAAGGGCTCTCTCATCAACAACACTCCCTCTTGCTATGTTTATCAGGTAAGCACCTTTTTTCATTTTTCTAAGTTCGTCCTCTCCTATCATCTTTTCAGTTTCCGGTGTGAGCGGAACGCAGAGAATCAGAAAATCCGAAATTTTCAGCACCTTCTCAAGCTCGTCCGGGCCGTAAACCACATCAACATTCTCAATTCTCAATTTATTTCTTTTCACACCCACAACTTGCATTCCGAAACACTTCCCCTTTCTTGCGATCTCCATACCAATTGATCCCAGTCCCACAATTCCCAGAGTTTTTCCCTGAAGCTCGTCAAGGGGCTCAAACGGAAATGGATGTCTTGGTTTCCACCTCCTTTTTCTCTGATCCTCGAAAAGTTCCGGAAGCTTTCTGGTAAATGCGAGAATCAGTGCAAACACATGATCAGATGCCTGAGAGGCATGTATTCCCCTTGAGGATGTAACGATAACCTCGCTTTGCCTGATGCTGTCTATGAGGATGGAATCCACTCCAACGAAGGGTGACTGTATCCATACAAGCTTTTTTGCCCTTGAGAACTGCTCTTCAGTTATCGAGGTGCTGAAAAGAATCTCTGCATTCTCGATCTCCTTCATTATTTCCCTGGAACTGGTGGCCTTTACAACCTCAATGCCCTCAACCTCACGTATCATGGACAGGTGTCTCTCATCAAGCGGAAATGTCACGAGAACCTTTACCATGAGTAAAATGAATCTTCATATCCTTAAAATTTACTCCTGACGGAAGAAATTCGATCATGGACGATTTCAGATCCTGAAGAGAGAAATTTTAATTTCAAGCATTCCAAATTGGAATCATGAAAATAACAGTTGTTGATCCCCTGCAGCTACCACAGGATGTTGTGCTGGAGAAATTCAGAGAGCTGAAATGCCAGGTGGAAATGTATGACAGCAGGCCAGAAAGTGAGGAGGAGCTTGTTCGGAGGTGCAGAGATGCCGATATTGCTGTGGTTGTGAACACACCAATGAGGGCAGGGGTTCTTGAGAAGCTCAAAAACCTGAAGATGATCGCGGTATCTTTTACGGGCTATGACCACATTGATGTTGATAAGTGCAGGGAACTCGGCATAACTGTCAGTAACGTTCCCGAGTACTCCACCAATTCAGTTGCCGAGCTCGTGTTTGGAATGGTCATAGCGGCGGCGAGAAAAATAATCGAGTGTGACAGGGCTGTGAGAATCGGCAGAGGTAACTCCGGATTGCTTGGAACGGAACTTTTTGGAAAGACCATCGGGGTTATAGGCACGGGAAAAATAGGGCAGAGAGTGTGTGAAATTGCCTTGGCATTTGGCATGAGAGTTCTCGCTTACTCAAGAACAAGAAAAAAGGAGCTCGAGGATATGGGTGTTGAGTACGTCACACTTGAAGAGCTTTTGAGCAGAAGTGATATTGTAACGGTACACGTACCTCTCAGCAGGGAAACAGAGGGGATGATTGGAAGGAAGGAGATCTTCCTCATGAAGAATGGTGCGATAATTGTGAACACAGCCAGAGGAAAGATCATAGACACTGAATCTCTGGCAGAAGCCCTTGAAAGTGGAAAAATAACAGCATGCCTTGATGTATTTGACATAGAGCCACCTCTGCCCGGAGATCATCCGCTGAGAGATCCACCAAACACAGTATTGACACCTCACATAGGATACTACACCAAGGAGGCCCTCGAAAGGAGGCTTGAGATTACTGTGGAAAATATAAGGGCGTTTATTGAAGGCAAGCCGAAAAATGTTGTAACATGAGTGACGGAGAGGTTGATTCTCGTCTTTTCAGGGTATGGGGCCGCCGAGATTTGAACTCGGGTCACGGGCTCCCAAAGCCCGAAGGATAACCAGGCTACCCTACGGCCCCTGCCTCCAGCAGAACAGTTGGGTTTAAAAAATCTGCGATAGAGTAATACTGAATGAGAAACGGGAAGCTGATACACGATTCGGTCCATGGCACAATACAGCTCGATGAATGGATGGTTAGGATAATAGACACTCCGGAATTTCAGAGGCTGAGAAGGATAAAACAGCTTGGTTTTGCAGATTTAGTCTATCCGGGAGCCCATCACACCAGATTCGAGCACAGCATAGGTTCAATGCATGTTGCAAGGCATTTAACTTCTGATGAAACAATACTGGCTGCTTCACTTCTGCATGACATAGGTCACACACCCTTCAGCCATTCAGGGGAGAGAATAATCCAGAAGTACCTTAGAAGAGAACATGAAGACATCGGGCACATAATAAAGAACTCCAGCATGGGCGACATCCTGAGCGATACAGGAGTTGAGGTGAAGAAAGTCATCAGGGCTGTCAGAAAACCACCTGTGAGCAGTGTCATAGACGTGGACAGGATAGACTACCTGCTAAGAGACTCCCATCACACCGGAGTTGCCTACGGAGTTGTGGACTTTGACAGGCTGATTGGAAAGATGAGATTTGATGGTGAAATGGTTTACGTGGAGCATGGAGGCGTCAGAGCTGTTGAGAGCTTTCTGATTTCGAGATATCTGATGTACTCGGCAGTTTACCACCACCATGTCTGCAGGATAGCGAGAAAGATGTTTGAAAAGGCCATGGAATTTCTGATTGAAAATGGAGAGATAGAGCCTGAGAGCCTTACAAGAATGGATGACTACGATGCAATTTCCATACTGAGAAGGTCTGAGGGGTATGCAGGAGAGATAGCAAAAAGGCTTGATGAGAGGAGGCTTTTCAAGAGAGCGGTTTATTCAGGACTTGATGAGGTGGAGATCAGCATCGAGAGGGTCAACCCTGGAAAGGCTGAAAGGGAAATTGCAGAGGATGCCGGAGTTGACGAGAGATTCGTTATTGTTGACATTCCGGCAACTGACAGTTCCGGATATGATATTCCAGTTCTGATTGAAAATGAGGTTGTTCAGATGGAGACCATTTCTCCGCTTGTCAGCACACTCAAACAGGCTCAGATTTCAAACTGGAGGCTTGGAGTTTACTGCCCTCAGAACTGTATCGAAAAAGTCAGGAAAGCATCCGTTGACTATTTCAGCATAAATGTATCAAAACAGAAAAGATTAAATGAGCTTTTTGAGCTCTGAGATAACAGCCTTTTTCATCACATCAACCGGAGCTTTTCTGCCTGTAAAGATCTCAAAAGCTTTTGCACCCTGGTGCACAAGCATATCCACCCCGCTAACAGTTCTGCATCCATAGCTTGCTGCCTTTTTTATGAGCGGTGTTTCAGGAGGGTTGTAGATCATGTCAAAAACAATGGGCTTACTTTTCAGCACTTCCACAGGAACAGGAAGTTTTTCGGGAAAGCCCTTCATTCCCAGAGGTGTGGCATTCACAACCAGATCAAATTTCATTGCAGAGAGATTTTCAGATCTAACAAACTCAATCCCAAATTTTTTCGCAACCTCTCTTCCTCTCTCCTCAGTTCTGTTGGTGATACTAACTCTGTTGCTTTCTCTCAAAGCATAGACGCATGCTTTTGCAGCTCCTCCCGCTCCCACAACAAGCACGTTCGTGTCCCTTGCATCCACATTTGAATTTCTGAGAGCTCTCAGAATTCCATCAACATCTGTATTGTAGCATATCCCTTTTCTGAGATCAACAGTATTGGCAGCTCCAATCTCCACAACTTCTCTTTCCTGCCTGAAAAACTCCGTAATTTTTTCCTTGTAGGGTATTGTAACATTAACACCTTTGATTCCAAGGGCAACCAAACCCTCAACAGCACTCTCAAAATTCTCAGGCCTGACTCCAAAGGGAACATAAATGCCATTATACCCAGTTTCCCTGAAGGCTGCGTTGTGCATTACAGGACTCAGTGAGTGTCCTACAGGATAGCCTATAACCCCAAAGACCTCCATCATTTCAGGTTCCTTATTTTCTCGATAATCTTCACAATCCTTGATTCAAATTTGTAAAATCTTGCAGGATGATCTGATCTCCTGAAAAACATGGATGAGCCCGGGCTTAGCCTTAAAGATGTTATTCCATCTGCCACTGCAACAGCGTCTCTATCTCCCCTGATCTTTATTTCAATAACCCTCTCTGGAGAGAGAACCCAGGATTTTGATCCTGTTCTGAAGGGAGACACGGGGGTGAAAGATATGGCATCGAGCTCCGGGTCAACAATTGCTCCTCCAGCAGAGAGAGCGTAGGCTGTTGATCCAGTTGATGTTGAAATTATCGCCCCATCAGCTCTCATTGAGTCAAGCAAAACACCATCAACGTTGACTTCAAACTCTATCAGCCTTGCAGGGCTTGCAGAGAGAATGGCGATCTCATTCAGGGCAAATAGCTCAGCACTCCTGCTTTTTCCGGATACTCTCATGATTTCCTCAACTTCTGTCTCTCCTTTCAGAGCTCTTATCAGCGACTCCCTGTAATTTTCCGGAGTTGCGTGAGTCAGAATTCCTATCCTTCCGGTGTTTATGCTGAATACAGGAGGAGGTGTCCTGAGATGGTGGATTGACCTCAATACCGTTCCATCTCCTCCAACGGTGATGATCATATCATACCTCTCGAGAACGGAGGAAGGATATCTGAACATCTCAGCCTCAACATTGTTTGAGTTCAGAAATTCCCTCACCTCGATAGCTATCTTCTCTGAACTGAGCTTGTAAACTATTGCCGCCTTCATATCACATCAAGCAGCTTTCTGTGCAAACTTCTGCTGGAAACAGCAATTCTGAACCTCTCATCCATGCTGAATCTCTTTGCCCACACATCATCCCCATCAAGACTGCTTATCTCCGCTCCTGCGTTCTTTGCTATGTAGAGTGATGCGGAAATATCAAAAACTCTGAGAAAGCCCTTTCCATTCTCCCCCTTTCTTATGTCAACAAAGCAGTCAAACGTCCCGTCTGCAACCATGCATATCTCAAGTGCCGAGCTTCCAAACACCCTCATTCTTCTGAAGGGATATCTCCTAACTGGATAGTAGAGGATTGCGTTGCAGTTGATATCCTCTTTCTCCTTAATCCTTATCCTCTCACCATCTCTGTAGGATCTTCCATTTGAGTAATACTCAGTCCCGAGAGCAAGATTTCTCACGTAGGCAAAGAATGTTCCATCAAGCGTGTCCTTTGATGAAAAGCACAGAGCAATGGAATAGAATGGAATTCCTCTGGCAGCGTTGAAGGTACCATCCAAGGGATCGAGAGCAACTGTAACATCGCCATCCCCTACAACACCCGATTCCTCTGTGATAACCCTTAAATCATATTCCCCAAGAATCTTCAATGCAATATCCTCTGCAACCCTGTCGATCTTCTTTGTTGGCGTTCCATCCTTTCCTATTCCAACAGTTACTCCAGCTTCTCTGCTCCCGGCTATCCTGCCTACAGCTTTCTCAACCTCCTCAGCAATTCTCCGGGATATTTCGAGAGCCTCGGATGGTCTCATAAAAATAGAGAATCAGGCATCAAGCCCGTACTTCTCTGCATTCTCGTCAGCAATTCTCTGGAGCTGATCGAGAATATCCTTGCCCATTTCATGTTTGAATAGATGCCTGAATCTCCTCTGGATCTTCAGATACTCCTCAACAGGCTTCCTCTGCTTCAGCTTTCTAACCTTCACAAGCTTTCCATGCTCATACTCAACAAGGGGATACAGACCTGTTTCAACAGCCAGCCTTGCAACCTCAACTGTCAGCTTTCCATCTATTCCCCACCCTGTTACACATGGGGCGTGAACCTGAATGTACTTTGATCCTTCAAATTCCGAAGCTCTCTTCACCTTTCTCTGAAAATCCTTTGGATAGGCTATGCTTGCAGATGCAGCATAAGGGATGTTATGGGCAACAGCTATCTCCACCATGTCCTTCTTCTTTCCAATTTTGCCCGGCTGAAGCTTTCCAACCGGAGTTGTGGTTGTTCTTGCGCCGGGTGGAGTTGCCATGCTCTGCTGGTTGCCTGTGTTCTGGTATGCCTCATTGTCGTAGCAGATGTATATCACATTGTGGTCCCTGTCCATCATCCCCGATAGAGTCCCGATTCCTATGTCAAATGTAGCTCCGTCTCCGGCAAAAACAACAACATGAGCCTCCTTATCTCTCTTCAATGCTTTCAGAGCTGTTTCAATTCCTGCAGCAACAGCTCCTGCATTTTCAAAGAGGGAGTGAATGTAGGGTACACCCCATGTATTTCTGCCGTACATCGAGCTTACTATCTCAAGACAGCCTGTTGAATTGACAGCGATAACCTTTCCATCAAGAGCCTCAATTGCGCCCCTTATGGCTATTGGAAATCCACATCCGGGGCATGCTCCATGCCCGGGGCCAAAATAGTTCATGGTATCACCTCTTCAAACTCATTCAGTCCCTCAAATCTCTTCTCAGGCTTCACCTTTCCTTCCATAACATCATCAATGACCTTCTCAACAAGCTCTCTTGGAATGTCCCTTCCTCCAAGTCCCATCACCACAGGATATACCTCAGCATCAAGCCCAAAGATGGCTGACTTGACATCTGCGGTAACAGGAGGCTCCGCACCTATGGAAAGTGCTCTTTCTATTACTATGACCTTTCCGGCATTTTCAAGGGCTTTTCTCACATCCTCAGATGGAAATGGTCTGTAGGTTCTTATCTTCAGCAATCCCACCTTCTTTCCACCCTCTCTCATTCTGTTCACAACCTCTCTCACAAGGGCAACAACAGACCCCATTGCAACAACCACAACCTCAGCATCCTCGCAGTTCTCTGCGACAACATGTCCCCCCCAGTTTCTGCCAGTAAGCTCATACCACCTCTCAAATTCCTCCAGCATCACCCTTGATGCTCTCTCCATCGCACACTCCATCGCAACCCTGAACTCCATGTAGTAGGGTGGAGGAGCGTAACAGCCCATTGCAACAGGACTGTTCACATCAAGCTTGACAGCAGGTTCGTAGGGTGGAAGGAATTTGTCAACAGTCTCCTGATCAAGGAGATCCACAGGCTCGTAGGCATGGGTTAGCTTGAATCCGTCAACGCATATCATGAATGGGAGTAGAACATCCCTGTTTTCAGCGACCTTGAAAGCGAGCGGAAGCATATCATGAGCTTCCTGATTGCTCTCAACATAAAGCTGGATTATGCCAGCATCCCTCACTGAAATGCTGTCCTGAATGTCATTCCATATACTCAGTGGAGCTGAAACAGATCGATTTGCAACAACAAGGACTATGGGCAGTCTCATCCCAGCTGCATTGTAAAGAACTTCGGTCATTAGGAGAAGACCCTGAGAACTTGTTGCAGTAAAGGCTCTTGCTCCAGCTGCAGAGGCTCCAAGAACCATTGATGCAGCTCCAAATTCAGACTCAGCCGTCACGTACTCAGCATCTCCAAGCTCACCATTTGCATACATCTCGGCCAGATTCTCAACAATTTCTGTTTGAGGGGTGATTGGGTATGCGGCTATAACATTTGGTCTTGAAAGTCTCACTGCTTCAGCAATTGCATAAAAACCTCTAACCACCTTCCTCATATCAGCACACCTCTACCTTGTAAATATCCTTTGTTCTCATCTCAATGGCATCCACAGGGCAGACAGTAAAGCAGATCCAGCATCCCTTGCAGTAATCATGATTGACAACAGCGTACTTCTTATCATCCTCCTCAACCATGCTTGTGGCTGGCTCAGGGCAGAAGGTTATGCACTGCCCGCATGCAATGCACTTCTCCTTGTCAATGTATGCAAGCTCCGTCCCCCAGTCTCCAGTTTTCATTTCAGATGACATTGGAGGATTGCTTGCCCCTATGTAGAGCTTCATTTTTGCCATCCACACACCTCCCTCATATAATCATAGGCCTGTCTCACAAGCTTTACGTTTTTCTCGGCTATCTCCTTATTCTCGAAAAACTCCATAATCGCCTCCTCAACACTCTCGATCTTTATAATTCCTGTTGCCCCTACGAGAGCCCCAACCATTGCCGTGTTTGTTATCGGTCTGCCAAGAATTTCAGTCGCCATTTTTGTTGCATTTATGGCATGAACCTCCTTATCTGTGTTCAGCGTTCTTCTGAGATCTTCACTTCCCATCGGGTAGTTTGCTATGAGCATTCCTTTTTCTTTCAGTCCAGCAAGCACGTCAACAACCTCTATGAGTGAGGGATCCATAACAACAACGTAATCGGGGGTCTTCACCTCATCCCTTATGACTATGGGATCGTCAGAAACCCTGAGAAATGAAACAACAGGCGTCCCTCTTTTTTCAGCACCAAACATCGGGAATGAGAGTGTGTGATAACCATCCTTGAAACCTGCAACTGCCAGAAGATCTGCAGCCGTCACGGCACCCTGTCCACCTCTTCCGTGAAATCTCACCTCAACCAGAATATCCATCCACCTCCAATCTGTGTTAGCCTCTGGCAGTATATATTGGTTTAATAATGTTATGGTGCCTCGTGTCATCCTTAACCTTATCGTTAACCTTATATCCTGTCCTGTAAAGTATTGCACACAGGGAATGGATGGGTGTCAGGATTGAGTCATGCCATTGTTTCTGCTGTACAGCAGATTTTTTCGTTCCCCATACCATTGTAAAATATTTTTGCCATTTTACATTACATTGGTAAGAGAATATCGAAAAATATATTAAAATGTAGGATTCAGTTAGACTTAGTGGTACCATGGAGCGCTTTGATGCTGTGGTTATCGGAGGGGGAGCAGCAGGACTTGGATCAGCATACAGAATGGCAGAGAATGGAATGAACGTTCTCCTCATCGAAAGGGGAGAGAATGTTGGCGAAAAAAGTGTTTATGGTGGAAGAATATACAGCTGGGTTTTTGAGAAGTACGTGAAGGGCTTTCAGGATGCTCCAGTAGAGAGGTGGGTCAAAAAAGAGAGGCTCACATTTCTTGATGAAAGAGAGAGTGTCAGCATAGAGTACTCATCAGATGAAACATGCAGCTTTGTTGCAATCCTTACCAAATTCAACAGGTGGCTTGCAGAGAAGGTTGAGGATGCTGGAGGATTGGTCGTTTCAGGGATAAAGGTCGAGGATGTCAGGCTGAATCCATTAAGGGTTGTTGCAGATGGTGAGGAAATAGGGTGCGATGCGGTTGTTATTGCCGAAGGAGTCAATCCAATGCTGGCAATGAAGCTTGGCATAAGGAGTGACTGGAAGCCAGAAGAGGTTGCTGTTGGTGTTAAGGAAGTTTTCAAGCTTTCAGAGAGTGAGGTAAACAGCAGATTTGATGTTGAAAGCGATGAGGGAGTGGCGAATCTTTTTGTGGGCTATCCAGTCTTCACCCATGGGGGGGGATTCATTTACACAAACAGAGACACGATCTCTGTGGGGATGGTTGTAAGGGTCGATTCTGCCATGAAAAACAAGATAGAGGTTTATGATCTTGCAGAGAAATTCAGAGCACACAGAGATGTGGCAGGATTTCTTAAGGGGGGAAGCATGATTGAGTACTCAGCCCATCTTGTCCCTGAGGCAGGGATAAAGGGAGTGCCTGATGCCCTCCACAAAGACAATGTGATGATTGTGGGAGACACGGCAGGTTTTGTTCTCAACAGAGGGTTTACAATCAGAGGAGTGGATTTCGCATTCTATTCAGGAGTTCTTGCAGCAGACAGCATAAAGGAGGCTATGGATGGAGGAGATGCAGGTCTTGCGGGCCAGATCTATGAAAGGAAGGTCAGGGACTCAGCCATAATTGGAGAGCTTGAAAAGTTCAGAAAGGCCTTAGATGTTCTTGAAAACACCAGATTTTTCAATGACTACACAAGGATGATGGTAGAGATCATGAGAGGCATTTTTGAT
This sequence comes from Geoglobus sp. UBA235, assembly GCA_002494725.1. Classification (GTDB taxonomy): domain Archaea; phylum Halobacteriota; class Archaeoglobi; order Archaeoglobales; family Archaeoglobaceae; genus Geoglobus. The sequence goes on from DACG01000028.1 coordinate 58,159, forward strand.
GTGAAAGAGGAATCGAACAGACTTTACGATGTTGTAATGGAGAAGTCAAGAGGCAGAAAGATCAGAATGGCATTGGACTTTTTATCAGCCTTCAGGGGGTTATAGTATGGAGAGCATAGAGAACAGATTGGGGCTTGTGAGCTTCACAGTTGATTCCGAGCCCCATATAAGGCCAAAGGAGGAGAAGTGTGATAGTTGCAATCTTAAAGTCTGCCTTTACGTTTGCCCTGCAAAGCTTTACAGGCTTGAGGAGGGGAAAATATATTTCAACCATGAGGGTTGCCTTGAATGCGGGACCTGCAGGGTTGCATGTCCCGAAGATCTTGAATGGGAGTACCCCAAGGGTGGTTTTGGGGTGCATTATCAGTTTGGGTGAGGTGGTAGAGTGAGCGTGATAGATTTTCCGAAAAATACGGTTTTGACGTTTTCTGAGGAGGAGGAACTCTTCAGAGAGAGTGTTAGGGAGTTCTGTGAGAGATACATAGCTCCAAACTGGATTGAGGTTGACAAGAGATCCGAGCAGAATCCGATGGACATACCCGTTGACATAATAAAGAAGATGGGTGAGCAGGGTCTTTTCTGCATCCCATGCAGCGAGGAGTACGGAGGTCAGGGTGGAACATACACAATGGCAACCATAGCGATGGAGGAGATTGCCTATGCCGATCCATCTGTCGCTCTGGCAGTATATGCACTGCTCAACACAGGATGGCCATTTGCCCTTGAATTGTTTGGAAGTGAGGAGGCATGCCAGGAGATAATACCCGAGGTTGCAAAGGGAAGGGCATTCTTTGGAATCGCATCAACAGAACCTCAGGGCGGTTCGGATGTTGCAGGGTTGAAAACAAGGGCTGAAAAGAAGGACGATGTTTACGTTATTAGTGGAGAGAAGACGTTCATAAGCGGTGTTGGTGAGGTGCAAAAACTTGAGTGGGGTGGCGGATGGTTCACACTGGCAAGGACAGGTGGTGAGGGGCATAAAGGCATATCAGCCTTTGCTCTTCTCGCAAGAAAGAACGGAGAGCTTGCCGATGGATGGGAACCGACAATTTACGAGGATATTGGAAGGCATGGACTGACAACAGGTGGATTCAAGCTCACGAACTTTGAGGTTGAGAGCAAGTATCTGATTGGAGAGGAGAACAGGGGCTTTTACCATGTGATGGAAGGTTTCAATCTTGCAAGGATTGTCGTTGCTGCAGCCACCATAGGAGCCTCAAGATGGCTTTTGGAGCAGGCAGTTGAGTGGTTCAGAACGAGAAAGCTCTTTGGAAGGAACATATCTGCATTCCAGGGTGTCAGCTTCAAGTTTGCAGATCTGTATGCGAGATGGGAGGCATCAAGGTACTTTGTTTACAGGGCTTCAAGACTTGCAGACAAGATCTACATTGAGAAGGATCCCTCATACAAGCCCCTTGATCTGAATGTGCCTGTTGCTCTTGCAAAGAATTACGGCCCTGAAACATGCGTTGATCTGGCTGAAGAGGTCATGAAGTGGTATGGGGCTTACGCATACACCAAGGAGGCTCCGATTTTCAGGGCATGGCTCGGGCCATTCAGCTATGTTATTGGAGCTGAGGGAGCCCAGAACATAATGAGGCTGATAATCGCAAGAGATATCATCGGAAGGGAATACCTGAAGTAATTTTTCTATTTTTTTGGTGATTTTTATGAAAATTGCTGTCTGTGTTAAGGAAGTTTACAATCTTGAGCAGGTGAAGATTATCAAGGAGACGAGAGAGCCAATTCTCGATGTTCCAAAAAAACTGGACGATCTCAGCAGAAATGCACTTGAGGAGGCAATAAAAATAAGGGAAAAGCTCGGAGGAGAAGTTGTTGCGATCTCAGCGGGATCTCCCGATCTCAAAAAGACCATAAAAGAGGCACTTGCCATGGGTGCTGATAGAGCAGTGATTGTGACAGATTGCTCAAATTCAACCCCTGAAAGCACAGCACTCATTCTCTCAAAGATTCTTGAAAAGGACAGTTACGATCTGATAATAATGGGTGATGCATCATCTGATGATTACTCAGGCCAGATGGCATCGAGAATTGCTGAAATCCTTGGACTGCCGCAGATAACATTTGTCAGCGAAATAAAGGAAGTTTCAGAAGAGAAGATAACCTGTGTCAGGGACATGGATGACTATCTCGAGGTTGTCGAGGCAGATTTGCCCTGTGTTTTGAGTGTTACAAATGAGATAAATGAGCCGAGAATTCCCGCCCTCAAGGACATACTCAAGGCTTCAAAAAAGCCTGTTGAGACCTTATCAGCCAATGATCTCGGAGTTGAGATCCCTCAGCCCTACGAGATAATCGAGAATCTCGCTCCCGAGATTGACAGAAGGCAGGAGGTTATTGAGGGAGATGCCGGAGATGTGGCAAGAAAACTTGCCGAGATAATCAGGAGGGAGGCATGATGAAAGCCCTGGTTTTTGCCGAAAAGGCAGATCACTTCAACAGAATTTCATCAAAACTGAAGGAGATGGGGTTTGAGGTTCACGGCCTTTCCTTTGCTGAGGCAAATGCAGATCACCTCTACATCTCAGAACCAAATTACGATTACGCTTCAATCACGGCAGCCATGGAAAAGATAAGCGATGACGTCGGTCCTGATCTCGTTGTCTTCTCATCCACAAAGCTCGGGAAGGAGGTTTCTGCACGCTTTGCCCAGAGAAAGAATCTTCCCTGCATAACCGAATGCCTGAATCTGGAAGTTGAGGGCTCCTCAATTACTGTTAGCAGATACTCCTTGGGAGGAAAAACCATAGCAAAGCTGAGAACCTCTCTTCCTGGAGTCATAGCGGTGGTGGCTGATGCAATTGAGCCATCAGAGCAGAGCTTTCAGATGAATATTCAGGATTTTGAAATCCCCGTGTCAAACCAGATCAGAACTGTTTCAAGAGAGGAGAAGAAGAGAGAAGCTGTGGGGCTCAGGGAGGCCGACGTTATAATCTGCATTGGAAGAGGTTTGAGAAAGAAGGAGGACATTGAGCTCGTTAAAGAGCTTGCAGAGAAGCTGAACGCCGAGATAGGGTGTACAAGACCATTGAGCCACGATTACAAGTGGCTTCCTGAGGAGAGAATGATAGGGCTTTCTGGAGAGAAGGTTTCTCCAAAGCTTCTCATCTCCATAGGTGTTTCAGGGCAGATACAGCATGCGGTGGGGATAATGAACTCAAAAACCGTCATAGCCATAAACACTGATGAAAATGCACCGATGAGAGAGCACTCTGACTACTATGTTGTTGGTGATCTTTACGAAATAATACCCGAGCTGATCAGAAACCTCTGAGAGTTCTGAAGGTCAGATGGAAGAATGAATCTGTTTTTTATTTTATTTTTCAAAATCAAACCGATAAACTTTTAACGTTTCAGATAATTAATCACCACAAACGTGAGGTGATGGCATTGAGGGCCAAATGGATGCTTTTGTTGGTTGGACTGCTCGTACTTTCAATCGCCATAGCTGGATGTGCCCAGGAGGAAAAGAAGCCTGAAGCGACGCCAACACCAAAGCCAGAGAAAACAGCTCCACAGGAAACCCCTGAGAAAAAGCCGGAGGTTGAAACGCTTTATTTTGGAGCACCAATCAGCCTGACAGGAAAATACTCCAAGGAGGGCCAGATGTCGCTGTGGGGTATGCAGGTTGCTGCAAAATGGATAAATGAGGTTCACGGTGGAATAAAGGTTGGAAACAAGATTTACAGGGTTGAGATCAAGTATTACGATGATGAATCCAACAAAGAGAAGATCTCAGGAATTATTGAAAGGCTTGCAGTTCAGGATGGAGTTAAGTTCATGCTTGCTCCATACAGCTCAGGCCTTACACTTGCTGCAGCTCCTGTGGCAGAGAAGTATGGTGTTCTGATGAACAGCCATGGTGGTGCGAGTGACTACATATTTGAACAGGGTTATTACTATGTTGTCCAGACTCTCAGCCCTGCAAGCAAATATCAGACCGGATTTCTTGAGATGATCAAGAACATAGACCCTGATGCAAAGAGGGTTGCGATGATATATGAGGACACCGAGTTCTCAAGATCTGTTTTCAGGGCAGCCAAGGAATATGCTGAGGCAAATGGCTTCGAGGTTGTTTTCGATAAAACATATCCAAAGGGCGTCCAGGACCTATCACCAATACTCAACGAGCTGAAAGCAACCAACCCCGACATAATAATCGGAGGAGGACACTTTGCAGACGGTCAGCTTCTGACAAGCCAGCTGGCAGAGCTGAAGATAAACGTTAAGGCAATATCGATACTCGTTGCCCCTGCCCTGCCCAAGTACTATGACGCTCTTGGAACGAAAGCTGAGGGGATATGTGCCCCAGCTCAGTGGGAGGTTGGAGTCACATACGGCCCAGAAGCTGCCAAGAAGCTCGGAATGGACTACTATGGCCCAACCCAGGATGAATTCCTGAAGTTGTTCAAGGAGGTCTCTGGAAGTGATGAAAAACCAAGCTACCATGCTGCTGAAGGTGCTGCAGCTGTGCTGTCATATGCCTACGCCATCGAGAAGGCCCAGAGCCTTGAGCCCGAGAAGGTGAGGGAAGCCATGAACAACATAGAGTTCATGAGCCTTTATGGAGTCTGGAAGATAGATCCGGAGACAGGAAAGCAGATTGGACATGACATGGTCATCATACAGTGGCAGGGTGGAACAAAGAAGATAATATGGCCTGAGGCTGCTGCAAACTCCGATCCATACTATCCTATACCGACATGGGAGGAGAAGGAGCAGGGCAAGCTTGCCAAACACTAAAAACTTTTTAATTTTTTGAGGTGAGGAGATGGTTGTACCGGAACATTTAGTATCCAATCTGTTTTACGGAGCCTTGCTGGGAAGTGTTTATGGTGTTGCCACAATGGGATTGAGTCTGATTTTTGGTGTTCTGAGGATTGTTAATGTCGGGCATGGAGCCTTTATCATGCTCGGCGCTTTTACAGCCTTCTGGATGTTCACACTTTATTCTGTTATTCCGATTTTATCAATTCCAATCGCCTTAATTTTTGGTCTGGCTCTTGGATTTGTTATATTCTATTCAACAATAAAAAGATTGATTGATGCCCCCGAACTCTCAACCCTTCTTGCCACATTTGCCATAGGCATTTTTATTGAGGAGGTTGCGAAGTTTGTCTGGGGATCTGATTATGTGGGGTTCAGCTGGAACATAGGCACGCTTTATCTCGGGCCGATAACCGTTCCATACACAAAGCTTCTTGCCTTTGTATGCTCTGCAGCAATTGCAGGACTGCTTTACATCTGGTTCACAAGAACAAAGCTCGGGACAGCCATAAGAGCTGTTGTTGAAGACAGGGAAGGGGCCATGGTCTGCGGGATAAATGTGGGCAGGATATACTCTGTGAGCTTTGCAATTGGAATTGGTCTCACAGTTCTGAGCGGGGTTCTTGTCACCCTCTTTGTTCCGGTTGGAATAAACGTTTACATGGGTCCGGACTACACTCTCAAGGGATTCGTCATTGCAGTTCTCGGCGGTCTTGGATCACCATGGGGAGCGTTCATAGCAGGTTTTCTCTTTGGGCTTTTTGAAAATGGCTCATACACCATACTTGGAATGATTCCCGGTGTGGAACCATTTGCCCTGACGAGATTTGTTGCATTTGTCTTCCTGCTGATAATTCTGCTGCTCAAACCAACAGGACTGCTTGGAGGTGAGTGAGAATGAATCTAAGAGCCTACAAACCCCTCATTCCAATGATGGCAGTTTATGCTATCCTCATAGCAATCGCATTATCTGTTGAGGGGATGTGGCAGCCAGTGGCCTATTTCATGTTCTACATAGCTCTGGGTCAGGCTTTCAACATATTCCTTGGACTGACAGGCTATGTGGACTTTGGATACGTGGCGTTTCTCGGTCTTGGGGCATACGGGATGGGGATTGCAATTCAGAATTTCAGTCATCTGGGGGTTATTGCAATCCCCATTGGAATTGTCTTGGCTGTAATGATGTCAGTACTGCTTTCGCTGGCTGTTGGAGCGGTTGCTCTCAGACTCAGAGGGGCTTACTTTGCAATCGCAACCATAGGAGTGAATGAGGGATTCAGGTATCTTGTCGAGGGAGTGAGGCTCTGGGGTGGGACGGAGGGAATGATCCTTTCAGGCTTCATGAGAAAGACGTTTGGCAGGGAGATGACCAACTTCTTCTCAACATTTTTAGCAGATGTTCTCGTCATAATCGTTGCATTCAGTGCGGCTGTGGCCACCATAGCCATTCTTAACAGAAAGATGGGATACGCTCTTCTTGCACTGAGGGAGGATGAGGATGCCGCCAAGGTTATGGGAATCAATGTTACGAAGTACAAGATAATGGCATTCATCACAAGTGCAGGATTTGCGGGACTTATCGGTGCAACTGCCTGGACTCTCAAGCTAACCTACATATTTCCCGAGGATGTCTTCAACATCCATTACACGGTTGAGGCGATAGTCATTGTGATGCTTGGAGGTGCTGGAACTTTACTCGGGCCGATGATTGGTGGTCTTATATATGGTCTCATGAAATACTACCTTTCAGTCACATTTCCGGGAATACAGCTGCTTATTCTCGCACCCATACTGATTGCAATTGTTGTGGCCTTCCCTGATGGCCTCATGGGGTACATAAAGAAAAAGACAAGGAACTCACCCCTTTCGGAATACCTGAGGTGATATCATGACACTTCTCAAGCTTGAAAAGGTAACAAAGAGGTTTGGAGGCCTGACAGCTGTCGATTCGGTTGATCTTGAGGTGGAAGAGGGAGAGGCCATAGGAATTGTGGGACCAAATGGAAGCGGGAAGACGACACTCTACAATATCATAAGCGGGGTTTACATTCCTGATGAGGGGAGGGTCATCTTTGATGGAAAAGATATAACAACTCTACCCCCTCACGCCAGAACTCCTTTGGGCCTTGCAAGAACATTTCAGATTCCAAGACCCTTTGGATCTGCGACAGTCAGGGAGAATGTTGCAATAGGTGCCATGTTCGGCAGGGCATCCATGGATGTCGAGGAAGCACTGAAAGAAGCGGATGAGTACCTGAAGCTTATCGGGATACATCAGCTCAGAGACAAGGAGGCAAGACTTCTCACACCCCTTGAAAAGAGGTTTATGGAGCTTGCCAGAGCTCTTGCAATGAGGCCAAAGATGCTTCTGCTTGATGAAGTTATGGCAGGAATGCATCCATCTGATATTGACAAGATAATCGAGATACTCCAGAAGATAAGGAGGGATGAGCATGTTGCTGTTGTATCCATGGTGGAGCATCTGATGCATGCAATAACCAGATTTGCAGAGAGGGTTGTCGTGATGCATCAGGGTAAAAAGCTTGTTGAGGGAGAGACAGCAAAGGTGCTGAACGATCCGAGAGTTATTGAGGTATATCTCGGAAAGAAGGTGATGTGAATGCTCTTTGTCAAGGATCTTGAGTCAGGCTATGGAGAGATGCAGGTTCTCTGGGGTGTGGATCTGGAGGTGAGAGAGAAAACCATCACAGCAATCTTGGGCCCGAATGGGGCTGGAAAGACAACCACCCTCAGAGCCCTTTTTGGTCTCAACAGACCATGGAAAGGTATTGTGGAGTTCGAGAAAAATGATGTCACCTACATGCCTCCACACCAGAAGGTTGAGATTGGAATAACCATGGTTCTTGAAGGAAGGCATCTCTTTCCCTCAATGAGTGTTGAGGAGAACCTGAGGCTTGGAGCATATACAAAGAGAGCTGAGGAGAGAATAGATGACTCAACTGAACTCGTTTACAATCTCTTCCCAAGATTGAAGGAGAGAAAGGAGCAGAAGGCAGGAACATTGAGTGGGGGAGAGCAGCAGATGCTCGCAATAGGCAGGGCTTTGATGTCGGCTCCGAAGCTCATTCTGATGGATGAACCAAGCCAGGGTCTTGCTCCAAAACTTGTTGCCGAGGTTTTTGAAACAGTTGCAAGGCTGAGAGAGGAGGGGCTGACAATACTCCTTGTTGAGCAGAATGTCTACGCATCTCTTGAGATCTCGGATTATGCGTATGTTCTCGGAGATGGAAAGGTCATCCTTGGAGGTACGGTTGATGAAATAAGGGATTCCGAGGAGGTTAAAAGAGTGTATGTTGGGGTTTGAACTCATCATTTTTTGATATCCAATCGGATCTCTCAAAAATCAGGGCAATTCTGAGGGGAAATCAAAAAAAATTGAAATAAA
>DACG01000020.1 GCA_002494725.1 Geoglobus sp. UBA235
TCAACATCGAGTTTAGATACTTCTCTGATAAGTTCAAAATCTCTGTCTAGAGTGATCAGTTTCTCATGCTGTCTGATGGCCACTGCAGAAATCATTATATCTGCATCGTTTACATCATATCCCTTTTCTTTCAACTTTGCCCATATTTTGGCAGAGATTTCAGAGTCTTTTGAAGTGAAAGGGAGGATTTCAATATCACTGAGGAGCGATTCTATCTGTCTTAGCTCATAATCTCTGCCGTACTTAAGTTTGATGTAAAATGCACCTCTCTGAAGTTCGTATGCCACAATGGATGTTATTTTTATGTTTTCGTTTATTCTGCTCTTCAGCATCTCAAAGAATTCCCTGTCCCTTAGAACCCTGATTACAACTGATGTATCAAGTATCAAACTGTCTCACCCTGAACCTTTTTCTCTCTTCCATCACGATTCTCTCAAGCTCATCTTCTGAGAGGGATCCTGCATATTTTTCGAGAATCTCCACTCCACTCCTTCTTCTTTGATCAATGAGCCTGAGTATGACATCAGAAAACGACTCTTTACCTTTTTTCATTCTTTGGAGTTTTTCGTAAACTTCGTCCCTGACCATGATGTTTTTCATGTATGAATGTATGTATGAATGTTTAAAAATATTGGTGTTTCAACGTCAATGTAAACTACCGTATGATCCTCTATTACACGCTCTAAAATATTTTTACTCTTCTTACATCAGCAGTCAGTTCGATGATTACATGTGATGACAAAATCAAAAGTTCTTTCTTATTATATTTTAATCTTTTTCCGATCAATATTGATACACGATCTCTAAGAACTTTCTTTGGTATTGTAAAAGTCTCTTTTGACCTCACAGATTATTCTGATGTTATCATTTCTCACGATCACAACGTAATGAAAGAGGGTTATCTCTTTTCGAGTATTTGATATAATAAACGGGAAATTCTCGAACTAATATCTTTATGATCGTAATAAACCTCGTAACCTACTCAGACTCTTTTCAGTCTATTAGTGAGAACGCCGTATGTCTGTCAAATATATAATTTCGATGCAGTTCTGCTATTTTCTCTTTCTTACATATAATCTACTTTGGAATCATCCTGCTATTGTTATCTAGGCTGAAAACGTACCTTTTGTTCAGTTGAACAATTATTTTTCAAATCCCCCGTTGAATACGTTTTCTGTTAAAAATATTTGACTTTTCTTTGATAGGCATAAGGTGGAAGACAAGGGGTTATATGAAACTGAAAGATGAATTCATCACTAAATCGGCATTCATACCACTATAGGGTTCCCATTAATCAAGGTTGAACCATCTTTTTGAAAGTGTTGTCGAAAAAAGTGAGAGAGTTAATTGAATCCCATGATGAAAAACGTTGAATAGGAGCTGAAAAAGCTGGAGGAGAGGTAGGAAGAGCATTATAGGAATGAACTCATAAGCAGGGAAAAGTTTAAATAGTACTTGGTTAAAACAGTTTTAAAGGTTTGATAAGATGAGTGAGTTAGATAGGTTAGACAAATTACACCGATTTCATGAAGCATTGAAAAGAGGCAAGCTTGGAAGAGTCGAGAGTTTCGAGCTCTGGCTAAGAAACCGTGGATTCAACCCTGAGAAGGTTAACAGCAAGTATATTCATCGCTTTTTCCTCAATAACCCGCTAAAAATCGTGAACTACGATGAACAGCTTGAGAAAATCGGTGGATTTGTGGGATTGAATCTTAGTGACGGCAAAAAATACCACATTCCGCTGATTGGCATAAAGGGTTCAGGAAAGAGCCTGCTTCTGAACGCTGTACGATACATGCTGGAGAGCTTGGATGAAGAATTAAACGTCAAAGCAAGTGATGCATCCCTTTTTGCGGAAACCTTGGATGACGATGAGTTTCTCTTCTATGAGTTCCTTGATACTCTTGACAGCGGTGTTAATGTCGTTATAGTAGATTCTTGTGAAAGGGATCAGCGTATCGTCGAATCCCTTCGGGAGATTAACAGGCGAGCTGGGGATAGTGTTTATCTGACAGCCTGGACACCTGAAAAGTGGAGGTATTTCGTTGAGGGTGTTGAAGATTTACTCCCCGTATCGACTGAGATCTTTCTTGAGCCCTTCGAGATACAGCACACACGAGAGCTTGTGGACACCTTAATGGAATTCCTTCGCAGAGATGGTGCTCTTGAAGTTGACGCAGCTTCGCTCCACGAATTCAGCCTTGGCATTCCTGGAATTGTTGTTGACTTGTTTATCCAGTCTCTGAAAGAGGCATTTCTCAAGGGAAAGGATGCTGTCGACAGAGAAGCTGTTGAAGGTGCTGCTCAGAAAATGGGCATAATCAAAATCATGGACAAACTCAACTCACTCTCCGACATTCAGCTGACTATTCTGAATAGCATTCTCCTGAGCTGGGACGAGAGAGGCGTAAGGCCCATGATGCTTGTGGAAGAGCTGAATAAAGATAAGGCAACCATCTCGTATCACCTCCACACTCTGCTTTCAGAAGGTATTTTGGAGGTTGAGAGGTCAGGCAGGTCTGCTTTTTACCGGATTAGGAGGTTTGCAATCCCGTTTGTCCAGTTAAAGTTAATGGAGATGGTGGAGTATGGTTAGCTACCTATTTTTCCGGGTTAATAGAAAGGTGGAGATTGATGAAAGGGTTGTGGAAGAACTGTCAATACTGAAAGACGCATCGGAACGCCAGAAGGTTTCCTGCCCGAAAGTTTTCAGCGTATTGAGGACATCTGCAAAGTCGATTTCGCATTCGAGACAGAGGTAGAGGAGAAAATTCTGGATCGTACCCAAGGCAAGGTTGTTGTTAAGCCAATAAGAAGAGTCAAAACAGTTCCTGTAATCTTCTTCCATCGCTTTATAGCCTTTGACAAAACCGGCTGTTTGAGTGAGGACATCAAGAGGGCTTTAGACTTCGTCAGTAACAAGCTGGTTTCAGATATCGTCCTGGAAGGGATCAGGTTCGATAGCTCCATCCTTAAGAAAATAGTTGACAGGGCGGAAGGACTTCTTAAAGCCGATGTTAAACCGGTTAAGCGCGGGAAAAGGGCTAGGCCGGATAAGATTTCTCTGAAAGACAGAACTGATGTTGCCTCAACGGACGATTGGATCTATTTCTCAGATGAGCCCCTCGAAGCTGTCAAGGTTAAAGTTCCCAGTCTGGATCAGGAGGCAAGAGTTGGTTTCAACAAGGGCGGGGTTGTGACGATCCTGAACAGGAACTTCTCGGAGGAGATGTACCTCAGGACTCTGAAATACCTTGTTGAGCAGATTATCAATTCGTACCGGCTTTTCTACATATATGCTGTCTCTCAGGGTATCTCAAAAAGATCTCTCTATGAAATGACAAATACACCAATCAAACAAATCAGAGTCTCGGAGGAGTTTTTCTGGGAATTATTCAAGCACTCGGTTTTATCCGATATCCTAAACGGTGAACACAACGAAGATGCTCTGAAATTGTTGGAAAGACATGTTAGACTTAGAACCGAAATCTTACTTGATCTATCTCAAGAAATAAGCTTGGAATAAGACACATCCTCTATCTCGATTTTTACACGTGTGAAATTTGAGTCACGACGATTGGAGTGTTTCAATTTTTTAAGTGGTGAGGGGTCGGAAAAAATATACATTTTATAAGCCATTTCAATAAAATTCTCAATAAACTCCAATTTCAGAAATCAGACCTACAAGGAACTGGCTATCTATTCGATACAAAGGAACATGTTTTTCGATCCATCATGGCTGAATTCACACTGTACATACATGAGGATAGTTTGCTCTTGCAGAGCAATCATCGTAAATGTTGGAATTTCTGTCTCAGTAAAATTCTCTATATACTCACTACAAGAAATAAGAACCAACTGTGTCTGTCTGGCTATTCAACGTAAAAGAACACAGTATTTAATACATCACAGGTAAAACACCACTGCATATCAGCAAAAACGGTTTCTCTTTGTAGAGCAATCACTGTAACTGACAAAAAAGAAAAACATGGACACTCACGGAACTGTGAGGAGATTTTCAAGTTCTTCCATTCTTTTTATGATCTCTGATTTTTCCTTGAATACACAATCCACCACAAACTCATCAACAAACACAACAAATCTCCCTCTTACCCCTATACTTTCAACTGCATCAACATCTGTATCAAACTTGGATTTGCCCTCAACCTCTCAACGAAGTCCAGCATCTCTTTCAGCCCCTGAAGCTTTTCAGTATGCTTCATGATATAATCCAGCAACTCTTTGGCAACTTCCGGCTCTTCCATCTCTAACTTTGCTCTCTCCCCTTCATCAAGTATCAATGCACATCTTCCACAATAGATATCAGTTGGAGCATTCAGATAACCACATCTTGGGCATTTCTTTGGTTTTGCTTCAGCTTCCTTCTTCTTTTCCTCATCCTCAAGCCCATAATACCTCATTATCGCTTTATCAATATCTCTCCCGGATAAATGAACGTATATTCTCGGCATATCACTTCCTTGAATCCAGCCAAAATATTCACACATTTGAGCTTCAGTTAAGTAATTAACCAGAACAGTAGCCCTTGAATGCCTTAAAAGATGGGGATTAACCCTTTTCTTTATTCCAGCTTCCTTTGCTGCTCTCTCAATAATCTTTCTAAAAGTTTGGTATTCAATAGCTTCCCCAAAATTTCTTTGGGATAAGCTACAAAATACAAACGCTTCGGGTTCATCATTCCTTGGATGAATTTCAAGCCATCTTTTTAAATATGGGGCAGCAATAACCAAAGGTATCTGCCTTTCACCTGTTTTTCCATTAATCTTAATCTTAACCTTCAAATCCCCATTAGCATTTGAAAACCAAATAATATCTCCAATTCTCAAATTTGCAGCTTCTCCAATTCTCAACCCCCCTTCATAAGTAACAGCGATCAATGCCTTATCCCTCAAATGCTTTGCATGCTCAATCATCTTCAAAATTTCCTCTTCAGTCAGATAATCAGGTTTTGATTTGTTTCTCTTGTTATTTCCCCTCAGAATCTTTAAACCACTCCACTCCTCCCCATAAAACCATTTGAAAAACTTCTTCAAAGTTTTCTTATACTCATAACCTGTATTTTCTGAATATTCTCCACTTCTCACCTTCTGCTGAACAGTAGCCATAACAATCTTGATATCCTCCTCGCCCCATTCATCAAAAGGCTTCTTATGGTATTTCTCATTGATGTAGCGCAAAATGCTCAGATACTTCCAGATCCTTGAAGCACTGATCCCCTGAATCTCGAGATCTCTTTTAAATCTTCCAAGCAGCTTTTTACTCTCTTCAGGTATTGAACTTTTCAAAATCTTCTCCCATTCTCTCTTTAGCTTACTTTCGTATTCGTGGATGTCGTGCTTCATCAACAACATTTTTAGGTAAGATTTTAGTTAAGCTTTTTGTAGGACTAAATAATTAAATTATATAGTCCTATTCCCGGCGTTTTGGATCACTCCATTAAAACTCACGGCTGAATGAAATTAACCAAAAACAACTGAGAACAGGGTTCACATCCCGTCAATTTAACAAATGTAGAATTCATTATAGGGATTAGTTTTGCAGAGGTTTCACATTTGGACGTGTAAATCTCACTGTCATTCTTGTTGAGAATCGTTTCAAAAAATTTCGGATTAATTGCTCCAGTAGGTTAATTCAACCGTATATAGAGCTCAAAATATTTAGGGGCGGCGAGAAAATCAGCCAAAAATTCAGGGGGAAATGTTTTAACCTTCCCCACCGAAAGAGATACAATGAAGGATTCAGAGTGGCTCAGAGGGTTTATTTACAAGAACAGAGTAAATGCAAGGCTGATAAAAACAGGGAAGGTATCGACCGTTCATGAGGCTGCAAGAGAAATGGAATGCAGAAGGGATCAGATCATAAAGTCAGTTGTCCTCATTACTGAGAGCGGTGAAGGAATTGTTGCTGTGGTTGATGGCATGTCAAAGGTGAGCATGGAAAAGGTTGAGAAAATGGTTGGTGAGAAGGTCAGAATAGCAGAAAAGGAAGAGGTTGAAGAGCTTACAGGCTTTCGGGCAGGTGGTGTTGCTCCTTTCGGTCATGAATGCCTCACCGTAATCGATTCAGGAGTATTCAGGAACAGCCTGGTTTACGGAGGAGGGGGAGACGAGTATCATCTGGTTGAAATCTCGCCTGATGAAATTGTAAGAGCAAATTCAGGAAAGATTCGGACTGGAGACATAAGCCTCTGATTCCAGAAGCTTGAAAATCATCTCAGCAGCTCTCAGATTTGTAAGGATGGCAAGAAGCAGAAAGAGGTAAAATATGCTTACATGAGTTTGAATAAGACAGAAAAGCATTACGATAAAGATTCTCTCATCCCTCTTTCCCGGGACAAGAACTGAAAATCTGCTGTAAAATCCTTCAAGGTATTCACCCCTGTACCTCTCCGAAATGTAGCTGACCATGAGGCTGCCAAAAACTGCCAGAAATGCCGTGAAAAACTCCACTTTTGCTGAAAGAGTCAGAACCGCAAGAATGGAAAGAAAGAGGAAATCCACAATTCTGTCAAGAACTGAGTCAATAACTCCTCCCATCCTTGATGCTTTCATGGTTACTCTGGCAATCTCTCCATCAATTCCGTCAAGAATGGAGCTGATCTGATAAAGAACGCCAGCAACAGGAATGCTAAAGAAAAGAAGCGCAGAGGATGCAATTCCTGAGAGAAATGACAGGAGTGTCGCTTGATTCGGATTGACCTTGCCTGCAAGAACCCTTGAAATTCTTGTGGATATCTTCCTGTTGAGATGCCTTGAAACAAATCCATCTCCCTTACCTTTCCCGGCCTCCCTGAAAAGTGCATCCTCAGCTCTTCTGACATCTTCGGGAGTATCAACATCCATCCACAGCTCTCCATCAACAAAGTGAACACCAAGCCTTGCTCTTTTCACCACATCAGAGAGCTCCACAACCTCTCTTTCTTTAACAAGCTCTTCTGCAGCATCAAATATGCTTTCATCCAGAATGAAGAATCCAGTATCGAAGCAGTCAAAGTCATCGAGCTGTTTTCCAATGTCTGCAACCCTCCCTGCATTGACTTTCACTTTTGTTGCCTCACTCAGGTCAATGTATTTCGGATTTCTGTCGCACACAATTCCACTTCCCTTCACAGCCTTCTCCACAAATTTTTCTCCAAAGATGTGATCACCCATCGCAAGAATGAATCTGCCTGAAATTCTGTTTTTTGCCAGATAAAGCGAGTATCCATTTCCCCTTTCAGGAGCTTCGTTTAGAATGATGTCGAATTTAAAGCCACTTTCTTTCAAAAACTTCTCTATCCTTTCCCTGTTTTTCCTGTTCACAACAACAACGAACTGGTTAACTCCATGCCTCTCCAGCAGTTTCATCGATCTGTAAAGAATCTCTCTTCCTCCAACCTTTATCAGAGGTTTGACCTGGCCGTTCATTCTTCTGGCAAGTCCTGAGCAGAGCAGGACTGCCTTCATGCTGTGAAATGCAACAGCCCGGAGTAAATATTTAACCCCGTGAATTGATAAAAATGGCAACCATTAAATATCCCCGAACAAGAGTTTTCCATAAAAATAACGGTGAAAAAGATGATTGAAGTTGAGGTTATTACTGGTAGAACCATTGATCAGGGGAAAACGGTTGAGGAAAAGCTTTCTCAGGAATATTTCAATGCTGTAAGTTACTGTGAGATTAACGAGAAGGATTTCAAAAAACTTGGACTGAGAGAAGGAGACAGGGTAAGGGTGAGAACAGAGTTTGGAGAGGTTGTGGTTTTCGCCAGAACTGGAGATGTGCCTGAGGGAGTTATCTTCATCCCGATGGGTCCCTATGCAAACAAGGTGATTTCAGATGATACAGATGGCACAGGAATGCCAAGATTCAAGGGAGTGAGTGGAGTTATTGAGAAGACAGACGAGAATGTAAAGTCCATAAAGGAGCTCTTAGGGGTGGAGTGAATGGCCGAGGCTATATGCACTTTCTGTGGAAATGTTTGTGATGATGTGGAGTTTGATGTAAACACACAGAAGGGAAAGAAGCTCTGTGCACTTGGGCTCGCCAAGTTCAGAGAAAAGGAGAGAATAAGGAGCCCGATGATTGATGGAAAAGAAGTGAGTTACGAGGAGGCGGTTGAAAAAGCTGCTGAAATTCTTGTTTCTGCCAAAAAACCTCTGCTCTATGGATGGTCATCAACGGTAAATGAGGCAATAAGGTATGGGGTTATTCTCACCGAAAAGGTGAGAGGTGTCTATGATCAGTGCGCAAGTGTGTGTCATGCTCCCGGAACCTTGGCAGTGATCGAGGAGGGAATTCCCGGTGGATCACTTGGAGCAGTCAAGAACAGAGCGGATGTTATTGTTTTCTGGGGTAGCAATCCTCTGGAAGCCCATCCGAGACATCCAGCAAGATACAGTGCAATGGCAAAGGGATTCCTGATAAAAAGCAGAAAGGACAGGAAGGTCGTGGTTGTGGATGTGAGAAAAACAAAGTCAGCAAGCATGGCTGACAAGTTCATACAGATAAAGCCAGGTTATGATTATGCCGTCATCTCGGCACTCAGAGCTCTTGTGAAGGGAGAGGATATTGAGGTGGGAGAGGTAGGAGGTGTGCCAAAAGAGGAGCTTGCAGAGCTTGCTGACATGATGAAGGGAGCGAACTACGGGGTCATATTCTATGGTCTCGGGGTTACCCAGTCAAGAGGGAGAGACAGAAATGTAGAAAACGCTGTAAAA
Organism: Geoglobus sp. UBA235; assembly: GCA_002494725.1. Taxonomy (GTDB): domain Archaea; phylum Halobacteriota; class Archaeoglobi; order Archaeoglobales; family Archaeoglobaceae; genus Geoglobus. Next base: position 8,721 of record DACG01000020.1, read on the forward strand.
TTAATTCAGCTCCTGAACAGATACACGAGATGGGTAATATGGCCGATGAGAGGGCACTACAATGTTGTTGGAGCTGGAGAGATTCCTGCATGGGAGGTAGGTTTTCAGTATGCCATCGATTTCAGCAGAGGTTATCCCAGGTTCTCACCTGCTGAATTTTCCGCTGTTGAGGTGCTTTTGAGAAAGGACTGTGATGCCATGCTTGTGATGTCAAGTGATCCTGCCGCTCATTTTCCATGGAAGACAGTTGAACACATGAAAAACATTCCTGTGATTCAGATTGATCCATTTCCCAATATGACAACCCTGCTTTCGAATGTGGTCATTCCATCTGCCGTTGCCGGAATTGAAGCCGAGGGAAATGTTTACAGAATGGATGGCATAGTGCTGAGAGTAAAGAAGCTTGTTGACACCAACTACTGGAGCGATGAGAGGATAGTTCACGAGATACTGAAGGCTGTGGAGAGGAGGCTTGAAGGGTGATGAAGATGCTCTGGATTAAAAACGGAATTGTTGTTGACCCCAAAAATGGAGTAGATGCGGAGAAAATGGACATCTTTGTCAAAGACGGTAGGATAGTAAGTGAGAATGAAGTCAACAAGGATGAATGCAGGGTCATAGATGCAAGCAACAAGCTTGTTGTTGCTGGCGGAATTGACATGCACGCTCATATTGCTGGAAGCAAGATAAATGTTGGAAGGACGATGCGTCCAGAAGAGATGAGGGTAGTCAGGCAGACTGCAGGAAAGCTCAGAGCGTCAATGGGAAGGGTTCTTCTGACGTCTCCTGCCATTGGTTATGAGTATGCGAGGATGGGTTATACAACGGCAGTTGAGGCTGCCTCACCACCCATAGGCTCACCCCACACCCATGAGGAGCTTGATGCAATTCCTGTTGTTGATAAGGCTGCACTGCCTGTTTTCGGAAACTGGCATTTCGTTTTCAAGTATGTGGCTGAAAGAGATAGGGAGAAGATGAAAGCATTTATTGCATGGGCTCTTGAGAGAACAAAGGGCTTTGGTGTCAAGGTTGTAAATCCAGGAGGTGTTGAGGCCTGGATGTACGGCGGGAATGTCAGGGATCTTGATGATGAGGTACCAAAGTGGGGTGTGACTCCAAGAGAGATAATCACAGAGCTCGTAAAGGCAAATGAAGAGCTAAACTTACCTCATTCTGTTCACCTTCACTGTAACAACCTTGGTGTTCCCGGAAACTATCAGACAACCGTTGAGACAATAAAGCTTGTTTCAGGCATAAAGAATGATTCAAGACAGGTGTTGCATGTGACCCATGTTCAGTTCAACGCCTACGCCGGAAGCTCGTGGAGGGATGTATCGAGCGGAGCTGCAGAAATTGCCAGGGTTGTCAATTCAATGGATAACGTGACGATAGACATGGGACAGGCAATTTTTGGCCATGCAACGGCAATGACAGGAGATGCTCCCTTCCAGTTCACACTTCACAAGCTCACGGGGGCAAGATGGAGCAACAAGGACAGTGAAATTGAGGGTGGAGCTGGAATTGTCCCCATAACGTACATGCCAAGAAATCCTGTTCATGCCTTACAGTGGGCGATAGGACTCGAGCTTGGTCTGCTTGTTGACAGCGATAAGGTCGTGCTATCAACAGACTATCCGAATGGAGGGCCCTATACAGAATATCCCTACGTGATGGCAATGCTCATGAGCAGAAGGATGAGAGAGAAGGAGCTTGAGAGAGTAAGCCCCTATGTACAGAAAGCAACCTCTCTGCCAGCCATAGACACTGAAAAAACGCTTTACGAGGTTATCGAGATGACAAGGAGCTTACCTGCAAGAGTTCTTGGACTGGAGAACAAGGGGCATCTGGGAATTGGAGCCGATGCTGACATTGCAATCTACAACCTCAACCCGAATGATATCGATCCATCGTCACAGTATGAGGCTGTCAACAGAGAGTTCAGGGTTCCGGTTTACACGATCAAGGATGGCGAGATCATTGTCAGGGACGGGACTCTTCTGAAAGAGACCTGGGGTAGGACATACTGGGTCGATGCAAGAGCCAAAACCGATCTTGAAGCTATAGATTCAGATCTGGATGATTTCTTTGCAAACTACTACAGTGTGGAAAGAAAGAACTATGGTGTGGCAGAATACTGGATGAGAAATCCTGAAAGGCTGGAGGTGAACTGAATGCTCATTCTTAAGCCAAAATTCGGTTTTGACGTTAGCGTTGAGGCAGAGATAACGCCTGAGCTTGCAACAAAGAGCGAGGATAAGATAAGAAGCTTCAGGGTGTGGTACGGGAAGCTTGAAAAGAAGCTTGAAGAGCTCTTTGAGATAGAAAAGGAAGGAGATGAGAAAAAGATAGTCCTTGATGGAAACTTTTCAAAAGTGAAATGGATAGGAATGGGAATGACAGATGGGGAGATCATTGTCAGAGGTGATATTGGAGCAAACTGCGGGGCATTCATGAAAGGTGGAAAAATTATCATTGAAGGCAACGCAGATGACTGGCTCGGGGCAGAGATGAAGGGTGGAGAGATAGTGGTCAGGGGGAATGCAAGAAACCTGATTGGATGCGCATATTACGGAAATGCTACGGGGATGCAGGATGGCAGGATAGTGATTGAGGGCAATGCAGGGAACTACATCGGAGAGAAGATGTCTGGTGGTGTGATCGAGATAAGGGGATCAGCTGGAGATTTTATCGGGACAGAAATGAAGGGAGGAGAAATTGTAATCCACGGAGACTGCGGCTATGTTGGAGGAGACATGAAGTCGGGAATCATAAAAATAGGCGGAAACTTTGACATCCTGCCAACATTCAGAAAAACTGATGAGGGATGGATGGGAGATGTGCTCGTGAAGGGTGAAGGGAAAATAATTAAAATCTGATTTTTTCCACTATTTTTGGAGATGCCGTCACTGAAAGGTGGCTTATGAAGTTTGGAAGATAGTTTTTCAGGCTCTCTCCACTCACATCCACATCTGGCATCGAAGCCTGCATGTCTTGTATCTCGACAATTTCCACATCCCTGCCTTCAGCCCACTTCCGAATTGCCATTCTGAATCCCTCAGACTCCCCCGAACCATAGTATATTACAGCATTCGAGCTTCTTTCGGGAGGATTGTAGCGCTCCAGTATTCTGAAAAGAACTTCCTCATCATTCTCCCTCACTGTGCATGATTTCAGCCTTAGCATGAACTTGGGCTCTGGAAGAATTTTTGATGAGAGTGGTGGAGAGATCGCATGAACAAAATCTGCATCGCTGTTCAACGCCAGCAAACCTCCGAGAGAATGACCGAGAGCAAAGACCCTGGAATAATCTTTCCTGATGTGCTCAAGAGCGATCTCAACATCATCCATCACATTCTCATCGAGAGGTTTTTCGTTCTCTCCATGCCCTCTCAGATCTACGACAAAAACATCCGCTCCCATTTCAGCAATATCAAATCCAAAACCAAGCCAGGCCTTTTTTGATGACGAGTATCCATGAATGACAAGAAATGCTGTTTCTGATCCAGACTCTATCTTAAACGCAGGAACTCTGTAACCATCATCCCCCTCGAAAAATATCCTGCTAACCTCCATGGAAAAAGAGAGAAAAATAAATTAATAAAACTTGTGTTTCACTCCGTTAAAACCTGGTAGCTCTTCAAGAGAACCTCAGCGTTCAATTTTCCGTGAACATATGTTTTTCCTGTGCTCCTGTCATTAATTGCAATCTGGGCAGGAGCGAAAAGATGTGGATCTATCTTGTAGAAGTCATAGTTTGCCGCCTTAAAGATCTCGTAGAATGGTTTGCCATAATCCCTGCTTGTGTTGCTCGGAACATTTTTGAGAATTTCATCATACTCCGTTACTGTCAGAAAAACGCTTCCGTAGTACATCATGCTGTCGTTTGTTGCACCCATTGCCTTCAGATCATTCTCGAGTATCGGGGCTATTGGACATTTTCCAGCTCCGTAGAGAATCTTCTTTGGATCGTACCCTATTTCAGCCATCTTGTAAATTGCGGTCTCCACAATTCTGCCTGAGATCTGGACACTTCCAACAATGCTTGCAGTGGGGGCAACAACAGCATACACGTCCTCAGCATCCACATCACACTCGCTTGCTATGTAGTCTATAACATTCTCATCCGGCAGTTTGCTTGCCTCCAGTGCAATGACAGCATACTCTGCATCATCCTCATACTCAATCTGCTCGTATGTTTTCTTTGGTTTCAGTGCAAGAGCCCTTGCTGGACCGCTTCCCATTGCAAAGTACTTGTCAACGCTTATCGCCCATCCAGCCTTCTGACTTCCAAGGCAGGCTATCGCAGGATGGTCAGTGTATTCTGTGATGAATGCAAACGGGATGTCATTGACGTAATCAACAACAATGTCCACATTGGCAAGACCACCCATGCATATCTCCGTGTACATTATTCCGGCATTGTAGCTTCCAGGAACCTCAACACCACAATCAATCACTGTGGCTCCGTTTTCAAGCTTTTTGGACCTGATTCTAAGCTCCTCCTCAAAATCAAGCATCTCCTCAACAATATCCAGAGCCATCTCATTCACGCTGACCAAATTAACCACCTCTTGGCAAAGTTGGTGGTGAAATGTTTAAATGTTGTGATTTTTCTCAATCTCCCTTATGAGATTATCAACCATTATCTCGCAAAGTCTGTTGTGCTCCTCGATCCTGTCTTTGCTCTCCTCAATGATTCTATCATCAACTCCTTCCGTTGTCCGAACCCATTCCTCAATAAGATCGAGGGTCATCTCAAGATGAAACTGAATGCCGACAGCATTGTTTACCCTGAACCCCTGATTCTGAACCTGTTCTCCCCTGAATACAAGCTTGGCATCATCGGGCAAATCAAATGTATCACCATGCCACTGAAAAACCTCAATTCTTTCAGGTATTCCATGAAAAATCGGGTCATCAGCAACCTTTTCAACTTGAAACCATCCTATTTCCCTTATGTGTGGATAAACTCTCTTCCCATAAGCTCCTGCAATCAGCTGGGCTCCAAGACAGATGCCAAGTATCAGCCTGTTTTTCTCATTTCTTATCAGATCAATCTCCCATTTCAGAAAATCATACCTGTCGCTTTCATACACACCCATGGGACCTCCCAGAATGATGTACGCATCTCCCCCCGTCTTTCTGTCTCCATTCCATGCCTCACAGTATTCAAAATCAACCCCTCTGTCTTTCAGAACCTCCTCAATGTATCCAAGGCCCTCAGCATGATGGTTTTTTATGGCCAGAATTTTCATGGCTGTGATTCCTCTGACCTGGATATAAATGTAGTCCCGAAAAAAATTGGCATTAATGGTATTGGTTAGAGTTGAATTGGTGTTGAGATAAAAAGTATACCAGTTGATGTTTTGAGTATGTATCTACGGTTTTTACAATAAACTCACCATAGAATGTGAAAAGCAAAAACACAACCTATCACAACCATCGATATCAAACGCTTACCAATAGTCAAGTACACCATCAAAAGTAATTTAATTAACCACTTCACCAAACAAAAATCCTGTGAAATTCTCCATCACAGCTGAAGAGAGAATGGCAAGAAGAGGAGTTCTGAAGATAAATGGAAAGAGGCTTGATACTCCAGCCTTCATACCTGTTGCAACGCTGGCAAGTGTGAGGGGACTGGATGGAAGGGATCTGAAAGAGGTTGGAGTTCAGGCAGTGATTGCCAACACGTATCACCTTCACATGAAGCCCGGGGATGAGCTTGTGAGGGATATGGGTGGACTTCACAGATTCATGAGCTTCGATGGAATAATATTCACAGATTCAGGAGGCTTTCAGGCGTTTTCACTTGGCTTCGGAATGGAACATGGGGTTGGAAAGATTGCTGACAACATCTTTCTTGAAAATCTCAAGACAGAGGGTTTTGGGAATTCTGAGAGCAGAAAATGGGCGTTTGTCGATGATGGTGGAGTTACATTCCACGACCCTCTTTACAGCAGGAAGTCGAGACTGACTCCTGAAAAAAGCATGAAAATTCAGTCAAACCTCGGCAGCGATGTGATTTTTGCGTTTGATGAGTGCACCTCTCCACTTTCAGATTATGAATACACCAGGAAGGCCATGGAGAGAACTCACAGATGGGCACTGAGATGTCTTGAAGCCTACGATAAAAAACAGAAGATCTTTGGGATAGTTCAGGGTGGGGAGTACAGGGATTTAAGGCTCGAATCAGCAGGATTCATCTCCTCCCTGCCGTTTGATGGTTTCGGGATAGGTGGATCGCTTGGGAAAAGCAAGAGGGATATGCTGAACATACTGGAGTGGGTCATTCCTGTCCTTGACAGAGATAAGCCGGTGCATCTGCTTGGAATCGGTGGAATTGAGGATATTTTTGAGAGCGTGGAAAGAGGAATTGACACATTTGACTGCGTTACACCGACAAGATGGGCAAGGAGAGGTGTTGTTTTCATCTCTCCCCGAAGTGGTGGAAACAGGGAGAACAAATTCAGGATTCATATAAAGAGGAGCGATTTCAAAAAAGACAGCAGGGGAATAGATCAGTGGTGTGACTGCATGGTATGTCAGGACTACTCAAAGGCCTATCTCAGACACCTCTTCAAGGCAAACGAGCTCACATTCTTCAGGCTTGCCTCCTACCACAACCTTCGCTTCATCATGAAGCTCATGGAAGAGATCAGGGAAAGCATAGAGAGCGGAACATTCTCAGAGCTCAAAAAAAGATGGATCGAGTCCTGATTCTGAAAGAAGACTGCACAGTTTTCTGACCTTTTCAGCATTCACCTCCTCACCATCCTTGAAGTATGTCCCGACTATGAATCCATCTGCATATTTACCGAAGATATCAATGTTCTCCGCATTAACCCCGCTTCCAACAAAAACCGGAAGGGTGGCTTTTTCCTTGACTTTCTTCAGCTCCTCACTGTCAGGAGGTTTTCCCGTCGCTTTTCCGGTAACAACAATGCAGTCAGCAAACGCTCTTTCAAGGCTGTCGAGGTAATCATCGATCCCTGCAAAATGAACAGCATGCTTCACCATTATATCGGCAAAAATCCTCACTTTCAGGTCTATCTGCCTGATGTATCTTGCAAGAAAGGCTGATGATGGCTCCAAAAATCCTTCAGGTGATGCTGAGGGAAATACAGGCTGATTCACTCTTATGAATTCAGCCCTGACAGCCTTTGCAATTGCAGAAGCAGCTACGGGATCGTTTCTCAGGACATTCACACCGACAGGGAGCGAGATCTCATTCCTCACATCCTTCATCACTGAGGTCATGCATGCAACTGTCTCAACGCCGGCTTTTTGAAAATACGGTCTGTCTCCATAATTTTCCACCAGAATTGCATCAACTCCTCCCTCTTCAAGCTTCCTTGCGTTTCTGATTGCGTGATCAATTACTTCATCAAAGCTGATGTGGTGCGGAGATCCCGGGAGGGGTTTGAGATGAAGCACTCCAATTATCATTCAACCATTTTTCTTCCTTCATCGGTTATGACATAGACCCCCTTCTCAGGAGAGTCAAGCAGACCCTTTTTTCTGAGGGGTGCAAGTCTGCAGGAGACCTTAGATGTCGGAACTCCAAGCTTTTCCGCGATATCCCTCGCCTTTGCAGGTTTTCCTATTTCTGCAAAGGCCTTCAAAATTTTCATGTTCATGTCCTCTGCCATGTATTAAAATAAGCACATGATAATAAAACCGTTATGCTCCGGATTTCTGAGAAAACACTATAAACTCACATTCCAATTGCCATTTTATGAGCAAGGTTGTGCTCTGCTATTCAGGAGGCCTTGACACAACTGTCTGCATACCCCTGCTTAAAGAGAGATACGGATTCAGGGAAGTCATCACAGTTACGGTTAATGTTGGACAGCCTGAGGAGGAGCTGAAAAGAGCCGAGGAGAGAGGAAAGAAGTATGCAGATAAGCATTACACGGTCGATGCTGTGGATGAGTTTGTTAACATGATATTCATGCTCATCAAGGCAAATGGAGATTATGAGGGTTATGTTCTCGGAACAGCTCTTGCAAGACCTCTCATAGCGAGGAAAGTTGCCGAGATTGCAGTAAAGGAAAATGCCGATGCTGTGGCTCATGGGGCAACCGGGAAAGGAAACGACCAGCTCAGATTCGATAACATCTTCTTTGAATATGGATTCAAGGTAATCGCTCCAATGAGGGAGTTAAATCTGACAAGAGAGTGGGAGATAGAGTATGCAATGAAAAACGGAATTGATATTCCCGTTACAAAAGATAAACCATGGAGCATAGATGAGAACCTGTGGAGCAGAAGTGTTGAGGGTGGAGAACTTGAAAATCCATCCACAGTTCCTCCCGAGGAGATATACGAGTGGACAATGAGAAAAGCAGAAGAAGATGAGATAATCAAAATTGACTTTGAAAAAGGAATTCCTGCTGCACTGAATGATGAGAGAATGAATGGAAAAGAGCTGATTCAGGAGCTGAACAGGATTGGCGGGGAACATGGCATAGGCAGAACTGACATGATGGAGGACAGGGTTCTCGGGCTCAAAGCAAGGGAGAACTACGAGCATCCAGCAGCAACAATACTCATCACAGCACACAGGGATCTTGAGAAGCTCGTTCTCAGCAGAAGGGAGCTGAAATTCAAGAGGTTTGTTGAAGAGGAATGGGCAGAGCTTGTTTATTACGGATTGGTTAACGATCCGCTCTTTGATGCCCTGAATGCTTTCATAGACAAAACTCAGGAGAGGGTGAGTGGATGGGTAAAGCTCAAACTCGGAAACAACTATGTAATGCCTGTGGCAAGGGATTCGGAATACTCACTTTACAGAGAGGAGCTGGTTTCATTTGATTCTCTTGGGATAGATCAGTCTCTTGCTGAGGGATTTTCAGTTTTTCATGGTCTTCAGGGCAGGATTTTCAGAAAAATGATGAAATAATCAGATATCAATGACAACAAATGCCTTCCATCCCTTTTCTGTTTTTTCAACTTTGAAGTTATGGAGGGTTATCGCCTTCGGCTCAAGTCTGACCTTCTCGGGACTTAGCCTGCCACCCCAGATTTTTCCTTCAGCCCTTAGGATATCATTTTTGTCCACATGAACTTCGATTTTTTTCCCTGCAAAATGGTGTGTGTCGAATATGAAAAGAAGCTCATTTAACCACGAAAATAGAAGGAGATCGGGTGTCTGCTCTTCAACCACCATTTCAACGGTCTTGGAATCATCAATCATGTCAAGATAGGTAAATGCAGAGTAAAATGCCATCGTTGCATCCTCTATGAGTTTTTCAAGGCTCTCAGCCTCAACCTCAAATGCGATGTCAGCTGTGTGGTCGATGAACCTGTACATACCCAGCCTGATGATGATCTGAATATAAGCCTTCCACAATTATAAAATGCATTCTGTGCAATGCTGTATGATGATTGAGAGACTGAAACTTAGAGGATGCAACGCCTATCTGATTGAGGATGATGCAGGGACATTTCTTGTTGACACCGGAATTCCCGGAAACCTGAGGAATGTGTCAAAAGCCGTGAAAGAGATTGATGGCATAATCATAACCCATGCACACTATGATCATGCGGGAAGTGCTTACGAGATCTCAGAGCACTTTTCCTGCCAGATCTACGCACATGAAGATGATCACCCCTACCTTTCCGGAGAGAGGGAGTTCTCATTCAGGGGTTTCGTGGGAAACCTCGTGAAGAGGCTCGAGAAACTGAGAAAAATGAGGAACTTTCATCCCAAGAACGTTTCAAAGCTCCACCTTCAGTCATTTGACATCATTCACCTGCCCGGTCATACTCCCGGAAGTATAGGGCTCATGTCTGAAAAAGTACTGATATGCGGTGATGTACTGAGAGCTGTCAGGAAGATGCTGTTTTTAGGGAAAACCGAAGTGAGAGCATCTTCCCGAAATTTCAACTGGAACAATGAGGTGTATGCAAAAACTCTTTACAGACTCTCAGAGATTGACAGAATTACGGTTATGCCGGGTCATGGAGATCAGGTTGATGTTGATGGAGATGTGATAAGAAAGCTTGCAGAAAGGATGGAAAATGGAGTGGCTGAAATTCAGGAAAAGAATCCTTGAAAAGTACAGGAACTCTTCAATTGACTCATGGATTAAAGAAATAGCAGACACCATAAACTCCTCTGAGGATTTTGTTACACTCTCCAGCTGTTCAGGAAGGATAGCAATTATGGACATGCCAGAATTTGGAGACAAGAGAAACTCTGTTTTCTTGGGAAAGTGGCATGACCCGCCATCAGTACATGAGGTTATTGAAGCGGTGAGATCCGGCAGAATGGAGACCTGGTTCATTATGGACCCGCCGATCATCCACGTTGCATGCAGAAATTCTGAAATCGCTTTTAAGCTCCTCAAATGCCTGAATGAATCTGGTTTCAGGAGATCAGGAATAATTTCTGGAAAAAGAAATGTGATTGAGATCTCATCATCAGAGAGGGTTGAATTTCTCGCAGCCAGGAACGGGACGATCCTTGCAGATGAGATGATGATATCTGAAAATCTTCAGAAAAGCCTGGAAAAACTTGAAAAGAGCAGAAGCAGATTTTTAGGATTTCAGAATAGATTTAAAGAAGTTTTTCTATAAGCTCAACGTCCGGATCAATCTCGACAGGCTTTTCAGATACTCTGACCGCTTCTTCAGGATCTTTCAGAAGGTTTCCGGTTGCTATGCAAACCGCACTTTCAAACTCCTCATCATCCTTCAGAAATCCTGCGAAGCTCGATGCACTTGCAGGCTCCACTCCAATTCCCTGTCTTGCAAGAAGCTTTTGAGCCTTAACTATTTCGTCATCACTAACCTGAATGACCTTTCCGCCTGAAGTGTAGATAGCTTTCAAAGCCTTTCTTGCATTGACAGGAGATCCGATTCTTATTGCAGTTGCTATTGTTTCAGGATTGTCCACAGGAATTATGCTATCTTTTCCCTCCATGAAGGCTCTGAAGATTGGATTCGCCCCTTCTGCCTGAACACCGATCATTTTCGGTATTGAATCTGTATATCCGGCCTCTTTAAGCTCAGAAAATCCCTTGAAAATTGCAGATATGTTTCCTGCATTTCCAACCGGCACATATATTGCCTCTGGACAGTGACCAAGCTGATCTACAATCTCAAAGGCTATCGTCTTCTGACCCTCAAGCCTGAATGGATTCACGGAATTCATCAAGTATATTCCCCTTCTCGCACATATCTCCCTCACAATTTTCAATGCGGTGTCAAAATTCCCTTTAACAGCAATTACCTTTGCCCCATGCATCATCGCCTGTGCAAGCTTTCCGAGAGCGACCTTGCCGCTTGGAAGAAAAACGTATGCTTTAAGCCCTGCCCTCGCAGAGTACATTGACATTGATGCTGAGGTATTTCCTGTCGAGGCACAGGCCACCATGCTTTTTCCAAGTTCAACAGCCTTTGAAATGCCAACAGTCATTCCCCTGTCCTTGAACGATCCCGAAGGATTGAGACCCTCATGCTTGACGTAAAGTTCGGTTTTCTTGGAGGATCTGATTTCATACAGGGGTGTTCCACCCTCCTGAAGCGTTACCGGCTTGATTTTCACAGGCAGGAGGCTGTAATACTTCCATACCCTAACTTCCTCACCATTAAGTCTGAAGTCCGCATTGCTAACATCAACTACAACCTCAAGAAGCCCACTGCAGGATGGACAGGTGTAAAGAGAGTCATCGTAAAATTTTCTGCCGCATTCAATGCATCTGAGATGGTAATCCATGACACGGAGTTTAAAAATGAATATTTAACATTATTGGAATTGATCCGGATGGTTGTTGAAAAAACAAAAAAGAGTGGAGTTTTGCTACTCTCCAGACTCTGGAGGCCACTGCTGCTCAAGCCAGCCCTTTATCCTTCCTGAATCCATCGGTCCAACAAGCACAGTCCATCCGGTTTCATCCTCAATCGCGCCCTGAAGTCTTGCTGCAAGTCCCGGAATTACAAGGAATTTGTGGTTTACTTTCTGCTCAATTCCCGTCTCCTGAATCAGATCCTTCACCTTCGCTGCCGTAAACTGACCTCCAGCAACACTCACCTCAACTCCAAGGCCTTCCGTGTCAAGGACAAGAAGCCAGCACTTTATGTTACTGCTGGAAAGATCGCTCTCAACAGTGTAATATGTAAGAGCAAAGTTTGTCGTTATAAACACCGGGTCATCCGGTGATGGATTGTTGATCTCCCTCAACCCTGGTTCAACCTGAACTGGAGTTCTTGGATCTGTGTAGATGTTGTATCTGAGAACAACAGATGGCATCACCGTATACTGTTCAAGATTCCTGAATATCATGATGTCAGCGTATTTTGTAATGAAAGTTGAGGCAATAACTGTTTCCCAGTAGCCTCTTGTTATGTCATCCCCATCTATGAGCCAGGCAGAGATGGGTGTGATCATTATTGGGTATGAGATATCCTTATCCTCCCCCAGAATGCCTGTCCTTCTGATCTGGACGACCCTCTCGAACGTCTCTCTCAGCCCTTTCCCAACAGGCTCTGTGACAGGATCAAGAACTATCTCAGAAACACCATTTTCTTTGAATGTCTTTGCAATGCTTTTCAGGATGTCAAGGTCTCTGCTCCTTATTGTTACGGGTACCTTGAATTCAAGGGCAAGCTCAAGGAATTTTCTCCAGTTCTGTTCCGTTGCAGCATACATGAGGGGCTTTTGATCTGCAACCTCCTCAAGAGCAGCTCTCATGCAATCCGGGTTAAGAGAGATAAGGATCATTGGCTTCCCGTACTCTGCAACTTTCTTTGCAACCTTTCTGAACTTTTCGGGATCGTTTGAAACACATCTAACAGCAATACCCTCGAGGGTTATGAAGTCGCCCACGTAGAATTTTCTGTATTCAACAACCCTGCTGCACCTCTCATCAATCAAAGCTTCGTCCATGTTATCGTGGACATCAAAGAAGAATGCTGGCGGATTGAAGAATGTCAGCTCATGCCTGTGCAAAACATCCTCTCCACCGATCTTGACGGCACTTTCTCCTGAGCCTATTATTACCTCTGCAATTTCCGGAGATGTAAGGGTGATAAGCTCGTTGAGCTTCTTCTCGAACTTCTTGTCTTTCTTTGCATTCTCAACAAGGGGTGGACAGTCTGTTGGCTTCACATTTCTGTCGATTATCTGAGCAGCAAAGCTCATGCACGTATCATATCCGCATTCACCACAGTTAGTCTGAGGAAGATACTTGTAAACCTCAAGGGGGCTCTTTACCTTCATTTTCACACCTCCATGGTTATCCAGTCATCAACATTTTCAATGCTTTCTTCAATAACACCAGAGAGCATCTTCATCCATTCCTTCATCACTGCCAAAGCCCCGGGATGCATCATCATGAACATGTCAACTCCAGCCAAGGCAAGAGTCATTCCCGTTACAATTTCCCATATCGGTCCTCTCAGCTCTCTCGGCCCCCATGGAGTGTCACCCTCAATTGGTGAATCCTTCATCCAGGCCTCTCTTGCACCCCATGCATTTGTTGTACCACTCGACATTGGGAAGTTCAGGTCTGTATCCCCTCTCAGCCCTGAAATTCTGATTCTCTCCATGTTTGTAAAGGCGTAGTCAAGTCCGTATCCAAGAGCCGCAGTTGTTGGATCCATGACTATGCTGTTCCTGTCAATTCCAACCCTCTTGAGCAGATACCTGTTCAGGGTTTTCTGATTGTTTATGTCCATCTGTGTCCAGCTCAGCACAACATGGCCATATTTCTTGGCAGCATTTCCAATCCTTTCCCAGTCCATGTCAAGTGTTGCTGAGGCAAGCATTATTCTCTCACCTTCAGCAACCTCTGCAGCCTTCTCAAGAACCTCAGGATCCTTCTCCTTGTTTCCTGATCCTCCAATTATGAGCGGAACCTTAACAGCCTGAAGAACGTCCTCAACAACCTTAACAGCCTCACTTGCCGGAGTGTCCTCAAGAAGTGGATCCGTGCTTATTAGATGCAGCGTAACAAGATCTGCACCAAAGTCCTTGACAGCCTTCTTTGCCCACTCCGCCGGATCCTCAAGAACATCCTCGTAATGCTCTCTAACAGCTTTTGCAAGCATGGGCTTTCTGTCAAAGACATCAATGGCAATAACAGGAATGTTCGGATTCTGGGCATCGAAGTTGTAGAATGCAAGGCTTTTCTCTCCTCCGATTGTTATTGTTACCTCCCTTGTCCCTCCATCCGCCCTTGTGGCTCCGAGAGTTACTTCCTCTATCGTGCCAGGATACTCAACCTTGTATGGCTCGAATTTTGCTGAAATTAGCTTTTCAGGAATCTTGAACTTTGGCACCTCAACAGGTGTCACTTCCTGAACTGCAGGAGCTGGCTGAGCTGATGGCATCTGCATTCCGGCAGGCATCTGAATGCCAAGAGCTTGCGATAGTCTTTGCAAGTACGTCAGAGCCATATTTGTGTGGTATATGAAGTTCCCAAACTCCTGAATCAGCTGCATGTAGTTTGAAAGCATTGCAATTGCGCCAATAAGATTGGCATCTATCCCGCTTCCAGGTTCGATCTCAATTTCAAGATCTCCTTCAATTCTAACTCCCTCAATCTCCTCAACATTGTACTTTTTGAGTGTTTCAAAAAACTCATCAAGGGTAAACTTCTTTGCCATTCAAACACCTCCAGTTATTTTGCAACTGCATGAAGCTGGATGATCATATCAGCAATTTTACTAACCTTCTGATAGTACCCGGAATCTTCCGGAAGGTTTACAACCGGCTCTCCTCTCAGATCAAGCTCAGCAATTTTTTCATCGTATGGCAGGAATTCAAGAATCTTCATTCCGATCTCATCTGCAAACTGCCTTATAACATCTTCAGCCTCCCTGTTTGCGATTCTGTTTCCAACAAGGAATATATCTCTGAATCCAAGATCAAGTTCCTGGCTCATCTCCTTTATTCTTTTTGCGGTTGCAAGTCCCTTCTTTGACATGTCGGTCACCACAATAATGTAATCCGCACTGTCAATGGTCTTTCTGCTGAAATGCTCAAGTCCTGCCTCGCTGTCAATGATTATGTAATCATAATGCCTCATGAGCCTTCTCAGCACTCCCCTGAGCAGATTGTTTGCAAAGCAATAGCACCCCTCTCCTTCTGGCCTCCCCATGACGAGAAGATCAAATCTGTCAGCCTCAACAATAACTTCTCCGTAGATTTTCCCTTCGAGCCACTGTTCCTTGTTTGTTGAACCCATCTCATCTCTGCTTACCTGAAATACCTCTCTAATATCACCAAGGGTTTTCTCAACCATCTCCGAAACTCCAAGAGCATCAGGTAAGTTGCTGTCCGGGTCGGCATCAACGGCAAGAACACTTGTGGTTTTCCGAGAAATAAAGTGAATTAAAAGAGAGGAGAGTATTGTTTTTCCTGTACCTCCCTTGCCCGTTACGGCAACTACTGTCATGCCTACTCCTCAATTATCAGCTCACTTACCTTAATTTCAGCTCCCTTCAGTGTTATTTTTATGAACTTCTGCTCTTTCTGTTCTCCTTTTTTTTCAGCCATCACTTTCCACCCTTCTTTTCCTCACCCTTAACGATGACCTTGTCGATGTATATCTTGGCATCCTTGATGATCAGCTTGATTCCTGCCGATGCAGGCTGTGCTGGAATCTGTATCTGTGGCATCTGAAATGCTGGAAGCTGCGGCATCTGAACTGGCATTGGAACCTGCTGGACTGGTTGCTGAGCCACTGCTGGCTGCTCTGCTGGAACCTCCTCTGCAACCTCCTCAACAGCTTCCTCCTCGACTTCCTCCTCTTCCTCAACCCAACCCTCCGTGATCTTCTGTCCATCAACAGGTCTTACAACTCCGGTGACAACGGGATGATTTACACTCTTCAGAAACTCCTTGAGCTCATCAATTGTTGTCGCATCCTCTTCTGTTGCTATCTTGTCCCTCACATCCTCAGGAATGTACTTTTCAACTCTCTGTTTCAGCTCCTTTGGCATCCAGACAGTCCTGTACCATCCACCATCCGCCTGAATGAACTTCTTGCTTCTGAAGTAGCTTATACCGATGCCGAGGAATCCAACAACCTGCTTTCCCCCACCTGTCTGACCAGCCATTGTTGAGAATGTCAGTCCATTCGGTGCAGGTTCAGGATAACCTCTGTGAACCCATCCAATTCCATCCACTTCGGGCATGTAAAATCCGATAACCTCAAAGCATCCACATGATGTGTGTGGATTCTCGAAAAAGCTGTGGAGCTTTATTCTGTCATATTCCCCTCCACTTTCCTCCTTTGCAAACTCGTTAACTCCGCTGTACTCCCCTGTAATTGGATCAATCAGATCTCCCTTAGGAATTGCCTTGTTCGGTCCCTCGGGATCAACTTTTGCTGCTGCCCTGCCGTCAAACCAGCTTATGGCTCCACACAGCGAAGGTCTGTCAGGGCTTATAACACACACATTGGTTGGAGCAAAGCTCTGGCAGAGGGTGCACGAGTAGAATTCATCAACATCTTCATCATGCAGACTTTCAACCCTTGCATCTCTCTCATCATATATGGGCATTGCAAGCTCATTGAGCAGCTTTTCAACCAGATCCTTGTCGGTGATATAGACTGCTTCGATCTTCTCGATGAACGGCAGCTCGTTCTTGAACAGAAACATGGTTGCCTGGGCAATCTCGGTGAGGCTTTTGAGCCCCTTCTTCAGGGCACCCTTGCTCAGCCTGATCCAGATGTCATATCTCTGGTTGAGGTGCATGTATCCCTCGATGTAGTTCTGGAAGTCGTGGTTCCTTCTCTCAATAACTGGTTCAAGATCTGTCTCAACCTGACTTCCTGCAATGTAATAGATCATTGCATAGGGATACGCTGAACCCTCCTCCATCTCATCCAAGTCAGGACCGACAAGAGTTACCTTCATGTCCTCTACCTGATCCTCAGGCAGGGCCATGACAAGCTCAAAGCCCGGCTGCGTTGTGCCACCAAGCTCCACATACATGTCTCCCTTCCTCACCCTCTCACCCTCAAACATGGGTGAGATGTCGAAGGGAAAATCCATCTCTCCTCCTGCAACCTCTTTAACCTTCACACCCTCTGGAATCTCAATCCTAACCCTGTCAACCATTCAAACTCACCTCCTTAAATTCCATTTACAACCTCATCCAGCATCCTATAATAAAGCTCCTTGTTTGCAGTAAGATTTGTGAAGCTGAATTTGGCGTGAGGCTGATAGAATTCATCAATGCTTATTGTGGTCATCTTTGAGAAGTGTTTGAGAGCCGAGAGCATTCTTGAGAGGTAGTATGGCAGAAATCCCAGAAAGATGACAACATCGTACGGCCCTTTTCCATCAAACCCCTTCCAGTCCTCATCAAGCATGAACTGGGTTACATAATGCAGCGTGAAGACAGAGCTCTGGGGCTTTATCCCCTTCTCTATGAGTACTCTGCTTGACCCCCCTGTTGCGATTATCGGAATTCCCTTGCTGTAAAACTTCTCGGCAACCTCAACAAGCTTCTCTTCCCTGAGAAGCTTTCCACCTGTGACAAGAACGGGACGCTTTGCCTTCTTTATGAGATTTGCAACCACATTTGGTTTTACCGCAGTTGCCTCTCTGCTTACCTGAATATCTGCAATCTGATACCTTCTTGCAATCGGATACTTATCCTCCTTGCTTACCGCCATTTATTCACCTCCAAAAATAGTTTATTGAGGGGGTTTTTCCCCCGCATACTTCTCATAAACCTCCTCGACAAGTGTTGGGTTGAATCCAGCATCAAATGGCCTTATTGGACCTTCAACTATCTTCTTCTTGTCCCAGTCAATCTTCCAGCCATGCTCGCTTTCAAGTATATGCATCAGTTCCTCTTTCATTCTAAGCGGCAGGTCTGCCTCACTTCTGACATATATGGGCCAGTCATCTGGCAGTGTTCCGAGATACTTCTGGCTCAGCTCTAAGTAGTGGGTGAGCTTTATCTGCCTTCCAAGGCTGGTGTCATTCGGTCTTATACAGAGCCTTGCAAGCTGGACGATCGCCTCCTCCTTTGTCTCAACAGCAATGAGCAGTGAGTCCGGAGCTGGCTCAATATTCATCTTCTTTCTTGTCTTGATGTCATACACCCACCACTTCTCAGGCTTGTAGTACTTGCCTATGTAGGCCCTTCTGTATTTTGTGCCGTGAGGTCCAACAACAACAGGAACACCAAGTCTGTTGAATCCCGTAGCAATCGCTGCAGCCTTGTGGCTGTACGGTCCCCAGCTGAATCCTACAGCACCGACTCTGTTGAGGACGTAATCGGCAATCTCCGCATAGTTTCCTCTCAGGGGTCTCATTGCAAATATGTTCGCAATTTTGATTGCCGCTCCGGCAATGTGACTGTTGGCAACACAGCTTCCCATGTTCGTGATGCATCCGGCATCAAAGTTCCCCGGGTACTTCTCAAACACGGTCTGACCATCCTCATCTTTTATCATTCCCAGATCCATTGCATGACAGCCTGATGTTACAACAATGTATCTTCTCTTGATGAACTCCTCAATTATCTCTCTAAGTGATTTCATCTCATCCGGGAAGTTTATGCACCCAACTGCCGCAATAACTCCCGGAATCTGGCCCATAACGATTGGCTGACCTACATTTCTTATTTCGGTGTCCTGCACCGGACCTCTTCCAACTCTCGTCTTTCCGGTTTTGTTGTAAAGTCTCTCAAAGTTGCTTGCCATTATAACATTTATTATCTTGATGCTCTTGGGGCAGGCCTGCTCGCATTTCATGCACGCAATGCACTGCTCCTCGAGTTTTGCCAGTTTGCTGAGATCCTTCGTCTTCTGGGCATGCTCCATTCCCTGGTCAATTCTAAGGTTATGCGGGCATGTAAAGACGCAGTTCATGCACTGAGTGCATTTGTTAATCTCATTCCAGAGGTCCTCATCAGTTGCAAAGAACCTGTACTTCCTCTCACCGCCATGCTTCTTGAAAACACCCTCAGCAACAAGTGGAGCAACCTGTCCAACCTTCTCAGGATCGGGCAGGAAAACTCCTGGAAGCTTTCCGCTTACAAGAGCGTCAACAATCTTTTCAACAGGCCACTCACTCACATCCGGCAGCCCTCTAACTGCAGCATCGCTTGTTGCAATTAGCGGAATTCCCATTGCCTTGCATGCCTCAAGCAGATCTGCCCTTATGCACTGCTCATCACTTACCATAACATCGGGCAGTCCGGATCTTATAACCCTGAGCTGATAGCTGATCGGCCCGAATATCTTTGAGCTACCCTTACCCCCAACCCTCGCCATGTCATGGGTTGTGCAGCAGAGTCCGGCTATTTCGAAGTCTTCAAGTCTGCCCATCTCCTCAAGATAATCAAGAACAGGTTTTGAATACAGAACATTGTGACCCACAACCACAATCACGGGCTTGTTCTTATCAATAACTCCAAATCCGGTATCAACAAGCGGTGTGTCTGGTTCTGCTTTTGGCATGTTGTACGCAACTATCTGGGCAATGTCGGCAATCTCCATCACAACATGATCAACCATGCTAACGTGCATTGCCTTGCTCTCGTAATCAAGCAAGCTTTCTTCATTTCCAATGTGCGTTGCATGGAGAACCCTCATCAATTCCCTTTCTGCCCACTCCATTGCCTCCCTCAGATCACCAAGGGTCTTTGGCCTGATTCCGATGACCGTTCTTATTATGGGAGCCTCGATATTAACATCCCCTCCCAGATCTATCGGGAAGTCCTCTCCAAACTCCTTTATCAGGTGATCGATCATGTGCCTTGCATGCCCTCCATGAGATGCTGCACCAATACAGCATGCAATTGTAACAAGTCTTGCCTTTGCAGTTTTCAGATCAATGCCGCACGCCCCTCTCTTGTTCATTGAGAGATCACATGGACCCATTGTACAGAGGTTGCAGAAATCCTGAACAGGGGCATAAAATGGCTCATACCGCTCAAGAAGCTTCATGTCCCATTTTCTCAGGGCGAGTATGTCCGGCTTGGGTGTAGGACCCATTGGCTCTGTCCACTCTTCTTCCTCTTCGATCACTTTTCCGATTTTAATACTGACGTTTTTCAGTTCATCCACTACAAACAAACCTTCTTTCAGTTCGAATGCCATACCACCACCTCAATTTTTCGAAATACACATTTTAATGTTTTAACTTAAGGTTATATACCTTTTTCGGGCTTTTAGATTCCCGATCACTCCTGAATGCACTCTGATGCACTATAAAATATTACCTATTTTTCATAGTGTTAATAAAAATTAATCCATTGATAACACCTTTTGCATAATTTCTTCAGGTTTAGTAATACGATCATTTGAGGGTTCAATTGTTGCCCTGAACCTCTTGAAGCTACTGAAATCAGTCAGGTAGGATGTATATATGCTGTTTGGCATGAACGCTCCGTTTTCAGGTGCTATATCTGAAAAAAGAACCTTCAGATTCACACTTTTGTTTCCAGATGTTAGCCTGACAATATCTCCCTCCCTAAACCCGTTGCTTTTTCCAAACTCCTCATTAAGATAGAGGACAGCTGATTTCTCAGTAAATTCATCGCTGAACTTTCCTCTGTCCATTGCCTCAACCTGAAAGCTCCATCTTCCAACAACGACCTCAACACTAACCTTTTTGAGGAACCTGGAGAATTCGAGGGGCATCAGATCACCTCCAGAAGTCTTTTGAGAACATACTCATCATTTATTTCTCTCTCGAAAACCGGTTTCAGCCTGATTCTTGTTCCGTCAGCTCCAATCATCGTTCCACCACCTTCAATACCTGCTATTGAGGATGGCAGAACAACCTTTGCAATCTTTCCGGTGAATGTCTCCCTCGGATCCACCACCACCGTGTTTATGTCTGCAAGCTTCCGTGCATACTGGAGAGGGAGAGAATTCAGGGGGTCAGAGCCTATGATCAGGGCTGCATCAACCTTTCCATCTTCAAGAAGCCTGTGAAATGCAAATTCATCTGATGATGTCTGATCTTTGAAGCTGTATTTGTTCACATATCCTGTCTTTTCAAAAAGAAGCTCATTAAAGCCTCTCATATTAGGATGGCAGCCCGCAGGTATGAAATAGACTTCCGATCTTTCATTCATTTTCCTGATCATCTCCTTCAGAATGCTGTAATCTCCCTTAAGCCCGTACTTAAGCCCGAGACCGCCAAATATAACATTGAACCCACCTTTTTCCATCTCTTTGAGAATTCTCGGTATGTCCTTCTGAAAGACCTTTGGGCTTCTACCTTCCAGAGCATCAATAAACCCTCTCATAACTTCTTCATCACTGTCAACCTTCAAAAATCTGGCATTCTTCTTGGCAAGCTTTGCAGTGTGGGTTTTTCTGACATCAAGCACAACAAGAAATCTGTCTTCCTCATATCCCCTCTGCCTCTTACCACCTCTCGGATAGTATGTGTATCGTGACAGGTGTCTTGAAAGGCTGTGGTAGGGATCGGTTCCCCAGTAAAATATAACGTAAGCATTGTTTTTAACCTCCTCAAGAGTGGTGGAAGGTATATCTTTCCTGAGTATCATTTCAACAAAGTCTCCAAGACAGAAAGTTGAGTTATCATCTATGTAGGCCTCTTTCTTCTCAGCCAGCTTGATTGCAAGCTCCTGAGCTTCGAGAGTTACTGTGTCAAGCCCGTAAATGACCAGACTGTCAGAGCTCTGAATTATTTCCTGAGCCCCCTTCACTGCTTTTTCAAAATCAGCATTATCTCCATCAATTTTCGGTTCTGCTCTTGATGAGCCAGTGTTCAGGAAAATTCCCGCTCCTCTTCTGCAGGCATTGTAAACCTTTGATACGCTGCCATCCCTGATCTCCACCTCAATGTCATCACAGAGGCATGAGCATCCAGCACATACATGCATTCCTCATCACCCCTCAAGAAAGCTTATTGCATCGCTCGGACAGTTTTCCCTGCATGCAACGCACAGAATTCTGTTTTTACCGTATCTCCTGCACTTTTTAACATTGATTATCCTGAGAACACCATCCTCAAGTCTGTAAATCGGGTCCTCCATCTTGGGCCCAAAACCACTCCCGGAACCGTAGGGGTCTTCAGATGCGTGGACAGGACAGACAACAATGCAGTTTGCACACCCGGTGCACTTTTCCTCATCCACAATCAGACCGGTCTCGGTTGCCTCCTTCAGAGGTTCAAGAAGTTCGAGGAGCTTTTCCTTCTGCCTGGTATACTTTTCTTCCTGAAAAAGTGGTGTGCACTCTTCAATCTGCTTTTCCCTGTTTATTACCTTGAACGCAAACGCCATGCAGGTCTGTTCTCCGCACTTCTTGCAGTTTGTTTTTGGTAAAAGCTTGTAAACCTCCATTGGTGTGATCGGCATCGAATGATGTGGGCCCGAGCATATAATTTAACATTTCGGGTTAGTGAAAAATTCAGCAAAAATGGAAATGCAATGAAAGAATTACGGTTCCTACGAAAAATTTTTTACCCGAATCCAGTCAGAAATCCCCATGCGACCAACTGCCAATTTTGACAGGTTTCAGCCGGATATAAGGTATGCCCATGACCTCAAACCCGTACTCTACCAGCCTGAAATGCTTGCCGATAACTTTCCCGCTTACTTCATGTACAGAGACAGTTACAGGAATGAGGAAGAGAGGGAGAGGATAATCAAAGCGGATCTCAGGTTTGACTACACGATAACCCCACCAAACATGATCGGAAAGGAGTACATCAAGACCTACGGCCATTACCATCCGAAAGCTGGAAAACTGAGCTATCCAGAGCTGTATCAGGTCATAGAGGGAGAGGCAATCTTTGTTCTTCAGAAGAGAGGTGAAAGGGACGATATCATAGAGAGCCTTGCCATAGTTGAGGTTGAGGAGGGTGAGGCGATAATCGTTCCTCCCGAGTACGGACACGTCATGATAAACAGGACAGATGAAAGGTTAATAACCTCAAACTGGGTTTGCAGGAGTTTCAGTTCAATATATGAGCCGTACACGATGCTGAAAGGAGGCTGCTACTATCTGACCGAAGACGGGTGGATCAGGAATGAAAATTACAGCAAAATCCCTGAAATTACGTTTGCGGAAAACAGAACTGACAGGGTTTTGAAAATAGATGGAGATATGTATGAACTTGTTGAAGAACTTGATACCCTTGAATTCCTGAAATATCCCGACGAGTTTGAACAGATGTTTGAAGAGGTCTTAAAATTCAAGTAGTGCTCTGACAGGTGCGATTGGGGCAAGTTCCCTTTTGTGCCTGCTTGCCTCAACAGCCCTGATGACCTTTTCGATATCCGAGATGTCCAACCCCTCTTTTATTGAGATATCCTCAGGGCTCAGCCCCATCTCAATTCCTCTCAGTATTCTGTCCAGATCGTGGTAGCTTATCCCCATCTCCCCCTCATCTGTCTGCCCCTTCCAGAGCCTTGCAGATGGCTTCTTTTTTATTATCTCCTCAGGAACTCCAAGAAATCTTGCAAGCCCAAAAACCTCCGTCTTGTAGAGATCACCTATGGGCAGAAAATCCACTCCACCATCTCCGTATTTTGTAAAGTAACCCATCTTGAGCTCGCTCTTGTTTCCTGTCCCTGCAACAAGCCTGTTCATACTGTTTGCAAAGTAGTAATTTATGGCCATTCTGATTCTGGGCTTTGTGTTGGCAAATGCAATCAAACAGTCTTCTCCAAAGGATTTTCTGAAGGGTTCAACAAACGGGTTTATCTCAATGACTCTGTAGTCCACTCCAAGCATCCTGCAGACCTTTTCGGCATGCTCCACATCTTCCTCGGGTGTTACACCCTTTTCCGGCATTATCGTTGCAAAAACCCCCTCACTTCCGAGAGCTTTCACACATAGAAATGCGACAGTTGCACTGTCCACACCACCGCTAACCCCAACAACAACACCTTCAGCATTTGCAAGCTCAACCCTCTTCCTTATAAAATCCTGAATTCTCTCACTTACTCTTTCCCACCTCATCCTATCAGCCTCAGCAGTACTGCCTTCTGAGCATGAAGCCTGTTCTCAGCCTGATCGAATACCACCGAGTGCTTCCCATCCATGACATCATCCGTTATCTCCTCACCCCTGTGAGCGGGCAGGCAGTGCATAACAATCACATCATCCTTCGCATTCTCAACCAGTCTGCTGTTAACCTGAAACTCCCTGAATGCTTTTAACCTTTCCTCTCTCTCTGCTTCCTGACCCATTGATGCCCACACATCCGTGTATATGACATCGGCCTCATTAACAGCATCAAATGGATTGCTGAGAATTTCAGGAGCTCTGCCAATTTCCTCAGCCATTTTCAGAATTCTCTCATCAGGTTCAAAACCCTTCGGTGTTGCAACACTCATTTTAAAGCCAAGAATCGCTGAGGCAAGGATCATAGAGTTGCACACATTGTTTCCATCTCCAACCCATGCAAGCTTAACATCCAGCCCTTTTTTCTCATTTATTGTCAGAAGGTCTGCGAGAATCTGACACGGATGTTCGAGATTGCTCAGACCATTTATCACAGGAACGTCACTGTTTTTTGCCAGCTCAACAACAGTTTCATGACTTCTGACTCTGGCCATTATGGCTGAAACGTAGCGTGAAAGCACTCTGGCTGTATCTGCTACTGTCTCTCCTCTTCCAAGCTGGAGATCGTTCCATCCGAGATGGAGAGCATGCCCTCCCATGTCTGCCATGGCAACCTCAAAGCTAACCCTTGTCCTTGTTGATGGAAGTTCAAAGATCATTGCCAAGCTTCTGTTTTTCAGGTAATCCCTGAACACTCCTCTCCTCCTTTCATCCTTCAGCCTCTCTGCGAGGGAGAGAATGTCAAGTATCTCTGATTTGCTAAGATCTGAGAGTGAAATCAGATGTTTTGGCATACAGAAAAAGGTTAAGGGATTTAAATAAAGTTTACCATTGCGGAGCTGAATCTGTCTGACTCCAACAAAAATGGACAGGTTTTTAAAATTCGTCGTGAATAACAATGATGTATGCTGCCACCCTCCGATTACCTGACAAAGATCAAGCCTTTCAGCTTTCTGGATGAGGAGCAGATAGATGAGCTCATCAAAAACATGCACGTCTCCCTTTACAAAACCGGCAAAACCGTGTTCAAAAAAGGGAAGGTGCTTGACAGGATATACCTCGTCAGGGATGGAGAGCTCGGACTTTTTGATGGAGATGATCTGGTTGAGGTTATAGGCAACAACGAATTTACAGGGCTTGCATCTGCTATAAAAAAGGAGAGAACAGAGTTTGAAGGAAGGGCGATTTCGGACACGATATGCTTTGAGTTCAGGGCAAGGGACATAGAGGAGATGATGAGCAGAAACAGGGAATTTGCAGAGTTCATCGAGAAAATACTCAGAATGAGGTTCAGCGAGATATTCCACTTTGAGGAAGACGAGCTGATGGCCCTTTTCTCAAAAAAGGTTTCTGATGTTATTTTCAGGGATCCCGTCACCTGTGACCCCGAGTCAACCCTTGGGGAGGTTGTCAGACTCATGCGAGACAACGGGGTTGGGAGTGTTATTGTTATCAACAGAGCCGGAAATCCAGTTGGCATAATAACCCACACCGACATAATAAACGCTCTTGCACGTGAGCTTCCAATGACTTCAAGGGCTCATGATCTCATGAGCAGTCCTGTTGTGGCCGTTGACCTTTCATCATCACTTCTTGATGCCTACATAAAGTTCATTGAGAGTGCTGTAAACCATCTGGCAGTCGCAAGAGATGGAAAGCTCGCCGGAGTTATAACGATAAAGGATCTCATGAAGAGCTTTGAGCCGAGATCCTCGCTTTTAAATTATCCAAAGATTGTCAAAAAAATGGAAGACATTGATCAGCTTGAAAATCTCGTGAATGAAGTGATGGCATCCATGAAAAACATGCTGAGATCAGGTCTCAACTATGAGACTATCTCAGCCATTTACGTTCCTGTTTTTGATCAGATTTTGAGACAGATTCTGAAAAAAACATCAAAAGCAGGCACAACCACAGCAATCATAGGAGATTTTGGAAGAAGGGAGCTTGTAATACCTCCTGTCTACAGACTCCTGATCATCGAGGGTGAAATAGATGATACCGGATTTTCAGACTATTACTCGGTAATAAGGGCTGAAGAATTGGCTGACAGAGACGACATTTCAGATCTTGTTGAACTGGCAGACTCAAGATATCTGCTGGGAAGTGGAGCAAGGTATGTTTCCTTCAAGGAAAATATAGGGAGAGAGGTTGGTAACAAAAAAGAGGAAGTTATTCGTCTCATGAAAAGAGAACTTAAAGAAAGAATAACTCCCGATAACTGTGATAGATGGATTGAGAGAACAGTAAGACTCTGGACTGTTCTAAATGGAGAATTTACTTCAAGAACCACCGTGGAAAGAATCAAATCCATGAATATCGATCCTGAAATCCTGTCTCTGACAGCTGAAGTGTATTCTGCTGTAAAACTTATAAGACTCAGAGAGAAAATTTTCGATGGAAGAAGCAGGACAGACTCAATTATTCTGAAAAAATCAGTTGGAGTAATAAGATCCTTCAGGAATATCATGAAAGAAGAGATGAGAGCATGGTAGAGAGTATTGTGGATCAGGACTATGTGGTTGTTGACATTGAAACCACAGGGCTAAACACTAAGAAGGATGAAATAATCTCCTTTGCCTCGATACCTGTCAGGGAGATGAGGCTTCACATGGATGAAAGCTTTTTCACCCTCATAAGACCGGAAAGATTCAAACTGGACTCCATAAAGTATCACGGAATTACAGAAAGCGATCTGATGAGTGCCCCTACATTTGGCGAGGTTGCTGAAAAGATAGAAGAAATCGCGAGAAACTCAGTGGTTGTCGGTTATGCTGTGCATATTGATGTTGAGTTTCTGAAAAGTGCCTTTAAGAAAAAGGCCAAGAAAAAACTTAAAATCGACAGATATCTGGATGTTGCCGAGATCGAATACTGGCTTCTGAGAAGGAGAGGTTCAGCTGTGAACTTTAGACTGGATTTTGACAGTTTGCTGAAAATTTACAAAATTAATGGATTCTGCAGACATTCTGCAATGGGAGATGCTTTTGCAACTGCCTATATATTTCTTAAACAGCTATCCCAGCTGCAGGAATACAGGATAGGTTTGACCGATCTTATGAGGATCGGGAAAAAAGTCAGATTTTTCTGAGTTACAGGTAATTCCTTTCAATATAACTCTGAAATCTTCTAACGGTTTTTAAAGCATCTTTCACCATCGCTCTCTCCATTGGATTCGCCTTCGATGCTCTGAACTCTTTCAGATCTTGCGCCTGAAGCCAGATCTTTCTCCTCATCAATACAGTGTATGCATGCTCAAGATCATCGGCCATGTCACCAGGAATCAATTTTTCCTCACTCAGAGCAGCAATCCTTTCAAGGGTGTTTGTCACATGAAATATATTGTTAGTTACCGCTAATGCTCTTACAGGGTATTCAATGGGTGCTACCGCACCGGCCTTGTAGTTGAATGTCTCTTTCAGGTTTCCAAGTATATTCAGGGCTGGCCTGTATCTGAGAGAGTTCAGAATTACAAATCTGTTTCTGTATAGTTTTTCTGCAAAACACTCTTTGAATTCATCAAGAAGACTTCTCTCTCCCAGAAGATACCTTGCATCTGCAATTAACGAGATGTTGACTATGTTTCTATCAACATTCCTTGCCCATTCAGAGCAAACTTTATCTTCTTCTGGATAAGGTATGGCGAATTTATCCGAAGTATATCCATGTTCGCACCCCGGAAAGCCAAGACTGTCGAGGGTCTTTTCAAAGTCAGCAAACCACTCTATGGCTTCTCTATCCTGATATATCGAAATTGTATCCCTGTCTGTAAGGAGGAATTGTTCTTTCCTCCCGCCACTTCCGGTGATAGCATAAACAAACCCACTTTTTGGTGGAGAGGTGAACTTTGAGGCAGTTACTATCATTGCATCCACAACATGGGAGATCTCGGAAAAGAATATATAAGGGTCAACTATTTCAGGATGTTTTATGTAGCTCTCAGCCTCATCTTTAAGCTCTTCCTTGAAATTCTCAATAGCATCCTTTATTGCCTGAAGATCTCTGGCATTGTGAATTCTTGCAGTATACTTGACATATTTTGGTGCAAGATCAAGGGCAAGGTCTCTCAGAGTTATTACACCAATCACTTCTCCTCCTTCCTCGATAGCCAGATGCTTCACATTATTCTCGACCATCACCGAAAGGGCATCAAAAATTGATGAATCCGAGCTTATCTTTACAAGCTTGGTGAGGGCAAAATCTATAACAGGTCTCGAAAGGTTCACATTTTTCCCTATCGCTCTTCTAAGATCTGATTCAGTAAAAAAAGCTTCTGGAATACCATTTTTCAAAACAAGGACACTGGAAATCCTTTCTCTATCCATTATCTCTGCACATTCCCTGATTGTTGAATTTGCACTAACGGCTACAGGATGTCTTCTGACAAACTCCTTAACCTTCCTAAAATTTGCCATCAATGAATTTAAAAAAACAAAAAAATAAAAATTTTTTCCAGAAATCGTGTCACTCCGGTATTTTCATTCTGTCAACGAACTCAATTGTCTCTGGTGGGTTGGCCTTCTCGCCACCCGTTGCAAGTGAAACAACGACTGCAACAATCAGGTGCACAAGGAATCCAACAACACCCCATGCAATTGTCCCAATCTTACCTCCAGCTATCTCAATTGGCGCCATTCCGAAGAGACCGACTCCAGCAATGTACGGGAATGATACCAGCAATCCAGCTACCATTCCTGCCACAATGCCATATCTGTTGAGCCCTTTCCAGAAGATACCCATGATGATCGATGGTGTAAACAGACTGGATGCAAAGACGAAAGCCCATCCGACAAGCAGTGCGACGTATTTGCTGAATGTTGGATCCTGAATGGCTCTTGCACCAGCTAAAGCTGAGATTGCTGCAAGCAGCACAAGCATTCCTCTGCCAACCCAGACCTCTCTTTCTTCAGTAACATTCGGGTTTATGAACCTCTTGTAGATATCTCTTGTAGCTCCGACGGTCATGACCATCAGCAGACCATTAGCTGTACTCAACGCAGCAGCGAGACCACCAACAGCAACAACGACAGCAACCCACCATGCAAGTCCCCACATGTCTGGCATTCCTATGACGACTATATCCTTGTGGAAGGACAGTTCCTTGACATCGAGTATTCCGTTGTTGTTGGCATCGGCTATCTTAACGAGTCCAGTAGGTAACCATTTCTGAATCCAGCCAACCTGCTTTGCCTGCTCGATTGGCATTCCCCAGACCTGTGAGAACCCATATCTTGCAAGAATGGCATAAACTGGAGCGGTCAGATAAAGAAGTCCAATGAACGTAAGACCCCATCCAACTCCGTATCTGGCAGTCCTGACATCCTTAACCAGATAGAACTGGGACAGCACATGTGGCAGACCAACAGTTCCGAGCATCAAAGCCAGAGCTCCAAGAATCCAGTTTACCAGATTTGTGCCTCCAGCAAATGACGTTTTGAATGGCTGTGTGAAGTGAGCAAGTCCAAATGCAGTTTCTTTTGCCTCAAGCTCGGCAAGCAGCCCACCGTATCCAATGTGTGGCCATGGCTTGAAGATTCCGGCCTTTGCTGCTGCAAGCATAAATCCAATCCAGTAAGCAACGATGAGCACCCAGTACTGTGTGACCTGGACCCAGACAACACTCCTCCATCCACCAGTTCCAGCGAAGAGTATAACGAACAGTGAACCGAGCATTGCTCCCAGAACTGCTGGCACTCCGAGGAATCTCCCTATGATAACACCTGTTGCAACAAGCTGTGCAACTAAGTACGTGAATGAAACAACGAAGAGCATGAGCACAGCTATAACTCTCGCAACAGGCCAGTTAGATGATCTGGTTTCAATGAACTCTGGAACAGTATAGGTTCCTGATCTTCTAACAAATGGTGCAATCAGAACTGCAGCTATAACATAACCAAGGGTCCAGCCTATAATATAAGGCAGACCATCATAACCAAGAAGGGCTATAGCACCTGCCATCGAAACGAAAGATGCACCACTCATCCAGTTCGATGCAATCGAAGAACCGATGGATATTGGTCCCACATCTCTCCCTGCCACATAGAAGGCCTCGGTTGTTGCAGCCCTCATGACGAGAGCAACTGTAACATATATCAGCACCGAACCAAACACAGCCACAGCCGAAGCTGCATAGATGTTGCCAGTTGCTGCCAAAGCTCCAACCACAACGAAATACACTATAAATATCGCTGGAATCGCTATTTTTGGTTCATCCAAAACACCCATTCATCTCACCTCACTTACCAAGAATCTCTCTATCCCACTTGTCCATGATAATGGCATAGATAAATATCAGTGCAATCCCAAAGACAACTGCAACAAAGCCAGCAAAGAACCAGTGCAGTGGAATTCCACCAAGAATTCTGATGTGCTGGGTTGTTCCGACTGGCAGATGCATCCAGAACGCTGGTATTGTCCAGAGCAACAGCATTACGATGGTCAGTGTCTTCATTTTACCCCAGTACTCTTTGAAAACCTCTTCACTAACACCACTCTCTCCATTTCCCATCGTCTCACCTTTCCATAATTTTCGATTGTAATCAAAAATAATGTCATATTTAAAGCTTTCGCAATCTGTCACAATTTATCACACAATATTAACGTAAAATGGAAAAATCTGAAAGCAGAAAATAAAAAAGGATTGAATCTTATTTCTCCTCTTTGAGAAATCTTCTCAGGAGCTTTCCTGTTGCTGTTCTTGGCAAAGGTTCACTTCTGAACTCTATAACCCTTGGAAGTTTGTACTTTGCTATGTGCTGTTCAAGGAAGTTGAGCATGTCCTTCTTCAACTCATCACCCGGCTCATAGCCCTCCTTGAGTACAACAACCGCTTTGACGATCTGACCTCTTATTCCTTCAGGATCGGGAACACCTATTACCGCACACTCCTTAACTGCTGGATGCTTGCTCAGTGGCTGTTCAATCTCGTCAGGACCAATTCTGTAGCCAGATGACTTTATGAGATCATCATCTCTCGAGACGAAGTAGATGTATCCCTCTTCATCCTTTCTGACAAAGTCTCCAAGGACATTCCATCCGTTCTTCACACTCTCCTTCTGCTTCTCTGCAAGAGGTCTTGTTGGATGGTTCCAGTATCTTATACCGGTGGCACCCTTTATGTAGAGGTTTCCAACCTCTCCGGGCTTGCACTCCTCCCCTGTTTCAGGATCAATAATCCTTGCCACGTATCCGGGAACTGTCCATCCTATGCTTCCAGCCCTTGGCTCAGGTGCAACGGTGTTGCTTATGCAGATGTGGACCATCTCTGTTGCTCCAAGAGACTCATATATTGGCATTCCAAACTTCTCCTCCCATCTCTTTGCAGTATCAGCTCCCAGTGCCTCTCCACCACCAGTACAGAGCCTCAGAGTTGAGAGATCATATTTCTGGATGTACTCATCTAAGTTTGGATTTGCAAGGATCATCCTGTAAGCAGTTGGCAGAGAGCTGAACACGGTTATGCCATGCTCCTCGACAAACCTGAAGAAATTGTCAAAGCTGAACCCCGGCCATATACTTGTGGCTGCTCCGTGGAAGTACGGGATCAGACAGCCGTTTCCATATCCCATTGCAAAGCTGACAGGAGCGGGGCCACCCACAACATCATCCTCTGTGAGTTTCCAGACATACTTTCCAACGAGATACACCGACGAAAGGATGTTTTCAACAAAATGAACACATCCTTTTGGAAGTCCTGTTGTGCCGGATGTGAAGAGGATTGCTGCCGGTGTCCCGATTTCAAGAGGTACGGGATCGAATTTTGCACTTTCCCTGTAAACCTCATCGAATGACACAAATGGATCGCTCAAATTCTCTCTTTCTGTTACAATAACCTTCTGAACTGTGCTGAATTCCGAAACAGACTCTTCCACAGCCTTGAATGTCTTGTCATCTCCGGTTACGAAAATTGCCTTTATCTCTGCGTTGTTTGCCACATGTACAATTTCCTTCTTTGCCCACATGGGATTCAGGGGTACCGGAATTGCTCCTGCCTTCATGATCCCGAAGTTCACGGCAACAGCCTCAGGCATGTTCCTCATTCTGAAACCAACTCTGTCATACTTCTCCACTCCAATTCTTTTCAGGAAGTTTGCGATCTTGTTGCTGAGTCTGTATAGGTCCCTGTAGGTTACCCTTCTGTCCTCAAAGTAAATTGCAACCTTTCTTCCCCTGCCCTCCCTTATGTTTCTGTCAAGAATCTCCTCTGCAAGATTGAGTTCCTTTCTCCCTCCAATTATTGCCTTTACCTCATCTGGAATCACGATCTCCGGCCAGTCCTCCTTTGGAACAACATAGTCAAGAATCCCCATCTCATCTACCTCCAAATCCTTTTATACCTCACCTCCTTTTTCCAAATTTATTGTTATAAATAGGTTACGAAATTGATTCGCTAAAAAAAA
This sequence comes from Geoglobus sp. UBA235, assembly GCA_002494725.1. Taxonomy (GTDB): domain Archaea; phylum Halobacteriota; class Archaeoglobi; order Archaeoglobales; family Archaeoglobaceae; genus Geoglobus. The sequence goes on from DACG01000020.1 coordinate 41,149, forward strand.
TCTCGCTCCATTCAGCTGTAAAATTTCAGCCTGTAAATATTGCCTCCCGGCTGATAGACTGCAACGATCCCTGGCATCGGATTCAGATTTACCTTCTTCTGAAACTCTGTCTGGCTCTGCCAGGTTGATGAATTCACAAGAAAAACACCTCTGTAAAATGCTGTACCGTATGTATGAACATGTCCCGAATGAATTATGTCCGGAACATCATCTATGACAAGATAATCATCCTTCTCTGGGGCGATTGGACTTCTCTCACCATATAGAGGAGCGAGATGTCTCCTTCTAAGCAGCTCTACCATCGCATCCTGCGGGCTTTCATAGCTCAGCCTTGGAATTCTCGAGATTATATCGTCCAAGCTTCTTCCGTGGTACATTAAAACGTCAACACCCTCAACATCTATGTAACACGGGTTTCCAACATGAGTGACATTGCCTGAAAAAAGTGATGAGAATTCCTTTGGCAGAGCTGGCTGAGGTTCGGCCTGTCTCACAGCATCATGGTTTCCAGGGGAGATTACTATCTTCAAATCCTTCCTTATTCTGTCAAACTGTTCAGCAGCAAATTCGTACTGGGCGTTTATGTCATCGATCTCAAGCTCCCTATCCTGATCCGGATAAACGCCTATTCCATCAACAACATCTCCAGCAACAAAGATATACCTGACAGACTCTGCAAGCTCATCCAGTCTCCTGTTTCCACTCTCACAGTTGATCCAGGAAATGAATTTCTCCCATGACTCGTGCAGAAACGTGTTGCTGCCAAAATGTATGTCCGAAATGAAAACCATTGAGAAATCTCTGATCTTCTTTCCATTTCCGTTCACGGGAACCTCAGGAAGGACAATCCTGTCTGCCAGAATGCTCCTTCCCGTAAGTCTTCCGGTAACTCCCACTATTTCATCTCCAAATAGTTCCATTGCCTGCTCCTTGACCTTCCCCTCAGCATAAACCCTCACCCTTCCAGTTTTGTCCTCAACCTCAATCATTGCCCTGCTTTCATTTATCTCCCTGACACTGTTTACAAAGCCTATGATCTCAACAACATCAGCCCTTATTCTTGAAAGAGAGGAAATGGGAACGGCCTTTACCCTGTTTCTCAGAATCCCGCTTATCTTTTCGAATCGTGAATTGAAGTACGCGACAAAATCCTCAACAGTCCCTCTGCATGCTGACCTTCCCGTAACATCTTTCAGAATCCTTATCTCATATCTTTTTTCCGGAACTTCCGGTTTTTTCTCCAGAGCTTTTTTCTTCTCCACTCTCGTTTTTTCAAGCTCCCTTATAACTTCAGAAACTTCATCAGGAGTTATGATAAATGCTCCGTTACACCTTCTGCATGTTTCTCTGACAACAGCATCTGCATCAACATTTGAGGAAAGAATCAGCTTTACAGCATCAGGATGGATGTTGTAGCCATTTAAGGCGAATTTTGCAACAACTGTCTTTGCATCGATATTTTTAATAACCATGAAACCTCTACCTCCGCCAATGGATGAAAGGGTCGTCAGCCTAATTAAAGATTTGGTAACCACACTTATAATTGTTGGCGTCATTGCCGGTGGGGGGTATGCATTAACTGGAACCTGGCCGTTTATGGTTGCGGTTCAGAGCAAAAGCATGGAACCCAACCTCCATGTCGGAGATGTTGTGTTTCTTGTGAGTCCTGAAAAGAGGGAAATTGTAACGTACTTGGAAGGAAAAGAAAAGGGATACAGAATGTTCGGAAATTTTGGAGATGTTATTGTTTACAGGCCAAATGGTGATGGGTCAAGAACTCCAATAATCCACAGAGCGATCATGTACGTGGAAAAAGGGCAGAAAATAGGAAACTACGTGGCTGAGAATGATGGCTACATAACCAAAGGAGACAACAATGTTCTTGCAGACCAGCCATTCCTGTCAAAACCCGTTAAAAAAGAGTGGGTGATAGGTGTTGCAGTTTTCAGAATTCCGTACATCGGCTATTTCAGGCTGATATTCGGTTAGCTTTTTCTTATTCTTGCATCAACAACCACATGATACACTCCCGGCGAGTAATTCTTCACCTTCCTCATTGAGACCTCGATGAGTTTTGCATGCATCCTTTCTGCAGCTCTTTCAACCCTCCTGACAGGTCTTCTGATTATTCTTTCAGGAACTGCCTCATGATAATGGATCCACCCCTCCCCATCAAGAGCCATTATCGCCTTCTCTATGAAATCCTGACACCTTATATGTCCCATTATAACCCTGTCAGCAAAATTTTCAGGTGTTACGTGCATCGAATCCCCGAGTACTGGTACAACACCTTCAAGATCGTTCAGCTTTATGTTTTCAATGAGAAATCTGTATGAATCCGGATTGAGCTCGATGGAGTAGCATTTTTTTGCCTGAGAGTGCCTGACCACCGGAACCGTGAAATAACCTATTCCAGCAAACATGTCCAGAATTACCTCACCATCATTAACAAGCCCTGCAACCCTCATCTTTTCATACTGATTTCCCTGACTGAACATGACCCTTGTTAAATCAAACCTGAAAACGCAGCCATTCTCCTTAATTTCAACAAGGCTCTTGCTGCCCACAACTGGTTCCATTTCAGGTCTTCTCTCCATTCCATGTCTTCCCCTGTCAAGCCAGACCGAATCAAGCCTGTAGTTTTTCACAACCCCTTCAGCAATCTCTCTCTTGTATTTTAAAATTTCAGCAGGAAGCTTCATCACCCCCACATCTCCAAAAACCTTCAGGTCAGCATATCTCGGGTAGAATCCAGCTATGCTCTCAACTATCTCCCTGAAGTTCCTTTTCTCCCTGAAAACGGGATTGAGATCTTCAATGATCTCGTAATGGGGAGAGGGTATGCTGAAGTCATCCACAACAGGTATGATCACAGCTCCATCCTCGAACCTTATTCTCCTCCTCCTGTCCTTGAATCCCCTCCTCTCGAGATCTTTCCTCACCCTTTCAGCAAACTCCTTTCTGACCTTCACAGCCTTCATGGCCTCTCATTCCAGAAGTTCACGATGGACTGCTATTATCCTGTCGTTGTGCTTCACAACATAAACCGTATCCCCAACCTCAATCCTCAGTCCGGGTTTTTCCGCAGTCACGGTTTCAAATGTATCCGGATCAAGAATTTCGATTGTGGTCGCGTCAGCATTCAGAACGCTGCTTTCCTTCAGATCCTCTCTTCTTGCAATCACTTTCGGATTTTTAAGCTTCATCTGCTTACCTGTCATCACATTGTATCCCGTTCTCCTTGCGGCATCCCTCACCACAGCTACAACTCCCCCGTCCTCCACCAGATCTCCTCTGAAAAACCCCGGAAGCCTGACAAGATACGTGAATCTGTGGAAGTCCCTTCCGTCCTCCCTCCCTGCAATCTTGCTGCTCTCCTTTGTCTCAGCGCCCGTCTCTCTTGAGATAATTCTCGATAGCTTCTGTCCCAGATTCTTGTCTCCCAAATAAATGTCAATGCCCTCCTTTCTGACCTCAATTTTAGATATGAATGCCATAGGGTTATTTCTCTCTCTGACGATGGCATTTTCAACGATTTCAGAGATTCTCTCAATCTCATCATCTCTAAGCTCTCTCCTGTCAGCCCTTATCTGCAAAATTGCCTCATAATAACCCCCAGCCTGTCTGCTGCACCTCTCACATGCAACTTTTCTCAGTCTTACCTCAAACGTACCTTCACGGGTCACATGATAATCCCTCAGCATTCCGCTGACATAAAGCCTGTATCTCCCAATCTCATCGCCTACAGGTTCAAAGTGAATGTCATCAACCTGAAACTCCTCATGAATTGAAAGATTTCTGAAAAGGTGATGCTCAACAGCCTCCTCAAGAGTGGCAGGGGTCCATTTATCGAGTCTGAAATCACCACATCTTGAGCACTTGGTTATCTCAATAACAGGAGGATGGAAAATTATCTCAACTCTTTCAGCAAGGCACCTTCCACATACGCTGTACTCGCTGTCCCTTCCGCATGATGCACATTTCATTGCAACTCTGAGTAATGGGCATCGGGATATTTATTCCTTTTCGATCACCTCCCTCCATCAGCACTGAAAGCTTTAATACCTCCTTTCAGTTTCTGACTCTATGAAGATTATTGCCTTTGTTGGACTCCCGCTCAGTGGAAAATCAACGGCATCGAAAATGGCAGAGGAGATGGGAATTCCCGTTGTTGTCATGGGTGACGTGATCAGAGAGGAGGTTGAGAGGAGAGGACTTGAGCTCACGGATGAGAATGCAGGCAGAGTTGCCTCTGAACTGAGGGATAAGGAGGGAATGGATGCCGTTGCAAAGAGGTGCATACCCAGGATAAGAAAAAAGCTTGAAGAGAAGGGAATTGTTGTGATAGACGGGATAAGAGGTATTGCCGAGGTTGAAAGGTTCAAAAAGGAATTTGGAGATGATTTTATTCTTATAAACATCGAGGCACCCGTAGAGGCAAGATTTGAGAGGGCAATTAAGAGAAAAAGAAAGGATGACATCAAAACAATTGAGGAGCTTAGAAGAAGAGATGAGAGGGAGATCTCATGGGGCATGGATGAGGCAATGAAGATCGCAGACATCACCGTTGAGAACACCGGAGATATCGAGGAATTTGAAAAAAAGATAAAGGATCTGATCAGGTACTTTCTGCCAAGGGTTGAGGTGGAGATTGAAACAGAACTGCATCCGACAGAGGATGAGGAGAGGGTCAGACGGGCGATTCTCAATCTCTTTCCAGATGCCGAGATCAGCATTCGGGAAAACAGGGTGATCGGGAGAACATCAAATCTGTCGAGATTTAGAGAACTCCTGAGAATACAGAGGATACTTGATACGTCCAGAACAATGCTGATTTCTGGAAAAAAGGGGAACAGCATCACAGTTTATTTGAACAAACAAACAGCATACATCTCGAGAATTAACTTTGCTGAAGAGGATGCAATCCTCTCCCCGCTCAGGATTACATTCAGGCTTTTTGACGTGGATTTTGAGAGATTTCTTGACTATTTAACTCCAGAAACAAGAGATGGAAAGCCTGTTAAGGAGATTGACAGAATTTAGGTGGATTTTTTGGTTAATTTTCAGGGGGTGTGGGTGAACTTCATATACAATCCGGCAGATGTTCTGCTGAGAGTGATGGAAGGTGATAGAATGAATGTCAGGGAGATGGTCAGGGCATGGCTTGAAGATGAGGGAATGTTCAAGAACGAGGTTGATGATGCAAATGCTGATTTTCACTTCATAATTGAAGTTCCTCCGGGGTCAAATCAGATTATAGACATAATTGCTCCCAGAGACAGGAGTCTTCTGCTGGTTGCAAGCGGTATAAGGCTGAGTGAAGAGCATTACTCTGCCGTTATGAACATGGATGAGAAGGAGAGGGAGAGATTTATGTGGGAGATAAGGTTTTCTCTGATATTTCTGAGTACTGAGTTTCAGATAATTCCAGATGCCACCTCACCACAGCTATTTCAGTTCACGAGAAAGCTGTATCAGGAAGATCTGACGAGACAGCTCCTGATGGATGCAATTGGAGAGGTGCACAAGTGCAAGCTCTTCATAATATGGAAGATGAGGGAGAGGTTCGACAGGATGGACAAGGACAAGGGTATGATGTACATCTGAATAATAACAAATTTTATAACTGAATTTCAAAAATTCAGAACCGATGAAAATTCTGATGGTCATTGTTGATGGGATGGCTGACAGGGATGTTAACGGGACAACCCCCCTGAAATCTGCAAGAACCCCCAATCTTGACAGACTTGCTGAAATGGGGATAAATGGGATCATGGACACAATCGGGCCCGGAGTGAGGCCGGGAAGTGACACAGCCCATCTCTCAATTCTTGGGTACAACCCTTTTGAGTATTACACCGGAAGGGGTCCGATTGAGGCCTGTGGAGCTGGAATTGAGGTTAGACCCGGAGACATTGCATTCAGAGTTAATTTCGGAACTGTTGATGGTAAGGGCAGTGTATTTGACAAGAGGGTTGTTGACAGGAGGGCAGGAAGGATTCAGGAAAAGGAGGAGCTTGTGAGAGCCATCAATCAGAAAGTCAAGATTGATGGGGTTGATTTCATTCTCGGAAATGCCTCAGGCCACAGGGCAGCTCTTGTTTTCAGGGGGGAGGGGCTTTCAGACAGAATAACAGACAGCGACCCCAAGAATGAAGGAGACAGAGTGGGGAGAGTAATGGCACTGGATCAATCAGCAGAACATACAGCAAAGATCGTAAACGAGTTTATTGAAAAGAGTCATCAGGTTCTTGAAAACCATCCCCTGAATGCTGAAAGAGAAAGGATGGGGCTGCCAAAGGCGAATGTTCTCCTGCTGAGGGGAGTGGGCAAGGCCGTGCATGTCCCTAAGTTTCACGAGAGATACGGTCTGAAAATGGCAGTGATTGCGGGGACAACCCTGATAAAGGGGATAGGGAGGCTTATTGGGGCTGATGTGATTGAGAATGAAAGGTTTACCGGAAGCAAGAACACGGATCTTGGACTGAAGGTTGAAACTGCCCTTAAATCCCTTGAAACCCATGATCTTGTCCTTCTTCACATAAAGGCTCCTGATGAGTTTGGTCATGATGGGGATTTTGACGGAAAGAGAGAGTTCATAGAGAGGGTTGACTCTGAACTTGAGCCCATCGTAAACCTCGACTTCTCGGAGGTCTGTCTTACTGTTCTATCTGATCACACGACCCCGGTTACGGCCAGAGACCACACAGCAGATCCCGTGCCTGTCATGATTGTCTGTGAGGGTGTCAGGAGGGATGATGTGAGGGAGTTCAATGAGTACCGGGTGTACAGAGGTGGTCTTTGCAGGATAAAGGGCTTAGACCTCATGAACATCCTGCTTGATCTGACAGGTAAATCTAAAAAGTTTGGAGCGTAATGAGCATGATGCCCGAAAGTCTTGTCATACCTGAAGGTGTGAGGTTTGATGAGACCCACATCCTGCATGAGGGAGATGTGATTGTAGGAGATAATGCAGTCATAGATTTTGGAATAAAGGCAAAGAAGGTTATTGTTGGAAGCAGAAGCACTGTTAATGGCTACATTATTGGGGATGAGGTCAGAATTGACCCCTGGGTTAAAGTCAGAGGAGACGTGATCTGCAACGGCGATGCGTACATTGGAGAGTTCTCTGCAATTGAGGGAAAACTGACGGTTAGAGGAGACCTAGAGATAGGAAGGAATGTAAGGATTGAAAAGGGATTCGAGGCCACAGGCCTGATAACAATCCAGAATCCTCTGCCGGTTCTGATTTTCATATTCATTTACCTCATGGAACTCCTGAGACTTGGAAGGCTCGATGAGATTGAGGAGCTCCTGAACGAGGAGTTCGAGAATCCTCTTGTTATCCCTGATGGTTCAAGGGTATCCATAGAGCAGATCAGAACATCGAAAAATGCCGTGATAAAGTTCAGCAGGGTTCTTGGAAACCTCAGGGCAAGGGATGTGATTGTGGAGGGGAGTGAGCTCTACGGGAGCATAAGAGGAAGGAATATCGTCATCCTCGATTCCAGGGTTCACGGTGCAGTGGATGGAAGGAAAGTGTACATAGTCAGTTCAAGCACCGTATTTGGAAGGATAAATGCTGAAGAGGTCCATCTGGAGAACGGATGCTCCGTTGAAGGCACAATAGTCGGGAGAAAAGGTGTGTGGATCAGGGACAATGTGGAGTGGGAGATAGAGAGGGAGACTGAGGAAGATGGAGTGGGAGAAGAAGAGATTCAGGAAGATGTTTCCGAACATATTCAGGGAGCTTGAGGGAGGAGACATATTCCCCTCTATTCTGGATCATCTCGAAAGATGCAGGGATCTGAAGGAGGCTGAGGAGGTAATAGATTATTTTGTCAGGATAGGGGAGATAACTAAGGAATACGGAGAGTTTTTAAAGAGAAGTGATATTTTGAAGGAAATTATACGCTCGAGAAAGCATGGTGAGTACACCAAGAGGGGTCTGAAATGATTGAGATCGGTCTTGCCGGAAAACCAAATGCAGGGAAGTCAACCTTTTTCAGGGCTGCCACGATGGCAGATGCTGAGATAGCCAGCTACCCCTTCACAACGATTGAGCCAAATGTGGGAATTGCCCATGTCAGAACGGAATGCGTTTGCAGAGAGCTTAACATCTATCCGTGTGGAAACTGCATCGATGGGATCAGATACATCCCCGTGAAACTCATTGATGTTGCCGGCCTTGTTCCCGATGCTCACAAGGGAAGAGGGCTTGGAAATGAGTTCCTTGATGATCTCAGGCAGGCAGATGCAATAATTCACATTGTTGATGCATCAGGAACCACAGACGAGGAGGGAAATGAGGTGGGCGAGGGAGCGAGAGACCCGGTGGATGACATTGAATTTCTTGAAAGAGAGCTGGTTATGTGGCTCTTTGGAATACTGAAGAAGAACTGGGAGAAGATCGTCAGAAGAATCCAGATGGAGAAAAGAGATCCGGCCAGATTCATATCCGAGCAGCTTGCAGGACTCGGATTTGATGAGATGACTGTAAGGGAATCACTGAAAACCACTGACAGAGATGTTGGGAAAATGGATGATGAGAGTCTGCTGAAGTTTTCAGAAGAGCTCATGAGAGGAAGGTTCAAAATAGTCATTGCTGGAAATAAGGCTGACAAGGCACCTGATGAGAATCTGAGAAAGATTTCAGAGATCGGTGGAGTTGTGTGTTCTGCAATGTACGAATTCACACTGAGAACCGCAAACAACAACGGGTACATAAGGTACAGACCTGGAGACAGAGATTTTAAGGTGGTGAAGGAGCTGAACGAGAAGCAGAAAAAAGCACTTGAAATGATTGCCGGGTTCATGAAAAGATATGATGGAACGGGAGTTCAGAAGGCAATCAACACGGTGGTTTTTGATAAGCTTGGCTATATCGTTGTATATCCGGTTGAGGATGAAAACAAGTACACCGACACAAAAGGAAACGTTCTGCCAGATGCTCTGCTGGTTAAAAAGGGGACTACTGCAAGAGAACTGGCCTACATGATCCACACGGACATCGGAAAAAATTACATCTATGCTGTTGATGCCAAGAAAAAAATCAGAATTTCCGAGGACTACGAGCTGAAGGATGGAGATGTGATAAAGATTGTTTCCAGTGCGTAACTCAGATAGGATCTCAGCAAATAAACTCTATCCATCTCAATAAGCCAGAAACAGTAATTGATCAGCAAAACCCCTGCAATACAGGTTTTTAAAATTTTAAAATAATTATGCGGGGGGTGGGATTCGAACCCACGAACCCCTGCGGGACTGGACCCTAAATCCAGCGCCTTTGACCGCTCGGCAACCCCCGCAAAGCCCGGCTATCATTTTTGCGCAACAAATTAAAACCGGAAGATATTAAGTTTTGTGGTATCTTCTAATCAGTCACGGTGATTCATAAAAAGCAAAAATTGAAAAATAGAGCCAGATGCTCGAGAATTTTTAATTTTTCCATCCTGCTATTCATATTGTAATCGAATTTCATGGTGATAATTATAGTGTCGGACATAAC
>DACG01000006.1 GCA_002494725.1 Geoglobus sp. UBA235
TTTTGTCTTAGACTATAATTTTGTTTTTGAGTGATACTGACCCTCATCAGTTCTGGTTTTATGACAGAATTTCAGAGACACTCTTGCGGAAGACATGGAGTTTGTTTTTAGCAGGGTCTCTTTTTGGATTTATTTGGTTATTATGAGAACATGAAAGCTTATAAATTATGGATGCATTCAGGTGGTGGGAGGAGTTGTCATGTCAGCTACTGTTGTTGTCGGCGGCTTCTGGGGCGATGAGGGCAAGGGAAAAATAATCTCTCATATCGCACATGCAGATAAGCCGAAAATAATTGTCAGAGGGGGAGTGGGTCCAAATGCAGGCCATACAGTGGAGTTTGAGGGCAAAAAGTACGGTGTGAGAATGCTCCCATCTGGCTTTGTTTACAGGGAAGCAAGACTTCTGATTGGAGCGGGTGTTCTTGTTAACCCTGAAGTTTTTCTGAATGAGGTCAGAACCCTCAAGGCCGAGAACAGGGCAAGACTTGATTTCAGATGTGCCATAATTGAGGAGAGGCATATAGATGCCGATAGGAGCTCAGAACATCTTTCCGGAAAAATCGGGTCAACCGGAACCGGATGCGGGCCTGCAAATGCAGACAGGGTTATGAGGACGGCAAAACTTGCCAGGGATGTTGTTGAGCTTCAACCCTTTCTCACAGATGTGCCCCTTGATGTCAATACGGCAATTGATGAAGGTGAATTTGTGCTGATCGAGGGGACACAGGGCTTTGCACTGAGCCTGTATTACGGCACCTACCCTTACGTGACATCCAAAGACACATCAGCCTCTCAGATGGCTGCTGATGTTGGTGTTGGACCCACAAAAATAGATGAGGTTGTTGTGGTTTTCAAGACATTCCCCACAAGGGTTGGAGCGGGGCCATTTCCGACAGAGATGAGCCAGGAGGAGGCTGAAAATCTTGGAATAATTGAATACGGAACTGTTACAGGAAGAAGGAGACGGATAGGGTACTGGGATGGAGAGCTGGCGAGATATTCAGCCATGGTTAATGGAGCAACCCAGGTAGCTCTGACAGGAATAGACAAGCTCGACAGAGAGTGCTATGGAGTTAGAGAGTGGAGCAGGCTCACGAAAAAAGCAAAGGAATTCATTGAAAGGGTTGAGGATGACACAAATGTACCAGTAACACTCATCTCAACTGGGCCATCCCTGGAGCAGATAATTGATCTGAGAGATGAGAAGCTCTAAAAATATGAAAATTGAGAATGCTCATCTGCCAAGGACCGATGTAAAGTAGTCGTGATGATTTTCTTCGTCCTCAAGAATCTGTTCGAAGAGTTTTGCAGTTGTGTAGTCTTCCTCATCAAGTGCCTTCCTTATTATTTTTCTGTAAAGCTCTATAGCTTCCTCCTCTGCCTTAACATCCAGTTCAATCATCTCTCTTACATTCTCACCCACCTTAATTGGGGCAGGTTCTGTTGTTGGCTTCCCTCCAAGATACGCCAGTCTCTCGGCTATAAGCTCAGCATGAGTCATCTCAACAATTGCTATTTTCCTGAGCTCGGGCTTTACAACTTCCCCCTCAAATCCCTTTGCAAGGACATGCTGCCACATGTACTGGATTGAAACCTGAATCTCCCTTGCTATCGCCATGTTTAGCAGATCCCTGAGCTCATCACTGACCATAAAACCACCCCGAATTTAATTTTACCACAGATTTATATAAATTTTATCTTTATCAGAGTCGGGAACTGACTTTGTCTTTTATCACTTAGTTGGATTGAAAAAACAGGTAAAAGATTCAAAGACTTTTTATAAACCCCCTCTTCACTCTCACCGATGAGGATCGCACTCATTGGTGGTACAGGAAACATCGGAGAAGGGCTTGCGTTCAGACTCAGACTCGCGGGGCACGATGTATTAATAGGCTCAAGAAGTGGGGAGAAGGCAAAGGCCAAAGCTGAGCACTTCAATGCCCTGGTTGAGAGGCTTGGAGGAAAAAGGGGAATAGAGGGGATGACCAATGAGAAAGCTTCACTCATTGCGGATGTGTGCATTATAACCATCCCCTGGAAGCATGCCTTTGAGACTGCTGAAAATCTGAAAGAGAATCTGGCAGGAAAGATTGTTGTCTCACCGGTTATCCCCATGGTGGTTGAGAATGGCATCTTCAAGTACATTCAGCCTGAAGAAGGCTCTGCTGGACTGAAGTTTGCGAGAATTCTCGATAAAAGCAGAGTGGTTGTTGCCTTCAACAACATTCCTGCAAAGAGGTTTGCAAATCCCGATGAGGTCTTCAGCTGGGATGTTGCTGTCTGCAGTGATGATGAACAGGCAAAAAGAACGGTTATGGATATAGTTAACAGTATTGAAGGCCTGAGAGCCTATGATGCAGGCAGTCTGGAAAATTCGAGGATTGTTGAGTCAATCACACCACTTCTTATAAATATTGCAAGGAAAAATAAAACAAGGGAGCTTGGAATCAGGTTCGTTTAGGTTAGCATCCTTTCTTCCCACTCTTTCAGGTATGCTGAGCTTTTGCTGACATCAACGAAGAGCATTTCTGCTCTTTCAACATCCTCAACCTCTATTTTGCCCGAGTTTCTTGTTTTTGCCAGCTCATTTGCCGGAGCCAAAAGCTGAATTGCGTATCTGAGACTGTTGCTGTATCCAATTTCTGTGAGCTTTTCTATGGCATCCTGATCCAGCAGCAATCCCATCTCTGCAGATCTTGTTTCGATGATCAGCCTTATCTCGTCTCTGCTGTATGGTTCGGTTGTTATTATCAGAAGCCTGTCGAGGAGGTCAAGTGGGATGCCGTGGGGGGAGATATCATCTGTTCCACGGATCTTTGCAAAGCCCCTGTTTGAGGCGAGGATTATTATGGGTGCCATCTCGCTTTCCATTGCTCTGTTCATGAATGCAAAGAGCTCGATGTCCATGAGATGGGTCTCGTCTATGAACAGAACTCCGGGAATTAGCTCTGCCATTCCCTGCTCTATCCAGTCCTTAACCTGTTCATCAACTGCCTGCCTTATTTCGTTATCTATCTCCCTGCTCTCAGAGGAGAAGAGGCTGAATATTGTGCTCCTTCTCGCCCTCGCCTCATCAAGATCATGGAGTGTCACAACGTAGGTGTACTCCTTGTCTTTCTCCACATACCCGTCAGGTCTCTCGGCTACTTCCTCAACGTCTATGTCGTACTTTTTGCCCGAGCCAGTTCTGCCGACTTTCGTAACCCTTCCGGTCTCCTTATCGATTATGATAACGTCACCTTCAGATATCCCTGAGTACATGAACTGCAGAGCAATTCTGCTGCCAACGCTGAATGACCTCTTCTCCTTCTCTGTTGCGAGTGTTATCCTTGCTGACTCGGGAACCTTCTGGGTTGGGTTGTAGGGATTGGGAACCATGTTGTAGTCGAGCTCCACAACCTCACCCTCAAGCACCCTCCTTGTATCCCTTATTCTAACACCAATGGCCTTTCTCATTGTCTGGTAGAGGGCTTCGGTCTTCTTCATCTCGCTGCTGTAAAATTCACTTGCAGATACCTGAACAAACGGTATATCCTTTCCAAGTTCTTTGCTTATCGCAACTGCTATTGCTGTTTTTCCGGTTCCCGGAGGACCTGCAATCAGAATGCCCCTTCCTGCCATCTTTCCATCTCTTATAAGCCTTACAATTATTCCAGCAGCTTCCCTTGCTTTCTTCTGACCCACCAAGCCTCCACCAATGTCTCTCGCTTTCAGATTTTCATCGAGCCCCAGACCTGTGATGTGGGAGTGAGCGCTGTACCTCTCAAACTTTGTTGCGAGCTCCCTTATCTCCTCCATGACCTCCACCCGAGTTCAATGGATTAGAATTTCAATATAAAGCTTTTGATAAAAGCAGATGTTGTTTGACAGCCCTGAAAACCTACTGCAGGAAACAGGTCGAAACCGTCTTCAAGCGGCTTTTAAGCAATCTAAATCAGTCATGAAGGCAATTAAAATCTTTTAGCCAAAATTTTCAGAATCTGGAAAATTTCATTCCTGATGATCCTGATTGAATATTGCTCTGAGTATTTTTCATCCTCAGTAACTGTCGTAAAGCTTATTTCACCTTCCATGAGAGGTGATCCCATGAAAAGAACTCTGATTTCAGTTGTTATGATTCTGCTTCTGGTCTTCACCCCTGCCTACGCTCAGTTTCAGAATTATTCTGAAAGGAGCATAAAGGCTGTTGCCGTTGTGAGCGGGGAAACCAGGGGAGCAACAATAAACATCACGGTAATTGTAACCCCCGGAGATGGAAGGGTATTTGTCTCCGTGTCTCCCTTTACAGAGATAGACATGCAGGGAAGTGCCCAGCTCTCAGCTCTTACCGCATGTGACCTGACGGGAAAGGACTTCCTGAATTACGATTTCTTCTACGTAATTGAGGCAAAATCAACAATTGTCGGTGGACCATCTGCAGGGGCAGTTATGACAATCGCCACAATAGCTGCTCTCGAAAATCTCACCATTAGAGATGACGTTTTCATGACGGGAATGATATATCCCGATGGAACCATAGGTCCGGTTGGCGGGATACCGTACAAGCTTGAGGCTGCTGCGGAGGATGGGGCCAAGATTTTTCTGATTCCAAAGGGACAGAGGTATGCAACTCTTGAGGAGAGAAAGGAGGTGAAGAGAGGGCCCTTTGTCATAATCAACACGGAAACGAAAAAGGTTGATCTCGTCGAATACGGTAAAGAATTTGGCGTTGAGGTTGTGGAGGTTGAGAATGTAAATGAGGCTCTGGCCTATTATACCGGATATCAGCTTGAGAAGAGTGAGGGAAGGATAACTCAGGAGAAATACCAGTACCTGATGAAGATTCTTGCAGAGAAAATGAAGGATGATGCCATGAGCCTTTACAGCGAATTTGAAAAGGTGGCAGATCAGGACATCAAAAAGGAGGTCAATGAGAGGTTCAATAAGGCTGAGGAGTACGCAGGGCAGGGGTACTACTACTCCGCAACAAGTTCGTACTTCACTGCCAAGATTATAATGAGGGAGGAGATTTACAGAAAGAAAATTCAGAATGATGAGGAGTTCTCCCTTGAAGAGAGGGTGATCAAGGACGAAATAGATTCGCTCAGAAACATGATGGAGTCATATCAGATCGGTCTTGCATCTCTCCAGATAGTTGGAGCGGCAGAAGAAAGGCTGGCGAAGGCTGAGAACTATCTTCAGAAAGCCCTCAACTCCAATGACTGGGACAAGGCAATTGCAAACCTCGCGCTTGCAAAGGAGAGGGTGGAGAGTGCAAAAATATGGATGTCCATCCTGCCTGAGATTAAGAAAGACACGTACATGAGCGATGAGGAGCTGAAGAAAAGAGCAGACTTCTATCTGAGCATGGCAGAATCCATATTTGTGTATGCCGAGTCGATAGGAGGCTTTTCAAATCTTCTTTACGGTGATGGATCTGCTGATGAGAGCAAGAGCATTGCCGAGCAGCTGTACAATCAGGGTTACTATGCGGGAACGATTCTGACAGCTCTGGACAGCATAATAAAATCTGCAATGTCTATTGAGCTCATCGGAATACACAGCGAGGAAGTACTGTCTGAAAAGGTTGATCAGGCGAGAAATGCAAGTCAGAACGCAATTGGAGTAGCGGAGAAGTACACGATTCCTGTTCTGGCATACGCATACTATGAGTTCGGTGAGACTTCAGAGGGGGTGTGGAAAATATATTACTTCAAGCTCTCTGAAAGGATTGCAAAAACTCTTTCTCTGATGGGTGGAAAGGAGAATGTCAGAATTGTTGAGGCGAACTATAAGAGTCCTGAAATCAGAACAACGCCTGAAGTCAAAACTGTCATCGAGAAATATGTTCCCCACGAAATATCGGGCTTTGAGGGGATTGCTGGTGTTATATCAGCATCAGCAGCGCTATTGCTCCTGAGAAGAAGGTTGAGAGGAAGTTAACTTCAGAGTTTCCAATCAATCCTCTTTTCTCTGCCGTGGCTCCCAGAATGCTGTCAACATGCACTCCAGCAAAACCTGCAGTAAATGCAATGATTCCCTCGTAGAACCCCAGAATCCCCGATATCATGGCATAAACTGCTATGATACCTGTACCGATGAATGCAGCTATTTCCCCAGCAACCGAAACCCCTCCACTTTCTCCAGCCCTTACTCTTTCGAATGTTGTTATCAGGTAAACCTTCTTGGACATCTTCCCTATTTCACTTGCCATGGTATCTCCGAGAGCTGTTGAGAGGCTGGCAACAAATGCTGCTGAAAATGCACCGATAGAAAAATACCCGTAATTCAGGGCAAAAAACAGTGCTGGAAGGCTGTTGGCAAAAACATTGGTGTATCCTCTTGCACCGCCTGCAGGCTCGCCCAGTCCAAGCATCTCCTTCTGCCTGTACTTGTATTTTGTTACTACAGAGCCCAAGGCATAAAAGAGTAGAAGGCTTATGAAGTACCTGATGTCTGCGGAGACTATTATCAGCATTCCGACAATCGTTGCCGCCATCAGACCTGTCTCGTCAGCCACTCCAGATCTGTAGGCAATCATGCTGAGAATAAAAGCTATCAGAAATCCAAAAAGAAGCTCCTCCCTGCTTATTGCTATCTTGTATATGTCAAACGTGAGCAGAATGGATGTGTTTGCAAGAACAAGAGAGGTTGAGATGAAGTTGTTCTTCGTGGCATAAACCACAAGTGATGATGCCAAGGAGGCGGTGAGGATTGTGAGGGCGATGAATTCGGAATCCCAGGGGTTCGGAAAATATCTGAGAAACAGAAATCCAAGCAGAAAATAGATGGGTATGCTGAAGTAGTACGGGACTCTCTCTCTGAATGAGGCGATGATCATTGAGGGGACAATTGCATAGCTTGGAATGTAATTCTGAAATGAGAGAAGGATGAAGGGGAGAGAAGATGCAAGGGAGAAAAGGGAGTCAGCATGCTCATCGCTTTCAGGCTTTCTCGCCCACATTCCGACATAAAAAAGCATTAGCGAAAGAATGAGGCCGATGATTTCAAGATTGCTGAGATGTTTATAGAGCAATGCAACCACAATCAGTCCCAGATTCATTGAGAAGGATTTTTAAATGAGGCAATAAAAAGCTAACTGATGCTCAACATTCTATACAGGATCTATGAAAGAAAGCTTGAAAAGGAGGTTTTTAAAAAAACCATACCAAAGCATGTGGCGGTGATAATCAACGATATTACCTCAGAGGAGCTTTTCAGGGGCCTTGAGAGGTTCATAGGGTGGTGCAGAAATTCTGGAATAAAGGAGGTTACATTTGCGGTAGATGGTTTTGGAGACATTTCGGCAATAAAAAAATTCGGTGAAAGGATTGGTGGGAAGGTTAGGATCATACATGATAAATCAGAGATACAGATCGGTGGAGATGACTCTTTTTCGGTGAATTTTCTCATAAATTTTGGAGGGAGAAAGGAGATAGTTGGCGTCGTCAGGAAGCTCGCGGAAGATGTAAGTGCCGGCAAAATAGAGCCTGACAGGCTTAATGAGGAGTTGATTGAGAGGTATCTCAAAATAGCCTCTGAACCTGATGTGATAATAAGGGCAAGTCTGAAATCCTTTGACTTTCTGATATGGCAGAGCATATACAGCGAACACATATTTTTCGACATAGACTGGAAAGATTTAAGATACATAGATTTTCTCAGAATTCTGAGAGAATATCAGAAGAGGGAGAGGAGGTATGGAAAGTAGATATCTCAGATATGTGAGAGTTCTTGCAGATTATCAGTTTGGAGAGAATGCAGGAAGAGCACTTTTTCCTGAAACATGTGAATTCGTCATCTCCCCCAAAACCGGAAAGATCAGGCAAATTCTCGATGGAGGGATCAGGGTCGCAACTGTTAAGCCTGATAGCGGTATGCTGTCGATAAGTGTTGAGGGAGCAAGAAGACTGATGAAAGCTTTTTGCTATCCAAAACTCAGGGTTGTTGTTGACAGAAGGGTTGGGGAGTTCATAGCTTCAGGAAAAAACGTGTTTGCAAAGCATGTTGTTAATGCTGACGATAATATAAGGGCCGGTGATGAGGTCATCGTGGTTGATGAAGACGACAGACTTCTCGCAACAGGCAGGGCAGCTCTGTCAGCCTTTGAGATGCTTGAGTTTAGCAGAGGGGTAGCAGTCTCTGTCAGACAGGGGGTGAAAAGATGAAGAGGTACAGGATATCTGACGATGGAAAAACGCTTGTTGTGGTCAAGGACTCCATTGTGGACAAGCATCTCAGATACGATGGCAGAATTCTTGCCGGAATAATGTCGAGCTTCTGGGGAAACATTGAGGCTGAAGAGGTGAAACTTGCCGGAAGAAATGTCGTTGGAGGAGACATAATATGCGAGAGAGCGATAATCGGCCCGAAATCTGAGTTCAACAGACTAATTGCAAAGGGAAATGTGATCATCTTCCCGAAATGCAGGGGAAAGTATGTTGAGGCGGATTCTGTGATAATACGGGAAGGGTGTGTTATCGGAGCTGTGAAGGCAAACAGAATTGTTATAGATGGTCTTGCCAAAATCGGGATGATTGAGGGAGGCAAGATTATAGCATCTAAGGATTTATGAACCTGTCCTCAAACTTTCTCAGATCTTCAATCTTTCCTATGACTGCTATTTTTGAGTTTGGCTCAATCTTTCCGTAATCTCTTGTTTTTCCGTCTTTCTCAATTGCAAGAATATGGACTCCATCAAAATTCCCAATTTCGCTGCCTGAAAGTGGAGAGTTCTCGTCAATGATGTACGTTCTGACATGTATGTTCTCGTAGATGAGCTTCTTCTCGGCATCCTCTCTGAATATGGTTGAAATTATCATCTGGGAGGTGATTGTTGAGATGTCCACAACATAATCAGCCCCGGCCAGAAACATCTTCTCCCTGTATGCCGGGTCATTGCACCTTGCAATAATCAGCATGTCCTTCTTCTTGTTTCTGAGCATCATGATCAGAAGAAGGGCATCTATGTCATTCGGAACTGCGATGACAGATGAGCTGTACTTTTCCAGATCAATCTCGTTCCATAACTCTTCGCTGAGTGCATTTCTCCTGATGAAATCTATCCCATCAATCATCGCCTCCTGAATGTCTATTGCCGTAACCTCAACTCCTCTTGAGAGCAAGATTTTTGCAACACTCCTCCCAAAGTCTCCAAGCCCAACAAGAAGTACTCTCATCCTACAACACCGTCATAAAACTTAATCAAACTGTTCTTCTCACCAAATGCAAGAATCATATCTCCTTTTTCAATGATGAAGTCAGTTTCTGGCATGAAAAACAGCTTGCCCTCTCTCCAGACCGCAAGTATCTTTACAGCATATCTTTTTGATATCCTCTGAACATTCATCCCGTCAACTAAGGATCTCTCAGGCACCATCAGCTCCGTCATACCGTAACTTCCAAGGACAGTTTTTATTTCCATGTCTCTGGTCACCTTTTCCAGTATTATCTTTGCAACCTGTGCACCTGCAACGGATTTTGGAGTTATCACCTTGCTGACTCCAGCGTAATGAAGGTATCTGGCATAAAAGGGATCTGAAAGAACAGCAATTTTTGGGATGTCAACATCTTTCAGCGTAATCAGAGCATCAAGACTCTTCTCAACACTGTCCCACATCACAACAGCTGACAATGCTCTGTCTGCATTTGCATTTTTTCTGCATGCATCTATCCTGCAGAGTATTGCATTGTGGTTATTTTTCAAAGCCTCTATCGCCCTCTGTCTGTCTGTCTCAACAATTACATACCTCGCCCCAAGTTTCTCTATCTGGGCAATGAGGTGAGGTGTAAGCTTGGTGTACCCGAAAACAATTATATGATCTGTCATGTCCACCCTTTCGGGTATGCTCAGCAGAAATCTTCGTTCAGCCCATGGTATTAGGATGTATGGTAACGCCACACCAAACAGAAATGCTATGCCGTAGATCTGAACAAATACCGAAAAAATTTTTCCGGTCTGGGATTGCATCACAATATCTCCGTACCCAACTGTGGTGACTGTCGTTATGACCCAGTAGAGCCCGTCAAGATAGCTTATTTCCTCACCTTCGGATTTCTTTATCTCGACAGCTATAACTGTTAAAAGGAATATGGAAAAAATAAAAAGACCCAGGACTGCTGAAGTCTTCTTTTTCATTCAGGCTTATCCATGAGCTTAACCTTTTTAAGAATTTCTCCATCCTTTGAATGGGGGTTTCTGAAAACAGAGTCGTTACCCTTTTCAATCTCTCTTGCTGCATCAGCAAGAAGTGCCGCAACTCTCATCATCTCATGTGCAGATGCAACCAGTGGTATGTATTTCTCAGGATCTTTTTCAATGAAACAGCCCTTGACATCTATGTCTGCAACCTTCTCTGCTATGTAGTATGCGGCCATTGCCTTTGCCCTTGCGTACGGGTTCTGGAAATTACCTGCCTTTACTGCTCTTTCCGCTGTTATCACCACTTTTGGAAGCTCTGGAGTTTCTCCAACCTTCAGAGATGTAATTACCCTGTCAATCTCTCCCTGAACAAGCCTGAATGCTCCTGTAGCTGCCAGAACCTTGACAACATCTGCGTTGAAGAGAGCCATCTCGGTTGGATCCAGAAATTCCCTTCTTGCTCCTATCATTGAATCTGCGTTTATCAGAATGTAACCGAACCCTTTCTCTGCAAGCTCATCCTTTGCCTTCTTTGCAGGGGCATCGCTTATTACTATCACGGGCTTTCCCTCAAATGCTTCTCTTGCTGCCTTTGGCCCGGGAAGTGCTGCGTTTGGAGAAACGACAATTACCAAATCAGGATCAAACTCCTTGAGCTTCTCAGCAACAGCAGCCTCCTCCGGCTGCATTTTTGCACCGCTGGTAACAACTCTCACCTCAATATCTCCCCTGTCTGCTCTTTCGTCAAGCAGGTATTCCACAAGAAGAGCTGTGCCAATTGCACCCATTTTGAGAACTCCAACCTTTACCATCTCCATCACCTGAGAATTTTTTCTTGTAGTTTGGTTAAAACGTTTTCTTTTTTTATCGGCCTTGCTAAAGGTCAAGAAATGCCATGAGCACTTTGGATGAAAGCGAAATATTTTTGATAATTCTCAGAAGCCTGGGAAGAGCTTCAAGTGCGGTAGATGGTCTGTCCATGTGTATTCTGGAAAAATCAATGTCCCTTGCAATCCCGATGAGAGAGTCGTAGTCCCTGTCATCAAATATATCGTATAGTCTCCTTATTTTTTCCCCGATTCTGTATTCTTTACCGAATCTTCTCATGTATTCCCTTTTGAATTCATGCAGGTCTGGAAACTTTTCTCCTAGAACCTCTGCAGCCTTGAGCAGATAGTATATCCCTCCTCCTGTGTATGGTTTCACCATTCCTGCTGAATCCCCTATCAGTGCGGCATTTTCACCTACAAAATCAACGATA
Source organism: Geoglobus sp. UBA235 (assembly GCA_002494725.1). Taxonomy (GTDB): domain Archaea; phylum Halobacteriota; class Archaeoglobi; order Archaeoglobales; family Archaeoglobaceae; genus Geoglobus. Next base: position 11,382 of record DACG01000006.1, read on the forward strand.
CCAATCGGTACAGCTCCGAGATTCACCTCAATTATGGATTTGCCTGCTCTTTCCGAAACAGAGGGATGAGATCTGAGCAGCCTTTCCAGATATGCTGATGGGTTCTTCCTTGAAACAACTCCAACCCTTGCAAGATCATCCGAAACCGGAATGGAATATCCGAAAAATCCATCTGAATACCGTTTTCCAAAATAAAGCTCAACCATATTTTTTTTCATTGGTTCAAACTCAATCAGATACTGCTTTCCGGAGAAAATCTCTGGCCTTTCAAACCCCAGCTCCACAGCAACAGTGCTCTCAGTCCCGTCTGCTCCCAGTATGATGTCACAGGTGATGTAATTCTCACCTTCTGGTGAGGCAAATTTCAGCCTGTTACCTGAAACTGCCAGAACCTTGGACTTCATCCTGATTTCAGCAACCTCTCCAGCTTTTTTCAGCAGCATTGAATCCAGAATCTTCCTTTCAATCACAATCCCACCTGTTTTTCCAGTTACCTCAGCAAACTTTCCAGAAGGTGAGAAGAAAAATGCACCCTTTATTCTGTTCAGGAGTGCCTTCTCCACTCTGCAGTATTTTTTCAGCTCCTCAAAGCAGTCGCTGCTTACCAGTCCTCCACATTTTACGGGAAACCCCGGTGACTGCTTGCTCTCAAACACAATCACCTCAGCTTTTTCATACAGGTTGAGTGCTGAAAGAGTTCCTGCCGGACCCGCACCTATTATCGCAGCTCTCAACAGAAATTACAGAAAAGGGATGGTTATAGATTTGACGGTCAGTCAATATTAAAATAAAACGGACCCGCCGGGATTTGAACCCGGGATCTACGGCTTAGAAGGCCGTCGCTCTATCCATGCTGAGCCACGGGCCCACCACATAGATGTGTCAATGCTGTTACGCTCTCCCTATCCTCACATCCTCGGGGGTTTGTTTATAAGACTTGCCCATGGGTAAAGTCTCAATCAGAAATATCTAAAGAAAGTGGTAACCCGATAGCTTGAAAGAAGTTTCCGACTTCCAGAGGATTCCTTCATGCTTTTTTTCAGACATACGGCTGAAATGATCTCGAATATAATTCGATCACTTTCTAAAAGTAACCAGAGTCAATCAGATCCAGTGGGGTTGTGAGGAGGGCAAAACATTATGGGTAAAAGTATGAGAACGTTAAATTATCCGAAGCATGGGAGGTGTTGAATCACAAATGCATAATGCTGTTTCTCGGAGGTAATGAGTACATGTTCATAGCCAGAAACCCCTATTCAGGAAAATACATTACAGTGTTTCTGGAGAAGCTTTCAGAATCCATCTTTCGATTGAAAACAATCAATCTTCCAGCCTCAACCGAGAAAAAGTATTATAAAAAAAAGTTAGAAGGCGAATTAATGATCAATAAAGACGAACTGGATAGATTAAACAAACTTGCTGAAAAGGCTGTTGAAGTGAATAGAGGGGTAGTGGTTATTCCAGAAGAAGTAGAGTTTGTTAAAATCCCTGAAAAAGCCACATTTGTTAGAGGCCATTACCGCAGGATTAATGGCAAGAGAGTTTACATCAAGCCTTATTTGAGGAGAAGGAGAAAGAAGTGAAGATAGCATGATGTTATCGCAACTGTTATGTTGATGTATTCGGCTGATTTTATTGTTTATGCCGAAAACCCGAATCCAAAGCTGCATGGGAGAATTTCTTCACTGCCTGATTAGCTTTCTGGCCCTTTCCACCACATTCTCAATTCTCCTTGCGGCAGTTCCAAGGTAGTTCTCGGGTTTGAGAAGGTTTTCTATTTCTTTTCGGGACAGATGTCTCATTATCTCTTTGTCTTCCAGGAGCACATCCTTGAAACCTCTTTCGGTTTCATAGGCCTTTATAGCATTTTTTCTGAGCATTTCATGGGCTGTCTGTCTTGAAACACCCTTTCTTGTCAGGGCTATCATAACTGCCTCACTCAGGTTCACTCCACGAAGTCTTTCAAGGTTCTTCATGGCTTTTTCAGCATCAATCTCCAGATTTCTGATAAGCCTGATCGTTTTTGTCAGAATGTGATCTGCAAGAACTGTTGCCTCAACAAGAATTATTCTCTCTGCAGACGAGTTTGTAAGGTCCCTTTCCTCCCAGAGAATGGCTGACTGGTGCTGGGGCTCAACAAATCCCCTCACAACCCTTGCAATACCGCATATCTGCTCGCTGTCTATCGGGTTTCTTTTGTGAGGCATTGTGGAGCTTCCAACCTGCTTGGATGCATCAAATCTCTCAAACACTTCCTGGGTTTCGCTTCTCTGCCAGAGTCTGATGTTGAGGGCAATTTTTTCCAGAGTTGTGGACAGATTTGCCAGAAACTCAATGTACTCACAGTACACATCCCTCGGTATTATCTGGCTGCTTATATCTGCAGGTTCCAGATTCAGGTATCTCATAACTCTTCTCTCGATTTCGATACCCTCCTCTCCGTATGCTGCCTGCGTTCCAACAGCTCCGCTCAGCTGACCAACGAGTATCCTTTTTTTCATCTCTCTTAGCCTTTCGAGATGTCTCATCATCTCAGAAAGCCAGACTGCAAATCTGAATCCATATGTGACTGGAAGTGCTGCCTGTCCATGGGTTCTTCCGAGGCATACTGTGTTTTTGTGCATCAATGCCTTTTCTGATAGAATCATGATCAGCTTTGATATCTTTGTCTCGAGTATCTTCACAGAATCTCTTAACTGGGTTGCAACTGCTGTATCGGTTATGTCATTTGACGTGGCACCAAAGTGCACCCATCTGCTGGCATCGCCGGCAACCTCAGATATTGCCTTAACCAAGCTCATCACATCATGTCTGATCTCGGCCTCGATTTCCTTAACACGTTCAGGTGTTATTTTCTTAGACTCTTCTTTGGCTCTCTCGTAATCTTCTCGGGAAAGATAGCCAAGCTCGGAAAGGACCTTGAGGAGTGTGATCTCAACCCAGATCATTCTTCTGATTTTGCTTTCCTCGCTCCATATTCTCTTCATTTCGGGAGTTCCGTATCTGTAATCAATTGGGTGAACGACCATGTGATAGCATTGGTGTGGTAAATAAAAAGATTTGTGAAATCAGAAAATCAGTCTGTTGTCAAACTCCTTCACGGCATCCTTTATGCAGTAGTACTCCCTCCCTATTCTTTTTAAATATTTGCATTTCCTGCCTGTGTAACCTGAAATGCAAAGCTGACAGTCTTCAGGATAAACCCGCCTGATTCCAATTCCAAGTTTTTCAATTCTTGATCCTGACATGAATCATCACCAGATTGAAGTAGGGGCTCATATCATAAAATTCTTATTCTCTTTGGATTTCGATATACTGCTGACCCGGGTCCGTGGTCTAGTGGTTATGACGCTGCCCTTACGAGGCAGTGATCCCCGGTTCGAATCCGGGCGGACCCATCAAGACCCCTTCTCAAAACATAAATGTCCATGGCTTTTATCCAGCAAATTGGACCCATAATCCCGGATGTCAGACTGATTCCATAATCTTCCAAAGATTATTTCAAGCATCACCGTCGTCACAATCGTTCTGATAGACGTCAAATATCTCTTTTGCATCAAAACCTCTACATGTTCTGAGGAGATAACCATGAGTTAGCAGGTGAAAGAGAGGATAGATCAACCAAAAAGCTCTTTCATCAGCTCAGCTTTGCTGATACCCAAATGCTCTGCAACATCTTTGAGAATCGAATTCAGAGTGCCGGGCTCCAGAGGTTTGTGTTTTGGCAGTGTTACGTGATGTTCTCCATTAATGTGAGCTGTAAGCCTCATGTGACTTTCAGTCTGTCTCGTCATCTCATAGCCATACTTTCTGAGAAGTTTTGCAAGTTTTTCACCATCCAGATCTCTTGGAAGTTTCATAACGCCAGAACCTCTTGCTTCACGATGTGCAGTCTGATAATTCTCGGCCTCTCTTCCTCATCGAAATGACACTCAACAGCATCTTTTACCATTTCTCTGAGCTCTTCAAGGGAGTCAGCTTCGGTGAAAATTGAGTGACCTAAGGCTCTTGCCATGTATCCGTCATAGGTCTCTTCAACGAGGAAGATGATCTCATCAATTTTTTTCAGTTCCTGCATGGATGTTGCTTGGTCAGAACTTTGCTTAAACTTTTTGTCCTCGACGTTACTCGTTCTATCGAATAATTCCTTAAAAGCTGTTATTTGGTTTGGCGAATAGGGTTCACGAGACTCCTCAGACTCACGCCCTCGGGCACAGGATTAATCCCCACTTCTCCATGTACTGCTGGTAGATCTCAGAGGAAATTCTACCATCATAGCTCTGCACATCTAAACTCCCTGTGTTGTGTGCCGTAATGTAATCCCTGAGTCCAAGGTGAACCATCAGGACGTTGTTGCACATCTGCTCGAAGAACTTTCTAAGGTGAAATGGCTGAATCCTCAGCCCTGTGTGATGGGCTTTGACGTCCAAGTCGATCAGCACAATTCTCAGGGAGTTGTAGAGGGAGACTGGATCATCATCCTTGGCATTGATGAGATGTCTGAATTCGATCACAGGTTTAAGCCATTCAACCACAACAGGGTGGGAGATTTTGGAGTGTTATAAAATCCTTTTTATCACATTTTTCCACATCAACAGGTCTGATGATGATTTTTTTCAGTTTCTTCGATGGTCTTTGCGGTCTGTCAAGGACTTCTTTTAGCTCTCTGAAGGTTACGTCTCCAGTTTCCCTATAAAGATATTCAAGGAAATTTCTGGCTTTGCTGTAAAATTTTTTTCTGAGATTTGTATCCAAAATTACGCATATACCGGAACTGAAATCTGAGGAGGGATTCTCTGGTGATTTTTCCATCCGTATTTTCGAGAAGTTTTTTCAGCGTTTTCTCTATCCAGATCTTTGATCAGTCAGATCTAACTTCAGAGAACCTGATATCTCTGTGTTATGTACTCTAAATCCAAACCTGTATTTTTTGGTTGGTGGGCAGAGTTTTCCTGATGTTGTTTTTATCTGAATTGTGTTCATCTCCGTTACCCTACTCTTTCTTCCAAAGTTCTTCAAAACTTGAGATACATAGTTCTCCCCGATAAATCTATATGGGATTATCCCCAGAAAGGTCTTTTATTGCCGGGGCGATGATGTTCCAAAATATGGTTTTTAGCAATCATACCCAGTTTGGGAAGCCCGTTGGTAGGTGGGTGATGATGCTGGAGTGTAAACCTGCAAGGGAAGATCAGTACGATAAATTCTTTCGATTTATAGAGAACGAAGATCCGGGTTACATCGAGAATGCGATGAGAGTTATGAAAATTACTTGGGAGGAACTCAGATATCTCTTCAGGACAGTTGGAGAGGTTTGGGGAATTTATTTTGATGATGAATTGGCTGGTTTTTACTGGATTGAAAAGCGGCAAAATGTTCTTCATCTTCATGCTTTGGTGTTGAAGAAAGAGTTCAGAAGAAAGGGGATTGGAACATGGGTACTGAATATGCTTGAGGACAAATACAGGGAGAGTATAGATGCCATAGAGCTGGGCGTTCACAAATCCAATGAAGTGGGTATTTCACTGTACAGGAGTCTGGGATACAGAACTGTGAAAGTCATCGAAGATCTGGGTTTTTGGATAATGAAAAAGCAACTCACCAATAGAGTCTGATTGAATCTTTGTTGCTATAAAATACATACTTACTCAGTAGTATCTCTCAGTACCCAGTTCATTTACAGATATAAGCAAAGGTTTTGAGAATTGCCTCATCTGTATGATTCCAGTATCACCTCTCCTTTTGGTTTTCTTCTTTTGAATGCAAAATCCTTTGCCGCAACAATTGCTTCACAAAATGGAACGCAACTGAAGCATCTGTCTCTCATTAGATTACACTCTATTACGTTGACTTTTTTGGTTTTGATATCTATGACAATTCTCGACTCTGTTTTTCTAATCTTCACTTTCACTCTTATCTCGCACCCATCACACATCTGATTCACCCTCATCATTATTGTTATTGCAATTATTATTGATACCTTATCTAATAAAAGCTTTACTAATTTTAATCACACCAAAATTTTTTGAAATATCAGAAACTCATAGTATAAAAAACTAAAAATTAAAAACTTTATGTTTCGAAATCAAGACTGTACTCTGAAATATCCTTAACACCAATTACGATTTTAAACTCTTCTGGGGATATAATCTTCCCATAATATTTTGAGTAGTCATCAAAAGCTATTCTCGGGCAGGCTGTGTTGACAAATGTGTCGAATCTGAAGTTATCAATGACGCTTGGAGTGATCTCATCTACAAGAATGATTTCAGCCCTCTTGCCTCTATCATGTGCAAGTTTCTGGATATTTTTTGCAAGTTCAAGTCTCTTCTGACCTATTTTCGATGAAACCAGTATTCCAAAGCTTTCAGATTCAAATGCCCCTGATATTGCCATGTATCTTTTCTTCAGAAATTCCTCCGAATCAACCACCTCGACATCACCGGAAAGCGGGGAGTAGGAATACACCTTTTTTCGAGTACACAGGCTTGCACCGAGAGGATGGAATCTGCCATCACCGATGAAAAGGATAACATCGGATGTGGTATTTTTCAGACAGGAGTAGTTGCATCCAAGAACCTGGCCGGGATATTCGACTCCAGCACCTTTTTTTAGCTCCACCCTAAATCCGACTCTTTCAAGCTCTCGTTTGGTCTCATCAAACTTCCAGGCGTAGGATGCGGTGCCTATGATGGTCAGGTTCCTTTCTGGAATGCTCTTTTTTATCAGCTCCACATCAATGCTGTAGTCCACCAGATATGGGATGTATATCACCCTTTCAACCTGAACCATCTCTGTATGGGCGAAGTGTATCAGAAAATCCACTTCTCTCAGCAGTTCCATGTCAATGTCACAGGCCCCATACGTTGCTCTCCCTGAAAAAATAACCTCATGTCCTCTTTTTCTGAAGAAATCGGCAATATCACCTGCATAAAATTTAAGCCCATTCGGGATCTGAATCCCCAGAACTGAGGCAGAGCCGATCCTTTCAAGAATGGCGGAAAGGTCAGCTCTTTTAAATATGATCGAGGATCCTAACCCCATCTCTGCTGACCTCAATTTTAACAAGACTCTTAACCCTGTACCCCCTCTTTCTGAGGTTTTCTGCTCCATCTCCTTTCTCAACAACAGCCACAAAATCCCTGACATCGGCTCCCGCTTTTTCAAGAGCCTTGAGTGTTGCGAGAGCTGTCCCTCCCGTGGATATCACATCATCAACAAGTATCACCCTGTCTCCCCTGTTTATTCCATTTATGAAAAGCCTTCCCTTCGAGTATCCTGTTTTCTGATCCACAGCTATTTCATTCGGCAGTCCGTACTCCCTTTTCCTGACTACAACGATCGGTATGCTCACTGCCAGGCTGAGGGCGGTTGCTATTGGAATACCCATTGCCTCCACAGTCACTATCTTATCAACATCGAGGTCAGCTATTCTTATTATTCCGGAAACCGCCTCCCTTACAATGTCCGGATGAAGCTCCGGAACACCATCGGTCAGGGGATGAATAAAATAGGGATAGTCCTCCTTCATCACAACCGGGGCACTTTCAAGGCTTTTAATAAGCTTGTTAAGCATCCAGACCCCTCAGTCTGTTAAGGATGAGCTTTTTCTCAACTCTTGCAATTGTCTCCCTCACCATCTGAACCGCATCCGGATTTGCAGATACGCTGTCTATTCCGAGCTTCACGAGCTTCTCAACAACGTGGGGATAGCTTCCAGCCTGCCCGCAGATTGATGTCTTTACTCCTCTCTTTCTGCAGGCGTTTATCACATGCTCTATCAGCTTCATAACTGCGGGGTGGGTTTCATCGTACATGTATGCTACATTTTCATTGTTCCTGTCAATTGCGAGGGTGTACTGGGTGAGGTCATTGGTTCCGAATGATATGAAGTCAATGCCAACATCAATTATGTCATCGATTATGAGGGCTGCAGCTGGAGTTTCAACCATCACTCCAAACTCAATCTTGCTGAGATCAAGCCCCTCTTCCTGGATTATTCTTTTTGCCTGCCGCACCTCCTCAACCCTGGTAACAAGGGGGATCATGATCCCAACATTGGTAAAGCCCTCCTCAACAAGCCTTTTTATCGCTCTTATCTCAGCTCTGAAGTGAATGTCCTCGATCAAATCCCTTCTTATCCCTCTGAATCCAAGCATTGGATTTGCCTCAATTGGTTCGTTCTCTCCACCCTCCATTGCCCTGAACTCATCCGTTGGTGCATCGAGGGTTCTTATCCAGACAGGCTTTGGATAAAACGTCTCCACGACCTCCTTCATTCCCTCGTAGAGCTTCTGAATGTATTCCTCTATCTCCCCATCCCTTATGTACTTCATTGGATGTTTTGGCAGTCCAAGAACCATGTGCTCTATCCTGAAAAGTCCAACACCATCTGCTCCTGTTGCGTAGGCTCTTTTTGCACCATCGGGTATTGATATGTTGACCTTAACCTCTGTTGCGGTTATGATTCTGCCTGCAGTCTGAACCTCAACCTTCTCCTCTCTTTTCTCAACCTCAACTGCACCCTCATAAACAACTCCCTTCTCACCATCAACCGTTACGACCATCCCATCCTTCAGAACCTTTGTTGCCTCCTTTGTCCCGACAACAGCAGGGACTCCAAGCTCTCTGCTAACAATTGCCGCATGGCACGTCATGCCCCCCTCATCTGTTACGATGGCAGAGGCTCTCTTCATTGCAGGAACCATGTCGGGCGTGGTCATTGTGGTGACAAGAATGTCCCCCTCCTCAACCTTGCTTATCTCCCTCTCACTCTCAATTACCTTTACCTTCCCGATTCCAATCCCCGGAGAGGCTCCAAGACCCTTTAAAAGAATCCTAACATCTCCTTTCACAGCTTTCTCCTCCTTTCTCTCCTTAATTGTGGTGATGGCTCTTGACTGAAGTATGTATACCTTCCCCCTCTCAATTCCCCATTCCACATCCTGTGGATTGCCGTAATGGTTTTCAATGAGCTCGGCGAACTTTACAAGCTCCTCAATCTCCTCATCGCTCAAAACTCTCTCTTTGGCCTTCTCAGGAGGAAGCTCAACTTTAACAGTTTCACCATCTTCACTTCTGGTTATCATTATCTTTTTCTCTGCAATGTTCACATCTATCAATTTTCCGGATTTTCTGTCGTAAACATACGTGTCAGGGCTCACAGCTCCACTCACAATTGCCTCACCAAGCCCGAAAGCTGCCTCGATTATGCACTGCTTTTCCCCTGTGACAGGGTGGGAGGTGAACATCACACCGCTTTTTTCGCTGTTCACCATCTTCTGCACAACAACAGCAATGCTGACCTCATCATGCCTGAATCCCTGCTGAACTCTGTAATAGATTGCTCTTGGCGTGTACAGGCTGCTCCAGCACTTTCTTACCTTATCTACAACATCATCCTCCCCCCTGACATTCAGGTAGGTTTCCTGCTGCCCTGCAAAGCTTGCCTCAGGCAGATCCTCTGCTGTTGCAGAGCTTCTTACAGCCACAAATACCTCTTCTCCCTCCTCACTGCACAGTTCCCTGTATGCGTTTCTTATTTCCTCCTCTATAACCTTCGGAATCTCTGAAGACTCTATTATCTCTCTTATTTTTTTCGACGTCTTCTCAAGATTCTCCGTGTCCTCAACATCAAGTCCTCTAAGCATGTCATTAACCTGATAAAGGATTCCTGTTGCCTCCATGAATTCAATAAATGTTTTGCTATCAACCACAAAGCCGTTTGGTACAGGAATTTCATTTCTCAGAAGCTCACCAAGATTTGCACCCTTGCCACCTGCAAGAGGTATATCATTTTTTCCAATTTCATTCAGCCACAGAATACCCATGACAACCACCTGATTTTGGGAATGCATGAAAATTAAAAAGGTTTTTCCTTAGAGATCGTGAGAATTAAAAACCGTGAAGATTTTTGTTGCTCCGCCAACCGACCCGTGATCACGCTTGTCACACGGGCGTGGGAAGCGGAGCATTGAATAGACGTATCCAGTGCTATTTAACCCTTATCCTCGCATTTGAATTTTTGATGTCGGCCCAAGAGACTTAAAAATGATGTTGCAAGTGTTTTTATTTCGCATGATGGAGAGTTGTCAATGAACCTAATTCCGATAGGCATTGTAGTTGAAGGATACTCTGATAGAGAGAGTGCACCAAGGCAGGGAAAGTTCGAGAATCGAAAATCAAAAATAAAAATATATGATGATTTTGTGGAGGGGCTTGAAGGCATTGAAAACTATGAGAGGCTCATAATCCTCTACTGGCTACATCTTTCCAGCAGGAATATTCTAAAAGCTAAACCACCGAATGAACTCGAGGAAAGAGGCGTATTCTCTACTAGATCACCCGAAAGACCAAATCCAGTTGGATTTGCTGTTGTTAAACTTGAAAGGATTGAAAATAGCATCTTGACTGTCAGGCATTTAGATGCAGTTACTGGAACACCTGTAATTGATATAAAACCATTTTTGAAAGAAATAGACTGTGAATGACGTATTTGATTAATTTAAGATTTTTTATTTAAATTTTCCCTATTTTTGCTGCGAGTCTTGCGAGAACCTCCCTTCGCTTTGCCTGGATGAACTTCAAGCTTCCGACAACAAGATGTCCACCTCCATCAACACCAGCGTTGATTTCCTCTTGCAGTTCTTTCACGATTTTTGGGATGTCCAGGTTAACACCCTCACTTCTGATTACTGTAAAATCGGGCCCATATCCCAGCGTGACTATTTTTTCATATTTCTTTTTAAGCCTGTCATGCACTTCCCCTGTCAGCTTTCCAGGAGGAGGAAACGTGAATTTTCTTGCGTAATTTTCAACATCCAGTGCTGCCAGGGCAACTCCATTTGGAAGAATTTGGATTTTAACTCCATCCATTGCCGTTTTAACGTTCTCTTCTATTGATTTTTTTGCACGTGTCGAAAGGGAATTCACGAGTTTTTGCATTCTGTCTCTTCTCCCAAATCCCAGAATTTCATGGATTATATGACTTGCAGATCTGAATCGAAGATAAAATCCCTCAAATTCAAGTGCAAGGCTGATATTATAGAGCATTTCTCTGTCATAACCTGAAATCTCAATGTATCTCTCAACTTCCCCTTCAGCTCTGTCTGCAACAACAGAGACTGCTGGAAGAATTTTTAGATCTCGAGAAGTTATCATTCTTGCTATTTCAGTACACAAAATTCCGGAAGTATAGTTGCTGTCTCCTCCGACTTTGTATGGGTTTACATGTTCAATGAGATACCTGTCCACGTTTTCATCGGGAAAGTGATGGTCCACGGTTATAACATCTGCTCCAAAAATGAGCATCTGTTCAATTGCTGCAATGTCTTCAATTCCCGACCCATTGTCGACTAGAACTACCAGTGGGATCTTGTCTCCGAATCTTGCCATGTCTTCAAGGCTTTCATCCAAATCCTTAACAACATCTTCAAGCTCGTAAAACGGAGCTCTTGATACCTTCCTTCTGACTAAGTAATTTCTGGCATCGGGATCAGGATGGACTCTTTCAATGTAATCCAGCAGAGCCATTTCCAGTGCAACACCGCCGCAAACACCATCTGCATCCCAGTGATGTCGTATTATAACAGGTCTGGATTCAAGTACCGCTTTTTTCAGTTCTTTTGCTACTCGGACCATGCTGTCTTTAAGATTTTCAAGTACATCACTTTCAATCATAAATCCTTGGAAATCAGGCTGGGCTTTTTTCTCAATCTCGCTTTCAATCAGTCTGCTTATTTCACTTGCCTCCTTTCCGAGAAGTCTCTCCATTTCGAGAACTTCAATCTGAAGCTTTGCTTCTCTTTTTTTCACGATCCCTATGACCCTTGAAATATCTCCAATGTTTATCTCTGGGTATGCTCTTTCCCCAGCTTCAAATGCAGCACAGTTGATCAATCCGGTCTCATCCATTACAGTGAATATTGTCGGACCACCTGTAACCCTTACATGCTCTATTTTTCCTCTGATCTCGGCCATTCTCCCTATGAATTTCTCAAGCTGGGAGATTTTGAGGAGAGGAGCAGATTTAGATACCTCAATAATCGTGTAATTCTTGTTATGAGCAAGATTCAGGTCTATCTCCCCATTTGGCCTTATTCCTTCAACCTTTACAAAAATTTCATCGTTTTCTTTCAATCTGATATTTCGAAGATTTCTTTTATGTATCAACCCTCTAAGCCTTTTATTCAGATTTACAAAAACACCTATGTCTGTGATTCCAGAAATCCTTCCCATGTATATTCTGTTCAGTTTCACTTCCTCAAGTCCACAGCTGTTTTTTAGCAGATATGCATGGGGCTTTTTTCTGCATTCAGAGCAAAGTTCATGACCACCAGCTGTTGTCTTTCCACATATCTTACAGTTCCCTGATTTTCCTGTCCCGCTGCAGGTTTTACATATTTCCATTCTCTTTACTCTTCCTGTTCCTCTGCATACCCCGCATACTCCATGCATAAACATTTTCAGCTGATCATTGTTCAGCTCCGCGGTCATCTTTGGGTCAAAACTCTTTGCTTTTCCAGTTCCGTTACAGATTTTACAGTTTTCCTCAATCTCTATGTATCCACTCCCCCTGCACGCTTTGCATGTCATGTGAGTTCATGGTCTTAGCTAAATTTAAAAAAGGATTTCGGATCAGAATGGTTAACCAAAAAAGCAGTCAGAAAAAACCATGGTAAAATCTTTTAAAACTTTCATCCCTTTCAATGAACAAAGCCTCCCTCTGAGGCGGGGGTTGCCGAGTCAGGAAAAGGCGCAGGGCTTAAGACCCTGTCCCGAAGGGGTCCGAGGGTTCAAATCCCTCCCCCCGCATTCATCCAGTTAAGGTTTGTACGACATTCATCAGACTCCATTAATCCGGAAAATGGGTGCTTAAAATGATCAACAGAGAAAAAATTGGGTTTTGGGAAGCATTTAGTTTGGGAGTGGGAGGGATGATAGGGGGCGGGATATTTGCGGTACTTGGACTAAGCATCCAGTTATCAAGGAGTGCAGCTCCACTGGCTTTTCTTCTGGCAGGTTTAATTGCCCTCGTAACCTCCTATTCTTATGCCAAACTGTCTGTCAGATACCCAAGTGAAGGTGGCACTATAGAGTTTCTTGTAAAGGCTTTCGGAAATGGATGGTTTTCTGGAGGTTTGAATTTGCTGTTACTGTCAAGCTACATAGTTATGATTTCTTTATACGCTTATGCTTTCGGAAGTTATGGTGCAAATGTTGTTAATCTTGGGAATCCGCTTATTACCAAGCATATTTTAATTACATCTGCCATTGTAATTTTTACTTTGATAAATGCAATGGGTGCGGTGATGAGTGGAAAAACTGAAGATGCGTTAGTTGGATTCAAACTTGCAGTGCTGATGTTTGTGGTTGGAGTTGGTTTGGGATTTGTAAATCCGAATAAACTCTCACCATCAACATGGGCGACCCCTATAAGCATAGTGGCAGGAGGAATGATTATATTTTTGGCTTACGAGGGGTTTGAGTTGATAGCCAACACCGGAAATGATGTGGAGGATACGTCAATTTTGCCCAGAGTTTTCTATTCTGCGGTTTTGCTGGTTATATTCGTTTATGTTACGGTTGCCATTGTTGCAGTGGGGACCCTGTCTTACGATGATATTGTGGGGTCGAGGGATTATGCTTTGGCAGTTGCAGCAGAGCCATCGTTAGGTAAAGCAGGTTTCTGGTTAATCACATTTGCGGCCCTTGCATCTACAAGCTCAGCGATAAACGCGACTATGTATGGAACTGCAAGGGCAAGCTATATGGTGGCAAAGTATGGTGAGCTGCCAAAATCTGTCCAGAAAACTGTTTGGAAGCACGCCTACGAGGGTTTAATTGTGATAAGTATTCTTTCTCTTATTTTTGCAAATACTGCAAGTTTGGAATCAATATCCACTGCTGGCAGTGGTGGATTTTTGCTTATCTTTTTCTTTGTAAACCTTGCAGCATTAAGACTTCGAGACAGGTTAAAGATAAATCCGTCAATCCCATTTGTAGGAACCTTTTTAACTTTGGTAGCGTTGTCAATACTGGTCTACAGAATGGCATTGGATAGTTTGGGGGATCTGGCCGTATTTGGTGCACTGATTTTATTTTCTTTTTTGTTGGAAGGCCTTTACAGGAAGTTTACAGGTAGAAATATACAGTTTTATGTTGATGAAAGATTGAAAAAGAGAGAGGAAAATCTCAGAAGCTGGAAAAAGTGGATAGGAAATCTTGTTGACACTATTACTGATGTTTTTGATGACGCAGAGATATATCTGGTTGGTAGTATTGCCAGAGGAGAGCTGCATAAAGCAGATGATATAGATCTTTTGATTTTCACATCAAACCCACCATCTGGGAGGGAGATGGGGAAGCTAAGAAAGAGTATCAAAACCAGAGCTGGTCTGACAAAATTACATTCAGTGGATCTGCATTTTGAAGATATGAAATTGAAAGATGATTCGCTTAAAAAAGCGGGGCGTTATAGTGCTATCCACACAGGATCAAAGTCTTAAAAGCCAAAAGCAATAAACGTGGATCTATTCTCAGCTCATGAAAATCCTTGTAATGAACTGATGATTTCCGTTGCAATATTATTGGAAAGTTCAACAAAATCCATATCTTTTGCTCGATTGTTTTCAACCCTGCCAGTCATTTCACCCACATTCATGCAAACACATACACACCCCGGATTTTTTGTGAACCCTATCTCATCCCAGGCATTGAAGTCTCTTATGGGGATAATCAGTGGAAAATGTCCTGTTACTCTCTTCACTCTACAGAACCCCTCAAGCGCTGGTCTCAGAATCTCTGAATCAGCAGTTTCAAATTCAGCCTCGATCTGAACGAAGTCCGGTTCAAGTATTCCGGGAATGAAAAAGAAAAAGTGAGAGTAATACGTCTCTGAGGAAGGCAGAACGAGATCTCTTTCGGCAAGATCAATCATTTCGTCAAAATTAATCACATTCCTGTTATCTTTTGAGGTGTAGGCTCCAATTTTTTCACTGTAATCGTATCTCCTTCTGACCCTTATGTTGCCAGCTTTTTCAAGAACAAAAAGCCTGTTGAAGATTTTCAGAGCCTCCCCCTTTCTCATGTTTTCCAGACCCTGTTTTGTAAATTCAACGAGAAGCTCTGAGATATCCCTTGATTTTGAGACGTAACCCATTTTCCTCATCAATCTTCTGTGAAAAACATAGGCCCTTTCAAGACCATTAAAAGCTGAGATATCTTCAATAACCTGATTCTCCAAGAATTCATCTGCCAGCCAGTATGTCAGAAGCTCAGCTTTTCTACCTGATTCTCTGAGAACTCTCAATCTTAGCAGAGATACCTTAAACGGATTTCTCGTTGAAAACCCATCCATCAGATAGGTTAGATCAAATCTTTCAAATCCATGGATATTGCAGATGGTCTCGACAACAGCATTCTCCAGGTGAATCCCGAAAAACTGTCTCCACATCCCGAAACCCTGAATTCCAAGGGCAAAATCATCATAGTCAAAGCCAAATCTGTTGATAAGGTATGTTCTTGCCCTTTCTCTGACATTCGCACTATCCCTGGATGCTTCGGAGATCTCTGAGGGATGATTCAGATATACAAACCCTTTCATCTCCTGGATTGTATTTTTCGGGCATATTTAAATCTGATCTGGTTTTCATACCCCCCGCAAAAGAGTTATAATCAGCCCCACTTTCAGGCCTGTGATGAGAAAAGTTGTTGCAACGGGCACATTTGACATCATACACCCGGGGCACATCAGATTTCTTGAAGAGGCGAAAAAGCTTGGAGATTACCTGGTAGTAATCGTTGCCAGAGAAAAAAATGTGAAGCACAAGCCAAAACCTGTGATTCCCGAGGAGCAGAGACTCCTGGTTGTCAGAGCACTTAAACCTGTTGATGAGGCGATTCTGGGAGATGAACACGATATTTTCAGACCAATTGAAGAGATAAGACCTGATGTTATTGCACTGGGCTATGATCAGCATTTTGATGAGAGATGGTTGAGAGAGGAGTTAAGGAAAAGAGGGATTGATGCAGAGGTTGTGAGAATCACTGTCAGGGAGAATTGCGGGCTGTGCAGTTCTGCAAGAATTGTTGAGCGAATAATCAACCTTTTTCCAGACAGGACAAACAGGAAACAGCAGATTTGATGTTCATGAAAAAGTCCTCAACAGCATTCATCAGCGCTCCGATCTTGTGAGTCTCAATCACTATTACAAGTCTGTCGCCCTCAAAGCGGGACTTTGCCCATCCTGTGTCATCTGGCTTCAAAGAGCTTGCAATAATTTCAGCATCATCAAGGTTCAGTTCCAGCCTGACTGAATACAGCAAAGCCTGTCCACCTCTCTTATGAAGTCATCAACCACATCAGCAGTTATGTTGGCTCCTGCAGCAACCGCATGTCCACCACCCCTACCTCCTGTTTTTTCCGCTGCATTCCTCATAACCTCTGCCAGATCTATAATTTCTGCCATCTTTCTGTTGCTCCTTGCTGAAACCTTCACCCTTCCATCCTTCTTGATGTTTAGGGCGATGAAGGGTCTGTCGGAAAACAGATATCTTGAAAATACAGATGCAATTGGTCCTGTTGAGGTTCCGTTTTCCATCACCAGATACCTTATGCATCTCCCCTCTTTCACCTCATATCTCATCCTATCAATCTCCTGATGAATCTCTTCCGTGAACTTTTTCCACATCTTGTATCCCTTAGTGAGGAAGCTTTCATCCCTCATACATATTCCGAAACCCACTGACTGGTTTGCCTTTCTTCCTGTCGCATTTATAACTTCACTCATCATCACAGCATTCGCTATAATCTCCTTTTTCAGATAGAATTTCTTTCCTGCCACATCCTCAAAAACACCGGGATACGAGTTCATTTTCATTATCCTTAGAGCAATTGCATTTGCCACCTTTCTCTCCTCCTCTGCTGTCAGATCGTCAACATTCATCTCCCCATCAATTCCCGTCTTTTCAAGAAACTCCTCAAGTTCATCCTCCTTTGAGTAAAAGTCCAGAAACGGCTCAAGACTGAGCTTTAAAACATCCCTGACCTTTCCGGATATGAGTCTCAACCCGTCTTTCTCCTCAATGAATCCGTTCTCTATCCCGTTTCTCACTACCTGGAGGTTGCCACCTGTTATTCTCTGCTTGTCACCTATTATGCCTACAAGTGCTATTGCTGAAAGATCTCTGTTATCTCCGAGCTCCTGAGCAAGAACATATGCCGTGGCACTTGCAGAGAGTTCAAATGACCCGTCTATTCCTGAAAGATGTGGATTTATGTGTGCAAAGTTCTTTTTTGGCTCTATTCTGCCAACAGGGAAGTGGTGATCAACAACAATAACATCGGATTCGAGTGAGGATATAACATCCGGATACCCGCTCCCCATGTCTGCAAAGACTATCAGCTCATCCTCCTCAACCCCCTCGTTCAGACCGCTGAGGAATGAAACCTGAAATGATTTTCCCATCCTCAAAAGAGAGGTTGCGATTATGGCTCCGGATGCTATCCCATCTGCATCGTAATGAGTGTAAATCCTGACAAACTCATGCTTTTCCAGGATATTCAGTGCCTTTCTTGCCTCAACCTTTAGAAGTTCAAACATCGGATGTGAATTTCAAAAAAGGGTTAAAAAAATTGCCGAATCATTCCCTGAATGCGGGAATGATTTCCTTGCCTATGAGCTGAATTGACTTCTTCTTGTCCGGGCCTATGGGGGACCCCGCAACAACCTGTGTGACCCCAGATTTTGAGAGCTCTTTTATCCTGTCAATGACCATATCCGGTGAGCCGCTTATGCTGAAACTTTCTATCATCTCATCAGTAACAGCCTTGCTCACTCCCGGCCAGTCTCCCTTTGTGAATGCGTTGTTGAGAGCCTCTCTCACCTTATTCACATCACTCATTCCTATCCCATGCCTTTCGAATATCACATCGGGTGAACCGGCGACGATGAACGCAACAACTATCTTTGCAGCGTTCTTTGCCTTCTCAGCATCCTTGTCAACGCTCATTGATGCGTAGGCAACAACATCAAATTCATCTCTGCTCTTTCCGGCTTTGCTCAGACCCGCATCTATGTTCTCCTTGGCAGCCTCAAAGTCCCTTGGATGTGAGGCGTTTATAAGCACACCATCTCCAAGTTCAGCTGCAAGCTGGAGCATCTTTGGCCCCTGTGCTCCTATGTAAATTGGAATGTTTCCTGCTTTGAAGTCAAGCCTTGCACCATTGAACTTGAATATCTCACCATCGTAGCTCACACCCTTCCCTCCATGGAGGGCTCTTATTATCTCAACAGCTTCTCTCATTCTCTTCAGGGGCTTTGTCCAGCTTATACCTATTCTGTCAAATGTAACCTTGTCTCCCGCCCCTATCCCAAGGACGGCCCTTCCACTGCTCAGCTCATTAATTGTGGCGATGGCTGAAGCCGTCAATGCTGGGGAGATGTGGTAGGGGTTTGTCACTCCCGGACCGAGCTTTATGCAGTCTGTTTTCAGAGCGAGAATTGTCAGCATTGAGTAAACGTTTCTGTTGTTGTAGTGGTCTGTTATCCAGGTGTACTCAAAACCGCTGTCCTCTGCAAGCTTCACGTAGTACTCAAGCTCATAGTACTTCATGTTTGGGACAAATTCAATGCCGAACTTCATAGACCGGCTTGATTTATGGAGCCGTATAATCTTTTCGATTTTTATTCAATTTCACTCAAGCTGATCAACCCTTTCCCTCCATAGCGAGTTTATCCGGGATGCAACCTTTGGATTTTTGAACCCCCTGAGCAGTGTGAAATCCTTTGGGTAGCCTATGAAGGGATCTATTGTCATCTGATCGGTGTTTGCAACCCATATTCTGAATCCTGCATTCTTCACCCTCTCAGAATTTCTTCTGAAAAACCTCAGGAATGGTGTGACCTCATTTTCCGTTGGCACCACAACAACATATTCTCCATCAAACCTATCCGAAACCCTTTCATGTATGTCAAGAAATCTCTCCACATCATCAATTAGGGTGTAAAAAACTCCGTATCTGAACTTTTTCTTGGTGTAGATTTTGAGCAGTCCCTCATTGATATCATATTCTGTAAAAAACCTGTCTGTTATCCTTTTCATTATGCCTAAGGACTCCAAAAGTTTTTTTGATTTCAGGTACTCCGCATAAGCCTCCCCGACAAGCTCCTGAGTTGGGGAGCATGTGTGGGCATGTCTGAACTCAATCTCATTCAGCTTCAGGGTTTCAGGATAGTGAAGGCTGTTTATTGTTGAAGGCTCCTCACAGAGGCTCTCAACGACCCCATCGATGATTTCCTGAAAGTCAACACTCTGACTTCCATCATAAAATTCAAGAAGAACTGTCATGGCAATTCTTTTGATCTCCTCAGCAGTCACAACCTCTCTTCCTGAGAGTTCATGGGAGACTCTTTTTATTGTGTTTCTGAGAATATCCATGAGCTAAGGAGTTCCGGATTAATTTTTAAGGATTGAGGTGTTTTGAAGTTTGCGGTAAAACGCATTTTCGAACCTCAAAAAGTGTTTTCGGCTGATTTCAAAAAAGATCCCACAGTGAGATATCACATCATCCCATCTCCATTCTTAGACCATCAATAAGCTTTTATCTGGCTTTTTTAAATTATCATACATGGCATAAAGGGCTGAAGATGTTCTGTACAATGTCAGACTGACAGATGGAATAATCGAACCTGATGTAGAAATGGCAGGAGAGGTTGCAGATGGTGGAAGGATAGTCTTTGCCACATCTCCGGGATGCTGGGGTCCCATGATCACACCAAACATCAGAGGGGGTCATGAGGTCGCCATGCCTGTGAGAGTGGAGGGAGCAAGAGCGGGAGATGCAATTGTGATAAAGGTTGAGGAGATCAGAGTTATCTCCAAGGCCGCCAGCTCAGGAGTGGACAGCCCTGTGGATGGTGCTTTTGTGGGTGACCCATTTGTGGCAAAGAAATGTCCCGGTTGCGGTGAGATGTGGCCCGAGTATGAGGTGGAGGGAACCGGGCAACAAGCAGTCAGATGCAGAAAATGCGGTGCTCCAGCATCCCCTTTCAGAATGATCCACGGGTACACTCTTATCTTTGATCGTGGATTCGCATTCTCGGTTGATGAAAAACTGGCCAGAGAAGTGGCCGAAAGATATCGTGAATTCTCCTCAATTCCGGAGAACTCAAAACAGGTCCCTGTCCTCGTCTTTGGAAAGGCAGACTTGCCAGGGTTAGTTGCAAGAGTGCGACCCCATATCGGTCAGCTTGGTACGGTTCCTGCAGTAAACATTCCAGACTCCCACAACGCTGGAGATTTCGGAACATTTCTTATTGATGCGCCTCACCAGTTCGCCATAACCAAGGAGCAGTACGAGACCTCTCTAACTGACGGGCATCTCGATGTTGACTCTGTAAGAGAGGGGTGTGTTGTAATCGCCCCTGTAAAGGTTGATGGCGGAGGAGTATATGCTGGAGATGTTCATGCAATGCAGGGGGATGGTGAGGTGGCAGGACATACAGCAGATGTTTCGGCTGAAACAACTGTCACCGTTTCAGTGCTTAAAGGACTGAGACTTGAGGGTCCTATTCTGCTGCCCCCCGAAGAGGACCTTCCACCCCTTGCAAAACCCTGGAGAGAGGATGAGTGGGAAATTGTAGCGACTCTTGCAAGAAAAAATGGAATTGAAATTGAGCCAGCTGCGCCGCTGCAAATTATAGGTTCCGGGCCGACAATCAACGAAGCAGCCACTAAGGGATTCGAAAGAGCTGCAAATCTTTTGGGAATGAGACTTGAGGAGGTGCTGAACAGAGTTACAATTACGGGTGCTGTGGAAATTGGAAGGCTGCCCGGGATAGTTCAGGTATCGATGCAGGTGCCGATTAAAATTCTGGAAAAGCTTGGAATTGCAGATCTTGCTGTGGAACATTACGGACTGCCATACTAATCCAGCATCGTCAGAAAATCTGTAACCTCCTTAACCAGGGCATCCATCCTTCCCGTGTAAAAGTGATCCGTCTCGAGCTCAACAACCCTCCTGGGTTCGCTGAGCATCTCAGCAATTTTCCTCGACTCCTCAACACTCACAATGTCATCGTAACTCGCATAAATGATCAGTTTGGGAACGCCTGAATCCTTCAGCTCAATCTCATGCAGTCTTCTCAGCGGAGAGATCAGAACAAGGGCGTCGCTTTCGCTGGCAATGTTGCTGGCAACAACAGCACCAAAGGAGTAACCCACAACAGCAACGAATTCGTGCCTCTCCTTCATATACAGAAGCATGTACCTCGTATCCTCAACCTCTCCCACACCGTTTCTGAAGGGTTGCCTGTAGTCGAAGCGGAGGGTCGAAAAACCGGCCCTGTGCAGGGCGGAGCTTATCCTCTCGAGCCTCACGTCAAATCTGTTCCCACCCATCAGGGGGTGAGGGGGGCACAGCAGAACACCCCTTTCTCCTCTGACATCGTAGGTGGCCCTTATGCCGTTCACGACGACCTCGACCATACAGCCTGTTCTCGGGGAAGTATATAACTGCTTCCCGTCCAGAACTTCGAGTCATCGAAGCCACACCTTCAAGCCCGTGCATGGAAAACCTTAATACCTCCTGCTCCATTCAGAGCTTGATGAATTACGCTGATCTCGGACTCAGGGTTGGCATAGAGATTCACCAGCAGCTCGACACCAGACACAAGCTCTTCTGCAGATGTCCCACCGAGCTGAGAGAAACTGAGGATGCGAGCTTCGAGTTTTTCAGATATCTGAGGCTGAAGAGAAGCGAACTGGGAACTGAGGACAGGGCTGCAAGGGAAGAGGTAATGAGGAGCAGAAAGTTCATCTACAAGTTTTACGACACCACATGTCTGGTTGAGGCTGACGAGGAGCCTCCGACAGAGATCAACCGCGAGGCCTTACTCATAGGCATTCAGATTGCGAAGATGCTGAACATGGAGCTTGTCGATGAGCTGCACGTGATGAGGAAGATCGTCATAGACGGAAGCAACACCACGGGCTTCCAGAGAACAGCTCTGCTCGCCTTCGACGGCTATTTAGAGGTTGATGGAAGGAAAATTGGAGTTGCAACCCTCTGCATTGAAGAGGAGGCGGCGAAGAAGGTTGAGGAACGCGGGGGAGAGGTTGTTTACTCCCTCGACAGACTTGGAATTCCGCTGGTGGAGATCGGGACGGGGCCGGACATTGACTCGCCTGAACTTGCAAAGAAGGTGGCTAAGAAGCTCGGAATGATTCTCAGGAGCACGGGGAAGGTCAAGAGGGGACTTGGAACCATAAGGCAGGACGTGAACATTTCGATAGAGCATGGGGCGAGGGTTGAGATAAAGGGCGTGCAGGATGTGGACATCCTCGACAGAATTGTCGAGTACGAGGTAATCAGGCAGGTTAACCTGCTGAAGATCAGGGATGAGCTGAGGAGGAGGAACGCCAAGGTCTGCGAGGAGATCTTCGATGTTAAGGAGGTCTTTGCAAACACCAGATCCAAGATTCTGAAGAGAGCAAAGGCGCTAATGGCCGTGAAGCTTGAGGGTTTTTCGGGGCTCGTGGGCATGGAAATCCAGCCCGGCAGGAGGCTTGGAACCGAATTTGCAGATATAGCCAAAACCTTTGGCCTTGGAGGGATATTCCACACCGATGAGCTTCCAGCTTACGGCATAAGCCAGGAGGAAGTGGAGGAGCTGAGAAGGGCCGTCAGTGCGAAAGATGGCGACGCGGTCATCATAGCCTCGGGAGACGAGCGCAGAGTGAGAAATGCACTGCTGAGAATAACTGAAAGGGCAAAGTTCTGTCTCGTCGGTGTTCCGGAGGAAACGAGGAGGGCAAATGAGGACGGAACCACATCCTACCTCAGACCTCTGCCCGGAGCTGCCAGAATGTATCCCGAGACTGACGTTCCTCCTGTCAGGATAGACGAGGAGATGAGGAGCGTTGATGTGCCTGAGCTCATAGAGGACAGGGCGAAGAGATACGTTGAGCAGTTCGGCCTCGCAGAGGATCTTGCGATGATAATGGCGGACCCGAGGTACAGCGAGATCTTCGAGGAATTTGCGGAAAGCGTGGGGGCGAGCATCGCAGCGAGGGTTCTGCACATAATTCCGTCCCAGCTAAGAAAGGATGGCTACAACGTTGACGGTCTCGGCATTGAGGACTTCAGGCTCACCCTCTCGCTTATAAGGGACGGAAAGATAGCCAAGGAGGGAGCAGAGGAGGTGCTGAAAATTCTGACGGAAGAGAAACTTGGAGAGGAGGAAATCCTTTCAAGACTCTCTCCCTCACAGGATCTCGACGACTTCATTGCGAGGCTGATTGAGGAGAAGAGAGATCTGATAGCAGAAAGGAGAGAGCATGCCTTCAAACCTTTAATGGGGCTGGTGATGAAGGAGTTTCGAGGGAAGGTTGACGGTAAAATTATCGCCGAGAAGCTCAGAAATGCGATAAAGAAAGAGCTGGAAAAGTCTTAGAACAGGATAACTGCCAGGAATGGCAGGAGTATGGACGTGAATATTCCGTTCAGGGCCATTCCAAGCCCGCTCACAGCACCACTCACTTCATCGTCCAGAATGATCCTCGCGGTTCCAAGCCCGTGAGCCGTGACTCCCATCGCAAGCCCCCTCGCAACCCTGTCCCTTATTTTTGCCGCATTCATAACCTCAACGCCTGCGGCATTTCCCATTATGCCTGTCAGAATCACAAGGACTGCCGTCAGCGATGGGATGCCAGATATCTTCTCACTCACGCCTATCGCAATTGCGGTGGTGATGCTCTTGGGGGCTATGCTTCTTGCAACAGCCTCACTCCCTCCGAGCGCTGATACAGCAAGAACCGCGCTGATTATTGCCACAAGTCCACCAACAACTATGCCGGCGAATATCTGCCTTGAGTACCTGTAAATGTACTCCCTCTGCCTGTACAGCGGCACTGCAAGGCTAACAACAGCCGGGCCGAGCAGGAAGGTGAGTATCCGGGAACTTTCGTTGTAGTAATCGTAGCTGATCCCTGAAAGGTAGAGGATCAGAACTATGCTCAGGATCGTGAGGAGAACCGGATTGAGAATAAACACTCTTTTTCGAGAGTATATCTCCGTAAAAACGTAGTAGAGAGCGAGAGTGATGAAGATCCCGAAGGGGTTCATCTCAGCACCTCCACCGTTTTTGCGGTGATGAGGAGGGTTGCGAAGAAGCTGATGAAGAGTGCTGCGGCGATTGGCAGAAGTTCAGATTTTATCAGATCAAGGTAAAGTATAACTCCCGCTCCCGGAGGGACGAACAGAATGCTCATGTGCCTGACGAAGAACTCGGCCTCCTTCTCGCACCACTCCACCCGGATGACCTCAGAGAACAGTGCGATGGTGAGGAGGATCATACCGAGAACACTTCCCGGAATCATTAGGCCAAGAACCTTTGAGAGAAGCTCCTCGAGGAAATAGAAACCGAACACTATCGCGAGACCCCGATACATGATGGCCCGATTTTGAGTCGTGATTTAATGGTTTTGAGCTTCTCACTCACCAGTCAAAAGCACAACATTTATAAATCTTTGCTAATGTGTCTCAAACTAACAAGGTGATGGGAAATGGAGGTGGGCAAAAGGATAAGACTTGAACGCATAATAAACAGAAAAAGCGGAAACACCGTCATAGTGCCTCTGGATCATGGAGTGAGCATGGGTCCGATAAGAGGGATTGTGAACCTCAGAGAAACCATAAATGAGGTGGCAGAAGGTGGAGCGAATGCTGTTGTTGTCCATAAGGGAGTTGTTGGCTTCGGTCACAGAGGGTACGGGAAGGATGTTGGGCTTATTGTCCATCTTTCAGCCTCAACAAAGCTTGCTCCTGATCCGAATGAAAAGGTGCTCATTGCAACTGTGGAGGAGGCGATAAAGCTCGGAGCTGATGCTGTCAGCGTTCACATAAATGTCGGAAGCAATACTGAGGCCGAACAGCTGATAAAACTCGGAAAGATAAGCAGGGACTGCAGGGAGTGGGGAATGCCGCTGCTTGCGATGATGTATCCCAGAGGGAATGGAATAAACCAGTTTGATGAGAAAGCTGTATCTCTTGCTGTCAGAGTTGGAGCAGAGCTTGGAGCAGACATAGTGAAGACGAATTTCACAGGGAGTGTTGATACATTCAAAAAGGTGGTTGATGGCTCCCCTGTACCTGTTGTTGTTGCAGGTGGTGAGAAGATGGAGAGCACCGAAGACATTCTGAAAATGGTTGATATGGCAATGGAAGCTGGAGCCAGTGGGGTGGCCATTGGCAGGAACATCTTTCAGGCAGAAAACCCCAGAAGGATGACCGAGGCAATAGCGATGATTGTTCACGAGAATGCCGGCTGGAAGGATGCTCTGGATTATCTTCTCAGTTAATTTTATTTAGCCTCCGCTAAACCTCTTTTCCGGTGGTGTATTTGAGAATCCCGCTTTACATTGATTTTAACGGAAAAAACGTCCTTGTGATAGGTGGAGGAGGGGTTGGAGCAAGCAGGGCGAGAAAATTCATGGAAGCTGGAGCAAATGTCAGGGTTATTAGCATTGAATTCTCAGAAGAGCTCAGCAATCTTGATGTTGAGCTTGTTAAAGGGGATGCAAGAGATAAAGAGCTTCTTGAGGAGCATTTAAAGTGGTGTGACCTTGTTACGGTTGCAGTCCCGGATACCGGGCTGAATGAAAAAATTATCGAACTTGCAAGAAAACACAAGGCTCTCGTAAATCTTGCAAACGATGCCGAGAAAACCGAGGTTGTTGTACCCTTCGAGGGTGAAATTGAAGGAATAAAATTTGCAGTCACCACAGAAGGAAAAAGCGGGGTTGTTGCCAGAATTGTCAGGGACAGGATTGCTGAAATGCTTGGAGATGATGAGGAAACTCTCAATCTTCTGAAAGCAATGGACTATTTGAAGAAGTACATGAAGGAAAATGAAGTTCCGGTGAGAGTGAGGATGAAAATGTACTTTGCCATCAGCAGTGATGGAGGATTCAGGAAGCTTGTCAGTGAGGGCAGGGTCGAGGAGGCAAAGAGGTATGCGATTGAGTTTCTTGAGGATTTCATGAAGGGGAAAAGAGAGATCAAGGATGATGCAGTTAAAATAAACTTCTGAGGTGTTTTTCATGGATAAGGATCTTCTCATGAAGGCCCAGTACGAAATGCCTGTCACAGAATCTCCATTTCAGGATTTGGCTGAAATACTCGGTAAGGATGAGAGCTATGTCACAGGAAAGCTGAACGAGTATCTCAAGGCAGGGGTTGTCAAGAAGGTAGGACCCCAGCTCAACTACAGGGCGTTCAGGGGGATAAGCCACGCCGCTCTTGTAGGAGCTGAGGTCAGGGGCAATCTTGAAAGGGCTGTTGAGATAATAAACGCCGAGAGAGGGGTAAAGCACAACTTTCTGAGGGTGCACGAGGTTTACAACATCTGGTTCACGATAAAGGCGCCGAGCAGGGAGGAGCTGTTCGAGAGGACGAGGGAAATTATGGAAAGGTGCGGTGTTGAGAACTACGTCGTTCTTCCGAGTGTAAGAGTTTACAAGATGGACGTGAAGTACGATCTATTCAGGGGGGTCTCCTTCAGCACGAGAGCTGAGGAGAAAGTAGATGTTCCGAAGGTCGAGGAGATCGGAATTGATGGGACAATGCTCAGAGACATGGAGAGGAACTTCGGCATCGAGGAGAGGCCGTTCAGAAAGTTTGCGGAAAAGTACGGTTATTCTGAAGGAGAGCTTGCGGATCTGATAGCTGAACTGATAGAAAAGAGGGTGGTCAGGGACTTCTATGCTGTTCTGAACGGACATAAAGCGGGATTTAAGGAGAACGGGATGAACCTGATAAAGACGGACGAGCCAGAGAAGGTTGCGGAGAGACTTCTGAAAAAAATTCCCGAGATAACCCACCTCGTCCAGAGAGAGGTGCCTGAAAACTGGAACTACCCCATATACTTCATGGTGCACGCGGTAAATCGGGAGATCATCGAGAAAATTGCGGAAAAGGCGAGAGAAATCCAGGGGGTCAAGGAACTGAGAATTCTTTACAGTTTGAAGAGTTTCAAGGATTAGCTCTATTTGGATCCCTCACTTGCGAGATGGAATTTCATAATATTTTCAAAACCTTTTAAGAGTACAAAGCCGCTAACTGACTTTAGATTCTTAGAGATGGCCAATGCTTTTTGGCGGTTCTCCTTCCATTTATAGTGTCGGACATAACAAACTTAACCTATCAGGAATTTACTAATCCACCTCCTCGCATAACTCAGCTTCTTGCTA